>NZ_CP137892.1:2571785-3214731 GCF_033547155.1 Pseudomonas benzenivorans
GAGACCTCGCGCATGCACCCAGCAGAAGAAGCAACAAGAAAGGAAGGAAACGCCAGCCACTCAACGATTTATGCATTTGACGAAACTGAAGATATTGGTCGCGCAGAGCATATCCGTGATGATGAAGATCACCAAGAACAGCACGATGATCCCGACCACGCCACTTCCCGCCGGGGACTCCTGCAGCTGCTGATTGAACTGCGCCAGTTCGGCATTGGTCAGGCTATTGATGCGCGCCTCGACCTGCGTACGCTCGACGCCCATGGCCTCGAGCTTCTTCTGCACACCCTGGTCCTCCAGCATGCTCAGCAGTTGCTGACGGTCGACCTGCTGTTGTTGCGCGGTCAGGACCTCGGCGGTCCCTATCATGGCCGCGTTGGCCAGCGGCACCTGGGCCACCATCAGCAGGTGAAACACCGCCAAGGCGGCGGCCAAACGACGAAACAGAGAATTCTTGCCCATTGCGATCATCTCCCAAGCCGGTCATGCCCCGAACCAGTACGGTGCGTAAAGGCTACCAATGAGCATAGACAATCCCCTGGGGCTTGCTGTTTCAGCGCGCCGGCGCCCAGGCCTGGCGGTGCCCGCCGCTTCAGTGGCTCAGGAAGTCCAGCACAGGACGGGTGAAGGCCTCCCCGGCCTCGACGTTGGACAGGTGGGCGGCGTGCAGTTCCAGCAGCCGCGCGCCGCTGATGCGCTCGGCCATGAAGCGGCCGTCCGCCACCGTGGTCACCGGATCGGCGCTGCCGGCGACGATCAGGGTCGGCGCCCGGATCGCACCGAGTTGCTCGCGGTAGTCGGCATCGCGCACCGCCGCGCAGTTGGCCGCGTACCCCTGGGACGAGGTCTGCGCGAGCATCGCCACCACAGGCTCGACCTTCGCCGGCTCGGCTGCTGCGAACGCGGCGGTGAACCAGCGTGCGATGGAGGCGTCGCGCAACGCCTGCATGGCCGCCTGGCCGTCACGCAGAACGCTGTCGATGCGCGGGTTCCACACCTCGGGGCTGGCGATCTTCGCCGCGGTGTTGCACAGCACCAGCTTGTCCAGGCGCTCGCCGGCGTTGATCGCCAGCCACTGGCCGATGAGCCCGCCCATGGACAGACCGCAGAAATGCGCCTTGGCGACGTCCAGGGCATCGAGCAGCGCCAGTACGTCGCGGCCATTCTGCTCGATGCTGTAGAAGCCTTCGCTGACCAGCGAGTGGCCATGGCCGCGGGTGTCATAGCGCAGCACACGGAAATGCTCGGTGAAGGCCGGCATCTGCGCGTCCCACATGTGCAGGTCGGTGCCCAGGGAGTTGGACAAGACCAGCACCGGCGCGCCGGCCGGCCCTTCGAGCTGATAATTCAATTCACCGTCGGCGAGTCGGACGACAGGCATGACGCAGTTCCTCACTAGATCATTCAATTCAAGACGCCGCCCCGGAGGCACGATTGCTATCGCCTGTGCTCTGGGGCGGCGCAGTGCTCAGTATCGCTGAATCAGACGCGCTCGATGGCCAGGGCCAGGCCCTGGCCGACGCCCACGCACATGGTCGCCAGGCCTTTCTTGCCACCGGATTTTTCCAGCTGGTGCAAAGCGGTCAGCACCAGGCGTGCGCCGCTCATGCCCAGGGGGTGGCCGAGAGCGATGGCGCCGCCATTCGGGTTGACCTGGGCCGCGTCGTCGGCCAGGCCGAGGTCGCGCAGCACCGCCAGGCCCTGGCTGGCGAAGGCTTCGTTGAGCTCGATCACGTCGAAATCGCCGACGGCTACGCCCAGGCGCTCGCACAGCTTGCGCACCGCCGGCACCGGGCCGTAGCCCATGATCCGTGGCGCCACCCCGGCACTGGCCATGCCCAGCACCCGCGCCCGCGGAGTCAGGCCGTGTTTCTGCACCGCCTCGGCACTGGCCAGGATCAGCGCCGCAGCGCCGTCGTTGACCCCCGAGGCGTTGCCGGCGGTGACCGTCTTGTCCGGGCCATTGACCGGCTTGAGCTTGGTCAGCACCTCCAGGGTGGTGTCGGGGCGCAGGTGCTCGTCCTGCTCGATGAGGGTATCGCCCTTACGGCCCTTGATCAGCACCGGGACTATCTCCTCGGCGAAGAAGCCGGCGGTCTGGGCGGCGGCGGCGCGCTGCTGGCTGCGCAAGGCGAAGGCGTCCTGGTCGGCGCGACTGATCTGGTAGTCGTCGGCGACATTGTCGGCGGTCTGCGGCATGGCATCCACGCCGTACTGGGCCTTCATCAAGGGGTTGATGAAGCGCCAGCCGATGGTGGTGTCCTCGATCTTCTGGTTGCGGCCATAGGCGCTGTCGGCCTTGCCCATGACATAGGGCGCGCGCGACATGGACTCGACGCCGCCGGCGATGGCCAGCTCCATCTCGCCGCTGGCGATGGCGCGGAACGCCGTGCCGATGGCATCGAGCCCTGAGGCGCACAGGCGGTTGAGGGTCACCCCCGGCACCGTGTCCGGCAACCCGGCCAGCAGCGAAGCCATGCGCGCGACGTTGCGGTTGTCCTCGCCGGCCTGGTTGGCGCAGCCGAGAAACACCTCATCGATTTGGCTCGGGTCGAGCTGCGGGTTGCGCTCGATCAGCGCCTTGAGCGGCACCGCCGCCAGGTCGTCGGCACGTACCGGCGCCAGGCCACCGCCGAAGCGGCCTATGGGCGTGCGCACGGCGTCGCAGATATAGACGTCGCGGCTCATTCCTCACCTCCGGCCTGGCCATGGGCGGCCGCGGTGCGGGCCTCCAGGGCGCGCAGGGCTTCGAGTTCCAGCGCCGTCGGCGCGGCGGTCTCGGCGACGCTGTCGGCGAAACGGATGGCCCAACCGGTGGCGGCCACCACCTGCTCGCGGCTTACCCCCGGGTGCAGCGAGGTGACGATGAATTCGTTGGTGCCGGCTTCCGGCTCCATGATGCATAGATCGGTGATGATGCCCACCGGGCCGGCGCCGGGCAGGCCCAGCTGCTTGCGGTGGTCGCCGCCCTCGCCATGGCCGACCGAGGTGATGAAGGCCAGCTTGTCGACGAAGGTGCGGTGCGACTGCTTGAGGATGATCAGCACCTGCTTGGCCGATCCGGCGATCTCCGGCGCGCCGCCGGCGCCCGGCAGGCGCACTTTCGGCTGGTGGTAGTCGCCGATCACCGTGGTGTTGATGTTGCCGTACTTGTCGACCTGGGCGGCGCCGAGGAAGCCCACGTCGATGCGCCCGCCCTGCAGCCAGTAGCGGAAGATCTCGCCGGTCGGCACCACGGTGTCGGCAGTCTCGGCCAGCTCGCCGTCGCCGATCGACAGCGGCAGCACGCTGGGCTTGGCGCCGATCGGGCCGGATTCGTAGATCAGCACCACGTCCGGCGAGGAGGTCAGGCGCGCCAGGTTGGCGGCCTTGGACGGCAGGCCGATGCCGACGAAGCATACCGCGCCGTTGTTCAGGCGGCGGGCGGCGGCCACGGTCATCATTTCATTGGTGCTGTAGGCGCTCATCACTTGGCCTCCTGCTGCGCGGCCAGTTTGGCCTGGAACTCTGAGAAATCGGCGGTGCCGCGGATGTACTGGTCGATCCAGGCGGTGAAGCGCTCACGATCGCGGGCGATCGGGTCCCAGGCCTGGTAGAAGCGGTTGTCGCGCTCGGAGTAACCCAGGGCATAGGACGGATGGGCGCCTCCCGGTACATGGCAGACCGCGGTCAGCGCCCAGCTCGGCAGCACGCAGGCGTTCATCGGCGCGTTCAGGTCGTCGACGACCTCCTCCACCGTGACGATGCAGCGCTGGGCCGCCAGGGCCGCCTCCTTCTGCACGCCGAGGATGCCCCAGAGCAGCACGTTGCCCTTGCGGTCGGCCTTCTGCGCGTGGATCACGGTCACGTCCGGGCGCACGCTTGGCACCGCCGCCAGCACTTCGCCGGTGAACGGGCAGGTGACCGTCTTGATCAGCGGGTTGACCTTGGGCAGGTCGGAGCCGGCATAGGCGCGCAACACGGCGAACGGCAGGTTGGATGCGCCGGCGACATAGGCGTTGGCCAGGTCCGCATGGCTGTGCTCCTCGATCTCCAGGGGCTGCGGCCAGCCCTTCTCCACCGCGTCGCGCAGGCGGTGCAGCGAGCCGACGCCGGGATTGCCGCCCCACGAGAACACCAGCTTCTTGGCGCAGCCGGCGCCGATCAGCAGGTCGTAGACCAGGTCGGGGGTCATGCGCACCAGGGTCAGCTCGCGCTTGTTCTGGCGGATCAGCTCGTGGCTGGCGGCGGTGGGGATCAGGTGGGTGAAGCCTTCGAGGGCGACGGTGTCGCCGTCGTTGACGAAGCGCTTGACCGCTTCGCCAAGGGAAATGAGTTCGGCCATCGGAGTTACTCTCGCTCGGTTGACGGTGCCACCGCGTGAGGGTGGCGGGTGAGTCAACGGTAAGCCGAGTCAGCCGGCCAAACAATCCGATAATCGCTTATCCGTGCGATTAACGAACAGTGTCTGATCCAGCCCTTCGACCATGCCCTGGGCCAGGGCGCGCTGCTCGTGCAGGCGCTGGACGATGCGCTGGACTATCTCCAGCCGCGCAGTGGCGCCCGCACGCATCTCGCCCATGGCCCCCAGGGCCGCGGCGGCCTTCTCCAGGCCGGTGCGGGTGGACTGACCGATATGCTCGACCCCGGTCCGCGCCTCCTGCGCCGACTGCTGCAGGCCGCCGGCGATCTGGCGAATCTGCTCGCTGGACTCGTTGGCGCGCTGGGCCAGGTGGCGCACCTCGTCGGCCACCACGGCGAAACCGCGGCCGTGCTCGCCGGCCCGCGCGGCCTCGATGGCCGCGTTGAGCGCCAGCAGGTTGGTCTGTTTGGCGATGTCCTGAATGCTGCCGACCAGGGCGCCGATGCGCAGCGACTGCTGCGACAGACCATCGAACACCTGGTCGATGCTTTCCATGTAGCCGGCCAGGTCGCGGATCGCCGCCTCGCACGCCTGGATGCTGGCGGCGCTGAACTGCACCTTCTCCCCGCCCGCCCGCGCCAGCTCCGTGGCGTACTGCATGTCCTGCTCGGTGCGCAGAATGCCGTCGAGCAGCTGGGCCAAGGGCGCGCGCAGCGGCAGGCCCGGATCGGCCGGCTGCTCGGCAACGGGCGCCGGCGGCAATAACGGCGCCTCCGGCTCGGCGGCCGGCGCGGGTGGCGCCGGCAGCTGCACTTCGACCAGGGTCGGCGGCAGCCTGTGGTACAGCAGCCCCGCCAGGACGAGGCTGACCAGCACCCAGGCGGCCAGCGGACCATGCAGGTTGCTGTCCAACAGCAGGCCGGTGGCGGCCAGTGCCGCCGTCAGCTGCAGCAACGCCGCCAGGGACTTGAGTCGCCCCTGGCGGGGCTCGCCGGCGATCCGGCTCATCGATGGGCTCGCCGGGATCATAGGCCGATATGCTCCTGCAGAATCTGCGGCTGGCGCTGCAGCTCGGCGCTGGCGCCGTCGTAGACCACCCGCCCCTTGACCATGATCATGCTGCGGTCGGTAAGGTCGAGCAGCACGTTGACGTTCTTGTCCACCACCAGGGTGGCGATGCCGCTGGCCTTGATCAGGCGGATGACCTGCCAGATTTCCTTGCGGATCAGCGGCGCCAGGCCCTCGGTGGCCTCGTCGAGGATCATCAGCTCGGGGTTGGTCATCAGCGCGCGACCGATCGCCACCATCTGCTGCTCACCGCCGGAGAGGTTGCCGGTCAGGTGCTTGATGCGCTCGGCCAGGCGCGGGAAGGTCGACAGCACCCGTTCCAGGTCCCAGTCGCGGCGCCCGTCCAGGCCCGGGCGGGCGGCCATGATCAGGCTCTCGCGCACGCTCAGGTTGGGGAACATGCCCCTGCCCTCCGGCACGTAACCGATACCGCGGCGGATGATCTGGTGGGTGGCGCGGCCGCTGCAGTGTTCGCCGCGGATCAGCACCTCGCCGCGACGTGCCGGGGTCAGGCCGAGCAGCGAGCGGATGGTGGTGCTCTTGCCCATGCCGTTGCGCCCCATCAGCGCCAGGGTCTCGCCTGGCTGGATATGCAGGTCGACGCCATGCAGGACATGGCTGTTGCCGTAGTAGGTGTGCAGGCCGGTGGCCTGCACCAGGGCTTGTGTGCTCATCAAAATTGCTCCTCGCCGTCGCCCAGATAGGCCTGCTGTACCGCCGGATCGTTGCGCACCTGGTCCAGCGGCCCGCTGGCCAGCATCTCGCCGTTGACCATCACGGTCAGGGTGCTGGCGATGCTGAACACCGCGTCCATGTCGTGCTCGACCAGCACCATGGCGTACTGCTCGGACAGGCTGGCCAGCAGCTCGACCACCCGCGCCGACTCGTCCTTGCCCATGCCGGCCATGGGCTCGTCGAGCAGCAGGAAGCTCGGTTCGGTGGCCAGCACCATGCCGATCTCCAGCTGGCGCTGCTCGCCGTAGCTCAGGGCATCGGCCAGGGTGTCGCGGTGCCGGGCCAGGCCGCACAGCTCCAGCGCCCGCTCGGCGCGCTCGCGCACCTCGGCATAGGCCTCGCAGCGGCGGAAGAAGCGGAAGGAGTTCTGCAACCGCGACTGCGCCGCCAGCCAGCAGTTCTCCAGGCAGGTGAAGCTGGGGAAGATATTGGTGCGCTGGAAGCTGCGGCCGATGCCCAGGTGCGATACCCGATTGGGCGCCAGGCCGGTGATGTCGCGGCCGTGAAAGAGGATCTGCCCGGCGCTGGGCTGCAGATGGCCGGACAGCAGGTTGACCATGGTGCTCTTGCCGGCGCCGTTGGGACCGATGATCGCGTGCACCTCGCAAGGCGCCACGCTCAGGGAGATGTCGTTGACCGCGTGCAGGCCGCCGAACGCCTTGCTCAGTCCGCGGGTTTGCAGAACAGGGACAGTCATACGCCGGCCTCCTTCTTCAGCGTTTCGTCGGTGGGTGGCGTGGCCGCGTCGGCGACCGCGGCCTGGCGCCGGCTAGCGAGTTGCAGCAGCAGACCGGCGATACCGCGCGGCAGCAGCAGCACCATGGCGATGATCACCAGGCCCATGGGCAGCTCCCAGTGCGGCGTCAGGCCGGCGAACAGCTGATGCAGGCCCTCGAAGGCGAAGGCGCCGAGAATGGGGCCGAACAGGCTACCCATGCCGCCGAGGATGACCATCACCAGGGCGTGGGCCGAGAGCTGCCAGCTGACCTGGCTGGGGCTGACGAAGCCGTACTGGGTGGCCGAGAGCATGCCGGCGTAGCCGGCGATGGTGCCGGCGATGACGAAGGCCACCAGCTTGTAGAACAGCGGGTTGTAGCCCATGGAGCGAACCCGTTCCTCGTTGCTCTTGATGCCCAGCAGCACCCGGCCGAACGGCGCGCGCAGGAAGGTGCGCAGCAGCAGGTAGACCAGCACCAGCGAGCCCAGTACCAGGTAGAACAGGCTGCGCGGATTCTCCAGATCCAATAGCTGTACGCCGGCGATCGCCACTTCGGGCTTGAGGAACAGGTAGATGCCATCCGAGCCGCCGGCGAAGGCGGCATCGTGGAACAGGTAATAGAGCATCTGCGAGAAGGCGATGGTCGCCATGATGAAGAAGATCCCCGAGGTACGGATGATCAGCAGGCCCATCAGCAGCGCGGCGGCGGCGCTGACGCCCAGGCACAGGGGCAGCGCCAGCCAGAAACTGACCGCCTCGTACTCCGGGGCGAACAGCACCAGGCTGTAGCCGGCGATGCCGAAGAAAGCCGCCTGGGCCAGGCTGACCATGCCGGTCACGCCGACCAGCAGATCGAGGCTGAGGGCCACCAGGGCGAGGATCATGATGTGGGTCAGTTGCTGCAGGTGGAAGCCATGCTGCTCGCCGCTGAGGCTTTCGCCGAACAGCGGAAAGCCGGCCAGCAGCAGAACCAGCACCAGCAACAGGTAACGGATGCTTGGGGGTAAGGGACGCATGGGGCGTTTCCTCCGAGGGGCAGGTGTCAGGCGAACAGCCCGCGAGGTTTGAACAGCAGCACGACGGCCATCAGCAGGTAGATCGCCATGCCCGCGTATTGCGGTGCCAGCACCGCGCCCCAGGTGGCGGTCAGGCCGACCAGCAGCGCGGCGAAGAAGGCGCCACGAATCGAGCCCAGGCCGCCAATCACCACCACCACGAAGGCGATGATGAGGATCTGGTTGCCCATGCCCGGGTACACCGAGGACACCGGTGCGGCGATCATCCCGGCGAACGCGGTAAGCGCCGTGCCGGCGGCGAATACCAGGGTGTAGACCACGCGGATATTGATCCCCAGGCCCTGGACCATCTCGCGGTTGCTGGCGCCGCCACGGATGACGATGCCCAGGCGGGTGCGCTGCAAAACCATGTACATGGCCAGGGCGATCAGCCCGCAGACGGCGGAGACGAACAGCCGGTAGACCGGGTACTCGAGGGTCTCGGTGAGCCGTACCGAGCCTTCCAGCAGCGCCGGAATCGCCACGCTGTGGACGTCGTTACCCCAGACGATACTGCGCAACGAGTCGATCACCAGAATCAGACCGAAGGTCATCAGCACCTGGTCGAGATGGTCGCGGCTATACAGCGCCTGGATCAGGAAGCGCTCGATCAACACCCCGAGCAGGGCCGCCAGCGGCAGGCCGAGGAGGATGGCGAGAAACAGGTTGCCGGTCAGCGCGGTCAACCAGAAGGCCAGGTAGGCGCCGGCCATGTAGAGGGCGCCGTGGGCCAGATTGATGATGTGCATGATGCCGAAGATCAGGGTCAGGCCGCTGGCGATGAGAAACAGCAGCAGGCCATACTGCAGACCGTTCATGGTCTGGATCAGAACTGTAGGAAAATCCATCGGGAATACCTGGCGTAGACGAGTGGGCCGGCCCCGCGCACCCAGGGTGCGCGGGGCCGGGTGCCGCAGGGCTGGCTAGAGCTTGCAGCCCGGTGCCGGATCGGCCAGGTCTGCGGCCGCGATACCGGCCACCTGGTTGACGCCGCCCCTCACCTCGCGCAGGTAGACGTTCTGCACCGGGTTGTGGGCCTTGGAGAAACTCCAGTCGCCGCGTGGGCTGGCGATGTGCGCCTGGCTCATGGCGGCGATCCAGGCCGCACGATCGGTGGTGTTACCGGCGACCTTCTGCAACGACTGGGTCAGCAGCAGACCAGTGTCGAAACCCTGCACCGCGTAGATGTCCGCCTCCTTGCCGAACTGCTGGCGATAGGCGTCACGGAAGCTAAGGTTCTGCTCGGTGTCCAGACTGTCGGCGTAGTGCAGTGTGGTCAGCACACCTTCGGCGGCCTGGCCTTGCGCGGCCAGGGTGCCCTCGGTGAGGAAGCCCGAACCCAGCAGCGGGATCTTGCCCTGCAGGCCCGCGGCGGCGTAGTCCTGGACGAACTTGGCGGCGCCGCCACCGGCGAAGAAGACGAATACCGCATCCGGCTTCAGCGCGGCGATCTCGGTCAGCTGCGACTGGAACTCCACATCCGGAAACGGCACGTAGATCTCCTTGCTGACGGTGCCACCGGCCTTCTCGAAACCTTCCTTGAAGCCCTCCACCGATTCGGTGCCGAAACCATAGCGCCAGGCCAGGGTGACGATGTTCTTGTAGCCCTTGTCGGCGGCCACCTGGCCCATCGGGTAGGCGGTCTGCCAGGAGGTAAACGAGGTGCGGAAGATGTTCGGCGCGCACAGCGGACCGGTGGCGGCGTTGAAACCGGCATTGGGGATGATCAGCGGTACGCCGCTGTCGCGGGCCACCTTGACCGCGCCCATGCCGACCCCCGAATGCACCGGCCCCACCACCACGTCGACCTTGGCGCCATCGACCAGCTTCTGCATGTTCGGCACCGCCTTGCCCGGGTTGGCTTCGCTGTCGACGCTGACGTACTCCACCGCACGCCCGCCGAGCTGACCGCCCTGCTGCTCGATGGCCATCTTCATGCCGTTGGTGATGGCCTCGCCGAGGGCCGCATAGGTGCCGGTGTAGGGCAGCAACAGGCCGACCTTGACCGGGTCGGCGGCCTGGGCCTGGTTGCCCAGGGCCAGCAGCAGGGTGGCGGTACCGAGGGTGGAAGCGATTTTCTTATAGTTGTTCATCGTGAGTTTCCATGGTCGCAAGGTTGTCGGGATGTAACGGATCTAAGTTGCGCCGCGCCGACGCCCAGGCCGGAGCGGCGCAGGAAGTCAGAGCAGGCTCCAGGTGTAATTGAAAATCAGCCGGTTCTCGTCGACGTCGGTGCGGTAGTTGGAGCGCGCGGTGACGTTGCGCACTTTCACGCCCAGGCCCTTGAGCGAGCCGCTCTGCACCACGTAGCCGATGTCCAGGTCGCGCTCCCACTCCTTGCCCTCGAAGCCGCGGCCGGTGTCGACGTTGTCGCCTTGGATGTAGCGCACCCCGGCCACCAGGCCCGGCGCGCCCAGGGCCGCGAAGTCGTAGTCGTAGCGGACTTGCCAGGAGCGCTCGTCGGCCGAATCGAAGGTGAAGGTCGGCACCTCGTTGCCCAGCGGGCTGACGTTGGCGAACACCCGCGGCAGGCCGTCGTCGCCGAACATCGCCTGGTAGCCGAGGTAGAAGGTGTGGCCACCGTACTTGGCCGACAGCAGCGAATACGCCGCCTGGTTGTCCAGCTTGCCGATCAACTGCTCGCCGTCCTCGGCCGAGTCGAAGTAGCCGAGGCTGGCACCGAGCACCCAGTCGCCCACCGGCTCGCTGTGTTTGAGGCTGAAATGGCGCTGGTTGTAGAGGTCCTGCAGCTGGGCGTACCAGGCACCGACCGCGGTGCGGTTGTCGTTGAAGGCATAGTCGGCACCGGCGTAGTTGAACCGGTCGGTGGTGACCAACTGGCCGGCCTGACGGCGCGGGACGAAACCCACCATGGCGCCGAGCTCGCCGTCACCCGCCTCGTTGCGCAGGCTGGTGGAACGCAGCTGGCCGCCTTGCAGGGTCAACCCGGCGAACTCGTTGGAGACCAGGCTGGCGCCCTGGTAGGTCGGCGGCAGCAGGCGGATATCGCCGAAGTAGAGCACCGGCAGCATCAACTGCTGCTCGCCGATCCTCAGCTCGGTCTTCGATACCTTGACCTTCAGCGCCGCGCCCAGGCGGCTGTACTCGTCGGCCGCCCTGCCCTCGTCAGTCACCGGCAGCAGGCCGGTATTGACCCGGTCCGGGCTGCTGTCGAGCTTGAGGCCGAGCAGGCCCACGGCATCGATGCCGAAGCCGACGGTGCCCGGGGTATAGCCGGACTTGAAGTTGAGGATGAAGCCCTGGGCCCACTCCTCGGCCTTGGACTGCTGGTTCGGCCCGACGATGTCGGAGTAGTCGCGACTGAAGTAGTAGTTGCGCGCCGTTAGGGTGGCGCTGCTGCCGGCGACGAAGCCGCCTTCGGCCGCCATCAGACTAGCGGGCAAGGCCAGGGCGACGGCCAGGGACAAGGGGGCCCGCAATACGCGGGGTGCAGGGATCGATTGCATCATCGTTTCACTCTTTGTAGTTGTTGTCGTGATGTTGACTTCCACCCTTGCCGGCAACGAGTCGCGGCAACGCAAGCGGGTGGCCTTACCCCCGCCCTGCCCCGGTATCCCCCAGGCAAGGCGGCAATAACCGATGGAACGGCCGGCCTAGCGCGCCACCTCCCGTTCGCCCAGCGCCTCGGCCCGGGACGCCTGGTTGTTGCGTCGCGCGCCGAGCAGCAGGTGGGCGGCGATGCCGAAGATCAGCCCCCAGAAGGCGGCCGACAGGCCGAGCAGGGACATGCCCGAGGCCGTCACCAGGAAGGTGATCAGCGCCGCTTCGCGGTCCTCCGGCACCGCCATGGCGCCGGCCAGGGCACCGCCGATGGCGCCGAACAGCGCCAGCCCGGCCAGCGCGGCGATCAGCTCTTTGGGCAAGGCGCCGAACAGCGACACCAGGGTCGCGCCGAACAGCCCCAGCAGCAGGTAGCACAGGCCGCCGACGACGCCGGCCACGTAGCGTTTGCGCGGGTCTTCATGGGCTTCGCGGCCGGTGCAGATGGCCGCGGTAATGGCCGCCAGGTTCAGGCCGTGGCAGCCGAATGGCGCCAGCAGCAGACTGGCTGTGGCACTGGCACTGATGAGGGGGCTGGCCGGGGTCTGGTAGCCGGCGTTGCGCAGCACCGCCATGCCGGGCACGAACTGCCCGGTCAGCGCCACCATCACCAGCGGCAAGGCGATATTCAGGATCGCCGCCAGGCTGAACTCCGGGGTGATCCACACCGGCACGGCCAGGCCGATCACCAGCGCTTCGCCATGCAGTTCGCCAGTGGCGAAGGCGACCAGGCCGCCGACCAGCAGCACCGCCATCACCGCGTAGCGCGGCAGCAGGCGCTTGCAGATCAGGTAGGTGGCGAACATCGCCAGCACCAGCACGGGCTGGCTCTTCAGCGAGACGAACAGGCCGGTGCCGAAGCTGAACAGGATGCCGGCCAGCATGGCCGCGGAGATCGCCGCCGGCAGGCGACCGATGATGCGGTCGAAGGCGCCGGACAGGCCGACCAGGAGGATGATCAGGTTGGCCACCAGGTAGGCGCCGACCGCCTCGTTCAGGCTGATCTGCGGCAGCAGGGTGACCAGCAGGGCCGAGCCCGGCGCCGACCAGGCGATGACCAGCGGAACCCGGTAGCGCAGGCTCAGGCCGATGCCGAGCACGGCGCTGCCGATGGAGATGGCCCAGACCCAGGACGACAACAGGGCATGGGACAGGCCGGCGCTGTCGGCCGCCTGGAAGATGATCACCAGGGGCCCGGCGTAGGAAATCAGCGTGGCGATGCAGCCTGCCACCAGGGCAGACAGCGAGAAATCGTGGAACAAGGTTTTCATAAGACCTCGTCGTCAGGGTGCAGCTCGCCATCCGTGGCCAGAAGCCCGGATCGCTGTTGTTGTGGGTGAAGCGGGGAGCCCTCGGGTGGATGGCGCTGTGGCCATCCGCCCTTGGTTCCAGGCCTAGGGTTCGGGGAGTGAGCACCAGCTCCCCCCTGCCCTTTAGGCGTCCTGCAGGGCCCGCGGACGCTGGCTGCGCAGCTCGGCGGCCGGCGCCGGCGCCTTCTGCACCTCGAAGTCGAACACCAGTTCGGCGAAACGACCCTGCACGCCACAGGCCTCGGCCGCGGCGGCGTCCTCGACGAAGCGCAGCTTGCCGACCAGACCCTCGCGGGTGGCATAGGCGAAGTCGTCCCACAGGTACTGGTCGCCATCCAGGTTGATCTGGGTGGTCAGGTGGCGGTGGCCCGGCGCCGCGACGAAGAAGTGGATATGCGCCGGACGCTGGCCGTGGCGGCCGAGCAGGTCCAGGCATTCCTGGGTCGGGCCGTCCGGGGCGCAGCCGTAGCCGCTCGGCACTATGCTGCGCGCGCGGTAGCGGCCTTCGGCGTCGGTGACGATGCGCCGGCGCAGGTTGTACTCGCTCTGGCTCTTGTCGAAGAAGGAGTAGTTGCCCTTGGTGTTGGCGTGCCACAGGTCGACCACCGCGCCGGCCACGGGCTGGCCGTCGGTGTCGCGCACCACGCCCTCGAGGAACATCACCGTGGCTTCATCCAACTCGCTGCCGTCGTCCATCCGTGCCTCGCCCTCGCAGATCGGCGCGCCGGCCACGTACAGCGGGCCCTCGATGGTCCGCGGGGTACCGCCGCTGAGGCCGGCTTCGGCGTCCTTGGCATCCTGCAGCAGGTCGAGGAAGTGCTCCAGGCCCAGGCCCGGCACCAGCAGGCCGAACTCGCTGCGTGCGCCCAGGCGGTTGAGGTAGTCGACGGCGGTCCAGAACTCGTCGTCGCTTACCTGCAGGTCTTCGATGATCTTGGCCGCGTCGTTGATGATGCGCAGCATGATCTGCTTGACCCGCGGGCTGCCCTGGTCGTTAGTGAGGCCGGCGGCCTCTTCGAAGAACTTCTGGATCTCGGCAGTGTGGGAAATCTTGATAGTCATGACGGTTAACCTCGCGTTGTTGTTATGGCGCCGGGCTTAGCGGTCGTCGGAATGGATCGACGAGGGGTGGCGGCATAGGCCGTCGATCTCGATATCCATGTAGGGGAACAGCGGCAGCTGCATCAGGGTGTCGTGCAGCGCCTCGACGCTCTCCAGGTCGAACAGGCTGTAGTTAGCGTAGTGCCCGGCGATGCGCCACAGGTGGCGCCACTTGCCCTCGCGCTGCAGACGCTGGGCCAGTTCCTTCTCGTCGGCCTTGAGCTGGGTGGCGCG
This sequence comes from Pseudomonas benzenivorans, assembly GCF_033547155.1. Taxonomy (GTDB): domain Bacteria; phylum Pseudomonadota; class Gammaproteobacteria; order Pseudomonadales; family Pseudomonadaceae; genus Aquipseudomonas; species Aquipseudomonas benzenivorans_B. Next base: position 2,585,910 of record NZ_CP137892.1, read on the forward strand.
GGCCGGGTCCATGTCCGCCGGCAGTCTTACGGTCATCTTCACGTGGAACAGCATGGGATCGATCTCCTCGTTAGGGACGGCGGAAGAACGCCAGGCGCTCTTCGTCCAGGGTCAGGCCCAGGCCCGGGGTGGCCGGCACCTGCAGGTGGAAGTCGCGGTACTGCGGCGCCTCGGTGACGATCTCCTCGGTCAGCAGCAGCGGGCCGAACAGCTCGGTGTGCCAGGTCAGCTGACGCAGGGTGAGGAAGGCATGGGCCGAGGCCAGGGTGCCGATTGCCCCTTCGAGCATGGTCCCGCCGTACAGGGCGATGCCGGCGCTTTCTGCGATCTGCGCGGTACGCAGCACGGCACGCGGGCCGCCGTTCTTGGCGATCTTCAGGGCGAACACGCTGGCGGCGCCGTCGGCGGCCAGGCTGAAGGCGTCCTCGACGCTCTCGATGGATTCGTCGGCCATGATCGGCGCCGGGCTGCGCTGATTCAGGCGGATCTGCCCGCCACGATTGATCCGCGCGATGGGCTGCTCGATCAGGTCGATGCCGTTGTCGCCGAGGATGCGACAGGCGCGCAGGGCCACCGACTCGTCCCAGGCCTGGTTGACGTCGACCCGCACGCTGGCCGAGTCGCCCAGGGCCTGTTTGATGGCGATCACATGCTTGAGGTCGCGGTCGACCTCGCCGGCGCCGATCTTCAGCTTGAAGATGCGGTGGCGGCGCGCCTCGAGCATCTGCTCGGCCTCGGCGATGTCCTTGGCGGTGTCGCCCGACGCCAGGGTCCAGGCCACCTCCAGGCTGTCGCGCACGCGGCCGCCGAGCAGCTCGCTGACCGCAAGGCCCAGGCGCTTGCCCTGGGCGTCGAGCAGCGCGCTTTCGATGCCGGACTTGGCGAAGGTATTGCCCTTGGCCGCCTTGTCCAGTCGCTGCATGGCGGCGTTGATATTGGCCGCGTCCTGACCGAGCAGCAGCGGGCCGAGGTGGCTGTCGATGTTCTGCTTGATGCTCTCCGGGCTCTCGTTGCCGTAGGCCAGGCCACCGATGGTGGTGGACTCGCCCAGGCCTTCGATACCGTCCGCGCAGCGCAGGCGGATCACCACCAGGGTCTGTTTCTGCATGGTGTGCATCGCCAGCTTGTGCGGGCGGATGGTCGGCAGATCGACGATGATCGCCTCGATGCTTTCGATCAGGACTTGACTCATTTCGGCTCAGATTCCGCAGGGTGTGATCAGGAAGCCGCCACCGCAGCACCCGGCGCGGCACGACGGCGGCGCTGGCTGCTGAGGGCGAACAGGGTCATGGCGAGGGCCGCTACCGCGCCCGGCACGGCGAAGGCCATGAAGTTGAGCTGCAGCGGCAGGTCGATGGCCATCAGCGCGCCGCCCAGCAGCGGCCCGACTATGGCGCCGTTGCGGCCGATGCCCGAGGCCCAGCCGAGGCCCGTGGAGCGGATCGACAGGCCATAGAACTGCGCGGCGCCGGCGTACAGCAGGATCTGCGTGCCGATGGTGGTGGCGCCGGCGATGAAGATCAGCAGATAGAGCAGCGCGGGCGCGCTCTTGAAACCGAGCAGGCTGATGGAGACGGCGGCGGCGATGAAGAAGGCCACCATCACCTTGCTCAGGTTGAAGCGGTCGCCCAGCCAGCCGCCGAGGATGGCGCCGGCCATGCCGCCGAAGTTCAGCGCCAGCAGGAACGACAGGCTTGAGCCCAGGCTGTAGCCGGCGCTGGCCATCAGTTTCGGCAACCAGGAACTCAGCGCATAGACCATCAACAGGCAGCAGAAGAACGCCAGCCACAGGCACAGGGTGCGCAGTGCGCGGCCCTCGCGGAACAGCTCGAACACGCCCACGCCCTGGCCCTTGTTCTCGCTCATCACCAGCTCGCCGCTGTTGGCGAGCGGCACGTCCGGCGCGATCCGCTGCAGGATGGCGCGGGCCTGGGCATGACGACCCTGGCGCACCAGGAAGCCGACCGACTCCGGCAGCTTCCACAGGATCAGCGGCAGCAGCAACAGCGGCACGCCGGCGGCGAAGAACATCGATTCCCAGCCGAAACGCGGCAACATGTAGATGCCGACGCCGGCGGCGAGCATGCCGCCCAGCGAATAGCCGCTGAACATCACCGCCACCAGGGTGCTGCGCAGGCGCTTGGGCGCGTACTCGTTCATCAGCGCCACGGCATTGGGCATCAGGCCGCCGCAGCCGAGGCCGGCGAGGAAGCGGCAGATGCCGAACTCGGTCGGGTTGCTGGCGAAACCGTTGATGATGGTCGCGCTGGAAAACAGCGCGAAGCAGATGGCGATGCCCTTCTTGCGGCCGATGCGGTCGGCCAGGGTGCCGAAGGCCAGGGCGCCGAACATCATGCCGAACAGCGCATAGCTGCCCAGGGCGCCGGCCTCGAGCGGGGTCAGGCCCCACTCCTGCATGATCGCCGGCAGCACCACGCCGTAGATGAACAGGTCATAACCGTCGAAGATCAGCAGCAGGGCGCACAGCGCCATGACCATCCAGTGGAAGCGGGTGAAGCCCGCGTTGTCGATGATGTCGTGGACGTCGATTTTGCTCATGGCTCGGGACTCTTTTGTTGTTGTGATACGAGTGCGTCCTGGCGGGTCTATCCCTCGGCGGTGGCGAGCGGGCTCAGCCCAGATCTCCACCGCCCACCGGCAGGGTCACGCCGGTGATGTAGGCGGCTTCATCGGAAGCCAGGAAGAGGATCGCGCCGACCTGCTCGTCGATGGTGCCGTAGCGCTTCATCAGGCTGCTCTGCACGGTCTGGTCGACGATCTGCTGGTACCAGCGCTTCTCCTGCTCGCTCGGTTCGGCGGCGTTGCGCGGAATACGGCGCGGCGGCGCCTCGGTGCCGCCCGGCGCGGTGGCGTTGACGCGGATGCCGCGCTCGGCGGTTTCGAACGCCAGGCAGGCGGTCAGCGCATTGACGCCGCCCTTCGCCGCGCCGTAGGGCACGCGATTGACGCCGCGGGTGGCGATGGAGGAGACGTTGACGATGGCGCCGCTGCCCTGCTCGAGCATGTGCGGCAGGGCGGCGTGGCAGCACCACAGGGTGGGGAACAGCGAGCGGCGCACCTCGGCCTCGATCTCCCCGGCCCGGTAGTGCTCGAACGGCTTGGCCCAGATGGTGCCGCCGACGTTGTTGACCAGGATGTCCAGGCGGCCGAAATGCTCGAGCGCCGCCATCATCACCCGCTGGCAATCGGCGAACTGCTCCAGGTCGGCGGTCAGGCACAGCACCGGGCCAATGCCGTCCAGCTCGTGGACCAGCTCGGAACGGTCGACCACGACCAGGCGCGCGCCCTCCTCGGCCATGCGCTCGGCCACCCGCCGACCTATGCCCTGGGCGGCGCCGGTGATCACCGCCACCTTGTCTTGAAAACGCTTGCTCATAGTCCCGACCTCACTCAACGAAGCCCCCGGGGCAATGGGCTGCCCCCCGACGCTTCAAGTCCCGTAGCCCGGATGAAATCCGGGACTGCGCTGGCGGCTTCGCCCGGATGCGCTCCGGGCCGGCCGCCCTCTCGAATAAAACAGGCCCACCTACGGGGGTAGGCGGACCAAAGGAGCTCTCAGGCGCTGGCGGCGAACTTCTCGTAGTAGAAGTTCGCGGGCTGAATGCCCTGCTCGCGGATGTAGTGACTGACGGCCTCGACCATCGGCGGCGGACCGCACAGGTACACGTCCACCTCGCCGTCGTTGAGGTGCTTGGGCTCGATGTGCTGGGTGACATAGCCCTTGTGGGGGTAGCTGCTGTCCGGATTGGCCACGCAGGCGCTGAAGCTGAAGTTGGGGATGCGCGCGGCGAAGGCCTCGAGCCTGTCCATCTCCACCAGGTCGAAGTCGTTGGTCACCCCGTAGATCAGGTGCAGCGGATGCGCGCTGCCCTGCTCGGCGATCTTCTCGAGCATCGCGGTGAAGGGCGCCAGGCCGGTGCCGCCGGCCAGCAACAGCAGCGGTCGCTTGATCTCGCGCAGGTAGAAGCTGCCCAGGGGGCCGGCCAGGGTCATGCTGTCGCCCGCCTTGGCCAGGCCGGTGAGGAAGCTGCTCATCAGCCCACCCGGTACGTTGCGGATCAGGAAGCTGACCTCGCCATCCTTCTGCAGGGTGCTGAAGGAGTAGGCACGGGTCTGCTCGCTGCCCGGCACCTGCAGGTTGACGTACTGGCCCGGCAGGAAGCTCAGCTTGGCCAGCGACTCGCCCTTGATCGACAGCGCGATGGTGCTGTCGGAGAGCTGGCGCACTGCGCTGATCGCCGCCGAGAAGCTGGCCTGCTGGGTCTTGCACAGCTCCGACGACGCCGGCACACGAACCACACAGTCACTCTGCGCACGCATCTGGCAGGTCAGCACGTAGCCCTGCTCGGCCTCTTCCTCGCTCAGCGCGTCCTCGACGTAGTCCTCGCCCAGCTCATAGCGGCCGGCTTCGGCGAAGCACTTGCAGGTGCCACAGGCACCGTCGCGGCAGTCCAGGGGAATATTGATGCCCTGGCGGTAGGCGGCGTCGGCGACGGTTTCGCTGGCGTCGGCATCGATGAAGCGGGTGACCCCGTCTTCGAAATTCAGTGCGATCTTGTGGCTCATGGCACACCTCGCTTGGCAATGGTTACACACGGTTTCGGGCGTTCTTGGCGCGAGCGCGTCCCTGACGGGAAGGCAACCGGCCTCCCTGCCTCAGAGGCGCGCCTGCGCCGGCTCCGAACGGGTAATCAGATGTGGTAGACGTCGATGACCTGACGCACGTAGTCGTTCTTCAGCACCACCTTCTTGGCCTTGATCAGCGGGCTGTCGCCGCGCACGTCGAGGGTGTAGAAGCTCGTGCCGAAGTAGCTGTCCACGGTCTTGTAGCGGAAGCTCAGGGTGTGCCAGTTGAAGCGCAGCTTGCACAGCCCGTCAGCCTGCTCGAGGATCTCGATGTTGCTGATGTTGTGCGAGGTGCGGGTGTCCGGGATGGTGGCGCTGGAACGCTCGGTCTTGATGCGAAAGACCCGATCCTCCAGACCGCCGCGGTTGCCGTACCAGATCAGCGAGATTTCGCTCTGCGGGTCCTCGGTCAGCTCATCGTTGTCGTCCCAGGACGGCATCCAGAAGCTCGCGTCGGCCGCATACAGCTCCAGCCAGCTGTCCCACTCCTTGTCGTCCAGGTAGCGCGCCTCGCGGTAGAGGAAGTCACGCACGGCGTCATAGGAAATGCTCATCACGCACCCTCCACGTGAATCAGTTGCTCTTGTTCCTTGCGCAGCGCCTCGATCATGGTGCGCTGCCAGTACTGGTGCTGCAGCACGAACAGGCCTTCATCCTCGGTGCGTACGCCGCTCAGCAGGGGCTTGAGTTCGATCTCCTCGGCGGCCTGATCGGCGCCCTCGATCCAGTGCTCGGCGCCGCGCGACATGTCGTTCCAGCCACGGCTGCCCTGATAGCCGAGCTGGCAGGAGCGGAACTCCTCCAGGTCGTCCGGGGTGGCCATGCCGCTGACGTTGAAGAAATCCTCGTACTGGCGGATGCGCTTGGCCCGGGCATCGCTGCTCTCGCCCCTGGGCGCGATGCAGTAGATGGTGATCTCGGTCTTGTCCACGGAGATCGGCCGGGCGATGCGGATCTGCGAGCTGAACTGGTCCATCAGGTAGACGTTCGGGTACAGGCACAGGTTGCGCGAGTTCTCGATCATCCAGTTGGCCCGGGCCTGGCCGAACTCGCCGGCCAACTGGTCGCGGCGCTCGTACAGCGGGCGATCCTCGGGGTTGGCCCAACGGGTCCAGAGCAGCAGGTGGCCCTTGTCGAAGGAGTAGAAGCCGCCGCCGTTCTTGGCCCAGCTGCCGGCGCTCATGGTCTTGATCTCTTCGCCGGCCTCGCGCTGTTTGCGCTGCTGCTGGGTGGCCGCGTAGTTCCAGTGCACCGAGCTGACGTGGTAGCCGTCGGCGCCGTTCTCGGCGGTCAGCTTCCAGTTGCCCTCGTAGATGTAGCTGCTCGAGCCGCGCAGCACTTCCAGGCCGTCCGGCGACTGGTCGACGATCATGTCGATGATCTTCGCCGACTCGCCGAGATGCTCGACCAGCGGCGGCACGTCGGGATTGAGGCTGCCGAACAGGAAGCCGCGATAGGACTCGAAGCGCGCGACCCTGGTCAGGTCGTGGGAGCCGTCGCAATTGAAGCTCGACGGATAGCCGGCCTCCTTCGGGTCCTTGACCTTGAGCAGCTTGCCGGAGTTGTTGAAGGTCCAGCCATGGAACGGGCAGGTATAGGAACTCTTGTTACCGGTCTTGTGCCGGCACAACATGGCGCCACGGTGGCTGCAGGCGTTGAGGAAGGCGTTCAGCTCACCGTCCTTGTTGCGCGCGATGAAGATCGACTGGCGCCCCATGGTGGTGGTGAGGTAGTCGTTGACGTTGGGGATCTGGCTCTCGTGGGCCAGATACAGCCAGTTGCCCTCGAAGATGTGCTTCATCTCCAGGTCGAACAACCGGGGATCGGTGAACATCTCCCGCTTGCAGCGGTAGAGGCCCTTGTCCTTGTCTTCTTCAAGCAGGCTATCGAGGTAATCGAATCCCAGGGTCATGGCCGTGGCTCCGTTGTTATTGTTTCAACGGTGTTAAGGCTACGAGCCCGGCTTGTCGGACAATATCCGCTTTGTGCACGACCGTTATCCATTTTCTGCAGACTGCAGGAAATGGCTGGAACCGCAGTCGAGCAGGCACACGCGAGCCGCCGCTGGCGCACGCGACTGGCCGCTCAAGGTCGTATCAGGTGGCTCGGGAGGCGATCACAGACATGGCGCGAGCGCGCGCCAGGCCGAGCATCAGCCGCGGCGGCGCAGGGTGTCCGAAGGCAGTTCGCCGAAGCTGTTCTTGTAGCACTCGGAGAAGCGCCCGAGGTGGGTGAAGCCGTAGTCCAGGGCGATCTCGGTGACGCTGCGCACGTGGCAGCTCGGATCGCTCAGACAGCTGTGGATGCGCGCCAGCTTGCGCTCGCGCACGTACTGTTTGGGGGTGCTGCCGGAGTGGCGCTCGAACAGCGCATAGAGCGAGCGCAGGCTGATCTGCGCACAGACCGCCAGGTGCTCGGCGCTGATGTCCTGCTTGAGGTTGTTCTCGATGTACTCGATCAGGTGTTCGAAAGGAGCGGCCTGGGGCAGCGGCTGTTCGCGACAGAGGTTGCTGCCGAGCTGGGTCAGCAGCTTGCTGGCGATGATGCGACTGTAGTGCTCCTGGGTCTGCAGGGCGTTGTCGTCCGCCTCGGCCTCCAGGCACACCAGGCCGAGCAGACGGGTCAGACTCTCCAGCTCCTGCAGGCTGTAGAGGTTGCGGGCGAAGTGGATACCCTGCTCCGGGATTCGCCAGCGCTGCTCCTCGCACACAGCCCGCAGCAGACTGACCGGCAGCTTGACGATGAACTTCTCGCAATCCTCGGAATACGTCAGGTCGACCGGGTCGTCGGGGTTGATCAGCAGCAATTCGCCGGGAGCCAGGAAGTGCTCGTCGTGGCGCTGGCGCCACAGGCAGTGGCCCTTGAGCAAGATCTGCAGGTGGTAGATGGTCTCCAGGGCCTCGGAGGTAACCCGCGCACTGCCGCCATAGCTGATCCTACACAGGTCCAGGTCGGCGAACTTGCGGTGGTTAAGACTGGCTGACAGGCCACCCTTGCTAGGCAGCTTGATGCAATGGTGGCCCACGTGCTGGTTAACGTAACCCGACACGGCATAGGGGTCGGCATGGTCGAACACCATGCTTTTATCACTCAGAAGCAGCATGCACGCAGTACCTGATCATTGCTTGTTATTGCTTTTATGAGGGCGCACGATCATCCGTGCGTAGCGCCAACTGGTATTTTTCGAGTGTATGCAATACCCGGCTGCCAGCTCGACAACCGGATAAACGGCCGCGACGGCGATGGCAGCCCGAACCATAAGTAACCGGTGGAAACTGCGTCAATCCGCGCCCGAGAATTGCGGGCGGTTATCGGGCGCCGGACATGATCAGCCCGGCGTAAACAACTGGCTACTCAACTCGCGACTAGCCTCGAGCATGATCGGCAGGTAGCGCTTTTCCAGCTCGCTCACCGACACCCGCCCGGCATGGGTGCTGACATTCATCGCCGCCAGCACATGGCCTGCCGAGTCCTGTACCGGCACGGCCAACGAACGCAACCCCTGCTCGAGCTCCTGGTCGACTATGCACCAACCCTGCTGGCGGACCTGCTGCAGGCAGGCCCAGAGGGCCTCCGGGGTATGCAGGGTACGGCTGGTCTTGGGCTGCAGCTCGGCATGGTTGAGGTAGTCGTGCAGGCTGTCGTCGTCCAGGGCGGCCAGCAGGATGCGGCCCATGGAGGTGCAGTAGGCCGGCAGGCGACTGCCGACACTCAGGTCCACCGAGATCAAGCGCTGGGGAATCGCCGAGCGAGCGATATACAGCACCTGCTCACCCTCCAGGGTGGCCAGGTTGCAGGCCTCGTGCAGTTGCTCGCTGATGCGGTCCAGATAGGGCTGCGCCGACACTGCCAGAGGCGTGGACGACAGGTAGGCATGGCCCAGGGTCAGCACCTTGGGCAGTAGCGAATAGGTGCGCCCATCGGTGGTGGCGTAACCCAGTTGCATCAGGGTGTACAGGCAGCGGCGCACGGCGGCGCGGGGAATATCCGTGCGGTGGCTGATCTGCGCGATGGTCAGGTGGCGCTTGCGTTCCTGAAAGGCATTGATCACCGCCAGGCCCCGGGCCAGGGAGGCCATGAAGTTCGGATCGCCGGCGAACTCGGCGATGCGCTGGGCCGGCGACACATAGGGCGGCGGTGCCAAGGGCGGCTGGGGCGGTCGTGGTTCGCTCATACAGTCTCCGATAGCGGACATGTTTGATGTCGGAGCGATTATCGAACCATAGTTCGATAATCGCAATTGACCCCGCAGTTCCACCTGATAACCTTGCCTGCACCCAGTCTTGCGATCGCTACGGTCAGGTACCTGCCACGGACTGGGCATGGTTCTGCCCACGAAGCGGAATCATTTCCTCCCGCCGGTCCACGCCCCGGCAAGGGTAGGAGCGCCCCCCGCCCTGGTCGAATACTGCTCAGGGGCGGGGACGCGCCACTACTTATCGGCATTATCCGAGAAAGCGTGGCGCCCTGGCGGGACATGCAACCGGCCAGTCGGCGCCGATACTCGCACCGTTAGCCCCTACACCCAGAGCGACCATGACCCGACGCGGCCGCAGGCGACTCAGGGTTGCGCCCGCAGACCGGGCATCTCCTGCCCCGGCAGCCATTGGTGATGGATCGCCGCAAAGCTGCCGTCGCGCTTCATGCCATCCAGCTCATCCTGCCAGCGGGCGACCAGTGAAGGGTCGGTCTCGGACGAGAAGGCAATGTAGCTGTAGCTGCGCAGGAAGCTGAACAGCAGTTTCACCTCGCCTTCGCGTAGCCCACCGCGGGCCAGGTACGCCGACAGTCCAAGGTTATCCATCACCATCAGCCTCACCCGCCCGTGCTTGAGCATCTGTACGACCATGTCCGGTCCGGGAACCGGGTGCAGATTGGTGAACCCCTCGGCGAGCAGCAGCTGATGGCTGTACCACTCGCGCGGGACCGCGATCTCGCCGTGGTGCCGCGCATCGTCGAGGCTGTCGATGCTCGGCGCCGAACGGGTCAGCCCGTAGAAGCTGGTGATGTTCACGGTGATCGGCCCCACCCACTGGAACAAGGGCTCGCGCTCTGCCGTGCGCATCGCGACGAAGAGCCCTGCATTGGGCAAAGCCAGCGCTTCCCGATAGGCACGTGCCCAAGGCACCACCTCCAGGGTGATCGGCTGGCCGCTGCGCCGAGCCAGTTCGCGTACCACGTCCACCGCCATGCCAACCGGCTCTCCATCGCGACTGAAGTTCACCGGCGGGTATTCCTGAGAAAACAGACGCAAGGCTTCGGCCGACGAGGACAACGGCGGCCACACCCCCAGTAGCAGAGCCGACAAGCAGCAATGGAGCAACGAGCGCAAGGCGATGCCCTCGGCAGATGACATTGGCTGTAGCTTAGTCCTTAGCATTGAACAGCCGCGGTACACCCGCCAACCGGACTTCCAAAGCCCAGGAACGCCTGAGTCAGTCCGCAGCAGAGCTGCGAGCCTTACCAGAGCGCCAGCGTGTAGCCGAGGATCAGGCGATTCTCGTCAATATCGGTCGTGAGGCCATTACCAGACCTGAAGCTCAAGTTGCGCCAGCGCAGGCTCAGGCCCTTGAGGCTGCCATTTTGCACAACATAGGCCAGGTCCGTATCGCGCTCCCATTCCTCGCCGTTGCCGGTATTCGCCGTTCTGACGTTGCGACCATCGACGTAACGGGTCATGAACGTCAGTCCGGGAATACCCTGGGCGGCGAAGTCGTAGTCATAGCGAAGTTGCCAGGAGTCTTCATCGGCGCGGGTGAAGTCGTTGAGGGTCACCAGGTTGACGACGTAGGCCGCTCCGCCGTTCAGGTAGGGAAAGGCGCTAGTGCCAGACAGGGACTGCCAGGCCGCACTGACCTTGTGACCGCCGTGGCTGAGGCTGAACATGCCGTTGAAGTTGCGGTTGTCGATCTCCCCCGCGCGCCGACTGCCGTCGCCGCGACTGTCGAAGTAGCGGATATCGCTGCGCAGGCCGAATCCACCGGGAAGCGCTTGGTTATGCACCAGGCCGACGAACTGCTGGCGATAAATCTCGTCGAGCTGGCCGTAGTAGTAACTGATGGCCAGCTGCGGATTTATCGCGTAGCTGCCCCCCGCGAAGTTGAAGGCGTCGCTGCGGGCAGTGCCGTAGCCGATCTCGTCGCGCCCTGAGGAGTCGCGCAGGTTGCTGCGAGTCAGACGGCCGGCATCGAGCGTCAGACCCTCGATATCCTGGGATGTGAGCATGCCGCCCTGGAAGGTCGATGGAAGCAGGCGGGTGTCGTTGTAGAGGGCGACCGGCAGCCAGGGTTGCAGGGTGCCCAGGCGCACTACGCTCTGCGAGACGCGCAGCTTTCCGGTCAAGCCCAGTTCGCTGTAGGCGTCCACCGGCTCCTTGCTGGCCGGATCGAACGGCAACAGCCCGGTGCCACGACGATCGCGGCTGGAGTCCAGTTTGATTCCAAGCTCGCCGAGGGCGTCCAGGCCGAACCCTACCGGGCCCTCGCTGAAGCCCGACTCGAACCGGGCGATGAAGCCCTGGCCCCACTCGGCAGCTTTTGCCTGGCGGGCCGACTCCTGACGGAAGTCGCGATTCAGGTAGAAGTTGCGCAGCTCCAGGCTGGCCTTGCTATCGTCGACGACGCCGGCCATGGCCATGGATGTCATCAGCAGACAGGGGGCGACGGACAGGCGTGCGAGCGCGCTCGCACCAATCGATTGGGTATGGTGCATTGTTATTATTCCCGACAGGTGGTCTTGATCAACCGCCATGCTCAGCGCATGGGGTTCCCCGCACCGCCCCTCGCAGACATCGTGCGGGTGGGGCGGCCAGAAGTGGTGACCAGCCCGCTGCCTGGCAAGCCCGGGCGCTCGACTCGGTGACGGCGCCTGGTCTCGAATGCCAAGGGCTTACGCCAGGACTGGTCTATGGCCTGAGCCTAAAGGCCTTGCGTGCTCACCCGACTGCTGGGCAGGTCGACCTTGCTCGATGACGCCTCAGGACTCGCCGCCCCCCTGTCATCGACGACTGCCAGACGAGCCTCGTGGGTGCGGTCAATGAGGAAGAAAGCAGCCACCAAGCCGAGGGCCGCGGCGAACATCACGTAGAACACCGGAGCAATGGCCAGGCCGGTGGTGTGAATCAGCCAGGTGACGATGAACTGGGCGAAGCCTCCGAAGATCATCACTGCCAGGTTGTAGGCCAGCGCAAGCCCCGTGGAGCGCACGCCGGCGGGAAATTGCTCGGCCATCGCCGCGGATATTGGCCCGAAGTACGCGGCCAGCAGGGTGCACAGCACCACCTGCATGGTCATCAGGCGAGCGAATGACGGCGCCGCATGGACCCAGCTGAACAACGGATACAGGGCGATAAGCAGGCCGGCGGTCGCGCTGATGATCAGCGCTTTGCGGCCAAGCCGGTCGGACAGCGCGCCAAATACCGGCATCAGCAGCGTCATCAGGGCGACCGCAATCACCTGGGCGGTAAAGGCGTCGGTCAGCGCCAGGTTCAATTGCCGATTGGCGAAGGTCGGCATGTAGACAAGGATCACGTAGAAGCCGACGGTGCCGCACACGGTGAGGCCCATGACGGTAATCACCTCGCGCAGATGATTACGCAGCATGCGGGCGAGCGACTGCTTTTCCTTGGGGGCCTGCCGAGCTTCGAGGAAGGCACTGGTTTCCGACAGGTGGCGGCGCATCCACAGGCCGACCGGGCCGATGATCAAGCCGATGATGAAGGGGATGCGCCAGCCCCAGGAGTCGAGCGCCTCCGGCGTTAGCCCGTTGGTCACCAGTGCGGTTATGGCGGCGCCACAGAACACTGCCAGGCCCTGGCCGAACATCTGCCAGGAGCCATAGAGGCCACGGCGATTGGCCGGCGCGCTCTCGATCAGGAAGGAGGTAGCACTGGCGAACTCACCGCCGGTCGCGAAGCCCTGCAGCAGGCGGGCGAGCACGATGAGCAGCGGTGCGGCGACACCGATCGCGGCATAGGGCGGCGCGAAGGCAATCAGCGCGATGGATACCGTCATCATGCCGATGATCAGCTGCAGCGCGGCCTTGCGCCCCCTGCGGTCGGCGTAGATACCGAGCAGAATGCCGCCGACCGGGCGCATGAAGAAGCCGACGCCGAATGTCGCAGTGGCCATGAGCAGCGAGCTGTATTCACTCTCGCTGGGAAAGAACAGGCGCGAAATGATCACGGCGAGGAAACCGAAGACGATGAAGTCGTACCATTCCAGCGCGTTGCCGATCACGGCGGCGATAACCTGGTGCTTAGGGGGGGCCGCTTTTTGCCTACTCATGCTGTCATCTCCACGATAGAGCTTACTTGTTGTTATGAAAGCGAGTGACGACCGCTATTCACTCACCGAAGAACCGTTTCCCTAGCGCCACCCAGAAGGCCGCGCCAGGGACCAAACAATCGTCGTTGAAGTCGTAATGGGGGTTGTGCACGCTGCAGGGGCCGAGGTGCTCGCCGCCACCGAAACCGTTGTCACCGTTGCCGATCAGCAGGTAACAGCCCGGAACCTGTTGCAGGATGAAGGCGAAATCCTCGCTACCGCTCAGAGGCGCGGCGTCCTCGACAACCCGCTCGGCGCCGACCAACTCGCGCGCGACCTCGGCGGCGAGCCGGGTCTCGCTCAGGCTGTTGACCAGTACCGGATAACCCCGCTCGTAATGGACTTCGCTGCCGACACCGAAGGCGGCGGCCTGTCCTTCGACCAGCGTGCGAATGCGCGCCTCGAGCAAGTCGCGCACCTCCGGACGCAGGGCGCGCACGCTCAACTCCATCTCGGCCGTTTCAGGAATCACGTTGTAGGTTTTTCCCGCGGCGATGCGCCCCACGCTGATGACCGCGGCATCGTTCGGGTCGATGTTGCGGCCGATGACGGTCTGCAGCGCGAGCACTGTCGCGGCGGCAGGAAGCATCGGGTCCACGGCAAGCTGGGGCAACGCACCGTGCCCGCCCTTGCCGTTGAAGCGAATGAGCACCCTATCGGACGAGGCCATAAAGGCCCCTGCACGAAAGCGGAAGTGGCCCGTCGGCACGCCCGGGTAGTTGTGCATCGCGAAGACCGCGTCGCAGGGGAAGCGCTCGAGCAGGCCCTCGTCAAGCATGCGCCGGGCCCCGCCGCCGCCGCCCAGTTCTTCGGCGGGCTGAAAGATCAGGTTCAGCGTACCGCTGCCCGGCAGGCGCCCTTCCCGGTGCAGGCGCGCGAAGACTTGCGCGGCCCCCAGGAGTATCGTGGTGTGGCCGTCATGACCGCAGGCATGCATCTGACCGGGCGTCTGGCTGGCCCATGGCAGGCCGGTCAGTTCCTGAATCGGCAGCGCGTCCATATCGGCACGCAGACCGAGCCGCGGCCCGCCCTCGCCCCAGCGCAAGGTACCCACGACACCTGTCACCGAAATGCCGCAATGCACCTCGTAGCCCCACTGCTCCAGACAGTCGGCCACCAGCCGGCTGGTCGCAAACTCGCTGAAACCGAGCTCAGGATGCTGATGAATAGTGCGCCGCCACGACTTCATCGCGGCTTCATTGGGTCGGTAGAGATCGAATGTATTCATGACCCGATAATAGAATTTGCGGTGATCAATGGAAGCCAGTACTTTTTCCTAGGTGACAACTAAAAGGAATCACTTGCCCATGAAGGATCACCAACTCAAAGCCCTTATCCAGGTCGCCGAGTCCGGCTCCATTCGCGCGGCAGCGCGCGCGATGAACCTGAGCCAGAGCGCGCTCACGAAGGCCTTGCGGGAGCTTGAGGAAGATGTCGGTGCGGAGTTGCTCACGCGCAGCTACCGAGGCATTGATTTCACGCCCGCTGGCCACGCGTTGCTGGTTCGCGCACGCCTTGCGCATGCGACACTCGATAAGGCGCGAGAAGAAATTCGTCTATTGCGTGGCGGCGCCGGCGCGCGCATAACGATCGCGTTGACTCCGCTGGTCGCGGCGACAATCCTGCCGCCTGTACTGACCGAGTTCCGCCGTATTCAGCCGGATGCCGCCCTATCGCTCGAGGAAGGACTGCTGACCCAGGCCCTGCCGGGCCTACTGGAGGGCCGGCTCGACTTCGCGGTCGCACTGGCTAACCCGGAAGATCTGCCGTATGAGGTGAGCTTCGAAGCGTTGGCCGAGGTCCACGCCGCCCCCACCGGCCGCCTCGATCACCCGATGGCGAGTGCTCGCACATGGGCAGAACTCAAAGACGCCAGCTGGGTGTTGAACCTGACCGACGGGAGCATGGGCAACCACCTCGTCCGGTGGCTCGCGACACAAGGCATCGACACGCCGAAAAACGTCGTGTCCTGCGCCTCCTTGACCCTGATGCTCGAACTGATGCGACGCACGGACTACATAGGCTTCGGCCCCACAGCCTTGCTCAGCGACTCCTTGTTTGGCGCCGGCCTGCAGCAACTGTCCGTTACCCCCCTGCCGCCGCCTATGTCGCTCGGAATCCTCAGCTTGCGCGGCGTTCCACTGGGGACGTCGGCAAAGGTACTGGCTGGGCTGTTCACCCGCCGCCTTCGGTCATGAGACCGGTTAAACGTCGTCGTCCCTCGGCTATTCCAAGTCCACACGATCATGCGAATTTCGGCTAAGAGCCCCCGAAAAACAGAAAATCCTTTCGATCTTGAGGATTGATGCTTTGCGGCGCAGCCCCGAGCCAACCTGAACCAGCGCCCCGACAAAACCGAGGCGCAATGAACTACCCGAGATAGACGTTCGCAATGGATCGGCAGGCTCCACCAGGAACGGTTCACCCGCTCGATAGCACCCGGTTCACTCAGCACGGTCTCACGACAGTTGACTCACGCCCGCTCAACCTGCTGACGGGCAAAAGTCTGGCGCTCTTGGTAAACTCGCATGCCGTTCTTCTTCATACCGATCTGCACGGTACAGCGAACTCTAGCGCGGCAGATTGCATCACCGCCCATAGAGAACGCCACGCCCGGGAGCATGCCGGAAACGCGACGAGTCAGATGTCTCTAGAATCAGCCTCAACACCAGAAACCACGCGACCTGCCCTATCCCGCCGCTTCTCCGTGGCGCCGATGATGGATTGGACGCAGAAAGCCCATTTCATGCGTGTTTAAGCAGTATTCGTGTTCACCATGTGTTCACGCAGCGATACACTACTCATACACCAATGCATCCGACTGGACTGAAGAAAGCGCCATTCGACTGGACGCACCGGCCCCGAAGTCGATCCAATCCCTGGCACTACCGACAGCCACTACCGTCACTTCTGCTGCCATTTTCGTCACTGCCGATGCCATTTCTGGCGCAGCTGATGCCAGATCGGGCGCAAACAGTGCCATTTGTGGCAGCGTTTTTTCGCTCATTTTTTGATCAATCGAAATCCAAAAACCCAGCATTGATCAGCGATTTCGCCAATAAAAACTCGAAATAATCCAACCAAACTAGGCGTGCGCGTCAATGGTTTTAAGTGGGTGTTTTTGAGCGCAAACTGATATCTGGGCAAACATATATCGCAGTAACTTTTACGACACTCTATTTGTATCGCATTGTAACTTTGCGATATACCTGGCATGTCGATTGCTTATATATACGACACTCTTGCTATGTCGCAGCGGAAAGTTAGTTATATTCTGCGACACTATCTCTTTGTCGCACGCAAAACTTGGTTATATTGCGACACTCCCGCTATGTCGCATGCCAAAGTTAGTTATATTGCGACACCCTCCATATGTCGCATCAGAAACTCGGTTATATTAGCGACACACCCCAGTTGCCATACAACTATCTTTGGTTATAGTCAATAAAAACCCCTGACAAACCGAAAGCTCTAATGCAATAATAAGCTTATAAACAGTTCCTAGCCAGTTGTGTCTTTGTAAGACAACTAAGAGGACTCCTCTTAGTTAACTGGTCTGCTCACTCCCCTTCGGGGGGTTGCGCTAATAACAATAAAAACAGGTGCCCCATGACTACTGAAAAACCCAAAACCAAAAGCTCTTCAGTTACCTTTCGCCTAACAGAAGAAGAAAAGCAATTAGCACAAGCAAAGGTAGAAGAAGCTGGATATGAAAGCATCTCTGCATTCGTTCGTGATTACTTAATCAACGCACAACCTAAAGAAAAGGTTTCGATCTCCCCTGAGATTTTTGAGATCATGTCGGCGCTTACTAAGCTCAGTTCTGTTGTTAACAAAGGCACTACAAGACCAGAAGCCAACGACCTGATCAGCAAAATTTCCCAAATTGTCATGGGGAAGAAATTATGATCGGCAAAATCTTTCCCAAAAGTTCAGGGTCTTTTAAAAGCCGAATCAGATATATTTTCGGCTGCTCTAAGCATGACCATGCAATTAGCAAAATCAAAACAATTGGTGGCAACTACTTTAGCTCTGATCCACTACCTGCTCTACTAGCTGGCGATAAAAGTAAAATTGACGCCCTAGTGGCTGAGTTCGACGAGATCGAGAAGCTGCGTAAGCTTTCTATCGATTCCGACAAAGTTATCAAGCCTGTCTTCCACGCCATTCTATCGCTAAAACCTGGCGAGCATTTGAGTGACATGGCCTGGAATCGGGTTGCGCATCAGTACATGCAAGATCTTGGGTTCACTGACGCCTGCAAATATGTGGCCGTGCTGCACGAGGACACTGACCATCAGCACCTGCATATCGTCGGGAACCGGATCAAGTTCGAAGAAGGCTTTCGCATGGTTAGTGACAGCAACGAGCGCAGCGTCAACATTGATGCAGTATCAGATATCGAAGACCAGTACGGCCTTGAGAAATGCCCGAAACCAAAGGAAACCTGGGGCACCGCGATCACTCACGCTGAAATGAAGTCCGCAATCGCTGAAAACGACCTGCCCTTCAAGCATAAGATGATCGCAAAAATTGCAGGATGCATCGAGAAGACCAATGAAGCCAACGGCGACATGTTCACTTTCGTGCGACTCCTGCGCCGGCAAAACGTATTTATCCATCTAACCAAGGATGAAAACGGACAGCCAAAGGGCATTTCTTACGAGTTTGACGGGCGGATTATTAGCGGCAGACAACTCAAAAGATCGCGTTTAACTTGGCAAAAACTAACTACACAAGAGAATATCCACTATGATCCAGAAACCCTTCCAGAACTTGAGATCGAGATTTGCAGAAGAATTGAAGATGAATTTGAAGTCGTTGCAACTTACAACACAAGACACTATTACATCTTCTACTCCAGAACTCGCAAATACCCTATCACCTTCAAAACAAAAACAGGTGATACAAAAGAAATAGAGATTGCAATTGCTATGATTCTTTCGCTTCTTTTGGCATTATTCGGTATTTCTTTCGGTTTTTATATCGCACAACCCGGCGATAATTTCATTGAATACGAGCCAGGAATGCCATTAAATATCCCAAGCAGCGGATACGAGCCATAAAAAAAGGGCCCTCGCCAGGGCCCTTAACACCATGTTTGCCGCAAATCAGAACATAAAGTAGCGGGAAGCCTCCGTCTCATTCTGCTTTTCTTTGATCGCCTCAGCACAGAAAGCCATGGCATCCTCAAGTTCAATATCACCAGCATCGACCATTCCAGCAAGCATATCGAACAGCTCTGCAAACTTATGGCGACTCAA
This sequence comes from Pseudomonas benzenivorans, assembly GCF_033547155.1. Taxonomy (GTDB): domain Bacteria; phylum Pseudomonadota; class Gammaproteobacteria; order Pseudomonadales; family Pseudomonadaceae; genus Aquipseudomonas; species Aquipseudomonas benzenivorans_B. Next base: position 2,604,145 of record NZ_CP137892.1, read on the forward strand.
ACGCAACACTTCATTGAATAGCTCTTGCTTCTTCTCGCGAAGCATCTCATTAGCCTTGCTAACACTCGCAGCGGCAAGATGTAGCATTAGATCAGGATCTGCAAGCTTATGAAAAAGCCCCACAGTCTCACTAACCATTTCCGCTTTAAAATTTGATTCACAGTTACCGCACATGGTTACAACCTCTTTTCTTGTTGTTTTAACTTACAAGCTTATTGTCTCAACAAGTTAGGAAGTTGTAAATACATCAACTGCAAACATACCTAAAACCAGTTACTACGCAAGAGCAATTGCCGGCTTTGAGGTCAAACAGGGCCTTAATATACTATGTGGATTATATTAGCGATTAACAGTGATGGTCTGGACATCCGAATACTGACCATTAAGCTTGGCCTTGATAGTGAATGTGAGACTATCAGCATAAGTTCCTTCGACATATTGCAGCTCATTGTTCTCATCGAAGTACCAGGTGCGACGCAGCTCAAGTTCATTGTCGAAAGCCCAGGCTTCTGCTGACACCTCTTCCGTGCGAAGAATGCCGCTTTCGTCTGCGACGGTAACGACGTACGTGCAGTATGTGAGCTGGGACTTGTCTTGCTCTTGATGCACGATGCTTGTGTCCGATCCGTCGCGTGTGCGCCATTGCAGTGTCGCTTCGTCGATGATGAGTCCGCCGTCTGCAATGCCGTTGACCCGGAGCCTGCCGGGCCTCCAGGGCTTGCTGTTGGCCCCTTCATAGTGATACTCAACGACCGTCGCATCAGCGTCTTTCAAGCGATTCGTCGCGGTCTTCGTCAGCATCTTGAAGCGAATCCACTCATCTTTCGTGTACTTCAGCTTGATCGCAGACGACAGATCACCAGCCGCCCAGATCTTGGCACCGACCGGGTGAGCCAGTGGCCTGGTGTTAAAGATCCCGCGCTTCACGTCTAGCAGTCGTGCAGTCGTGGAGTTGTCGATCACGGTGCTCTTTGCATAGACCCATTCACGCCCTGCCCCGCTTGAGATCAAGTACAGGCCCATTCCCTGTAGGCCTTCTGATTCCGAGTACGACTCAAAGCCCACGGTGCTGCCGGTGACTGTGATCGATGCCTTCGAGTAGATGCCAGCAGACAACGACTCACCGCTGCTAAAAGTCTTCGTGAAGTACTGCTCTCCTGCGTCGATGAAAGACGAGTCGTTCTGTGCCTGCACGAGCAGCTTGAAGCTCATCGCATTAGCCGGGGCCTCGGCCATTAGCAGCACAGCGTCCGTAAGACCATCTGCGAAGATCGCTGGTGCGTCGATGATCTCGTACGAAGTGACGTTGCTGGCAGTGACCGAAGGCTTCGTCCAGGCACGCTCAGAGCCATCGCTGTAGACGGCAGAGAAGATCCCGTAGACATCTTGCACAAGGTTCATTGTGATTCCGCCGCTATCGAGCGAGCCAAGATTCACAGCAGTGACGCGCATGATTTGCTTATCGACGCCGAGAAACGGCCAGGTCAAGCTAACCACGTCGCCAACATTTATCTCTGAAAACGCGCGGGTGCACTCGACAACGCAGGACTTCATCGGCGACGAAATGGCCACGAGCTCACGCTGCGCGATCTTTGCCGCGATCTGCGCTGACGTGACCTGGGGCATGCTGATCGTCTGACTCTCGACGTCGCCCTTGTGCATCCGCAGGGCATTGTTCTGAGCAATCGCAGTGCGCTCTTCATAGCCGTGTTCGCGCGACAGGTACTTGACCCGGATTTCGTTCACGCCAGTGTCAAGGCTGCCGCTGGTGTAGCTCGAAACGGCCTTCAAATTAGACGGATTTAGCTCCGGAATCGTGGTGTTGCCATAGTCATTCCGCGTCAGCTTGAGCTTAATTTTTCCCGTCTTTGGATCGTCGATCAGGTTACCTTGGATCACTTTCATGATCTCGGTGATGATCTGGCCAGCAGAAGCGGCGCTATCAATTACTAGAGAGATGCCAAAGTTCTCACCAAAAAGAGTCGAGCCGGCCATTAAGAACGACTCAGAATCGATCAAGTTTTTGGGGATTCCCGCGCCATAACGCTTGTCTGTCAGTAGCTCATAGACAACAAAAGCAGGGTTCGCGTCAGCGCCGATTCGCTCATTGAACGTGCCAGTGAACCCGTTCGTGTAAAGCTTGGGTCGAGGGGCTTTCGGAAACCTTGCTACTTCAAATGAGATTTTCTGCGGACTCGGGGAGTTGCCGATCCAGAAACCCTCAAACACTGCATAGCAAAGGCCTTTAAAACGGGAGATGCCGTCACCAACTTTTGCGCTCAAATAGCCATTTACAGGCTGGTATTGAGAGCCGGAATAGAAGCTAATTTTCCCGCCAGCGCCGCCAAATTCATACTCTTCATTAGCGATATTAATTACAGAATCGCCGTAGAAAGTTGAATCAGCAAGAATGACGTCGCCGAAAATTATCTTTTTAAGCTCAACGTCAGGGCCATGACAAATACCGAGCTGCACGCCCATATAATACTTGTGGCCGACAACTGTTTTTGTAGTGCGAAAAAGAGTCTTAACCTTCTCGGTTATTTCAGTGGTTTTTAAATCCCCGTACCACAAAACATTAGGGCCAGATATTTTTCGCGTGCCAAAGACTACTTGAATCGGACGCTCTGCGGCGCTTGGGAAATTAAAATCCTCAATACCGGAGGCTTTTGCGCCTTCTGTTTTTGGGATCATCCGGGCCATAACAAACAACCCGATCAATACAAGACCAGCAAGAATCCAATTCATATTTTCTTCTTATTATTATTTTATGAATATCAAACAAACGGGTTATCAGTCGGAATAGTTACGAACCCGAAAAAATTATCAAAGTTTCCGAAACTTTTACATGCAGCGGAAGATCTATCACAGCCCTTAGTTATCTTTAATTTATCGCCAATAACTAGATCGCTTAGCGGAGAAAACAACGTAATAACGCCAGCATTTACGGACAGGACGTCTCTAAAATCATCGTCATTCTTAGAGATAATTGAGCCCTTGTAATAATCATTTGAATTCAAAAGCCCGGTTACGTTGATTGTGAAGCCGTTGTCTTGAATACTTGTGACAGTTACTTCTTCTTGCCAGTCTTGGATTTTTAGGCCGCAAAGCTCGTCGAAAACGTGATGGTTGCATTGAGCTTGATAGCCGAAACGCAGGCACTGGCGGCGCTGGAGAGCTGAAACAGAAGCGCAATCGAGCGTGGCAACTGTGTTATTCCAAGTCGTTTGCACTACCTCGCCGGAGAAAATGGTGATGAACTCACCTGGCAATTCAGCTTCTTTGTTGAACCAAAGCCATGATTCTTTCGTGAAGCGATGGAAGCGGAAGACCTTGAGAGTGACGTGCTTTTTTGGCTGTTTGTTGCGAAAGATCATCGGTATTGGCGAGTCGCCGGGGACGTCGATCTGTAGCCGATTCCGGTTGTCTTGCTGACTGCGCTGGATCTTGTCGCGTTTGATTGGCAGCGGGTTATAGATCACGCCATCAGTGTGAAGCACTCTTTTTGAACTCGACGTGTATGCGTAAACATCTTCACCGTGTTCAAATAGGTAGAGTTCTGTGGGTGATCCGAAGCCTAGACTGGCCTCAATATCGCGTATGCTCGGCATGTATCAGCTGCTTTATTGTTTTAGTTATTGTTGATATCTGGTCGGTTTCAAAGACAAAATTAAAATCATCTGACTCAAAACGAGACAGAAAAAGTGGTGCTGCGTAATCGATATCTTCGGCAGTTAGTGACTGAATGTCTTCGAGGAGATTCAGGGTTTGCGTGCCGTCAGTGTTATTTGTAACGCTGTCGATCTTTCTGTAAATCTTATCTCCATTATACAGAGAGAGTGAGATTGCCGGGGCGGAAGTGCCGGTATTTAGCGTAAGTTTTGATTCCTTGATTATGATTGCCTTGCCATTAGCCGAGATAACTTCATAACCAAAATATGGAGCTTCGCAATAAAACTCCCGCTGCGCACCTTTTGTAATCTTTGCGAAGTCAACGAGCTGCTGGCGTTCTTCTTCTGAGAAAAATCTGTACTCGAAATTGAAAGTTCTGTAGGCACCAGACGTTCTTTCATGATCGTGTTTCAGGCCAAAACCTGGATCGAATGACGCCCTTAGTAGTGCATAATTCGCAGTAATATCAGCAGATCTATCATATCTGATAGTTAAAACAGGCTTATCATTACCATAATTATATTCCTGTAGATCATCATCCCATTCCACACGATCATCTATGTGCGTGAATTGTGTTTCATCCGGCAACTGGAAATCGATTGATTCAGGGTCAATATCGAAGGAAAGAGTCCTGGTCTCATAAAAATTCGAGGCTATTTTTGAGGTGTTTTCGTTCGAGAGGGATGCTGGGAATACGGGGATAGCGGTTAGTTCTTCTAATGAGTTTTTCAAAACCAGAAGATCACAACTGAAAGCCAGGCCCTGGCGGGCCTCAATCGATACGATCTCTGACTCTACTCCGCTAGTGATTAGCATAAACTCGCAAGCAGACAGAAACTCATTGCCCTTCTCTAGCGTTACGCCGTCATTTGAAACTACACACTTTGATTGCATGGGCCATAGCGGAATCAGCACTCTGCCACGCTGACTAATGATCTCGTTATCAAAAATATATCGGTCAGTGTCGAACAACGAATATTGAAACTCAGCCGTGACGCGCGGCTTGTCTCTCAGTGCAATGCGCTGCTCAGTGCCATCAAATGCTTCGATTACTTCTGTCATGTACTGCACTCGAATTGATGGACTTACAGACCAGTCAATCCGGTTGTCCACAAGCTTCATCACTTCGAAGTCAGAAATAGCCGCTACTACAGATCCAGCAACTGTCACCTGCACACCAGTAGCAAGGTTTTTCTGGCTTTGAAAAACTCGTAAAAATTTAGGTTCTCTAATCCCAAATTCCACGCCATCAAAACCGTCCAGCCCCTCAGCATTCAACAACTGAACATCACTCAACGTCTTTTTGCTGGCGAAAGTATGCCAGACCGAGAACTCAATCTTTTGTCCATCCGGCACGTAATGATCAGACACAACATCAACGAAGACATTGTTCTTGTAAATATCAGCAAAGCCACCAGCAATTTTATTCATCTTTAAGTACCGCGATACCCAGGTTTTGGATGCCGGTAGTTGCCTCCAGCCACGACCCTTTCTTGTAAAGAGGGATAACAAAAAACTTGCTACGTCCGATCACTAGCTCACTTGCCGCAGAAACATAGTCAAGTGGCACAAAGAACAGTCCTGGAATCTGCGCAAAAGGAGAGTAATTTGAGCTAAAAAGAGTGAAGAAATTAACCGGAATTAGACCAGGAAACCCGCAATCCAATATCTTCCCGCGAGTATGTGTGCCTAGTCCGCCGTACTGATTTGAAGTTGAAAGGTATGTTGGCACTCCATTAACTGTCGGATATGCAAGCGAAGAAAGCGTTCTTGAACCGGTGTCCCACCCATTAAACTGCGCATGATTTACACGCAAGCAGAAGCAAGCTGCATTATTATAAAGCAACGGATAGAGAGCATTAGCGTTATAAACGTGCGTCGAGCTGACGATATTGCCGCCTGTTCCTGCGACAAAAACGGGCAATTTTCCAAAGATAACGTGCGAAAAACGTCCATCATCGTACTGAGTCGAGATGATAAAAATATCGCCCGAATAACTCAGGTAGCACGTTCCTTCAAAGCTTGTCTCGACATAGCACCGTGGCGCTTGCCGGAAACCTGGTTGTGAGAGATACCCGACACCAGCGGTGTAACCATCACAGGCATTCACAGCAATCCCACGCTGCTCAAAAACCGTCGAGTATGCGTAGCTCTCAGCGTACGGATTGAAGAGATCGAATGCCCGCAGCGTAAAAAAGCACCCAGCTTTCTGCACGGCCATGTACCTGCCAAGGCGCGGATCGCCGTTCACCATCTGACCGAAGTAGTTAACCGTCCAGCCTGCCAGGCCAAGGTGTCTATGAACAATCGACAGCAGATCCTCAGCGCTCGTGTACTTGTAAGACACTACTTTCATCACGAGAGCCCCACTGCGAAGAGCTCACCGGCAACGCCCAGATTCCTCACGACCAGGTACTGAGCACCATCAATCGTGAAGACAGAACCAGCAGCCAGCCCCGCAGGGCATGCAAACACCCCGTCTAGATACCCAAGCCACTGCCCGTCATCAGCGTATGGCTCACCATCGAAGTACATATTCGGGTTCTGAAACTGCACAGAGCCATCGAATTTATCGGACACAACCAAGGCCCGAAATAGCGTAATTCCGCCATCTAGGTCACTACCAATGCGCTTGTTTTTGCCATCAAATGGGAACACATACGCACACTTGCGGCTGTAATCGAAGCTAGCGAACGAGCTCAGGCCAGCCCCATATTCGCCCCCAACAGCCTGCCAGGTGCCATCAGGAACGCAGACTTTCGGGCACTTCTGAGCACCGCCAGCGAAATACGGGAACGCAGACCCACCCGAAGATCCGCCGACGAAGCACGGAAACGAGTACGTGCGGGCACTGCCGAACGCCTCGATCAGTCCCAGGTACGCGCTGTAATAGACACCATTTGAGCGCAAAACAAAGATAACCCGGCGCTCATTGATGATCGTCCAGGTGTCCACAGCGCCCGCAGGCAGCATCAATCCCGGCAAGCCGGAAAAGGGCGACTGCTGGACAACATTCAGGCCCATGGTTTGATGCTCGAACGCCGTCAGTAGCAGCTCACTGCCCGACAAGGCCATGCCGATGTTGCCGCCCAATGGGATCTGAAAGATCTTCTCTGACTCAGTATCTTTGACTGCAAACCAGCCATTTGACGGCAAAAGGTATGCAGTTATATACGAGAGCCAGAGTTGAGCAGAAGAATAAGTAGAGATATGGACAGTCATTATTTATTGTTTTTATTGGTTGACTATATCTCTATCTTATCATAGCGATCTCACTACTTCCGCATTGCTTCTAAGTGTGTTCAAAAATTTAGTTTCGTATGAAGGGTGTTCAAACACGCTGTGAGCAATGGCGTCATTATCAAGATTGTTGATTATGGTTATATTCGGAGATTCGCCATTACCATTGCCGCTTCCTGCGTTTTTGCGATGGCGTGGATCTTTTTCAGTGATCATTTCCTCGCCTTTCTTCGCGACAATGAGCGCCTCATCCGGGCTCAAACCGTAGTTGTCAGCACCCTGCCCGATAATGCCCCCGGTATGAAACTTTGGCAGGCTCCCGATCAGACCGGACAAACTACTCATCAAGCCGCCACCGCTGCCCGCACCTGCCGCTGACGAGCTTCCTCCAGAAAGAGCAGAGATCATGGACTGGTATGCAAGCTGAATGACGAGCTTCGCAATGATCTTGCCGATATCCATCAGCACAGACTGAGCCATATCTGAAAAGGCTTCTTTTGCCGATTTCGAGCCAGAAATTAGCTCAGAAAATGCATTTTCGAAGCCAGAAGTCATAGAGTCACCGACCTTTTCCATGATCGATTCGAGTTCAAATACCTCCGCTTTGGCTTCTTTTGCAGCCTCTGCGAACTTATCTGCGCGCTCAGGATTGCCAACTTCTGTGGTCTTTTCAGTCCCTTTTTTCTCTAATTCCACAACTTCTTTGAGATATTCGAACGGCGAAATCTTGTTTGTTTCGAGCTTTTTCTTGAGGGCAGCAAACTGGCTTTCGATATCGTTGAGCTCAATTTCGGCTTTCTTTGCGCTCAAAAGATCCTTTACTGCCGTGGAATCTACGCCGACTTCTTCCATGTCGCGCACGGTGTCTTTCCACTGCTTGTCGAGCTTTTCCAGCTCAACGCCGACAGAATCGCCACGAATTACACGCAGCTCCAGCTCGGCCTCTTCCTTGATCTGCTCCAGCTGTGCTTTCAGATTGCCAAGTTCTGCGGCCCGGTTGGCTTTGAGAATGGCTGATTGAGCAACGAGGTCAGCGCCGATCTGCTTCTGTTCCATGCGCTTCCTGGTGATCTCGGCCTCTAGGTCTTTAATGGAAGTAAGAGCACCTCCCCTCGCGCCGTCATTAAGCTCAACGGCCAGGATTTTTCCTTGAGCTGCAATTTGGGCTTCGAGGGACTTGATGTCTTCGTCGATCAGCTTCTTACGCTGTGTGCTGATCTCACGTGCTGAGTCGAGCTCAAGCTTTAAACGCATGTCCGCAATTTTATTGGCCGACAGGCCTTCATCACGCGCACGTTGTTCGAGGCCAGCTAGATCCAAGTCGCGCTTGTTTTCAATGTTCTTGATCTTTGCTTCGATCTCAGCCTTGGCCAGGTCAGCAAGAAGTTTGACTTGAGAGGCTGCCTGGGCTGCTGCTGCGGCGGCGTTAGCTGCATTGAATTTAGCGTCACCGCCCTTTGCGATATCCCTCTTCTTCTCTTGTTCTTCTGTTTTTACTTTAATGGCCAGGTCGTTTTCGATGCTGGTTACTTTTTCGTTGTAGTCTTTCTTGAGACTTTCAGCGTCGAATGTTCCGTTAACAACAAGATTGATATTTTCTTTTACGAGGTTATTTGATTCTTCCCTTAGCTCTCTGAGCTTATTAATTGTCGGCTGCAAATTTCTAGCTTCAAAAGCGGGGCCTTTTTTGTTTAGTGCAATCGCATAATTATTTGCCGCATCTGATATCTGGTTAAGCTGATTTGAAAGATCGCCTGCGCCAACTAATTTCAAGGCGCTAGATATTGGCTTAATAAAGGCATTGTTAATTAGCTGCACGAATCCTGCAAAAGCCTTCCTGAGAACTTTTTCAGTGGCATTCATTACTTCATTGGTGCCGGTCTCAATAGTTTGCATGCCAGTAACAAATACCTCAGCAAACAGGAGAACCACCGATTTCATACCGTGAAAAGCAATATCGAAAGAGTCTTTCAACTTTGCAAGAAAGTCTACGCCGTCGATCATGCCATTAATAACGCTTCTGAACTTCTCTCCAATTGAATTCAGTGGAGCCTGAGCACCTTCGGACATGCCGAGCATTTGTTCTTTAACAATCTCAACAAGAGCTTGAAGTTCAGGGGCGATATTTGCGAAGGCTTTCTTGAATGTAGAGTCTGCAATCTGTCCAAGTGTTTGAAACTCGGTGTTTAAGCTGCGAACGGCCTTCGCATCAAAGCTTGAAATAACTAGGTTGTACTGTTTTGCTTGTTCAAGCATTTTGCGGAATTCAGCACCACCATCTTTAAGAGCTGGTAGCAGGTTCCGCATTGCGTCAGACCCCATCTGATCCAAGAAAGTAAACTGCGCACTAGCAGACATGTCTTTCATGGTTTCAGCGATTTTTAACAACTGTTCCTGAGGATTCAGCTTCATGAAATCTTTTACGTCAACATTCATGATCTCGAAGAAGTCAGTGGCACCGCCAGCCTGGATTGACGACCACTCCTCTAGCTTAATGCGGACTTCCGCTAGAGAGTCGGCATATTCATCAGCACTTACCCCAGCAAGCTTCATGGCGGCATATTGACCAGCCATAAACTCTTCAGTAGACAGCGAAAGTCTCTGTGTAACTTTATCTAGTTCGGTTAAGTCTTCTAGAGCATTTTTAATGCCAGTAAAGCCGGCAAACGCAGCAAAAATAGCCGTCAACTTAGCGAACGTGCCGGTTAATACATTTGACGCCTCATCTTTCGCCCTAAGTACCAGGCTAATTACAGTATTGTTTGCCATTATTTTTATTCTTCTTCTGACATTGTTTCGATGAGATTTTTAAGCTCTTTCGCATCCCCTGTAGCGCAAGCAACCCTACTCATATGGTGCGTCATGAGTTCGCCAAGCATTAAATGGCGGTCTTTTTTGAGATGAATCGCGGATAATTTGTAGAGCTTTTTGAGCGAATATTTGTACGGATTTCTAAATTCCGTGTTGTGCCCGGAGCTTATTAGTGACTCACAAATAAAAACCAGCCCATCAAGAAAGTCCGTAATATCCTCACCGGACTCTTCTTTTTTCCGCTTGGCTTCGTAGTCCGCTATTTTCTGAGCAGCAGTGCGATTGTCGGGGCGAGTTTTTGCAGGCTTTTTTTTAGACCTTCTGGGAAAGTTAGAGCCAGTATCTCAGTTAGAAGCTCTGCTTGAATAATGGTTGGCTTGGTCTTTACCCAGTCAGCCGCGTCTCTTTCCTGACAGCCGCAGCCGATAATTGCAGCAATAAAATCAGCTCCCTGACTCAAAATAAAGCCAACATCACTACCTTTTTCGTTATCAGCTTTAGAATTGCGCAGGAAAATTTCGGCGAGAATTAGTGGATATTTTTCAGCAAGAAAGATGAAGTCCTCGGTTGTTAATCCGAAAACCTCAATGGCCACTTCCGGCTTGCCGCCGAAAGCTTGGGTAATAACCACCTTTTTAGATGGCGTAACTAGATCAAGAAGGGACATGTCATTGCCTTTATTATTATTGTTATATGGCCATTATAACACTTGACTTTACCCCAAGGCTGAGTAAAGTGTATGTTTGCGCTCAAACTTCGGAGCAAAAAATGGAAATGCTTTCGCTGCTGGATATGACGCAACAAGAGCGGGACGAGTACCTGGTTTACGCCAGTGCCAAAATTTGCCGGAGTGCTGGCGTTGATATGCCGGATGAAGTCGTCGAGCAGTACATGTTCTTTTCTGAGCGGACACCGGGCTATCAACTAGATCTGCTTGATACGGTTTTCAATTGTCTGGCGTTCACGCTCTTTCCGCGAGAGCTGGGAGACAAAGAAAGGCTTGCAATGCAAGAGATGATGCGGATCGACTGTGACGATGAAGAAATTACTAATGCCATCATCATGCAGCTTGTCTCATACAGCACCTTTGCCTTCACCAATAAAGTGCCGAGGGTCAAATAATGTCGGTCGCTTTCGAACAACCTTCTGAAGGCCATTGGCAGCTAACGGAAGAAGAGATCCAGGATCTGCGCAGAGAGATGCGTGAGGATCTTGAGAAGATTTTGTTTGAGCTCAAAAAGAAAGAGGGGCCGCGTGGGCCCCTTCTTCATGGTCAATGCCAAGTTAAGCTGCGATGACGTGCTCTTCCTTAAACATTTTTGACAAGCCAGAGCCCGACACGGCCTTCGAAGCCAGTAGGGTTCCTTTGATTTCTTGTTCGCCGTAGTCAGCGCCAATAAGCTGTCGAGCTGCGGCTGGTGACAGAGAAACTTTGTAGTAAGTGACTTTGACTGGAGTGTCACCTTCTTCAATGTTCTTACCGTCAAAGACGATCATGATGTTTACGCCGGAGTTAACAAGGCCTTCAATCCTACGGACAGCTGCTTTGTCATAAACAACGGTAACACTATCACCATCAACGATTGATCCTGTCTTCAGGAAGTCGATGGAGCCATCAGAGATAACATAGTCAACACCCTCTTCGAGCACTTCTGAATTTGCAGTAATTGATGTTACGGCTGAGATAACACCCGGAACTACAATGCTGCGACCCTTGTAAGCTTTAGTCGTGTACGTTGCACCGGCTTCAGCTACGTCATCAGTTACTTCGCCGAAAAGGGCAAGCTCCATAACTTCCGGGGAGAACGAACGCAAATTAAGAGTCAGTTCCCCGGTGTTGCGAATAACCCTGGATCTAGCAACACCCTTGGTTCCGTAAACAAGATCCTGGAACTCTACTTTTTCGGAGCTAAGCGATAGAGAGGCCGAACTAAGATGACCGAGGTTGAAAAAACCACCTTCGGGACGATCATTTTCATCTAGTTTCGCTACGAGCAGACCACCGTTTCCGATGTAGCCGTAAGTTGTATCTGTAAAATTTTGACCAAAAGCCATGGCGTTTACCTTTTATTATTATTGTTCTAGGTATTATTTGAGCTCAAACGAGAACCATTTTTTGTGTCCAATCCACAGCCCAAACGCTGTAATTGAGGCCATTAGTCATGCCTGACGATAGTTCTTCTATTGATTGTAACACGGGCAGAGATGTGTTTATTTGAGGATTGCCGCGATACTTACTTACTTTCTTTGCAAGATCATATGCGCAATCAGAAGTAATTTTTGAATTACCTTGCCCTGATTTGTCTGCCTTGCCTATAACCAGGGCAATAAAAGCGGCTTCAACTTCGAGCTTTGGGGCATTCTGAGTGAAAGGGCCACCCCCGCAACCGATCAAAATATGAGGTCTTTGCCCGTCGATTTTGATTGTTTTTAGGACGTCTTCGGTGAATGCGCCGTTGTAGATTTCGACTTTTGGGGATTGCGGGAGGGATTCGATCAGTTCTTTTACTGATTCTAATTGTTGTGTAAATGACATATTATTGAAGTGCCTTGCTCACATGCTCTAACATTATTGTCTCATATTCATCAAGCCATTTTCTGGGCAGGCCGCGTTTATCTGGGGTGAACCGACGCTTTTTAATTGCGCCCCTGCCGTTGTTATGAGTGTCTGCGTAGATCAATGGCGAAGTTAAATAGATGTCAATGCCACGAACGTCGTGCTTAATTGAGCTTCTGAGTCGTCCTGTATCTAAAAGCGGCTGGCCTTTTCTATGGTGAATTGGCGACCATTTATTGCCATACGGATCTACGCCGTTGCGAAAATTGGCCTTGATTCGAGCAACCCATCTGGTGCCGATTTTTTCCAGGCCACTGCGAATGTGAGTGTTGTTTGGGCCTAGGCGCTTGATCTTCTCTGATAGCGTCTTTAGATCGCGCGTGTCGATCTGCATCTCGATCTGCTTTTTTTCGTCAGAAGAAGCTGCGCGGGCTGCCATGCGGGCTAAGATCGGGAGCATGGCATTAACCCCGGATCAAGCGAATGTTAGCGAATCCGCCTGTGGCTACTGGCGCTCCGGTAGGGATCAGGAGGATCTTGCGAGTGGCTACTTTTTCGAGAAAGCTGATGGCGTCTTCGTAGTGCTGCCTGATTTTCTCGTTGTTCGAGTCGCTCCAGGCGAAGTATCGTGCAATATCCAGGCACGGGCCTTTAACATCAGCTAGGGCGTTGACGTCAGTCATGGGGGTAGTTAGACCGGCAGACCGGGCATACGTGTCTACAAGTCGCGTTGCGCGCTCCAAGCACTGCGTCATGCGGTCAGTATCATTAACGACGTCATCTGCGCCAAATGCCTTTTCAAAATCTACTAGCGTTGCATACATAAGAGTTTTCCAAAGCCAGAAAAACAACCCCGGCTATCTATGCCATCCCTATCTTATTATTACTAAGGGGATTCGGCGGTTTTAGTGTAGAGCGTAGCCCGTGGACAAATCAGGAATTTGCCGTTATGAAGTCAGCGGAGGTTCTTCTGGCTCTTCGAAACTCTTAACTTGTTCAGCTTGCTTTCAGTTGCTTGCGCAGCTCTGAAAGCGGTATTAATTCAGCAGTATCTAGATCGACGAACCGATCAATCGCAATCCCGCTGAGCCACAGTTTATGCCGTTCAACGCCGAGCACTTGAATCTGATCATCTTCTGGCTGATCTATAAGCCATTGCTCAAACGTCTGATCAATGCCAGGTTCGTCATCATCAAAAATAGCAATCATCGTTGACCGGCAGTTGGCATGAAACGGAGGCACCTTCCGCTTTGGGTCATTAACGAAATAGACCTTGCCATCCAGGGCTGCGCACACTGGCGTTGTCCGGCTATCTAGAATCGAAGAAATGCGGTACTTCTCAATCCCAGTATTCTCGAAAGCCGCCATGTCCGCTCTGGCAGTGACGTGAGCTGCCGCTGTTCGTACCAGGGCCTCGGCATGACGACGAGCTTTAGAGAAAGGCCCATCGACCCTGTAAGACAGCTCTCCGTCGCCCAGCACGGCCTTCACGATCTCTTGATTCGTCAGGCCATTGATGATGCCAAGGCGTATCGTTTGCTTGATGCGTGTCTGAGTACCGACCTGCTGCTCAGTGAGCCACTCCCCCATGAGCTTGCCATCGAACGGGTCGTCGGTTACTAAGCTGTAAATCGTCTTCTCATCTATGTCATTCGAGCTCAGCGTGCCACCGAACGCGCTACTGGCATGATGGGTTCTACCCCATTTCCACGGACGGTTTGAAAAGGGCTGAAAACTTCAGATCTTGCCGGGCGACTCTACGACGCATTCGTGGGTTATGAAACCGCTCGATGTAGTCGAATAGATCCGCCCGTGCTTCATCACGAGTTCGATACGACTGATGGACAACGCGCTCACGCTTGAGCTGACCGAAGAAGCCTTCACAGGCAGCGTTGTCGCCGCAATGCCCGACGGCACTCATGCTGCAGACCAGCGTGTTGCGATTCAGGAAGCGCTGGTAGTCAGCACTGGTAAATTGACTACCGCGATCCGAATGCAGGATCACCGACCAGTCACCCTGGCGCTGCCAGATCGCCATCTCCACCGCTCGAATCACCATCTGCCGATCCTGGCGGTGATGCATCGACCAGCCGATCACCAGCTTGCTGTACAAGTCGAGCACCACGCATAGGAAGAGCTTGCCTTCCAGTGTGGCTATTTCCGTGATGTCCGTGACCCACTTGCGCTCCGGTTCCTGCGCGGTGAAGTCGCGCTCCAGCAGGTTTTTCACGCCTGCTGGACGGCCGCTGGCGACTCTTCCAAAGCCACGCTTCTTCCGGCGTGGCCAGCCTTGAATTCGCTCAGCTGCCATCAGGCGAGCAACGCGGTTCAGGCTGACGGTTTCGCCCTCGTCGAGCAGATCCTCGTGCATCCGCGGCGCGCCGATAACACCACGGCTGTCTTCGTGAATCTCCCGAATGCGCCTCACCAGACGCGCATTCTCTTGAGCACGTGGGCTTGGATCGCGATCCTGCCAGGCGTAATAGCCACTGGCAGAAACCTTCAAGCAACGGCACATCAGTCGTACCGGGTACTCGTTGCGGCAGCGCTGGATCACCGTGTACCGCTCGATGACTCCTTGGCAAAGTACGCTGCCGCGTCTCTTAAAAAATCACGTTCCTTGGTCACTCGGGCCAACTCACGCTTGAGGTGGGCCAGCTCCTCATCTCGCGGGCTACCTGTGCCGGGAAAGGCCTTTTCTGTGCCTGGCTGCGCCTCTCGAATCCAGCGCGTGAGCAGGTTCGGAGCCACACCAATCTCTAGGGCCACTTGTCGACAGCTCGCCCCTGAACGACGAACCAACTCGATGGCTTCCCGCTTGAATTCAGGACTGTATTTCTTGCGCTTCATGAACACTCCTTCAGCTCGGTGTGAGCTTACTCGAAAGTGTCCGTGTTAACGGGGTAGAACCCGATCGATCTCGTACTTCGCTAGGTCTGCCAGCTCATCAGTAATCTCAAGCCCCATGGCCGCGTACTGATCACGCACCTGGCGGTCAATATTCCCCATCGTGCGCGCCAGGCTGTTAGCAGACCTCCAGTTCTGGGCATCAACAGCTTCATCAAGCAGCTCTTTCACTGCGCCGCGCATGTCTTTCAGATACTGAGTGGCCTGCCGTGCAATCCTGGTGTACTGCCCACGCAGCTGGATCTGGTGCTTGATCTGGGCATTGACCGGGCTCTTCTTCTGCCGCTTTTTCCAGTCCTTGGGGCGTGTTACGTCGACTTTAAACATCAGAAACGCCCCTCAAGGCAGACGTTTTTGACGTAATCCTGCAACCCTGCCAGGCGCTGCTCTGTGACTACTACTCGCTCTCTGAGGGCGAAATAATCCGATCTAGCAACTGGATCGAGCTCGGCTCCGACTGCATCATCCACGCTGGCGGCGCTGGTGGAGCTTGGCACTGCAACTGGACAGACTGCTTTGACGCGCAACCGCTTATTGCCAGCAGCAACATCAGCCCGCAAACCCTCAATTTCTTCTCTCGCATCGCTCAATTCCTGCGCATATTTCTTATCAATTTCGTCGCGGGCAGCCAGCTTTTCGCCCGTTTTCTGCGCCAGAAACTCAAGCTCTGCTGCCTTTTCCTGGGCCAGATCCAGCTCGTTCTCAAGCCGCTCTATTTTCGATTTGAGCGCAAACACGAGCAGCACAGCGCAGAGCCCGGCAATAACGGCGACCAGGTACTTGTTCATAGGCCGATCTCGCACAACCGACGCTCTTCAGCACGGCGCTTAACGAGTCCAGGCCATTGCTTGCCGTCAGCGTAAACCCATCGACTTAGTTCTTCGCACGACCCAGCAGTGTCTCCGGCATTGAGCTTGCGAAGCATGGTTGACTTAGCAAACCTCGCAGACCCGACGTTGTAGACGAATGACACGAGGGCTGCTCTTCGTTCAGCCGGTAATTCGACTTTAACCAGACTATCAATTTCTGAAAGTACCGACACCAGGTCTTCATCGAGAAGCAACTTGCACTCGGCATCGGTCTTTTTTTGACCAAGTTTCGCTGTTTTTGTATGCCCGTAGCAGACAGTAGGAATGCCAATGGGATCTAGATATGCACTGGGCTTATTGCCCTCGAAGTACATGATTACTGGAGTGGCAACAGCGATTGCGGCAGTAATGGAAGCGGCAGCGAGTTGTTTACGTAGCATCCCCGCTCTCCTTCTCCTTCTTTTTCTTAGCGGTCAATTCGCGCTTCAAAAGAAAGAAAATCTGGAGAACAAGGTAAATGACGGTCAGAATTACAGCCCAGTCTTGTACTGAAATACCCATCAACATAGCTGCTGAAACAGTTACAGGCGGGGCTGATTTGATTGCTTCGACTGTAAAGTCTTGAATATTTTGATGAGCTGGTGACATTTCTTGTTCTTATTATTAGTCATTACGCCTCTTCTGGGCGCTATTTCTATTAGTATAACACTTGAATTTAGTGCAGTTATCGGGTCTTAATGAAATATTTCAGCCCATTTGGCGCACTAATCTGCGGAAGATCGACCGTGGTATTAAATGAAATATCTACATACCCAGCGCTCTTCTCTACAGTAATCCCATCATCATCTAGCGAAGTAGCAAAATCACTGACAGTAGTGCCAGCTTCGCTGTCATATTTAACAAAATTAACGGAGTCGAAAGAGATCATGGCTCCTTTGTCGCTCAAAACAACACCAGAGTCGTTCATCTCAAGATCTACAATTTCTGATGGCATGTAGCCGCCGACCGGGGCAGACGTAAATGCTTCATAAGCAGTGCCGGCAAGATTAATGACGAAGGCGTCTGACGAAGAAACTTTGTACGCCATTACCTGAAAAGAATTAGCTGCAAGCGAATAGAACGACCCATCTTGAATTACTAACTCAGGATATACTGCGCCATATTCGTTAACTTTTAGCTCAAAAATCCCGTTCGTATAATCACTATCTGCACCACAAACGAACGCCCTAGACCCATTTCCTGCAACAGATCTAATCATTTCCGCGCCAGACTCAACCCAAAAGCCGGTGAAATTCAGCGGAGATCCAGCATGAGAAACAGCATCAATCTTCTGCTTTAAGAACGAATCGCCCCTGGTCATGAAGATATCGAAGCCAGACATTGACTCAACAAAGAAAGCCAAAGGAGCGGAAGCTATGTAAGACGGGAAAGCAGACTGAGCAAACACAATGCCCGTATCAACCACAGCCCCACCAGCCATAGCCATGACTTTGACGTTAGTGCCATCTAAAACGAGCGCATAAAAGCACCGTTTGCTCTTGTAAATGCAGAAGAAATAATCCCCGGTACGCGGCAATCCTGAGTCAAAAACGTAAGAAAAACCGGTCGAAAAATACTGGATCTTGCCGTCCAGGCTCTCAGCAAGGTACTCATCACCCATGCGCAAGATCCTTGTAACCGACGTCAAAGCGGAAGGCATCTGTACAGCACTAACAACACCTAGCCCGCCAGCCTTTTCGCCATAAATCCCAGCTAGCTCAGGATACATGTCCGGATCGAGCGGCAAGCTCATATCAACAGCATCTTCGTAAACACCATCGGGACGCAGAACGATGTCGCCGGTTGTATTTGGTATCAAATCAGCTACTAAATCGAGGATGTTTTGTACTGAAATGGCTTCGGAAGTGCCGGGCTTTTGGGCGTGAATGACCATGCTTTTATCGCCATTCCACGAAGGTTGTTCGTAAATTTTCTTGCCGTTGATTGCCATTTCTTATTCTCGTTATTGGCTTTTTGTTATTTTATCACTTAATTTGCCACGGCTTTTTTGGCCAAACTATATTTTCGGGGGTGTTTGTTTCAACGATATCTCTTAGTTGCTGTCTGTACGCGGCAACTGCAATAATATCTTCTTCTGCCGGTTCCACGCCGTTCAAAAGCGACTGGTCAAAAAGCTTGTTTCTGTACGCATCAGCTTCTTCAAGTAGTAGCGACCTGCGCTCTCTGACGCGCTTGTATAGCGATGCACGGTCTGAAATAAAGAACAATTCCCCGTCTTTTATTGTCGGAATCATGCCTGCATTTAAGTTCTTGATTACTGCGCTAGTGTCTACTACTTCTACGTAATCACCGTCATCGACAGACTCAGAGAAGCAGATTACATGCATTGTGTTTGTATCGTAATATGCGCGCATCTTTTATCTCTTTATGTAGTAGTCAAAGTACTCATACTTTGAGTCAATTTTGGGGGTATTGAATAGAACATCGCTGACGTATGTAAACGAATTTTCCTGAATTGAGCCGGACTTATTGTAAATTGATCCCGTACTTCCATAATCCCCGGCGAGAACAACACCTTTTTTGTCGGCATCAATCGCAGCGTATGATGTCATTACGGGACTGTCTGACCATGTCGACCCTGCGTCAAATGAGAACAAGAACGGAGTGCCTGGGTCTTGCTTTATGCATAGAAAGTTATCTACATACACGATATCTGTAATAGAAATTGCAGGATTAGGGAACGCTAGAAAATCAAAGTTACCCCATTCTGAGCTCTTAAGAACACCGTCTTCATACATATAGTAGCTTGATGCGCCGGCAAAAATAGACCACGCAGCAGCCGTGACAGATTTGATAAAAATCGTGTCGAAATGATCAGGATAGATTACAATTTGATATATTCCTTCACTTTCAGAACTGGTCATCTTCACATACACATATCCCGCTCCGGAAATCACTTTAAAATCAGAGTTAATATCTACAGTAACTGAGCCAAAACTTACTGCATTAGTGTCGTCTTCAGCTACAGTATCTGCATAAATTGTAGTGCCATCTTTAGTGAAAATGATGTCAAGTCCAACACTTTCAGAGTGCACAACTCCGACAATCTTTCCATTTGATTGTCGCTGCACAATCAGCTCAGACGCACCTATACTGTAAAGCTCCCCAAAAATTGTTTCAATATAGATTCCAAACTTTCCCTTGAAAATCTTTGATGCCATCATTATAAAATGCGGCACAAGTAATCCGTTTCTATATATAGATACGTCACCTATCTCACTTATTGCAACAACAACACTACCAAGTCTCTTAACATCCTTGAATTTAAAATCACCGAATCTGTTCTCAGAATTTAGATTTAGATTCGTAATTATAGATCCAAAACCAGGCCCATTCAGCTTATTTGCAATATCTGAATGCGCACTTGTTTCGTAATGAAGGCCGTCGCACTTCAAATAATCTGGATAATCTCCGGTAATTTTCAGTGCAATATCACCAGTCTTAATTGCGTCTTTTGTTAAATAATCAATAGAGATGCGCTCTGATTTTCCAGGCTTCTGAACATGCAAATACATTGATTTGTCGCCGGTAAAATCATCCAGCTGTGACGGGGTTTTATTGTTCATAATTATTATTCAAACTCAAAGTAAATATATTCGCCGCTATCTGTTATTTCGAAGCCGCCGTCATCCAGCAATATTGCGCTAGTAATCAGATTCAATTCCGGCACTACAAAACTACCATCATCGAACTGCTCAAAAGCCCCATCAGCAAACTGCACAAAGTTCCAGGTAATCGAGACAATAACTTCACCGACAGGCTGCCCAGGTGGAGAGGTCTCAGACCAGCTGCCCGTCTCGTCGACGATCACTTCAACTACGCCGCTGTCAGGCCATGTAACTACAATCTCACTGCCCGCAGGCGCTTCACCGCCGACCGTGATCGAGCCGTCAGGATTCACGATCACTTCATGCCCCAAATCCACGCCAGGCTGGCCTGGAACGGAGGCGACGGCCCGCAGGTGATAGACCGTGCTCGAAAGCAGGAAGCGCCCGACAAGGTTCATCTGACTTCGTGCATCCAAACTTCCGCAGCTGGCTCACCGTCGAGCAGCTTTACGGCAATGGATTTGTTGCGATTTACATCCAAATAGACACCGCCACGCGCATCAATCGGGGCCGAATCTGCGCTAACAGTGCCCTCGCCTACGTGAATTACAGACTTGCAGAACAGATAAATAGCTGTGCCCTGGACTGGATTTGATACCAAAACAGTTGTGTTATCGGCCAGATTGCCACCGCCAATGCGAGCTCCTGGGCTCACAATCGGCAAGGCTTCGCCATCGTTTGTTCTAGAAACGCTGATTCCAGACATCTTTTTATTCTCGAATCGAAGAATTAGGAGGGGAAAAAGGGGCCCGGAGGCCCCGATTTCTTAGTGACCGCCGACGCGGATGGCACGCTCTGGGCAGATTGCCTTCACACCGAACAGAATTTCGAGCTTCACGTGAGTGCTTTCTGTCGATGGGTTGTACCAGCTAAGCATACGCATCGGAATACCGAGCACTGGGTCGGTAATTTCACCAATGGTTACTCCTAGTGCATTCAGCGGAGGAACAAGCTTGCGGAATACGCCAAGGAATGCATCCTGAGTAAATGCAATATCACCGCGATGATCACCGGAAACAGCTACTTGTGCCCCGGCTTGAACATCGGCACGAATAGTATCAAATAGAGTCACTGCGGCAGTACCACCAGTGAAGGTCACGCTTTCCGAGACTGAGTATGACTCTTTGCCGATAGTGATGATGTCGCCCACAACCAGAGTTGCTCCATCTGTAGCCCCGCTCAATACAATCACGGTTGAACCAGTAGTAACGTCAATTGCAGTAACAATAGAGTCATCAAGACTTGCGGTTCCCGCAATGTGATCTTCACACTGATTGTCAGAATAGATATCAAAGCCCATTCTGCGACCAACATGGCCCTCGACCTCGGCTTTTTGATCGTTGCCACTGGTGAATGTGGTCAGATAATCGCTTTCAGTTTCCGGACTAACAATCATCACACGGTCTGGGTTTACTTTCTTAACGTTCAGGGCTTTCTTAGCAAGAATAAGCGACTTTTTACCACGCTCATTCTGAGAATCCAGAACTCCAGAATATCCAGATACCGCTTTTGCACACTGGTAAACTTTGCTATTGAAGGCTTCCGCCAGTTTGTCGGCTGCGGCCTCAAGGGCACTTGGCAGGGCCCCTGGACGGGTTTTTGCGATTTCCCTGTCGGTAACTTTTACTTCGACGTACAAGTGGTGATCCAGGGTGACATCGACCTTCTCAACTACCATGTCAGTTGCTACTGATGCTTCGCCGTGCTCACGCGCCTCATCAACAGTAGCGGGCTTTACAACGCGAAGGGTTTCACCCTTCTCAAATGCCGCATCTTCTGTATCCAGCTTAATGTGCTTTGCTAGCGTCGCGCCATTACGCAGTCGCTGAATCAAAAGCGGCATGTATTCGTCATTAACTAAAGCATCAAGATCATTACCAAATGCAGTCATTACAACCAAATTATGATTGTGAGTCATGTTTTACTACCTATTTATTATTGTTATTATTGGTATTTGTCGCAATTCAGGACTCACAGAGTCACTGGGTGTTGTCCCTGACAACTTTAAGTGGGGATTTACCCATCCCCGTTGGGTTTTCTTATCTGTTAATCAGCCTACAACAATTTCACCCTTGGCCTTTTTGCTAAATAACTCTTGGACTTGAGCTGGCGTGGACTTAGCAACTTCGGCCTGCCATGCGGCACGAGTCATTGTGATAGAGCCAGAAGCGCCTGGTTTACTTCCTGTTCCGGCCATGATTTTGAAATAGTGTGGACGAGTCTTTTGCAGATCCTCAATCCATTCTTTTGCAGTCAGTGCACGCCCGGTTTTGCCCAGAGCAATATTGCCATCTTTATCGCGAGCTACTAAATCACCGGAATCCGTCAAGTCCCACACGCCAGAGGCCATTGCAGCCAGATCTTCTACGGCGGTGTGATGGAAGAACTCATTTTTAAGTGCTTCATTGATAACAAACTGCTTAATCTGGAAGCTCTTTAGCTTGCTGCGCTCACCGGCAATGGCCTTATCAGATTCTTCTTTCGCAGCAGCTAATTCGTTGTAGCGCTCTTCCCATGCCTTATCACGTGCCGCGATCTTCTTGTCGAGAAGCGCCTGCATATCAAGCTTGCCGGCTTTCAGAGCTGCTTGATCTTGCTCATCTTCTGCCTGCGAGAGAATGGCATTAAGCTGCTCTTGAGTCTTTTTCTTTTCCCCGAGTACTTCTGAAAGCTTGTTTTTCAGGCCGGAAGTTTCGCGTTCCAGAGCCTGGGCAAGATGGCTTTTAAGGGCTTCTTGGAATTCAGGAGTGTCAGTGATCGAAGTGCTTTGAGTCCCAGACTCAGGGTTTTCTTCGTCTCCATAAGCGCGGAGAGCAATAAAAGCATTAGCGTGTTGCATTAAATCCCCCAAGGATTTCTTTGTTTTTGTTGTTATATGTACAGTATATAACAGCTGAAAATCGATTTGGGGGAATTTAGTTGACTTTTTACATGAACTGCGAAAACAGAACTATCTTCAGCCGGTCTTTGTCGTCGAGCTTCGCGATGTAGTTAAACAGAGTGCCGAAGTTAACATCTGAACTCTTATCAACACGCTCAATCCAGCGATACAGCAAACGTGCCAGTCCATAATTCCCCATCATTACCAGCTGAAAAAACCTATCAACAACAAGATCCAGGTCTTCACGGGTGACGTGTATCAGAAGCTTCTTAATAACTTCCTCATTGCCGAGCACTGGATACTCAGCGATTTCGAAGAGCACGACTTTGGCACCAAAGCAAGCCGCCAGGGCTTTGTAGCAGTCGATCTGGGGCTGTGAGAGCTCCATGGCCTTGCTGCGCTTTGCTTCGTGCATTTCGAGCTTAGACAGGGCATTCAGGACGCTTGCCTGGGCATGTACCTGCTCGAAGCAATCAAGCTCGTGGAACGTGTTGAAGATGTCTGCGGGACGCTGGTCTTTGAAGGCTTTGACTATCTCTGCGACAATCAATTTTGTACTCATTGTGATCACCTTTATTCTTGTTGTTAGAGCTTCTCTCGACTCTTAATTACAGAATAAACATGATCCATTGAGTAGTAAATATTGACGCAGAGTTAGTTTTAGGTGGACTTCGATTTATTTGTATTTACAGGTTGTGGATTTTGGTTAGTCTTCGTTTACCTGTGCCAGAACTTCGTAAACGAGGTAGTCGAGGGCACGTTGAGACGTGAAAGACTTGATGTTGAAGTGATAGTGGGTATGGCCAATGATTACTTCGTCAGCTTTGAAGAGTTCTTGGATAATTAGGTTTTCGACGCATCTGCGAGAGTCATAGCAGCCAGCTTCAGCTAGTGCGCAGACGTCATAGAGCCGCTCTTTTTTGCCGGGCCGGAAGATTGGGAGCGCTGGAAGATGGTTCTTTTCTGAGTCAAAACCGCCGACTAAGTACAAGCCGCACGCAGTGGCAGTTTCAATTGACAAGCTGTCAATATAGATGTGTTTCATGTTGCACCGTTTATTATTATTGTTATGTTTCTATTGTAAGAATAGAGATGTTGCACGGTCAACTAATGAAGTTGCTGTATAACTGAATAGCGGGAGTTGTAAAGCTAGAGGAGATATTGGGTTAGCTAGCTGCGCTGATTAAGAGTTTTTCAAAGCCAGAAGAACCTCCATGGCCAAGATGCATGCCTGGATAACCGAGAATCGCAGTCTTGTCCACGGGCTACACTCGCACAGGCTAGACTCACACCCTTAGTAAAATAAGAAGAGAGAGAGAGAAAGGATCATAGGCAAGGGCTGCCCTTCTCCTGGTTTTTCGAAACTCGCATGCAGCGCAGCTTGTGCGGAGCATAAAAAACCTGGCACGCGCCGGGTCTTGTGAGTATTTCGCCATGGTATCAACGGTTTTCTACGTAATACTCAACAGCTTCAATAACTTCATCGTTAGTGAGAATTTGCGGGTGTTCAGCAACAGCAAACCCGCTAATCCCGAGATACCCATCTTCCGTCACTTCGTCAACGACAATGAAATGCAGGCCAGCATTCATGTCATAGCCACTGTCGATCTCATACAGCTCTTGAGAGACAGCAAAGCGCGTCAGGAAAAGCGACGCGGCCTGTGCAATTTCTTCAGTAACACTACTGCGCTCTTTGTCGTACATCGCAAAGAACATCTGTAGCGACTCATACTCTTCATCGCCGAGATCCTTTGTGAGCACATCTTCGCGCTCAACGATGCTTCTAAAAGAGTCTAGCGTGAGCTGAAAAGACGCACGCTGCTTAATGAATTCGCCCCGGATTGAGCAGCTGTACAGCCAAACCGGCACTAGGGTTCCGGTGGCTTTACTCGTATCGATTGTGTACCCGGCAACGTTAAGGCCTTTTTCCAGGCGCTTCATCGCCGCTTTTTGAAGATCGTTCACGCCCAAAACCCCTCAACGCAAGCCATCCCGGCCAGGGCTCTGCACCCCGGCCAGGCCATGAAAGCCCGCGATTTTACTGGATACGCCAGCTTTCGACCATCTCGCTGCCGTGCTCATCTTTCCATGCCTTCAGGGTCTTGTGGTTGCCACCTTTGGTCTCGATGCGCTCTTTCGTGTCCGGGTGCTCGTAGATCTTGACCGCACGGGCCTTGCGATTACCCTTCCCCTCGTCGCTTTTCGCGCTGGAGCGGCCAACGTGAGGATCAAGAATCATGATGATATCGCGCAGACTCTTGTCGTAAGCGGCCATGAGCCCGATAAGTTTGCGCTCAAAATCCATCTCGGCCTTGAGCTTTTCATCAGCCTTCATGGCATCAAGACGAGCCAGCTCTTCAGCGATCTGAGCTTCGAGTGCACGGAATTCAGCAAGACGGGACATAGTGACGCTCCTTTGTTTTGAGGATTTCGAATATATTGAATCTCGTTTTCAATGCAAGTTATTTTTTATAAGCCACATCATAAAGGCCATTTCTTATCGCAAGATCGACATCATAAGCGCCGTTCCTGCGACAGGATTTGACATCAAAAGGGGCTAGACACGGACAAGAGATGCCATACAATGTGTTAGTCCGTACACGAAGCGGACACCCTCCCCGTGACTATCGATTACAGATACGACGAAATTCAGGCCATTCTGAAAGTCGCTAGTTTGGTTCTTGGCGCCAACGTGCTTTCGGGCATCATTGCGCACGTCACTAGCGAACCTGATTTTTTAGATAACGACCTAGATATATATCACTTCTATGCGCTCCCAGCGGATGAGCCAATGCACGGCAAATTCCGTAGCCAGCGAAGGTATGGCGGCAAGAACATCAGGTTTTTTATGAGCCATGAAGAGTCCATTCTTCTCATAAAAACGCTCACAGACAGGCTTTCTGACGCATACCTACGCGACAGATCTCAAGAGAATCTGCGCCAGTACTACGTCCAAAGCCTGGCCAACAAGCTTTCCATTTGATCCATAACGCATTCAAAAAGTGTCATTAACGCCGCTTTCGGGGATCAATGCATTGAAATGGACACATCGTGCGCTGCTCTTTCTGCACTTTGCCGGCGAAAAAGCAGAGGCCAGGGTGCGTAAAGCTGCCAGGTATTTCGACGACTATGTATCAGAAGTGCTCCAAGAAAAGCACGACGACTACGAGATTCAGGACTTCACTCTCGAAAGAAGCCGTGATGAATACACACTCATTATTCATTACCCAGGCGGCACAATCGAAGTAACGACCCAGAAGGCTCTAATTCTCGGCATGCAGGCAGCCCGAAAACGCCTCACACGCGACAAAGCAAGCGTCGAAGACAAGCGCTTTTTGCTAACAAATGATCTTGGTTTATGACATGAAAAAGTTCAGCGAAAGGCACTGGCGGAAAACCATTGAGTCTTGCGACTTCACAATGTACGTCTTTCAGCGCGCAAATGACCTCAAAGTCGGCGGGTTTCCAGAGTATTTTGCAGTCGTTTTAGATGCATACCTGATCGAATTTGGCATGGTTGAGCATGACTTTAACTCTCAAGAGCAGCTGGAGATTGACGAGATGCTTGAGGCTTTGAGCGCAAAGTATCTTGAAGATCCCAGCAAGGCGCACTTGGCCAGTGTCATGCGCCTGAAGCTCGAAAGAGACATGGGCGTGTAAAAAAAACGCCGGTCGGATTCGAACAACTCTGGGGTTAATGGCATGCATCACATCAGGTTTCTGAGCGACGGCAAGCACAAGGGGCTTGATGACCTAAATGCTGAGACGAACTTTCCGCTGTTCAAGAAGCTGTTTTTTGTTGGATTGCCGTCACGGAAGCTCGTCAAGGAGATCATTGCTTGTGAGGAGTTCATATGTCATGGCGGCGATCTGCATGCTTGTGAATCGTATGCTGACGTAATCAATGGCCTGACCGAAATCTATCTGCAAGACACGAGCAAAGAGCATCTGCGCAAGTACCTCCATCAGCGCTTGCGCGACGACCTGGAGATCTGACATGCACGATAAATTTCAGCAGCTCATGCAGCACCGCGAAGCCGTTGTTTATGCGCGCAGACACATGATCATCAGCGCAGCACGCCGAGAATCAGGACTCTCAATCCTCGAAATACTGAACCTGCACTCCCCCTTTCATGGCGTCAAAAACGAGTACGAGGCAAAGAGATTTGCGCTCAAATCCCCAGAGCTTGAAGCAATCCTCACGCTGAAAGTGTGCGAAATCTACTGGCAAAACCCGACAAGGACATGGCTCAAAGACTTCGAAACCATGCTGATCGATCTGCCGCTTGAGCTGATTCTGAGTCAAAGTTATGAGCCAAACCATGCCTGATTATCTGACGCTCTACTTCGAATACGAGCTGGAGTTTGGCAGCAAAAGAGCCCAAAGCTTGCTGTTTGTGTCCGAAGATCTGTCACTAGAAGACGTTATTCGAGAGGAAATGGCCGCTGAATATCTACGAAACCCAGAGAAAAAGCACCTGGCCAAGTATCTGCGAGAACAGCTGGAGGGGGATTTGGGCTTATGAGACACCCAGCGGTTGTAAATGAGCTGGAATTCGTTGAGCTATGCATGTGTGTTTCACGCGGGTATCTGCCAGAGCGCGAAATTCCAGAGCTTTTTCTAGATATTATTCACGCAATGCTTATTGAATTTGGCGTCGAGAGATTCGACAAAAGAATGCGAATCAATGATGCAATTGACGAGCTTTGCAGGCATCTAGAGAAGTACCCGGAAAAGACCCATTTGCAGGTGTTTCTGCGCATGAAACTTGAAAGAGATCTTGAGCTATGAGTTTAGTACCAACAGACCTTTTTAGCTTTGAGCGCAAACGCCAGAGCCATGAAGTCAGATACAAGATCGACTACATGTGCGAGCTGCTGGACGACTATCTTGAGACCTTAATCAGCGCAGAAATTCACTTGCTGACAGTTAAAGTGACGCACGACGATATCAAGATCAGCTTTCAAGTTCCAGATGACGAGCCCTACTATTCTTTTATCAGCTTCGGTAATGCCTTGATGTACATGCGAGCAGTTATTAAACGAAGCCGGCGCATCGATCTGAGAGAGAAATACACTGAGAATTTATTGGCTTCGGAGCTTGGCCTATGACCGTCCAGGATCTGATCAATGCCCTTCTTTTGCTACCCAAAGATACGGAAATCGTTGTAGAAGGCTATGAGAATGGCTTCGATGCCGTGCACGAATTGCAGCAAATCCAGGTCGTGCAGGTGAAGAACCCGGAAGATTTTAATGGCCAATATCAGCTTGAGTCTGACTTAAATAACCATGGATGGTATCTCACGACAGAGCAAAAACAGGACATTACAGAGACGATTCAGCACGGAAAACGTATTAATGCCGTGCTAATTCGCGGGAAAAGGGGGCAGTTGAGATGACTAGGGCACTGAACTCCGATGAAGCAAAGTTCCTGCTATTTACAATTGAGCACAGGCACAACTCCAAAAAAAAGAAGAAATATTTTGCGGATTACGGGGAGATTAATATCCGTGCCTACTTCGATTTCATTAAAGAATTCGGGTATCACAACACTCATGATAAGCAGACTTTCGCTGAGTTTCGCGATGTATTAGCCGACATCTATCTGCAAAACCCAGAACGCCAGGAATACGCCGTCTATTTGCGCTCAAAATTAGAAGACGATCTCAATATCTAGCGCAGAAATCGCTACTTCTAATACCTCTGGAGAATTGAATGCTAGTCAGCACCAAGCTAATTTTAGCTACCCTTGCGGCTATTTTGGCTGTCATGGCGTGTAGCTTTATCAGTAGCCATGCATTTTCAGCGCAGAAGCGCATCGACAAGCAGGGAATTGTTGGCTCCTGGGTCGACAAGGCAGGTGGCTCCACAACGGCTATTGAGCGCAATGGCGACACCTACAAACTGGTCTGGATTGCTCACGGCGGCTATCGTACTGAATTCCCACTGCTCCGTCGCGGCGACAGACTGATGAAGAACGACCCACTGGGCATTAGCTACGAGATCAACGGCGACAGCCTGGACATCTACGACAACACCGGCTTCATCCGTTCCATTGGGCCACTGCCGGAGAGCTAACCCACAGCTCCCATAGCCTCAATAAGCTCATCCCATAGCTCTCCATTGATGCAAAACAAGGCATCAGGACTCTGCTTTAGCGCGTAGATCTGCATCTCTTTTGTCTGCAAATTGTGCGGAATATGACGCAGCGCATACCAGTTTTGGCGCAGGGCATGCCAGCAAACCTCTTCTGTCTTCATTGAATCTGGCAGAGAGCGCATGTAATCGATGATATCAATTGCTTTGTCTGTCACGCTTTTTGCGCTCCAGAATATCTTTCATTATTTCAACGGCATTCTCGGCTTTGATATCGCGGATGAGCGGATAGCCCTGTTCTCTGAGCTTTGCCATGTTTTCTTTAATGGTCTTTTCTTTCGAATCTTGAGTCATGTGACTGACCTGCATTTTAGATTTGAGCGCAAAACTGTAGCTCAAGAACGATAGCAGACGACAGATTGCTGGGCAATATTTGACGGCAAACTAGTTTTGGGTATGTTCGGGGTTTGAGGATTGTTTGAATTAGGGCTCATTGAGATAATAAGAACATAACAATAACAACAAGTGAGTTTTAATATGGATCTAGGTATCCCTTTGTCGACAAACGAAACAAACCCAATTAAATATATTTATGAGTACGTAAAAGCCAGTGATAGTGTCGGTGCAATATATAACGCAGCGACGCAAATGTCCGAACCATTCGCTCTGGAACAAGACGAATATTTCTCTTTCTTCGTACAGGCTTGCGATGACTTTATTAGCCTATTCCCTGGATTAGAGTTTCCGGAGCCACGTAGATTCCTGCGCTTCGAATACGTGTTAGTTGACCCGTTAGCTAAAGAATACATAAATAACCCCAGCAAAAAACACCTAGAAAAATATCTGGAACACAAGGAAGTATTAACACAACAAGCAGAGACCCTTTTATCTGATTTGGGAATAAAAGATCTTGCTGATGATGTTGACTCTGAGATAGGAGTATTTATGGATATTATTAATACTGGCATCACTGAGAACGATCTTAGAGCTAAGCTTGGGGAGATATACTTACACAACCCTGAAAAAGATCACTTGAGAAAGTACGCAAAAGCGGAACTCATGAAAGATCTTGGAATGTAAGCCCCTCGCGGGGCTTTTTTATTGGAATCAAACCGAGTTTCACAAAGCCAGAAGAACCAAAGCCCAATACCCACCAGCCCTTGTTGTTCGAAACTGTAAAAGTTTAAAACATACCCAAAACTAGTCACCTGTCTATATTTACAACTCCAAGGATGATAGTTAATCTATACATAAGAGTTGAGAAACACTCTAACAACAAGAAAAGGTGACCACTATGTTTAACTCTACTACTAACAACATCTTCAACACTGCCCGCAAAGCCCTCGGCGAAGACACCCTTAATAGCCTGATCATCAAAACCTCAGAAGCCCTGGCTGACGTCAAGATTGAAGGCCGTGGTAATGCCCGCGAACAGCTGGGTTTGAGTTCAAAAAACGTTGGCCGCGTAATGAAGCTGGCACGGTTTAAGAAAGTTTCAACCGGGATTGGGGCTCATAACTATCGCATTATGTTTCCAGCTGGCTTCGTGGAGACGCTGAAACAAGAGATTCTTAAAGCCGCTATGGAGTCTTACACAAAGAATCCGAGCCGGGAAGTTGCGGAACTGTTCTTAGATAAGAGTTTCCTGGCGTAATGAAAGACGGGCCCGCTGGGCCCGTTTTCTATTGTTGGAGCTTAATTCTAGGGTGAATATGAAATGAATATACGCGATCCTGAAACAAAAATGGCTATTGCCGAAGAATATATGCGCGAATTTAACATCAGCAAAATGGATCTAGTTGAGCAAAACATTGAGCCTGGTCGCTTCATTATTGACACATATGACGGCCTTGATATTGCGATTATGCGCTCAAGAAAGCTGACTAAATTCATGATCGATGGCCTGGCAAAGCTTTACATTCAAGATCCGAGCAAAGCTCATCTGCGCATGTATGCAGAACTACAGTTAGAGAGTGACCTGGGAATGTAAAACGGGCCCGCTGGGCCCGTTGGTTTGGGTTTTTCTGGTTTTGAAAAACTCTTACTAAACCATCTCCGCCGATATCCTATCCCTGTTGTCCTCGATATTGAACTCAGGGCGAAGAATCGAGCGCCTTTTCAGCTCATTCAAGAAGTCTTCCTGGCTCAAATCACCCAGTGTCCTTGCTTGAACCAGGGCCGAAATCTCTTCGGTAGACGCGTTAATTCCATAGTCTTTATGCACAGAAACCGCAAAATCTGGCTCGGAAATCATATTGAATTTGCCGATTGTGAACATGGTTTTCTCTAGTGCCGCCTCTAAATTGCTGGCGATCTGAGCAACTTTGTTGTTGTTTTCACCTGCCCTTAAGGCCCTACCAGTCGCCGTTTCTGTAGCCCCTCCGTTCTGCAACATCTCAAGCCCCGCACGCATCATCTTCGACTCAAGATCGACGATTGACTGACGACCCGCATTAATCGAAGCCCCTGAAATCTCGACCCACTTAAGGTCACTTCCTGGCGGAGCTATGATTGCGTACTCAGATCCAATTGCAATTTCATCATCTTCCGGAATCCCTGTTCCAAACAGGAGAGGTACTTTTGCGACGTGCAGGATATGAGACTGGTCGCTACTCTCTTGCCAATGCTGGACATTCAGGTATGCCAAATTCATCAGCGGCGGATCGGCAAAGAACTCACCCGGTGCCACAGGCCCAGCATGCACAGCAAACACCGGGATGAAATCAAGTGGAAACTTATTGCCTGCCGTTACAGAACTGTACTTTCCGCCGTCACTTTCTTCCCATAAATCCCATGTAACCACCTCTTTCTCACGCTTAAAAACCCTTACACGCCCCAGCTCTTTGACATCAAACTCGCCATCTCGCACTGTGATTTTTTCTGCAATACGGAAGTAAGTAAGCAATCCGTCTTCGTCCAGATCGTAATCAAGAACCGAATCCATGCTGAGATTGTAGAAATAAGGCCGCCCGCCAGACTCAGGGGCATCAACAAGAATCAAGCTTGTTCCGTTCCAACACGCATCCTCGACGGCATTAGCACCGACTTGAACAGCCGAAGTGCCCTTGCTGTCAGATCGCTTCAAATAATCGTCGGCCAGCTCCTGGTTCTTCGCTGACGTGAAAACGTATGGCTTGGCATGTGGCTTGGCGGTGTGGCTTTCGATAGTTTCACGCATGAAGTTAGCGAAAGTAGACCTGGCAATACGCCTTTTGTACGAAGTAGGATTTTCTTTAGCCTCTCTGGGCAAATACTTCTCACCAGCCTCCCGCATTGTCTTAGTTCCGCCCCTAATTGCCCTGATCATCTCCCGATCTTGGTACAACTGAGTCATCTTTTTTGAACGATCTTGTACTGCCATGACGTGCCTTTATTATTATTTTTAGTGGCTTATTAGTTATTATAATGCCTGCGCTGGCACAGAATCGGACTTAAATAGAAACTTTAATGCCCATATTCTGTTTGCGCTCAAACATATTTGTTGTCAAACAGCTTTAGAAAACACCGGCTTTCACGCTAGAAGTAGGACGCTTCCAGGTAAGGCGATAAGCAAGGGCGTCCCAGGCGTGGTCATCACCACCCTTTTTAACAGAATCTGGCTCATCCTCATCCCGGTAAAGCTCTGGCAAAGTCCTAATTAAGAACCGGCAATTAGTAAAGAAATATATGTGCGGCCTTTCGGGATTCTGGTCAATCGTTGACTGAAGTCTGTCATACATTATCTGTGCGCTTGTTACACGAGAGCCGCTTGACTTGTCTGACGTTACGAACGTTATTCCGCTAGATGCTAGATCCTTCCCCAAAGTGGGAGCTGTGCCATTATCAACTCTAGCGCCGTTATATATTTGATTATCTGCTGGCCCCGGTGAAACCTTTGGGTGATTTTTAAGTATCTGATTCTGTAATTTCATCTCTCTTTCTTTAAGCCTGAATCCAACTTTACTGGCAGACATTTCAAGGCCAAGGTTTCTCTTAACTTGTTTGCCATCCGGCGTTAGAGGCGTTCCGTAATCCTCTCCGACAACAATCAAGCTTCCTTTTGGTGGGCAGAATGGCTTACCGTTTATCATGACCGTTTCACCGTTTGCTTCTGCCGTCCAGAGGCAACAGAACGGTGTCGATGACCCCCAGTCAAAAGACCTAGAAACATGCCAGTTAGCTGGTATTACAAAAGGCTCCATTAGGAGTACGTCTCTATCCCAAACCTTGGCAAACATGGCAGTGTCATCTACAACTTCCCAATTCCCGTAAAGCCAGCTTTCTCGAACAACCGGATCTGAAATACTCATCAGCCAGGCTTTGTAGCCGATATCTACATATGAGTTCTCAAAGATAGTTCCGAAGATAGCAAGCCTTTTCCACTCAACCTGAACGTCGTTGCCGTCATTGTCCTTTAGGGTTTTAACGGTCGATTCTATTTGCCCGTTTCGTTTGCCATCAATAAAGCGCTCTTTTACCCATGCCTTCCCGATACCCCATGGGTTAGTCATGGCCCTTACTTGCTTTGGTGGCATTAGGGGCTGTCGCTTTGTAGGCTGGTACGCAGTTCTTAGTGTCGACAAGAGCTTTTCGTATATCTCGTCAGTAGCCCAGGTTGTAAGTTCATCGAAGCCGATGTATGTATATTGCTGCCCGTGAAACTTGGCTTCGTACTGCTGCGGCTTTTCAATGAACTGAAAAATCAATACTTCGCCTGTAGGAAACGTCCATTCGCGCTTGGAAATATTGTATTTAGCGCCAGGAAATATCCTAGGAAATAGCTTGTGCGACTCATTGATCAGGTCATTTAGTGCCGAGCACTGGCGACGAATAATCACACCACGCCAGTATTGCCCCCAGCCCTTGCCAACATGCTGACCGAACCCCATGAGCAAGCAGACGCTTTTGCCGTTGCCGCGAGTACCATGAAAAAGAACTTCATGAACCAGGCTGTTCGGTTGCCCAACTGCTAAGAAGAGTTCTTGACTAGAAAGCCCGCCAGTCTTGCTGCGCGTTGGTTGCCACACCACATTTCGAGCCGTTCGGGATCTGCGCCTACGTATTTCAGCAATCTGTGCAATTTCAGCGGCCATTCTCGACCCCTGATTTGATGTCAAATCCTTCTTTTGATAGCAAAATTAGGCAATCAACAACGCACTCGTAATCAGCAACAAACATTGTGGATGTGACGTTTGTACTTGGGTCATGGATAAGTTTGCCGTCAAAAAAAACCTGATGGATAACACCATGCCTGTTCATGACCTGAACAATTGCTGGACGCCCAAGGCGCTCAAGGATTTCTGGGTTTTGGGCTTGGATTGAGATTCCGCAAGCTTCACTGAACCCAGATAGCGGGATGTATGTAGTGATTAAGCCATGGCTAAAAAGAATGCTGGCAGTTTCCTGTATCGTCACGCCAGAAAAGGCACGATTCTCACCATAAACCGAGAGCGCATAGTCATAATCAGCGCCAAGAAAGTTAGCTAGCGTTGCAATTCCGCAGTCGGTTTTAAGC
Organism: Pseudomonas benzenivorans; assembly: GCF_033547155.1. Lineage (GTDB taxonomy): Bacteria > Pseudomonadota > Gammaproteobacteria > Pseudomonadales > Pseudomonadaceae > Aquipseudomonas > Aquipseudomonas benzenivorans_B. The sequence goes on from NZ_CP137892.1 coordinate 2,638,280, forward strand.
TGTTGTTTGATCATTTAGAGCCACCTTCTGACTCCGATTTGGCTAGCTTTAATGCTTGCTCTTGTTGTTCTATTGCGATTTTCTCGATATCTGAGTCATCTGAAAGCGCTGATGTCAGAGCAATACCAGTTGTATTATCCTCAACCCCTTCGTGCTTAATCGTTACTTCCTTGCGATTCCAGTCACCAAACTCCTCCGGCATGCGCCTAGATAGTAATCTCGCCGCTGCGTTTGCATCACCTTGCTTAATGGCCTTCATAACAGCGTCTATTGCAGGCTTGCAGGACTTGGCTTTAGCAATGTCAACGCGCTCCAAGAACTCTAGTAGTAGCGCCTCATCTTTCGTCAATTCCTCTTCAGGGATTTCCATATCCTCCAGTTCTTTGGCTATTTTCTGCCAATAGAAAAAAGTGGACGATGGAATGCCTGCACAACCGCAAGCGATCTTTATGCTTGTTGTTTGCGAGATATATTTCTCAAGATCAGATATAACCTTACTGGTTAGCGCTCTAACGGCCATCAGTTACTCCAAAAACCTGATGCCGTACTTTGCGATCATAAGAGAGTCTGAGATGCCGTCTTTTACAGCACGGTTCCCAGACTTATTCTTGCGCCCATAAATTTCTTCGGCCTGAAAAACCTCGTAAGCTATTTCAGCAATCTGCTCCTTAGAAAGTCCCGAAAGCATCTGATATCCACGCCATTCTTGCGGTCTTGCGTAGATAATTTGTCTGCAATTAATCTCAGCAATGGCTCTTGCTACGCCAAAGCTGTCACCGAAATTGAACATGGATACAACGCCTTGTCCTGGGCGAGCGCCGACCTTCTCGACAACAGTAAGGTCAATTTGATGATCTTTAAGGATGGAGTTAAGTGTTTTTGGACAAACGCGAGACTTGCCGTCATCAGTTTTCACTGTCGGCATGTGATAACAAGCGATGAGATTTAATTGCTCGTCGATAATTGAAAGGCCCCCGGAGAGGCCTGGATCGATCCCGAGAACTTTGCGCATGGCGTTCTTCTTATTATTATTTGTATTGCTTTAATCAGTATATCACGATGCGATTAGCTATTTTGTTTTCGCTTTAACTCCTCTTTAAGTGTTGGTAGCCCCTTGCCAACGGTTTTAATCAGCTTGAGGAAACGCTCAGACTTCCTAAATTGCTCTGTCTCCCCTGCATAGCAGTAATCAAACCCCTGCTTTGTGCACCATTCTTCTAGGGTCATTTTCGACCCATCTTTCCGAATGTAGTTAGTCCATGGGCAGATGATGTCGCGACATTGCAGAACGAAAACAAAGTGCACATTCCATTGTTTTGCAACTTGCTTGTACTTCCCGGCCTCTTCTAGGGTTCGGATGACACCCTTGATTTCAAAGATAATGCGGTCGTTTTCAGAGCAGATATTATCTGGCTTGTACTTGTGCTCAACTATGTACGGGATCTTGTAGTCTTCGGGTTCGCGTTCAAGGTCAGATAACCCTCCAAAATATTGCTCGGAAAGTTCTAACCAACTTGCGAATGGACGTGGGTATGGAGGGAGATCGCGGGCCTTCTGAAAGCCTGGTGTATCTTCTGGCAATGAAGTACCAATCATCACTGCGTTGTAAGCATTCCAGTCAATTTTTGACTGGTAATCGAGGATCTCTGCGCATAGCGACTTGAGTAACGAGTGATCGATTTCTTTGTAGCCGTCTTTTTTCTTAAGTAAGTCAGCTACTGGGCCGGTTAAGCATAAATCGATCAGCGAAATTTTTGGTGGATTGGTAGACATGGAGATCTCTTTTTTTGTTGTTTTGGATCCTCCGTTTTTTTACTGGTCAGGCTCCTTTACCGCCAGGCCTTACATGCTAGGGATTTACTACCACTTAAGCGCAAGGCCTACTGATGGCGCACCGATTCCCTTTAGTCTTTCATTAAGCTCTGTAGCTGCTTTTATATAGGCTTCTGTCGGCATGGACTCAATGTTATTGATATACATCTCTCTAAGTCGCTGCTTTTCTGCTTTAAGCTCTGGATAACCATCTAAAATTTCTAACTCTTGCTTTACGAACTTCGGCCTAATCATTTTTATTCTCTCTTATTGTTTGGAGCTTCTCTCTAGCTCATGTGTTTATTATTGCAATCATCCATTGACAAGTAAACTAGCCAAGTTGTTATTTAGGGGTATATTTCAAACTTTTACAGTTTCGAACAACTTTGGATATTGCATGCCACAACCCCCCACACCCCCTAATTCCAATAACGGGGCTTCCCTGCCCCATCATCACTTACACCACATACTTCATCATTTGCTCAAAGCTCTCTTTCTTGATGATGTAGTAGTACCCCGATTTGCCCCCGTTAACTTTCTTTGTCTTCAAACCCATCTGGCTCATGATCTTAGTGATCGCGGCTTGCTTCGCGACGGGTGTGCTGGCTTTGCCAATGCTCAGGCCCTGACGGATCACTTCAAGTCGGATCTCATTGAGCCTGTCGAAGAGTTGCGTGCTTTGCTCAGACTTCCACAGCCTTTCCAGTGTCTCTGCGGGTACATTGCCATCTGCATCAAGCTTGATTTTTACGTCCTTCAGCATGCGCTCTACGGCGTCTTTGATCATGGCGTAGACCTTGCCCTCTGGTGTGTCGCAGGCGGGCTTCATGAGCTTGCGGAAGCGTGTGATCGTGCCCTCGCCTTTCTTCCACACCGCCGCGTCGGAATCATCAATGGTGCGGCCAATGACTTCTTCGGCACGTGCGCGGATAACCTCGAAGTATTCCTGCTCGCTTTCTGAGCCGGCGTCAGCAACTCTGGCGACTTGATCAGTGCCTGCCTTCTTGCTTGCCAGTACCTTACTGGCGGTGCTGGCATTGACGGTCTTACGACCTTGACTGTCTGCGACAAAGCCGAGCCTGGCCATCTCATCGTTGTGTACCAGTACTTCGACTTTGAAGCCCTGAGCAAGCATCGTGGCTGGTAGTGAGTTCTGAATGTGATCGCGCAACCAGGCTTCGTCGCTCATGTGCTCGCGGCGGGTCATCTCGAACGCCGATGGTTTGATGTCAAAGTCCAGAGCTTCAATCAGCGTCGCTTTGAGGTTTTCATCGATGTTTGCGGCTTCGATAGCAGCGCGGGTTGTAGGGGCATCAGAGCGCGTCTCAAGGGCCTCCAGCTGCTCTTGCTTGCTGTACTCAGGAGCTTTCATGCCCACGATGAATTCACGCGCCGTGCGGTCTCTGCGGAGCATCTGAATGCAGTCTGATGGCACTACCTGGCCACTGAACAGACCGAAGTGGCGGGTGAAGTGAGCGGACGTGATCGACAGCGCGGAAGTAATTACTGGGCTGTAGATGACGACTTGGTGAGAGGTGCTGTTTGGGTCTGCGATAAAGGCAGCTTGGGCCTCCCATTTTGCGCTCTCAGAAGTGATCACCAGGGCTTCCACACCAGTGCGCTTCTTGATCGCGGCAGCAAGGGCCTTGGCAGCCTTAGCGCCATCGCAAGAGACCAACACGTTTTCGCCGCCAGAGGTAGCCTCGATCACTAGGCCGCGCACATGATCGAGATCCCCGGTCTTCACGGTAATATCGCTGTGATCGCGTTTGATGCTGTACAGCGTGTGATCCCAACCGATCATTTCAACACACCTGGCATTGATATCAGCGTCGGCCATAACGACGGTGGGCGCGTTTTTGACAACAAAATTCAGGGCATTCCAGACGGCTTCGCGGGCCTTCACCTCTCCGCCGAGAACGTGGCTGATGACTTGGCTGGCTTCGTCAATGATCACTGTGTCGGCGCTCTCGATGAAGTCTTTGAACTTCGCTGCCGAGAGGGAGTTGACGACGATCTTCAGCGCCCTGGCCTTGCGGATGATGTCCGGGGAGGTACACTCGTCGTAACTAACCATGCCAGCGATGCCAGTGCAGAGCGTGGCATTGATAGAGCGACGGTGACTGATGATCAGGACTTTCTCACCGCATGACAGGGCTTCGCGAACCAGGGGCTCGATGATCTCGCTGGTCTTGCCATAGCCAGTGGGCAAGTTGAGGAGGAATTTGCCGGCTGTTGAGCAGATGTGTTGAGCGATTTCCTGAGCGCTTTCGGGGACGACCGTGTAAGCGTCTTCGTAGATGGAAGAGACGCGCTGGGTTCTGCGATAGAGCTCGGCATTCATGCGCTCAAGCTTGCGCTCGATAAGGTACTGGCACTCAGCAGGAGAGCGGCCAGAGGCCAGTGCAAGCATTTCTGACTTGCCGACGATATCACCAGTGAGAAAAGCATCCCTGGCAAGCTCGTAGGCGGCCTTGTGCATTGCGCGGTCAGTGTGATCGTTGCTGGCGATCATTATGGCTACGTCAATTTTGCTCATCTTGTAGATAGAGTCAGTGATGACAGTGCCGTCTGTGTCAGCGATGCCGGATGCTGTTTTATATGCGGCTTCGATAGCTTCTGTGACGCCAGCTTTAATGCCTATTATTCTTTTAGATGCCGGGTAGTCAGCTCGTAGCTCTTTGGCTTTAGCTAAAACGTCATCAGCTTCTATTGTCGTGTAGCTTTCGATTTCAGTATTGATAGCGAACATGGACTTCATCTCTTTTGTTATTACAGTCTCTCACGACTGCAAATACAGTATTGCAATGATCCTTTGAGTTATCAATACCATTATCTATTGACACTTGGTTAATAACGGGTATGAAAGTGTATATTCGGTGGTCTATATGTGGGTAATCGGTGTATGACAAGTGCTTGATCAGTGTAGATAAAAAAATCGGCACTTACCAATCAAGCTGCATTACATGCGAGTTTCGAAAAACCAGAAAAAATCCACTGCCGGGCACAGCACAGGGCACGCGCCATGCTATGCAATTCAGTCTAGCTCGTAAGCCACCTATCAGCCCTCTATCTATTCTTATTTATAGAGGTAAATGCGAGTGTAGCCCGTGGACGCAATGCATTGGTTTGGGTATACATCCAGGCCCTGGCTGGCGAGTTCTACTGGTTTTGAAAAACTCTTAACTAGCAAAGCTTGCTAACAGCGAACAGTCGCCACAAGTCGAAACACCATAAAAATATTTTCAACCACTGCTCATACGCTTGTCATACACCGATTACCCACATATAGACCACCGAATATACACTTTCATACCCGTTATTAACCAAGTGTCAATAGATCAGCGTATTGCATGGATGATATCTCATAGTGATAATAGAAATGTCAGCGAGAGACTGACAATAATAAAAAGGTGATAAGAGATGAAGATTCAATATGCAACTCAGTATTCAGCAAGAACAAACCAGGTCATAAACCGCGAAGCCCCTTCTTTCAAAGACTTCTTCGAAGATGTCTTGGCAGATCGCAGGGTCAGCGAAAACAAGGACGGCAAAACCTTCATTCCCAGCAGCTTCCGTGCTCTTGAGCGCACTGCTGAAAATGTTAAGACCATTAGCATCGCGGTCTTCGATATAGACCAGAAGCCTACTGACGACATCATTACCCTGGAAGAGATCGAGGACGTGGCTATGGATATGGGCTACGAGCACGCTGTTTACACAAGCTACTCAAACACCCCTGAATGCCCCCGCTTCCGTCTACTAATCCCCTTCAACCAGCCCGCGTACCCTGAGGAATACCCATTCCTCATGTCCGCCCTTGTCGAAGAGTTTGATGAGTTTCTCGACGGCAGATTCTCGAAAGTCCTAGATCGCTGCTGGAAGAACGAAGTGTCGCGCTGCTACTTCACTTTCACTGTGCACCCTGACCGCATCAACGGCAGCATCAGCTTCTACAATCCAGGCCACGCAGCTGACGTGCTCGACCTCAAGATGCGCCAGAGCACCTACGGCCAGGATTTCGACTACTCACAGCCATCAAAGCCCCGCAAGACCGGAGGCACAGCCGCTGGCGCAATGGGTCGCTCTTACGAACTCAACCGCCTTCTCGGCGCCATGTTCCGGGGCTCTACAGAAGAGCAGATCGCTCAACGCCTTCTCGAACACGATCAGAACACGCCTGGCTTTGGCTACTTCGCAGATCCTCAATACTCCAGAAACAAACCGAGACCAGGCGAAACCCAAGCTCAGGCATCACTCAGATCCTGCCGTGCTTTCGTCAAATCCCACATCAATTGGTTGCGGCGAAAGACCAAATCTGACTTCAAAATCGTCAGCTGCCGGGGTGAAAACCGTGGCGCTGTACCGCAGCATGACGCGGCAGTCGAGATCTACAAGGCCGAACGCAACTCAAAAAACGGCAAGGAATCGGCAAAATTGAGCGGAAAAATCGTGTCAGGGCCGCACGCTGGAGCCCTGATCTGGCACACACTTTTCGGTGAAGGCTACAGCGAGTCAGCAATCAGGGTAAGCAAAGAAATGCTTGGGCGCGCAAGCATTGCCATATGCCAGGAAATTAATGACCTGCAAGACATCAATAAGCTTGCAGGAAAAGTTCTTAACACCAGGATCAAGCGTAGAGCTGGCACCAACGGATACCCGGATCAGAACGAGATCGGCAACATCTACATCGAGTAACCGCCCCACAATCCCGCAACCCCATCAGCCCCGCACTCCGGGGCTTTTTCGCCAGTATCCAGGCGGCCTTCCGCACTAAGTCTCAACCCAATAGGCGCGCAAACAAGAGCAGATTTGGCCCCAAAAACCACTGGTTTTGCGCTCAAACAAGCAATTAAAAAGTGAATAATTTTGCACATTAGTGATGGTGTTATGCTATTATAAAGATGTGGTTGGTTAATCACCTTTCCGACCATTCATCTCTTGTTGTTTTAAGCCCCGCTCGGTTCTCTCACATTTGCCGGCGGGGCTTTTTCTTTGCCTGCGAAAAATATTTATTGGCAAAAAATCAATTAATAAGCGGGCTTTTCAGGGTATGCGTTTTCTATACTCTGGCGCTCGGTTGCGACCCTGCGTATTGACAAGTTGTCAATAGTCGAGTGCAAAAAAGTTGTAGACAGCCGTTTATGATTCGATATTATTGACCACGTTGCAGCGCACTGTGAGAGACGTTGCACGAAGTCGAGTAATAAGAGATGAGTACAGCCATTGATCTAGTTTTAATTGACCAAGTTGAACAAGAGCGCCGTCGCATTGCGCAAGAAATGGGCTTTATGACTGAGGAAATGGTCGTATCGCTTACCAAGGCAACATCGAAAACGGTAGAGGACTGGCGCAAAAGGGGTAATGGGCCAGCCCATATTCGCTTCGGGAATGCGTACTTTTATGAGGTTTCTGACGTTAAGGACTTCATGAAATCACTCAAAAAGGAACGCGGCAGAGAAGCCATTTACCGATCAATTTGATGAGATATTGAGATATTCCATCAATGCTTGACGATTTCGCCGCCTTGACTCGCGCTTTTCAAAGGCGGCATGCACATCTTCTGCATCAATATGCGTGTAGCGCTTAAGCATCTTCCAGTCGCTGTGCCCAGAAACAACCGCGACTTCCTGGATTTGCAGCCCTCGCTCAAAAAGAATTCCAATGGCAGTGTGACGCAAGTCGTGAAAATGCAGATCTTCAATGTGGCATTTCTTGCAGATCCTCGTAAAAGACGCAGATACAGACTTGCTGTTGTAATTAAAGATCTTCCCTGTCTTTCTGTCCCCAGCGTATTTTTCTGCAAGCAACATGGCCCCCTCGAAAAGCGGAACAGTCTGGTGATTGCCCTTCTTTTTTTCTGGATGCTTTCTATCGCGAATCAATACAGTCTTCGCATCCCTTTTGAAGTCCTCAATTCTTATCCGACAAATTTCATCTTGCCGCATAGCTGAGTGCAGTGCGAAAAGGATAATGTCCCTCATTGGGATTACTTGCCTTCCGGCCTTTTTCTCGTACTCAGAAAAAATCTTCTCAAGTTCCTCTCTTGTAATCTCCCGCTCCCTCTCTTCACTCCTTGTGTCAAACCCCCTCTTTTTCAGTCCGGCCCGTACTTTTTTTGCAATTGTTTCATCAATATCGTAGTGCTTGACATCTTTGGCCCAGCTTAAAACCACGCCGATGTATGACAGATCACCAGCAATTGTGACGCCAGAAATAATCTCACCGGCTTCATTTCTGTCACGTGATCGCTTGTCTACGAACTGACCAATCCGCATCTCTGTCATATCAGACATCAGCACGCCTTCAAACTCTTCACTCAGTCTTTTCAGGCATGCTGCCTTATTTTTAAGGAAAGGGCTTACTGCCCCAACCTCTTCCGTGTACTTACGGATGAAGTCAGAGAATGTTGAGCCAGCTGGCGGGGCTGCCTTGCCACTGTATCGAATTGACTCAAGCTTTAGCTCTTGGGCGGCTGCCCATTTTTTTGCGTCGGTCTTACGTGTAAATGTTGCACTCATGGGCTTGAAGCCAGCCTTCCTGATCAGCGCCCGCCATTTTCCGCTGGGTATCTGCTTGACTGAAGCCATTCGTGTTCACTCCATGTTCGCTGGGACGTACACTGAATCTACACTGAACACGCACCGCGTGTACACTCCGTGTTCACTCACGACAGATTTCTGGGGTTTTTGTGGAAAATTCGCACTCTCAAGTTACTGATTTTAAAGGGAATTTATCTAGGCGTTTTTCTGTAGCTCCCATGATGGACTGGACCGACCGCCACTGTCGTTTCTTCCTACGCCAACTGTCTGCACACACCCTGCTCTACACCGAGATGGTCACCACTGGGGCGCTGCTGCACGGCGACAGTGCTCGTTTCCTGCGCCACGACGAGGCCGAGTACCCCCTGGCTCTGCAACTGGGCGGCAGTGTGCCGGCTGAGCTGGCTGCCTGCGCCAAGCTGGCCGAGGCGGCCGGTTACGACGAGGTCAATCTGAACGTCGGCTGCCCCAGCGACCGGGTACAGAACAACATGATCGGCGCCTGCCTGATGGCCCATCCGACCCTGGTTGCCGAGTGCGTCAGAGCCATGCGCGAGGCGGTGAGCATTCCGGTAACGGTCAAGCACCGTATCGGCATCGACGGGCGCGACAGCTACGCCGAGCTGCGCGACTTTGTCGGCCAGATCTGCGAGGCCGGCTGCCAGAGCTTCACCGTACACGCGCGTATCGCCATCCTGAGCGGCCTGTCGCCCAAGGAGAATCGCGAGGTACCGCCGCTGCGCTACGAGGTGGCGGCGCAGATCAAGCGCGACTTTCCGGACCTGGAGATCATCCTCAACGGCGGCATCAAGACCCTGGAAGCGTGCCAGCAACACCTGCAGACCTTCGATGGCGTGATGCTCGGCCGCGAGGCCTATCACAACCCCTATCTGCTGGCACAGGTCGATCGACAGCTATTCGGCTCCGACGCCCCCATGCTCAGCCGCTTCGAGGCCATGCAGTCGATGCGCGGTTATATCGCCGCACACCTGGCCGAGGGTGGCAGCATGCATCACGTCACCCGCCATATGCTTGGTCTGGCCCAGGGTTTCAAGGGCGCCCGACGCTTTCGCCAGCTGTTGTCGGTGGATATTCACAAGACCGCCGAGCCCCTGGCGCTGTTCGATCAGGCCGCGCAATTGCTGCAAGGCCACTAGCCGCCGTTGAGCCGCTCCGGCGGCTCGGGTAAGGTCGTGGCATCTGCAACGACAAGGCTGCGCCATGACCTCCAAGCTGGATCAACTCAAGCAGTTCACCACCGTAGTCGCCGACACCGGCGACCTCGACGCCATCGCCCGGCTGAAGCCGGTCGACGCCACCACCAACCCCTCCCTGCTGCTCAAGGCCGCGGGCATGCCGCGCTACGCCGAGTTGCTGCGCGGCGCCGTCGCAGTCAGCAATGGCGACCTCGGCCTGGCCTGCGACCACTTCGCCGTAGCGGTCGGCCAGGAGATTCTCAAGGTGGTACCCGGGCGCATCTCCACCGAAGTGGACGCGCGCCTGTCGTTCGACACCCAGGCCACCCTGCGCCGCGCCGAGCGCTTGATCGAGCTGTACGAGCAGGCCGGCATCGGCCGCGAGCGAGTGCTGATCAAGATCGCCTCGACCTGGGAGGGCATTCGGGCCGCCGAACAGCTGGAAAAGACCGGCATCCAGTGCAACCTCACCCTGCTGTTCGCCTTCGCCCAGGCCCAGGCCTGCGCCGACGCCGGGGTGTTTTTGATCTCGCCGTTCGTGGGGCGCATCTACGACTGGTACAAGAAGACCGAGGGCCGCGACTTCGTCGGCGCCGAGGACCCCGGCGTACAGTCGGTCACGCGCATCTACAACTACTACAAGGCCAACGGCTACTCCACCGTGGTGATGGGCGCCAGCTTCCGCAACCTCGGCCAGATCGAACAGCTGGCCGGCTGCGACCGCCTGACCATCAGCCCCGAGCTGCTGCAGCAACTGGCCGATGACCAGAGCCCGCTGGAGTGCAAACTGAGCGGCGGCAAGCCGGCCGAGGCACGGCAGACACTCGGGGAAGGCCAGTTCCGCTGGGCCCTCAACGAGGACGCCATGGCCACGGAGAAGCTCGCCGAGGGCATTCGCCTGTTCGCCCGTGACCAGGAAAAACTGGAAGCGCTGCTTGCCGGCCAAGTCTGAATACACGGCGGGGCGCCTGAGCGCCCCGCCGTGGGTTGCAGAAGCCGGTCTTCAGTGGTGTTCGAGCGCGCTGACCAGGTCGTGGAAGGCTTCGCGGTTGGACTCGTTCAAGCCCATAAGAATGCGATGCGCCTCCAACACCTTGGAGCGGACCACTTCTTCCGACTGGTCCTGCGACGGCAGGTCAGACAAGCATTCAGGACAGGGGATCGGCTTGTTGACGATGTTGAACACCTGATCGAAGCCCATCGACTGCAGCAGACGGGTGATATCCGCATGGGTGGTGACCACGGTCGGCAGCAAGCCGATCTTCTGCCGCGAGAGGATCGACAACTTAGCCAGCAGGCCCAGGGTAGTACTATCGATGCTGCGGGTTTCCGTCAGATCGATGACGATGGCGGAGAAATTCAGCGCGCTGAAGATTCTCTCTATGGTGGCGTCCAGCGCCGAGCAAAGGGTCAACCGCACTTCGCCGACAAACTTCAGGACGAAGGTACCGTCCTGCTCGGCGAATTGGATTCTACCGGGGCTCATCCCAGGATTCATGCAAGGTTCCTGCTTAACACCAGCAAGGCGATATCATCCGGCATATCCGCCAGATTGGCCAGCCCAAGTACCCCGCGCAACCCTTCCAGGGTTCCGCCGGCCGAAACGACCAGCTCGGGCAACGCGGCCTCCTTGTCCTGCAGGGTATCGCCCGGCAACAGATCGAGGATGCCATCCGACAGCAGCGTCAGGCTGAACGACTCGGGCAACTCCAGCACATGGTCGGTATATTCGGCTTCCTCGAACAGGCCGACCGGCAGGCCACGGCCGCTCAGATACTGCGCCTGACCTTCACTGAACAGCACCGGCAACGGCAGATGGCCACCGATGCTGTAATGCAACTGCCCGCTCTGCTCGTCGATTACGCCGCCGAGCATGGTCACATGCTTGCCCAGCTTGCAGTTGATCAGGCCACGGTTGATATGACTGAGCACCTCGGAAGGCTTGAACTTGCGTAAACGCCCACCGCGTCGCGACTCGTAGAGCAGTCGCGTGGTCATGAACTTCAGCAACACGGTGACGAAAGCCGAGGACGCGCCGTGACCGGAAACGTCGGCGAGGTAGAAGGCGACGCGCCGGTCATCGACCCGGAAGTAATCGACGAAGTCTCCGGACAGGTAGAGCGACGGGATGATCTGGTGGGCGAACTGCAGGCCATCGACCTGCCAAGGGGTGACCGGCAGCATGTTGATCTGCACCTGGCGCCCGGCGTTCTGGTCTTCCTGCAGCAGATGCAGGCTGGCCTCCAACTCACGGTTGGCGGCTTCCAGCTTCTCTCGATAGCGCTGGTTTTCCTGGCGCAGGTACGCACGATCCAGCGCACGGCGTACCGAATGCTCGAGTACCGCGAGGTCTTCCAGGGGCTTGATCAGGTAGTCGGCGGCGCCCAGGCGCAAGGCCTCGACCGCATCGGTCATCACCCCTGCTCCGGACACCACGATGACCGGTGTTTCCACGCCCAGCGCATTGATGCGGCGGATCAGCTCGAGACCGTCGACCTGGGGCATGCGCAGATCGCAGACCACGATATCGGGTTGCTCGCGCTGAAACACCTCCAGACCTTGAAGGCCATTGGCGGCCTGCAAGACATTGAAACCGCTATCTTCCAAATAGGCCGCGAGGCTCGCGCGCACTACTTCGTCGTCATCGATGATCAGCAGTGTGGCACTGGTTTTGTGCATGGGATATCCAGGCAAACTGCGCCGGGGATGGACGTAAACGTCAGGTCGAAACCTGCCCGCGCATACTCGGTTCGCGTTAAGGCGCAGACGGTACTCCCATCCTCTGCCCGATTCAAGCATGCGCCGATCATCGCCAGGCGACTTTACACCCCAAATCGGCCGAGGTTATAAGGGCGCCAGGAGAGATCCATAACAAGAGGACAAGCCCATGAGCCAAAGTGATCGTGCGTACAGCGAAAAACGCGATTACATCCGCATGCGCCTGGAAGCGCCGGTCACCCTGCATTGCGCCGACGGGGAGATCCCGGCGCTGTGTCTCGACCTGTCGAGTACGGGCATGCAACTCGAGGCCGAGTCGAGGCTCAACATGGGCGACAAGGTCAGGGTGCATATCGCCTCGGAGCACAACGAGCTCAAAGGTCTGGATGCGCAGGCCGAGGTGGTACGGGTCACGCAACTGGACAACGGTCACCAAGCGCTCGGCCTGACGATCCTCTCGATGAACTGAAGGATCGCTACTAGCCTCCATGAAAAAGGCGACCCAAGGGTCGCCTTTTTCATGGAGGAACACCGAGAGGCGCACTCAGAAGTCGTCCTCGACCTCGCCATCGCGCATCCGGAACTCGCGATTCTGCAGGTAGGCATTGCGCACGAACAGGTACTTGTCGCCACTGATCAGCTTCTCCGCCGACAGCAGGCTGGCGCGGGTATCGATGACGTCAACACCACGGGTCAGGTTGCGCGTCGGCACGTGCCCCATATAGGGATAGGGCTCGAGGTAGGCATCGGGAATCTTGCCGGTGGCGTCGCGTACGGTGCTTGGCCCGAGCAGCGGCAACACGATGTAGGGCCCGTTACCCAGTCCCCAGACGCCCAGGGTCTGGCCGAAATCCTCGTCGTTTCGCTGCAGGCCCATCTGGGTGGCCACGTCGAAGAAGCCGAGCAGACCAAAGGTGGTATTGAAGATCACCCGGCCGGTGTCCACGCCGGCATCGTGGAACTTGCCCTGCAGCAGGTCGTTGGCCAGGTTGCCGACATCGCCGAGGTTGCCGAAGACGTTGTGTACGCCGTCCTCGATAAAGTCCGGAGTGACCGTCTGATAGCCTTGAGCCAGGGGCTTGAGCGCATAGGTATCGAGGGTGTCGTTGAAACGGAAGATGGCTCGATTGAACCCTTCCCAGGGGTCCTCCTCGGCAGCCTGCGCCGCAACCGGCAGCAGCGCCAAGCCGGCACATAGCACCAATCGGCCTAGACGCTCGGTCCAGTTCACTCCGAATACATACATCGCAGTCGCTCCTTGAGTACAAAAATGGGCGGCCAGCAAGCAGCCATTGAGGCCGCGCAGTATAAGGCCTATACGCACTCTATTGGCAGCATAGCGGACCGACACGAGGCTGAACGCCCGAGCAGCGCCTCGCAAGTCCCCTGCCCGGCTAGCCTGGTAATCCCTGTCGCAACTCGTTCATCGCCTCGTCATCTTCAGTCACTAGCCTGGACTAGACCATTACCAGGGATGACAGCCATGCCCACATCCACCGCCCCGCCCGCCTTCTCCGCTTTGCTGTTCGGCCTGTCCGGCTGCCTGGTCGACTTCGGCGCGCGCACCCTGCCCCTGGGCCTGCAGCGCCTGCGCCCGGATCACACCGGCGGCCATGCCAGCCTGGAACAACTGCTCGACCGCACGCCACAGCCCCATGAGCACATCGCTTATGAGCAGGCCCTTGCCGGGGTGGCCGACGCGCTTGCCGAACCCACACCGGGAGCGACCGCATTGCTCGAGGCGTTGCGTCAGCAGAACCTGCCTTGTGCCTGGCTCGACGAATTGCCACCTGACGCCAGCGCCCGCCTGGCAGCCTCCTTGCCCGACTGGTTGGCGGGCACCTCGACGAACGATGTCGGCCGCCCCTGGCCAGCGCCGGACGCCTGCTGGCATGCCCTGATGAGCCTGCAGATAGAGCAACTGGAGGGTTGCGTGCTGATCAGCGGCGAGCCGCGCCTGTTGCAGGCCGGCCTTAACGCCGGCCTGTGGACCATCGGTCTGGCCGCCTGCGGCCCGCTCTGCGGGAAAGGTCCCGCGGACTGGCACGCGCTCGCCCCAGCCGAACGAGACGAGCTGCGCACCCAGGCGACCCTGAGCCTGTATCGCCTCGGCGTGCATTCGGTGATCGACCAACTGACCGAGTTGGGTCCGTGCCTGACGGACCTCAGTGCGCGCAGGCACAAAGGAGAGAAGCCATGACCTTCGACAGCGCGCAGTTCACCGCCCAGCTCGGCGAGCTCTTCGCCCGGCGTGGCCATCACCCTTACGGCGAAGCCATCAGCCAGTGCCAGCATGCGTTGCAGTGCGCGACCCTGGCCGAGCGCAGCGGTTGCGACGACAACTTGGTGATCGCCGCCCTGCTGCACGACATCGGCCACCTGCATGAGGTGCCGGAGACGGCCGAGAATCATGACTCGCGGCATGAGCAACGCGCCGCAGAGCTGCTGCGTCCGCTGTTGCCCGAAGCAGTCTGGCAGCCGATCCGCCTGCACGTGGCGGCCAAGCGCTACCTCTGCGCCACCGACCCGGCCTACCACGCCGCACTCTCACCGGCCTCACGACACAGCCTGGCACTGCAGGGAGGCCCATTTGCCCCGCGCGAGGTCACCGCCTTCCTGCGTGCGCCCTTCGCCCAGCAGGCCCTGGTGCTGCGTCGCCTGGACGACCTGGGCAAGGACCCGGCCATGCAGACGCCACCGCTGGAACATTTCCATCCGCGGCTCGAACGTCTGCTCCGGGCTTGATCCAGAGCAGGCAAAGCCGCGTCGCTTGGATTACCCTTGAAGACGAGCACAGACCTTTTGCCTCCGCGCAGAGTCAATGCTTTTGACTTGTCTGAAAAGGGAGAGCCCTATGCCTGCAAATCGTCTGCAGCAGCAACTGGAAGCACTGCGCAAGCAGCTGGAAGAGGACCCGCCGCTCAATGAAGAGGAACGGGCCTCACTCTATCTGCTGACCCAGGAAATCGAACTGCAGCTGGCCCGTCAGGCCGCGGCGGCACCGGATGCCACGCTGATCGACGGGGTCAACCTGGCCGTGGAGCGCTTCGAGGTCAGCCACCCGACGCTGGCCGGCACCCTGCGTAATATCCTGCAGAGCCTGGCCAATATGGGGATCTGAACTCGCCCGCCGCCCAACACGAAGAACCCCAGCCTTGGCTGGGGTTCTTCGTTACTGACGGACCAGGCGGCGATTATCCGGCCGAATCGCCGCAGTACTGCGGTAGGGATTGATATCCAACCCGCCACGACGCACATAGCGCGCATACACCGTCAGCTGTTCGGGCTCGAGCAGGCGCAGCAGGTCGAGGAAAATCCGCTCCACGCATTGCTCATGGAAGTCGGCATGCTGGCGGAAGCTCACCAGATAGGCCAGCAGACTTGCATGATCTAGCGCCGCGCCGCGGTACTGCACCACCAAGCTGCCCCAGTCCGGCTGGCCGGTGACCGGGCAGTTCGACTTGAGCAGGTGGCTATGCAGGCTCTCCTCGACGATCCGCCCCGGCTCGCAACGCAGCAGCTGTGGCTGCGGTTGCGCGTAGTTGCTGATGGCCACATCCAACTCATCGATGCACGCCCCCGGCAACGTCGCCACACCCTCGGCGGCAACCTCGCCCAGACTGCGCACACGCACAGCGACCGGCTTTCCGGCCGCTGCTGACAAGTCGGCCTGCAGCACGGCGACCAGTTCGTCGGTATCGGCAAAGACCGTCTGGTTGAGCGAGTTGAGGTAGAGCTTGAACGACTTCGACTCGATGATGTTCGGCGAATCCGCCGCAATGGCGAACTCGCCGATGGCCACCACCGGCTTGCCCGACGGCAACAGCCAGGACAGTTCAAAGCAGTTCCACAGATCCACCCCCTGATAGGGCAGGGTCTCGGCCGTCAGTCCCAGCTCGGCCCATTTCGGCGCGCGCGGGATGGGAAACAGCAAGGACGGCGAATAGATGGCGATGTATTCGCTGGACTTGCCCAGGGGCGAATGTTCGACGGCGGGATGCATGGCTAGAACCTGGCTAAGCGAAGCAAAAAATTGTATACAAAGAACCCGACAGAATCAGCAGCCCACTCGGCGCCGGCACGCTGCTCGCGAGTCACCTCAGGCCAGTTCGGCCACCAGCGCCGCCAGGGCCTGGGCCGGATCGGCAGCTTGGCTGATCGGTCGACCGATCACCAGGTAATCGGAACCGACCTGCAACGCCTGCTGCGGGGTGAGGATGCGCCGCTGGTCGTCCTGGGCGCTGCCGGCCGGGCGAATGCCCGGCGTCACCAGCTGCAGCGACGGATAGCTGGACTTCAACACCTGCGCTTCCTGAGCGGAGCAGACCAGGCCGTCCAGCCCGGCCTGATCGGCCAGTCCGGCCAGGCGCAACACCTGCTGCTGCGGCTCCAGATCCAGGCCGATACCGGCCAGGTCCTCACGCTCCATGCTGGTAAGCACCGTAACGCCAATCAGTAGCGGCACCGGACCGCCAAGTTTGTCCAGGGTCTCGCGACAGGCCGCCATCATGCGCAGGCCTCCCGAGCAGTGCACATTGACCATCCACACACCGAGCTCGGCGGCGGCCTTGACCGCCATCGCCGTGGTGTTGGGGATGTCGTGGAATTTCAGGTCGAGAAACACCTCGAAACCCTTGTCACCCAAGGTCTTGACGATCTCCGGGCCGCAACGGGTGAACAGCTCCTTGCCGACCTTGACCCGGCACTGGGCAGGATCGAGGCGATCGGCCAACGCCAGAGCGGCATCACGGGTCGGGAAATCCAAGGCGACGATGATCGGAGTCTGGCAAGCGGACATGGACGGGCTCTCTGGCAGGCTGAATTCGCCGCGCATTGTAACGGAAGCACCGCCCCCGTGCCGCCCTGACGCGGCATGCCCGAACGCGGGCCGTTTCACGCCCGCGCAGGCTCACAGCTCCAGGACCACCTCGTGCTGCACCCGCGCCAGCCCGCCGGCCAGCAGTCGCTCTATACGCCCCCCAGCGAGTTTCAGATCGACGGTGATCAGGCTGGGCGATGGCGGGTGCATCAGGTAGCCCTGCTCGATCAATAACCGGGGACCCGCTACGCCCATTCGCTCGTGCAGAAAGCACGCCAGGGGGCCGGCCGCCATGCCGGTGGCCGACTCCTCGGCGATGCCGTAATAAGGCGCGAACATCCGCGCCCCGGCTGCTCGTCCAGGCCGGCGGGTGTCCGGGGAGAACGCATAGAAACCGATCAGCTCGAGGCGCTGACTGAGGCGCACCAGGGCCTCTTGGTCCGGGCATAGCGCGGCGACCCGGGCCTCGTCGGCCAGCGGCAGCAGGACGAAGGCGCCGCCGGTGCTTACCCGCGCAGGCCACAGGCCGGGCAGCAACTGACCCGGATCGATGCCCATCGCCGCCATCAGCGCCTCGAGCAAGCGCGGTTCGTCCGTAAGCGCTAATGACTCGGGCCGATGCTGCTCCATGAAGACCATGTCGCCCCGGATCAGGATGTCGCGGTTGCCGTCGAGAGTCTCCTTGCTGGTCCAGCCCTCGCCCACCTGTCCTTGCTGACGCAGCAGGGCGAAGGTGGCCACGGTGGCGTGACCACAGTGGGCGATCTGCTTGGTCGGCGTGAAGAACTCCAGCCTGAACGCCGCACTCTGCGCACGGGACACGAAGGCGGTCTCCGACAGGCCGACCTGAACGGCAATGGCCTGCTTCTGCGCGGCGCTCAGGCCATCGGCCTGTAGCACCACGCCGGCGGGATTACCGCCCTGACCGTCATCGACGAAGGCGTTGACGATCCGCACCTTGACCTGCATATCGGCGCCTCTGTGCGCAGTGACGTGGCTATTTCACCAGGGGATCGTCCCAGAAAGGTCGCTCGCTCTCCTGCAGGACGTCCGCCCGGCTGAGGCCCAGATCCTTGAGCGCCTCATCATTAAGGGTAGCCAACTGCCGACGCTGCCGGGCCAACTGCTGCCAGCGCTCGAGTCGATGCCAGGCAGCCCTGACCAAGGTGCCCAGGCTCAGACCACTCCCGGGCAGCAGCTGTACGATTGCGTAACCTCTTTGACCTTTCATCTCATCGCCCTCCTGTGGGGTTGGCGACAGTCTCACGCCACGACTAAGATCAATCCAACGAATGTTTCTTATGCAATACATCTTCGAGATTGATCAATGGCCAACTACCCGAGTATCGACAGCGAGCTGCTGCGCACCTTCGTCGCCATCGCCGACCACGGCGGTTTCACCCGCGCCGCGGAAGTGGTCAATCGCACCCAGTCGGCGGTGAGCATGCAGATGAAGCGCCTGGAAGAGGACGTACTAGAGCGCCCGCTGTTCCAGCGCGACGGCCGCCAGGTCAGCCTGACCGCCGAGGGTCAGGTACTGCTCGGTTATGCCCGGCGCATCCTCAAGCTGCATGGCGAGGTGATGACCACCCTGCGCGAGCCGCACATGGTCGGTGCCGTGCGCATTGGCACGCCGGACGATTACGTGATGCGCTTCATGCCGGGCATCCTCTCGCGTTTCGCCCAGGCCTATCCCCTGGTACAGGTGGAACTGCATTGCGAGCCCTCGTTCAGCCTGCTGCAGCGCCAGGATCTCGACCTGACCATCGTCACCCGCGAGCCGGGCACCGAGATCGGCCAACTGCTGCGCCAGGAACGCATCGTCTGGGCCGAAGCCCAGGGCTTCAGCGCCCACGAGCAGGAGCCGCTGCCCCTGGCGATGTTCAATGCCCAGTGTTTCTGCCGCTCCTGGGCCTGCAACGCCCTGGATGCCATGGAGCGCGAGTACCGCATCGCCTACACCAGCCCGAGCCTGTCGGCGATCATGGCGGTGGTCAGCGCCGGCCTGGCAATCACCGCCCAACTGCAAAGCCTGATTCCATCGGATCAGCGCATCATCGGCGAGGCCGAGGGTCTGCCGGCCATGCCGTCGGCGAGCATCGTGCTGCTACGCAACAGCCACACCCAGTCGCCGGTGACCGAAACCCTGGCCGAGCACATCATCGAGGGCTTCAAACTTTGATCCCGAGCAGCAGTGCGCAGAGCAGCAGGAAACCGGCAAACAGTGCGCGCAACAGCCGCTCGGGCAGCGCATGGGCCACCCGCACGCCCCAACTGATACTGAGCAGACCGCCGCTCGCCAGCGGCAAGGCCAACGCCCAGTCGACACGGCCATGCAGGGCATAGGTGATCAGCGTCACCCCGGTGCTCGGCGCCGCCAGGGCCAGCGACAGCCCCTGAGCCACCACCTGAGTCGTGCCGAACACCGCGCTCAGCACCGGCGTGGCCAGCACCGCCCCACCCACCCCGAACAGACCACCGAGCAGCCCCGCACCACTGCCGAGCAGCGCCAGCCAGGGCCAGGGATAACGCAGCCCGGCGCTGCCCGCGACCGTGCGCCAGTAGACCCGCGAAAAGTTATACAGGGCCAGCGCCAGCAGGAAACCGACGAAGGCCAGGCGCATGCGCTGGGCATCCAGGGTCACGGCCCAGGCCGAGCCGAGCCAGGCCCAGAGCAGAGCGCTGGCGGCCAGGGTCAGGGCGTGACGTCGATCGATGCGATTGCGCTGGTGGTAACGCCACAGGGCCAGCAGCACGTTCGGCACCACCATGACCAAGGCGGTGCCCTGGGCCAGCTGCTGATCCAGGCCGAACAGCACGCCCAGGACCGGAATCGCGATCAACCCCCCACCGATGCCGAACAGCCCGCCCAGCGCACCGAGCAGCATGCCGAGGATGAGATTGAGGGCGAAGTCGATCAGGTTCACGGGCGGGCTCCATCTGGATACGGGCCATGCTAGCCACCGTCCGCTGGCCTGGAAACGCGTAGCCGAGCACAATGGCTATGCGTATTCCGCACAAGCGAGGCTGCATGAATCCCGACAACCTCACCGACCAGCTGGGCCTGTTTCTCGACGTACTGGAAACCGGCAGCTTCTCCGCCGCCGCCCGTCGCCATCCCCTCACCCCCTCCGCCGTTGCCCGACGCATCGACACTCTGGAGCGCTCGCTGGGCAGCAGGCTGTTCAGCCGCAGCACCCATGCGGTGCGCGCCACGGCATCCGGCCTGGCCTTCGCCGAGCGGGCCAGGCGCATCCTCAACGAACTGCACCTGGCTCGAGCCGAGGCCGTCTCCTTGAGCAGCGCACCTGAGGGCCTGGTCCGCATAGACGCCCCGGCCCCCTTCGGTCGCCGCCACTTGGCGCCGGTGCTGGCCGAGTTCCTCGCCGCCTACCCGGGACTGGACGTGCAATTGCGCCTGATCGACAGCTTCGTGGACCTGCAAGGCGCGCACCTCGGCGAGGTCGACCTGGTCCTGCGCATCGGCCCGCTGGCCGATACCCGCCTGGTCGCGACGCCGCTTTCGCCCTTGATTCGCGTGGCCTGCGCCAGCCCGGACTACCTGGCACGGCGCGGCATACCTCGCGCCCCCGGCGAACTGCCGGAGCACGACGGCCTGGACTGGGAAGGCCTGATGCCGCCCTACGCCTGGCGCTTCGAGCAAGACGGCAGGCTGCAGCTCTACCGTCCGGCACGTCGGCGCCTGACCGCCAACAATGCGGAAACCCTGCTGTATGGGGCCCTCGCCGGCCTCGGCATCGCCCACCTGCCGACCTGGCTGGTCAGCGAGCACCTGCTGCGCGGCGAGCTGGTCGCACTGTTCTGCGAAAACGGCCTGCCGCCCGCCGAACCGAGCAGCATCTATGCCCTGCGCCTGGAACGTGAGGCGAGCTCGCGCGCCCAGCTGCTGCTCAACTTCCTCAAGCAGCGCTTCGGCTTCCCGCCGCCCTGGGACCAGGCGCTGCAGGCCTACCTGCCGCAACAGCGGTAAATCGAAAATACCAGGCAAAAAAAACCCGACGCCAAGGTCGGGTTTTTCTCGAGGCTTCAGCCCTGGACTCAGGCTTGCGGCGCCTGGGTACGGCCCTTGTAGGAGCCGTCACGGGTATCGATCTCGATCCAGTCGTCGATTTCGACGAACTCGGCGACCTTGATCTCGGTGCCGTTGCGCAGCTTGGCCGGCTTCATCACCTTGCCGGACGTGTCGCCACGGGCTGCGTTCTCGGTGTAGACGACCTGGCGCACGATGGTGGTCGGCAGGTCGACGGAAATCACCTTGCCTTCGAAGAACACGGCTTCGCAGACGTCGGTCATGCCTTCTTCGATGAACGGCAGTACGCTTTCCAGATCTTCGGCACGCAGCTCGTAGGAGTTGTAGTCCGGGTCCATGAACACGTAATCCTCACCGCTGATGTAAGAAAGGTTCACTTCCTTACGCTCCAGGATCACCGGCTCCATCTTGTCGTCGGCCTTGTAAACGGTCTCGGTCTTGGAGCCGTTCAGCAGGTTCTTCAGCTTCATCTTGACGATGGCGCTGTTGCGGCCGGACTTGGTGAATTCGGCCTTCTGGATCAGCCACGGCTGGCCGTCGATCAGGGCCACGCTGTTGGGCTTCATTTCTTGTGCGGTTTTCATACGAATATCCGATGTATGCGGGAGTACAGAATTTCTAGGCCGCGTATCATAGCCAATTTCGGTAAAACTGTACCAGCGCCGTGGCCAGATCGGTACGCGCGCCCTGCTCCAGGCTCCAGTTCCGCGCATGTGCGAGCAGCTCCGGCCAGTGCGGCAGCAACGCCTGCCAAGCTTCACCCACCCCCTCACCGGCATTCCAGCCTCGCCACAAACGGATCAGTGCCTGCGCCGCCTCGGGCGACAATCCCTGCGCGTAGAGCGCCAGGAAGGCCTCGAGCTTGTCCCAATGTGCGCCTTCGGCCTGCTGATAGATGTGCCAGAGCAGCGGCCGCCCGGCCCACTGCGCCCGCAGGAAGGAGTCCTCACCGCGCACCGCATTGAAGTCACAGCACCAGAGCAGTCGGTCGTATTGCGCCTGCTCCATGAACGGCAGGACGCGGATCTGCAACTGCCCACGCCGCCGCTCATCCCCGGCCGCCAGCCTCCCACCTCCGAGCCAGGCCTGCAGGTCGTCGAAAATGCGCCCCTCGGGCACCAGCAGTTGGGTGGGAGCATGGTCGGCGGCCAAGGCGTCCAGCCAACCGGCCAGCCCCGGGTTCTCGTAGGCGAACAGCGAGATCAGCCGCGCGCCCGGCTGCCGACGCACCCCGAGGGCGGCGAGAAACCCGGTTTGCGCCTGCGCATCGGCCTGAAAGGCCCGGCACTGCGTCAGCAGCTCGCGCTCGCGCAACAAACCACCGCTGCCCGGGGTGAAGCCCGGAAAGAAGAAGAATTTCTGCAAGCCCTTGGGCTGCAAGGACGGCAGGCCGTGACAACCCTCGACCCAGTCCTCGGCGCTCAGATACTCCAGGTTGAGCCACAGTACCCCGGAGGCCCGCGCCGCCATCGCCGCCACATAGGCGGCCGGCAGCTCGCAGGCGAAGGCCTCGATGACCACGTCGGCCGGCTCGACCGGCTGCCACGGCTCGCCCCACCGGCACAGCTCCACGCCCTGCTGCTCCTGCCGACTGGCCTGGGCATCGACCTCGGGGCAGATACGCGCGAACGCGGCCATTTCATCGACCCACAGGCGCACCTGCTGGCCATGCTCGGCCACCAACTGCCGCGCCAGCCGCCAGGTCACCCCGATATCGCCGTAGTTGTCGACGACTCTACAGAAAATATCCCACTTCACGTTCGGGCTTCCGAATGATGGCACTGAGTTTAACCCCTTACCGGGGCGTGGCAGCCCCTACCGGCCAGGCTCGACTGGCGCATAACGCAAAAAGCCCCTGAAAGATCGCTCTCTCAGGGGCTTTGCGAAAGTGGCGGTGAAGAAGGGATTCGAACCCTTGATACGGTTTCCCGTATACACACTTTCCAGGCGTGCTCCTTCAACCACTCGGACACTTCACCGGATCTCGACAGGCGCTGCCGTCTGTCGAGGCGCGCTAATCTAGCCGAACACCTCGCCAAAGGCAAAAGTTTTTTTCAAAAGATTCATGTGCTTATACCCAGTAGAGGTGTCGACGCCTAGCGGCAGACAGGCGGGCCCTATGCCTTGACGCGTCAAAGCCCTCCGACCCCACGGGCAGCACACCGGCCGCTCTTACAACCAGGGCAAGGCGTTCTCGAACACTGTCTATGCCTGCTCGAGCTCATTCGAGCCGATGCACACCCGGCAACTCGCCCCCCATCAAGACTGACCAACCAGTCAGCCACGGCGCTTTACCTGAGGGTTGGGGGTGAGTAACGTCTGCTCCACTTCAGTCCAAGGAACCCCGCTATGAGCGACCTGATCAGCTATCAACTCGAAGAGGGTATCGCCACCCTGACCCTGAGCAACGGCAAGGTGAACGCCATTTCCCCGGACGTGATCGCAGCCTTCAACGCCGCGCTGGATCGGGCCGAGCAGGACAAGGCCATCGTCATCATCACCGGCCAGCCGGGCATCCTCTCCGGCGGCTACGACCTTAAAGTGATGACCTCCGGCCCGCAGAACGCCATCGCTCTGGTCGCCGCCGGGTCGACGCTGGCGCGGCGCATGCTGGCTCACCCCTTCCCGATCATCGTCGCCTGCCCCGGTCATGCGGTGGCCAAGGGCGCCTTTATCCTGCTCTCGGCCGACTACCGCATAGGCGTCGAGGGAGCGTTCAATATCGGCCTCAACGAGGTGCAGATCGGCATGACCATGCACCACGTGGGCATCGAACTGGCCCGCGACCGCCTGCGCAAGTCGGCCTTCCACCGCTCGGTGATCAATGGCGAGATGTTCGACCCGCAGGACGCCGTCGACGCCGGCTTCCTCGACAAGGTGGTGCCGGCCGAACAGCTGATGAACAGTGCCCTGGCGGCCGCCCAGCAACTGAAGAAAATCAACATGACGGCGCACCGCAACACCAAGCTGAAGGTGCGCAAGGCGCTGCTGGAGACCCTCGACCAGGCCATCGAGCTGGACCGCCAGCAGCTGCTCTAATAGGGCTACGCGAAATCAGCAGCCCGGCTCCAATGCCGGGCTTCTGGTGTGGCCCGCCACCTGCAACCGGAACTCTTGCCTCACTCGCCCTCGGTTACTGACACTCCGACGCAGGCCATCGTCCTCGTCCAGATCATTGACGTCATGCATGCGGCCGGCATGCTCATGGTCATCATCGTCATGCTCGCCATCGCGCCTTCCCGACTTGGCGCTGCCGGCCCCCCTATTATCATGGTCACCGCCATGACCACGGCCGTGGCCCATTGCGTATGCCCGAGGCATGCACGCAGAAGCCCTCCGATGCCGTCGCGGGCCAGGAGTCGTGCGCTCAGGTTGAGCGGCAACAATCAACACCCCCGGCAGGAAGATCCGATCATAAGAAAATGCCGAGCCAACGACCATCGGTCATCAAGATAATCGGCCACTTGCCGATGCGCTGATACCGAGCCGCCAGCAGTCCGGCGGCTCAAGATAAGAATAGGAATCAGCGCTTATGAAGATTGCCCATAAAGTCGGCCTCGCGGCAGCAACGGTTTTGTTTCTCACCACCAGCCTACTTTCATTGGTGCAAATCGGTCAGGTTCGCGCCAGCCTGAACGAGCAGACCGCGTCCAGCATCAAGGACGCCAGCGGCGCCCTGGCACGGCAGATCGAGAACTGGTTGAACGGCAAGTTGCAGCTCATCGACATGATGGCGCAGAGCATCGATAGCCAGTTCGGCGATGCGCAGATTCAACGCGTGTTCGACCAACCCATCCTCAAGCAGCAGTTCCTGCTGATCTTCGGCGGACTCGAGAGCGACGGTGAGCGCATCACCAATGACCCGAGCTGGAACCCCTCTGGCTGGGATGCGCGGCAACGCCCCTGGTATCCAGTGGCCAAGTCCGGCAGCAGCGCCCTGCTGACCGAACCCTATGCCGATGCCGCCACTGGCGAAATCCTCATCTCCGCCGTCGCCAAGCTCAGCGACCGCGGGCAGTTCAAGGGGGCCTTCGGCGGCGACATCAGCCTCAAGACCATCTCCGATACCATCAATACCCTGGACTTCAACGGTGCCGGCTACGCCTTTCTGCTCACCCGCGCCGGCAACATCATCTCGCACCCGAACACCGAGCTGAACGGCAAGCCGCTCGGCGACCTGTTCGACGGCCAAACCCCCGCCCTCAAGCAGGAGCTCAGCGCCATGACTGGCAACGGGCAGGACCTGCTGGTGTCCTTCACCCCGCTGAGCAATCTCAAGGGCATGGACTGGTATATCGGCGTGGTGCTCGATGAGTCCAAGGTCATGGCCGAGGCCAACGCCCTCAGCTGGCGCGCGGCCACCGGCACCCTGCTCGGCGTCGCCCTTAGCCTGGTGCTGCTCGGCGCCCTGGTGGCCCGACTGCTCAAACCGCTGAGCCAACTGCAAAGCTCGCTGCGCGATATCAACAGTGGCGAAGGCGACCTGACACGACGCCTACCGGCCCAGGGCAACGATGAAATCGCCTCGGTCGAGCGGGAGTTCAACGGCCTGATGCAGAATTTGCAGAGCCTGATCGGCGATGTGATGGGCAGTTCCCGCCAGGTCCGCGAAAGCACCTCGCTCACCTCCAGCGAGGCCAACCAGGCGGCCAACCGCCTGCAAGAGCAGTTGCAGGAACTGGACCAGTTGGCCACCGCCATGCAGGAAATGGCCTCCACCGCCGAGGAGGTCGCCCGCAATGCCCAGGCCGCGGCCCAGGCAGCCATCGCGGCCAATGAGGAGACCGAGAACGGCGTCACCGTCGTGTCGCAATCCACCGATGCGATCAAGCGCCTGGCCGATGAGATGAACGATACCAGCCACTCGATCAACGAACTGGCCAAACTCAGTCACAACATCGAGTCGATCCTTTCGGTAATCACCAGCATTGCCGACCAGACCAACCTGCTCGCCCTCAACGCCGCGATCGAGGCGGCGCGCGCCGGCGAGTCGGGACGAGGCTTCGCCGTGGTGGCAGACGAGGTGCGCTCGCTCGCCTCGCGCACCCAGCAGTCCACCCAGGAAATCCGCCAGATGATCGACCAGCTGCAGTCCGGGGTGAAACAGGCCGAGGCGCGCATGCAGCAGAGCCGCGACACCGCCAGCCAGACGGCGGAAGACGCCAGCGCCGCCAACGCCATGCTGGGCCGCATCCGCGAGGCCATCACCCGCATCAACGACATGAACCTGCAGATCGCCACCGCGGCGGAAGAGCAGAGTGCGACCACCGAGGAGATCAACCGCAACACTACCAACATCCGCGACATCAGCCATGAGGTGGCCGGGGGCGCCGAGCAACAGGTGCGCCAGTGCGCGGTGATGGTCGACCAGGTCGGCCAGCAGGACCGCATGCTGGGACGCTTCAAGGTCTGAACCGAACGCCCTGCCGACCGGCAGTCAACGGGCATCGCGCGAGTGGCCACAGGACCGCTCGCCCGATGCGACTAATAGGGGAAATGCCGCGAAAATAGCCGCTAACCGTCGGCGATCAACGGCATTTGCCCAATAACCTGCCCGCCCCTACACTGCGCGCCTTTCTTCCGATGGGCGTACCCCCCAATGCTTTTTCTTCTGCGCATGCTGGTGATGGCCGTGCACTTCGTTCTCGCCGGCATACTCGGCCTGCTGATCGGCATCTGTCGCCCCTTCAATCCCGACAACAGCCGACTCTGTGCGCGCCTCTACGCGCTACCGGCCCTGTGCATCCTGCGTCTCAAGCTGCGCACAGAGGTCGAGTCGATGCGGGCACAGCGGCAGGCCTGCGTGATAGTCGCCAACCATCAGTCCAACTACGACCTCTACGTGATCGGCGGCGTGGTGCCGCCACGCACCGTGAGCATCGGCAAGAAGAGCCTGAAATGGATTCCCCTGTTCGGCCAACTCTACTGGCTGGCTGGCAACGTGCTGATCGACCGCGGCAACGCGAAAAAAGCCAAAGAGGCGATGCTCACCACCACCGAGGTGCTCAGACACCAGGACACCTCGATCTGGGTATTCCCCGAAGGCACGCGCAACGCGGGCGAAGCGCTGTTGCCGTTCAAGAAAGGCGCCTTTCAGATGGCTATTGCCGCCGGAGTGCCGATCGTCCCGGTCTGCGTCAGTCGCTACGTCAGGCAGATTCGCCTGAACAGTTGGGACGCTGGCAAGATCCTGATCCGCTCGCTGCCGGCCATTCCCACAACGGGCCTGACTCAGGCCGACCTGCCCGGGCTGATCGATCACTGTCACGCCCAGATGCAGGCCTGCATCGACGCCCTGGACGCGGAACTGGCCCTCGCCTAAAGCCGCCTCGCCCTGGCGCCAGCCTGAGGCCAGCGGTGACCCGGCGCAGTGCCGGGCTACCGCCGGGTCGGGTTCAGAGGTCCAGCCCCGAACGCCCATGGGCGACGAAGCGCATCATCCACTCGGCCACCGTATGGCCCTGGTGGTCGTGCTGCAGGCTATCCAGGCCTTTACGGTAGGTCTGCTCGCCGATGTGCTGCTGACGAATCTCCAGCAACTCCTTGGAGTAATCGTGGACGAACTCCGGATGCCCCTGGAAGCACAGCACCTGGTCGTCGATGCAATAAGCGGCGATCGGGCAGAAGTCGCTGGATGCCAACAGGGTCGCGTTCTCCGGCAGCTTGGTGACCTGGTCCTGGTGGCTGATCAACAGGGTCAACTCCTCCAGCACCGGTGCCATCCAGGCCGGCTGATGGGCCAGACGGTAGCGATGAATGCCGACGCCCCAGCCCTGCTCGGCGCGCTCGGCCTTGCCGCCGAGCAGCAGCGCCAACAGTTGATGGCCGAAGCAGATGCCGAGCAACTTGTCGCCCTTGGCATAGCGATCCAGCAGATAGGTCTTGAGGGTCTCGATCCAGGGGTCGCTGCCGAAGGAATCGGCCTTGCTGCCGGTGACCAGATAGGCATCGTAGTGTTCGCTGTCCGGCGGGTAGTGACCCTCCATCACGTTGTACACCTGGAACTCGGCGGCGATCGGCTGTTGCGCGAACAACCGCTCGAACATCCGGCCGTAGCCTTGGTACTGATCGATCAGTTCGGGGCGAAGAATGTCGGTTTCCAGAATGCAAATCTGCAGCGGCATGGGGCGGGTACCTAAAACGCATGGGGGGTGGTGTCTACTGTGCCCAAGCCTGCCTGGGGCTGGCAGGCAAGGCAAGAGCCGCTGACACCGTCATGAGCACAAGGCGAATGGATGCCCCTGGTGCACAGGAGCGCCCGTCTCGCAACCGCTGCAGTCAGAGCGAACCGGCCCGCCCAGCGCCGGTCGTCGGCTTTCTCCTCAGAAGCGCTGGTTGCCGGCCGCCTTCTCCAGCAGCAGTGCCGGTGGCAGGAAACGCTCGCCGTACTGCTCGGCCAGGTACTGGGCGCGGGCGACGAAGTCCTGAATGCCGTACTGGTTGATGAACTGCAGCGCACCGCCGCTCCAGGCGGCGAAACCTATGCCGAAGACCGAGCCGATGTTGGCGTCGGCGGTCGAGCGCAGCACGCCCTCCTCCATGCACCTCACGGTTTCCAGGGCCTGGATGAACAGGATGCGGTCACGCACATCCGCCTGGGGAATCTGCCGATCGGCCCGCTCGAAACGCGCCTTGAGCTCCGGCCACAGGCGCTTCTTGCCGCCCTCCGGATAATCGTAGAAACCGCCGCCAGCCGCCTTGCCCGGCCGCTTGTATTCGCCCAGCATCAGCTCGAGCACCTCGAACGCCGGATGTTCGGGAACGGGCTTGCCCTCGGCGCTCAGGTCCTGCGCCGTCTGCCGGCGAATGTGCTGCATCAGGCTCAGCGACACTTCATCGCTGATCGCCAAGGGCCCGACCGGCATGCCCGCCTTGCGGGCCTCGTTCTCGATCAGCGCCGCCGACACGCCTTCGCCGAGCATGGCGATGCCTTCGTTGGTGAAGGTACCGAATACCCGGGAGGTGAAGAAACCACGGCTGTCGTTGACCACGATCGGGGTCTTCTTGATCTGCAGGACGTAGTCGAAGGCACGGGCCAGGGTCTCGTCGCTGGTCCGTTCGCCCTTGATGATTTCCACCAGCGGCATCTTGTCCACCGGGCTGAAGAAGTGCAGGCCGATGAAGCGCTCCTGCTTCTGCACCGCGGTGGCCAGGCCGGTGATCGGCAGGGTCGAGGTATTGGAGGCGATCACCGCGTCGCTCAGTGCCGCACGCTCGGCGGCGGCGCTGACGTTGGCCTTGAGGTCGCGGTCCTCGAACACCGCTTCGATGATCAGGTCGCAGCCGACGAAGTCGGCGTCCTTGTCGCTGGTCTTGATGCGTTCGAGGAAGGTATCGCGCCTCTCGGCACTCATCTGGCCGCGTGAGACCTTCTTGTCCAGCAGCCGGGCCGAATGGGCCTTGCCCTTCTCCGCCGCTTCGATGGAGACGTCCTTGAGCACCACCTCGATCCCCGCCGCCGCCGAGACATAGGCGATACCGGCGCCCATCATGCCGGCGCCGATCACCCCGACCCTCTGCGTCTGACAGGGGCCGTAGCCTTGCGGGCGTGAGCCGCCGGCATTGATCTCGTTGAGCTGGAACCAGAAGGTGCCGATCATGTTCTTGGCCACCTGTCCGGTGGTCAGCTCGGTGAAGTAGCGGGCCTCGATGAGCTGTGCGGTGTCGAAGTCGACCTGGGCACCCTCGACCGCGGCGCAGAGGATCTTCTCCGGCGCCGGGAAGCAGCCCCTGGTCTTGTCGCGCAGCACCGAGGGGGCGATGGCCAGCATCTGCGCCACGCCGGGACTCGACGGCGTGCCGCCGGGCATCCTGTAGCCGGCCTGGTCCCAGGGCTGCTTGGGTGCCGGGTTGGCGGCGATCCAGGCACGGGCCTTGGCCAGCAGGTCATCCCTGTCGCTGGCCAGGTCATGAATCAGGCCGGCCTTGAGGGCGGCATCCGGGCGCACCTTCTTGCCTTCGGCCAGGTACGGCAGGGCCTTCTCCAGCCCGAGCAGACGTACCATACGCACGACCCCGCCGCCGCCCGGCAGCAGGCCGAGGGTCACTTCCGGCAGGCCGAGCTGCACGGCGGAACTGTCCAGCGCTATGCGGTGGTGGCAGGCCAGACAGATCTCCCAGCCACCGCCCAGGGCGGCGCCATTGATCGCCGCCACCACGGGCTTGCCGAGGCATTCCAGGCGGCGCAGCTGGTCCTTGATCTTCAGGACCATCTGGTAGAAGTCGCGGGCGTCGGCCTTGCTCACCTGGATCAACTCATTCAGGTCGCCGCCGGCGAAGAAGGTCTTCTTCGCCGAGGTGATGATCACCCCGGCCAGCGCGTCCCGCTCGGCCTCCAGGCGCTCGACGACCCGAGACATGGCCGCGCGGTACTGCGCGTTCATGGTGTTGGCGCTCTGCCCGGGCATGTCCATGGTCAGGACCACGATATCGTCCGGGCCTTTCTCGTAACGGATGGCGTCAGTCATTGTTCTCAATCTCCGCCTCAGACTCTCTCGATGATCGTTGCGATGCCCATGCCGCCGCCCACGCAGAGGGTGGCCAAGCCGTAGCGCAGCTGGCGCGCCTCCAGCTCGTCGAGCAGGGTGCCGAGGATCGCGCAGCCGGTGGCACCGAGGGGATGCCCCATGGCGATCGAGCCGCCGTTGACGTTGACCCTGTCCTCGACCACGCCCATGTCTTTCATGAACTTCAGCACCACCGAGGCGAAGGCTTCGTTGACCTCGAACAGGTCGATGTCCTCCACGCTCAGCCCGGCCTTGGCCAGGGCCTTGCGGGTAGCCGGCGCCGGGCCGGTGAGCATGATGGTCGGGTCGGTACCGGTCACGGCGGTGGCAACGATACGCGCCCGCGGCTTGAGCCCCAGCTCGCGACCCTTGGCCTCCGAGCCGATCAGCATCAGCGCGGCACCGTCGACTATGCCCGAGCTGTTGCCGGGGGTATGCACATGGTCGATGCGCTCGAGGTGGCTGTAGACCTGCAAGGCGGTACTGTCGAAGCCCATCTGACCGATCACCTCGAAGCTCGGTTTGAGCTTGCCGAGCCCCTCGAGGCTGCTGTCGCCACGAATGAACTCGTCGTGATCGAGCAGGACGATACCGTTCTGATCGGTGACCGGGACCAGCGAGCGACTGAACGCACCAGCGGCACTGGCGCGCGCGGCCTTCTGTTGCGAGCGCAGGGCGAACGCATCGACATCGGCGCGGCCGAAACCCTCCAGGGTGGCGATCAGGTCGGCGCCGATGCCCTGAGGAGTGAAATGGCTGTGCATATTGGTTTCCGGATCCATCACCCAGGCACCGCCGTCGGAACCCATGGGCACCCGCGACATGGACTCCACGCCACCGACCACCACCAGGTCCTCGAAACCGGAGCGCACCTTCATCGCGCCGAGATTGACCGCCTCCAGGCCCGAGGCACAGAAGCGGTTGAGCTGCACACCGGAAACGCTGACATCCCAGTCCGCCAGCATGGCCGCGGTCTTGGCGATGTCGGCGCCCTGGTCGCCCACCGGGGTGACGCAGCCGAGCACGATATCGTCGACCTGACTGGTGTCCAGGCCCGTGCGGTGCTCCAGGGCCTGCAGCAGACCGGCAACCAGGCTCACCGGCTTGACGCTGTACAAGGCGCCGTCCTTCTTGCCCTTGCCGCGGGGCGTACGCAGCGCATCGAAAATGAATGCTTCGGTCATGACGTCCTCGAACCTCCCATGGAGGGAATGGATAAGGGGGCAGCGCCGCCTGTCGCTCTCGGGCGCGCCTGCCGTGCTCCTCTCCACCATACCCCCGGGCCCGGCTGACTCAATGACCGAAGCGCTCAGCGCCATTGACCGGCGCGTTCAGACGAACGGCTCACTACTGGCGTAATGACGGCGCGCCGTACTTAGAGGCGTCTGGCTCCGGGCCTGCTTGGGGAACTTGTGGCACATCCAATAACTCATAGTTCCAAACAACCTTCGTATTGAAACCAAGTTATCTAAGTGAACCGTGATGTGCCCCCTAGAGTTACCCAAGTAGGAAGGCAATGAACACTAGATGCCAGGGACCGTCGCCGGGCGCTGCCGGGGCGGTATGTCAGTCCACGCCAGGTGTGACGCCGTAGTCCGCAAGCCTCGATAACGGGCAATAAACGTCACGCCGAAAATAACAAAAGGCAGATGGCCATGTTCAGACAACCCAAGTTTCGTCAAGCCGGCCTGATCGTTTTCGCCACTACGGTCATCTTGATCATCCCCAACCTGACCCGACTGGTCAGCTGATCTCCTCTCCCGGCGCTGCGCGCGCCCTTCGAACGCGCATGCGCAACCGCGCGGCCAACCTCCTGCCGCGTTAGAATCGCTGGCCAGCCCGACACTCCAGCCAGCGCACTCTCCCACGCGTGCGCCCACAATCGGATGCGGCTGCCGGTAATCCTCGAATTCGCAGCAACGGCGACATCACACATGCGCGCTTTGATACTCGCCCTGATGATATTGAGTGCCTGGGTGCAGGCCGCCGAGCTGCGCCTGGACATAGGCGTGGCCAGCCGTAGCTGGAGCAGCACCGAACTGCTCGCCCATCCGCAGGCGCGCTGGATAGCGATTGCCGATGACATCAGCTACAAGCGCAGCATGAGCTACCGCGCCGTACCACTGGTCGCCTTGTTGCCGGGCCTGCGGCCAGGCGACCTCCTGCAAGCGGTGGCCCGCGACGGCTTCGCCGTCGAGTTGCCGGCCACGCTGCTGCTCAACCCGGCCGGCGCCCAGGCCTGGCTGGCGGTGGAAGACCCGGCCCACCCTTGGCCACCGCTGGCGCCGAACAAGGCCAGTGCGGGGCCCTTCTACCTGGTCTGGCTGAACCCGGCGGCCAGCCGCATCGGTGCGGAACAATGGCCGTTCCGTATCGCCCGCATTCGCAGCGTGGCGCCACTCGCGCAACGCTACCCGCAGCTGCTGCCGGCCCGTGATGCCGCCCCGCGCGTCACCGCCGGCTTTGCCCAGTACCAGAAGCACTGCATGGCCTGTCACCGCCTCAATGATGCCGGCGACTCCAGGTTCGGTCCGGACCTGAACATTCCCCACAACCCCACCGAGTACTTTGCCGGCGACTTCCTTGCCCGCTACATCCGCGACCCGCAGAGCCTGCGGCACTGGCCCCAGGGGCGGATGCCAGGCTTCAGCCGCGCGCAATTGAACGATGAGGAACTGACCCAGCTGCTCGCCTACCTGCGGCATATGGCCGGGCGCAAGGTGCATAGCCCCGAGCCGACGCGGCCCGACCGAAGCTAACCCGCGGGCGACACAAAAGCGGCCCGGACTCGTGCGCCATACAGGAGCACGCCTGGGTGGCCAACCCCGCCGCGCTACTGCGCCTGCACACGCAGCAGCGGCAACAGAGCCAGCTTCGCGCGCATCTGCTCGCCACAGCCCCCTCGGCGCACACCCCGCACCGGGCAGGCATCCAGGTAGTCCAGGCCGACGGCGAGCTTCAGGTGCCGCTCGGGAATGGCCAGGCAATTGGTCACGTCGAAACTGTACCAGGCCCCATCCAGCCAGGCCTCGGCCCAGGCGTGGCTGGCCAACTGCTCGGAGCCATCGGTGAACAGGTAACCGGACACGAAGCGCGCCGGAATGCCCAGGCTGCGTGTGCAGGCAAGGAAGGCATGGGCCTGGTCCTGGCAGACGCCCTGGCGTCCGGCGAAGGCTTCGGCGGCACTGGTCTCGTTCTCGGTGCTGCCCGGCAGGTAGCTGATGTGGGCGTTCAACCCGTGCATCAGGTCGATCAGCGCGGCCCGGTCACGGCGTTGCTGACACTGTTGCCGGGCGAACTCGCGCAATGCCCTGTCCGCCGCGGTTAGGGGGGTGAAGCGCAAGAACGGCAGCGGTGACTGCTCTTCATGCTCTGCCTCGCGCCGCTCGTCGATCTCGACCTGGCCGTGAGCCCCGATCACCACGGTGTCATGGGGCTCGTCCAGGGTCAGCACGTGGAGAATATTGCCGTAGGGGTCGAGCTGCGCGCGCGCCGGGTGGGGCAGCGTCAGCTGCCAGTCGAGCACATGCTGGCGCTCGCTGTCGTGGGGGGTCACGCGCAAGTACTGGATGCTGGCACGCACCTGATCTTCATAGTGGTAGGTGGTGTCATGGCTAATGGAAAGTCTCATGCTACCTCCAGATATGACCGTTGAATGGCTTGGCCCAGCAGGCGAACCTGCTGGATGAATTCGGTGAGCCAGGCATGCAGCCCCTCATCGAGTATTTCCTTGATGCCGGTATAGCGCAGGCGGGCGTCCAGTTCCGCGGCCAGGCGCTGAGCCGGGCGAGCATTTTCGCCAGGCAGGTTGGCGAGCGTCCGGTTGAGCTCGTCCATGCAGGCACGCAGCGAGCGCGGCACCTCGGGCCGCAGCAACAGCAATTCGGAAACTTTGCGCGCCCCCGGGGAGCCCCGGTAGATCTCGGCGAACGCCTCGAACGATGACAGCGCCCGCAGCAAGGCCGTCCACTGGTAATAGCTGCGGGCCGGCCGGCCATCGATCTCGTCGATGTCCTCGCCGAGCATTTCGTAACGCGCATCGAGCAGACGCAGGGTGTTGTCGGCCCGCTCGATGAAGATGCCCAGGCACACGAAGTGATACGGGTCGCCGCGCATGATGGTGCCGAAGGTGGCGCCGCGGAACAGATGCGAGCGTTCCTTGACCCACTCGCAGAAGCGGCTGATGCCGAAGCGCCCCAGCCCCTGCTCGGATATCCCGCGGATCTCCAGCCAGGTGGCGTTGATGTTCTCCCACACGTCTCCGGTGATACGTCCGCGCACCGCGTGGGCATTGGTGCGTGCGGCCTGCAGGCAGCAGTAAATGCTCGCCGGGTTATCGGCGTCGAGCGCGAAGAAGTTCAGCATGCGCTCGGCATGCATCTGCCCGTGACGCTCCAGGTACTCGTCCAGGGTGCCGGTGATCAGCAATGGCATGGCCAGCTCGTCCAAACCATCGCCACTGCCGTCCTGCGGCATCAGCGACAGCGAATAGCTGACATCGAGCATGCGAGCCAGGTTCTCGGCACGCTCCAGGTAGCGCGACATCCAGTACAGATCGGAGGCGGTTCTCGAGAGCATGGTTAATCCTCCACGATCCAGGTGTCCTTGGTGCCGCCGCCCTGGGACGAGTTGACCACCAGCGAGCCTTCGCGCAGCGCCACACGGGTCAGACCTCCGGGCACCAGGCGAGTCTCGCGGCCAGACAGGACGAACGGACGTAGGTCGATATGCCGCGGCGCGATGCCGTTCTCGACGAAGGTGGGGCAGGTCGACAGCGACAGGGTCGGCTGGGCGATATAGGCCTCCGGCTTGGCCATCAGACGCTCGCGGAACTTCTCGATTTCCGCCTTGCTCGCCGCCGGCCCGACCAGCATGCCGTAGCCGCCGGAGCCCTGGGCTTCCTTGACCACCAGTTGCGACAGGTTGGCCAGCACATGGGACAGCTCCTCGGGCTTGCGGCACTGCCAGGTCGGCACGTTCTTGAGGATGGCCTCCTCGTCCAGATAGAAGCGGATCATCTCGCCCACATAGGGGTAGATCGACTTGTCGTCCGCCACCCCCGTGCCTATGGCATTGGCCAGCACCACGTTGCCCGAACGGTAGGTCGACAACAGCCCGGGGACGCCGAGCATGGAGTCCGGGTTGAAGGCCAGGGGGTCGAGGAAGGCATCGTCGATCCGCCGGTAGACCACGTCCACCTGCTTGGCCCCGGCGGTGGTGCGCATGTACAACTTGTCGTCACGCACCAGCAGGTCGGCGCCTTCGACCAATTCCACGCCCATCTCGCGGGCCAGGAAGGCGTGCTCGAAGTAGGCGCTGTTGAAGCGCCCGGGAGTCAGCACCACCACGGTGGGGTTGTCCAGTGCGCTGGCGCTCTTCAAGGTGTCGAGCAACAGATTGGGGTAGTGGTTGATCGGCGCCACCCGCTGGGCGGCAAACAGCTCGGGGAACAGGCGCATCATCATCTTGCGGTCCTCGAGCATATAACTGACGCCGCTCGGCGTGCGCAGGTTGTCCTCCAGCACGTAGTAGCTGCCGTCGCCATCGCGCACCAGGTCGACCCCGGCGATATGGGCGTAGAGGTTGCGGTGCAGGTCGAGCCCCTGCATCGCCAGCTGATAAGCCTCATTGGCCAGCACCTGCTCGGCCGGGATGACGCCGGCCTTGAGGATGCGCTGGTCATGGTAGAGGTCGGTGAGGAACATGTTCAGCGCCTGCACCCGCTGGATGCAGCCGCGCTCGACCATGCGCCACTCGCTGGCCGGGATGCTGCGCGGAATGATGTCGAAGGGAATCAGGCGCTCGGTGCCCTGGTCATCGCCATAGAGGGTGAAGGTGATGCCCGCACGGTGGAACAGCAGGTCCGCCTCGCGCCTTCGCTGGGCCAGCGACTCCTTCGGCGTCTCGGCCAACCAGCGAGAGAACTCGCGGTAATGTGCGCGGCATTCACCGTTCGCCAGGTACATCTCGTCGTAGTGCGCGCGCGCCATGCCTACTCCTTGTCTCCGGATGCACTCGGGCCACACACGACCCGAGCCATCAGGCTAATCCCTATGAGATCAATCTGTTAGGCAACTGAAAAAGCAACCCGCACCCCCTCTAGCGGCGCATTGCGGCCGCCTTCGTCGAGTACGCCCCACGTCGCTCCAGCGAGGGTCGCAATCACCCATCATTTATTAGCAGTATAGGCGCTACCCCATTCGGCGCCGGATACCCGACAAACATGATGGCCTGCAGTGATCGTTGCGCCAGGCACGTCTCAGGCTTGGTTCAAGGGAAGGCCAGGTCCAGCCAATGCCGGTAAAAACCCCGAGCCACCTGATTGAGTGCCGCCACCCTGGCCGGCAGCTGATCGAGCATCTGCGCCACGCTCTGCTGGCTGGGCTGGCGCTCGTCGAGCAGATGCGCCCAGTCCTCAAGCCATAGGCGCACCAAGTCCTCGGTCATTTCCGGGTGTCCCTGCACGGCGAGAATCTTGTCTCCCCAGGCGAAGCCCTGGTTCTCACACCAGCGGCTGCTCAGCAAAGGCTGGGCGCCGGGCGGCAAGGCGAAACTGTCGCCATGCCACTGAAAAATCGCAAACTCGACCGGCAAGTGGGCCAGCCAGGGGCTGTCCGCCCCGCCACCGATTCGCCGCAGCGGCTGCCAACCGCTTTCGGTGTAAGGCATGCGCCGC
Organism: Pseudomonas benzenivorans; assembly: GCF_033547155.1. Taxonomy (GTDB): domain Bacteria; phylum Pseudomonadota; class Gammaproteobacteria; order Pseudomonadales; family Pseudomonadaceae; genus Aquipseudomonas; species Aquipseudomonas benzenivorans_B. The sequence goes on from NZ_CP137892.1 coordinate 2,675,600, forward strand.
ACCTCGGCGCCCAGGGCCCTGGCCAGCAGCTGGGCACCCAGACAATGGCCGATCATGGGAATGTCGCGACGGATGAAATGCTGCAGGGCGGCGACTTCCGTGGCCAGCCAGGGCAGATCGTCGTTGACGCTCATCGGCCCGCCCATGATCGCCACGGCAAGCGGTCGGTCCAGGTCATAGCCGTCCAGCTCGCCACGGTCGACGCGCAGCACGCTGAAATCGCGCCCGGCCTCCTCCAGCACCTGGGCCAAATAGCCCGGCGGGCAGTAGTCGATGTGAGTCAGAATCAGGATATCGGTCATAGCGGCCTCCGCCGCCCAGTCTGAAGCAAAGCACAGGCTTGGGTCGAGCAGAGGCAAGCACTAGGCAGAGGTACTGCACGCCCCCATCGGCCAACGGTCGCTGGGGGCGGTTACGGGGGCGTCGGCGACTAGGGCCGCGAAGCCTTGACCTCCTGCGTCACGCCCCAGCCATCCAGGGTACCGCCAAGCGGCAGCACCACCGACGCCAGGTCTTGCTCGAAATCGCCGATACCGGCGTGGGTCGCATACATCACCTTGCTGACTTGCAGATGCCAGGCGCCGTCATCCCGCTCGGTCACCAAGGCGTGCAAGGATTCACCACGAAAATTTCTGGTCGCCTGACGGGCCCGCTCCTCATCGGGAAAAATGGCGTAGAACTCGATGGGGTGAAAGCTGGCGAAGTCGAATCCACCCTCCTTCATCCGCCGTAATACTCCGCTGCTGACATCATCGTGCAAGGCTGTGCTCATGAAGTGATCTCCTCAGGCGATGGATGGATAAACCGCTTTCCCATTGCAACCGTCATTACTGCGGCGGTGTCGCGACACCAGTTGCGGTGCCGCCCGAGAATCAAGCAAGGGCTGCTTGATGTGTCATAAGCCAGACCTGAAGCCAGGGCTGGTCGACGTGGAGCCTTTCAGATCGAAAAACTCGGAGCCGTCCACTGTAGGGTAGTCCGAGACCGGCAAGTTTGCCGCCCTCGCGCATGACTTCTGCCGCAACCGGCGATCGACGGCGCCCCGGGTCCACACGCTCGGACCGCTGCCCGGCGCGCCAGCCTGACACTGGCGCCTCGTCGCTCTGTGACGAGAGGGTTATCCTAGGCCGCATGTTCTGGCCTCAGGCATCCACCAAGGAAGGAAAGATGAAGAAAGTTGTCCCCGCGCTCACCACCCTGATCCTCTTCTGCGCCTATACCCTTTACGTCATGCTCAACGCGGAACAGTCGCTGATCCAGTTCGGCATCCAGCTGATGTCCCACCCGGATACGGCGCAGGTGGTCATCGACCTCTATATCCTTGCCGGGCTCGCCTGCGTCTGGATGTACCGGGATGCCCAGTCGCGAGGCAAGACCATCGGCTATCTGCTGCCCTTCTTCGCCATCACGGCGGTGTTCGTGTCCGTGGGGCCGCTGCTATACATCGTGACCAGGGGCCTCTCGAAAGACGGCAGCGGGCAAAACGCCTAGCAAGACCGCCCGCACGCTTCGCCCAAGGGGCGCTCCCCTAGACCCTATGGCCCTATCGCCGCCAACGCCCGCTGCAGGTCCCGGCGCAGGTCCTCGACATGCTCGATACCCACCGACAGCCGCACCAGGTTGTCGCTGATGCCGAGCTGCGCGCGGCGCTCGGCGGGGACGGAGGCATGGGTCATCCTCGCCGGCTGGCTGATCAGGCTCTCCACCCCGCCCAGGCTCTCGGCCAGGGTGAACAGCTCCGTGGCCTCGAGAAAACGCCGGGTGCCCTCGGCGTCGGAGGCCAGGTAGAGGGTCAGCAGGCCGCCGAAGCCACGCATCTGACGCTTGGCCAGCTCGTGCTGCGGGTGGCTGGCCAGGCCCGGATAGAGCACCGAGGCCACCTGCGGCTGGTACTCCAGCCAGGCGGCCAGCTCACTGGCGTTGTCGACATGGCGTTGCAGGCGCAGCGCCAGGGTGCGCAGGCCGCGCAGGCAGAGGAAGCTGGAGAAGGGATCGAGGATGGCACCCACCGAGTTCTGCAGGAAGGCCAGCTGCTCGGCCAGCTCCGGCCGGTCGGCCACCGCCACCAGCCCAGCGATCACGTCGGAGTGGCCATTGAGGTACTTGGTGGCCGAATGCAGCACGATGTCGAAACCCTGCTCCAGCGGCCGCTGCAGGTAGGGCGAGGCGAAGGTGTTGTCGGCCACGGTGAGCAGGCCCCGCTCGCGCCCCAACCGACCGACCTGGGCCAGGTCGCAGAGCTTCAGGGTCGGGTTGGTCGGCGTCTCGACCCAGATCATCCGCGTCTCGGGCCTGAGCGCGGCGGCCAGGGTGGCGGCATCGGCGTCGGCCGGCACATAGCTGACCTGCAGGCCGGCAGCGGGCTTGCGCACCCGCTCGAACAGGCGGTAGGTACCGCCATAGAGGTCGTCCACCGCGACGATGTGGCTGTTCGCCGGCAGCAGCTCCAATACCGTGGCGCAGGCCGCCAGGCCGGAGGCGAAGGCGAAACCCTGGGCGCCGCCCTCCAACTCGGCGATGGCCCGCTCCAGGGCCTGGCGCGTGGGGTTCTGGCTGCGCCCGTACTCGTAGCCGGCATGCACCCCGGGCGACTGCTGGCGGAAGGTCGAGGTGGCATAGATCGGCGGCATCACCGCACCGGTCCAGTCCGGCTCGTAGCCGGCGTGCACGGTCAGGGTTTCGAATTCGCTCATGCTACCTCCTGGGGTAAATAGCCCGTAGGGTGGGTTAGCCGCGCTGCGGCGTAACCCACCCTACGTAAGGCTCCGACGCGGTCTCGAATGAAACGGCTACCGCCCCTAGCGCAGGGTGCGGCGCCAGAGGTTGAGCACATCGCTCTTGGTGATCAGGCCGAGAAAGCGGCCGTTCTCGACGATCAGCGCCACATGGCCCTCGTCGAAGGTCTGCAGCAGGCGCTGCAGCGGCACGTCCGGGTCCAGGGTCTGCAGCTTGGTCACCATGGCCTCGTGCACCGGCGACTGGAAGTGCTCCGGGGCGTCCTTCACCGCGCGCAGCAGGTCCCATTCGTCGATCAGCCCCACCACCCGGTCGCCGTCCATCACCGGCACCTGGTCGATGTCATGGAAGCGCATGCGCCCGTACACCACCTCCAGGGATTCGTTGGGCTTGCAGGTGACGGTCGCCCCCTCGTCGTAGCGGCGGGCGATCAGGTCGCGCAGGTTGCCCTCCCTGGGCCGCTCGATCAGCCCCTGGTCGAGCATCCAGTAGTCGTTGAACATCTTCGATAGGTACTTGTTGCCGCTGTCGCATACGAAGGTCAGCACCCGCTTGGCCTCGCGCTGCTCGCGGCAGTAGCGCAGGGCGGCGGCCAGCAGGGTGCCGGAGGAGGAACCGGCCAGCACGCCTTCCTCCTTGAGCAGCAGGCGCGCGGTGTGCAGGCTCTCGGCATCGGGGATGCGGTAGGCGCGCTTGACCAGGTCGAAATCGGCCAGGCCCGGGACGAAGTCCTCACCGATGCCCTCCACCAGCCAGCTGCCCGCCTCACCGGTGCAGCCGGTCTCGACGAAGTCGGCCAGCACCGAGCCCTCGGGGTCGGCCAGGATCATCTCCATTTCCGGCGCCACGCGCTGGAAGAAGCGCGTCAGACCGCCCAGGGTGCCGCCGGAGCCGACGCCCACCACCACCGCGTCGAGGCGTTCGTCGAGCTGGCGCCAGATCTCCGGGCCGGTACCGCTCTCGTGGGCCCAGGCGTTGGCCGGGTTGTTGAACTGGTCGATGTAGAAGGCATCGGGCATCCCTTCGGCGATGCTGCGGGCCAGGTCCTGGTAATACTCGGGGTGGCCCTTGCCGACATCCGAGCGGGTCAGGCGGACCTCGGCGCCGAGAGCCTTGAGGTGAAAGACCTTCTCCCGGCTCATCTTGTCCGGCACCACCAGCAGCATGCGGTAGCCCTTCTGCGCCGCCACCAGGGCCAGCCCCAGGCCCGTATTGCCGGCGGTGGCCTCGATGATGGTGCCGCCGGGTTTGAGCTCGCCGCTGCGCTCGGCGGCCTCGATCATGGTCAGGGCGATGCGATCCTTGATCGAGCCGCCGGGATTCTGGTTCTCCAGCTTGACGAACAGCTCGCAGGGACCGGTGTCCAGACGGGTGAGTGGCAGGATCGGCGTGTTGCCGATCATCTCGAGTATGGGGCTGCTGGGCATGGACGTATCCCTCCGCAGAGCGGCCATTGCACCGCGCCCGAAGCTGCCCCTGTGGCACCGCGGGCAGCGGACCGGCCATGGGTTAGGTATAGGCACTGGGCCGGCCCGCGGCCAGCCGCGAGCATGCCCTGGCCTCGGCGCCCGACGCGCGGAACAGCCGTGCGCCCACTCGCTTAGTTGCCGTCGCGCACCCCGGCGCTGTTGTCCAGCAGGCTCTGGGTCGCGGTCTGCAGGAAGGCGTCGAGGTCCTGCTGCAGCTGCGGATCGATGTCGCCAGACAGCCGCTCGGCGCTGGCCTGGGCCCCGAGCTGGTAGGCATACAGACGCGGCTCGAAGCCCTTGGGCTGGATCAGGATGCGCTCGGGGGTGACGATGGCCACGGTCTGGTCGCCGCCCGAGGGCTTGATCACGCCGATACCGCGGTCGCCGGCCGGCAGGTTGAGCAGGTCACGGCCCCAGCACTGGTGGCGCACCTCGCCGCCGAGGCGGCCCATGATGGTCGGCACGATGTCGATCTGGGTGCCGAGGGTGTGGCTAAGGCGTCCGAACTTCTCCTGCACGCCCGGGCCGATCAGCAGCAACGGCACGTTGAAGCGGTACAGGTCCATCTCGGTGAGCTGCTCGGTGCTGCCGAAGCCGTGGTCGCCGACCACCACGAACAGGGTGTCCTTGAAGTACGGCGCCTGCCGCGCCTTCTCGAAGAACCGGCCGAGGGCCCAGTCGGCATAGCGCATGGCGGTGAGGTGCTCGTTCAGCGCGCCCTGGTCGGTGACCCGCTGCACTGGCAGGTTCTCCGGCAATGCATAGGGTGTGTGGTTGGACAGGGTCTGCAGCAGCGCATAGAAGGGCTTGTCGCCGTAATTACTGGCCAGCTCCTTGGCGCCGCGGTCGAACATGTCCTGATCCGACACGCCCCAGGTCGGGTCCATGAACACCGGGTCGACGAAATCTTCGCGGCCGATGAAGTTAGTCATGCCCTGGTTGCTGAAGAAGCCGGACTGGTTATCCCACTGGAAGTTGCCGTTGTACACGTAGAGGTTGTCGTAGCCCCGGGCGCTGAGCAGCTGCGGCAGGCCGGAGAACTGGTGCGCGCCCTCCGGCGTGCGCATCAGGTACTCGAAGCTCGGCAGGTTGGGGAAGCAGGCCATGGTGGCGAACATGCCCTGGTGGGTGTGGGTACCGTTGGAGAAGAAGCGGTCGAACAGCAGGCCCTGTTGCGCCAGCCTGTCGAAGTTCGGCGTGATATTGGCCGGCGAGCCGAGGGCGCCGACATAGTGCCCGGCGAAGCTCTCCATGAGGATCACCACCACGTTGCGCACCGGCAGGGTGCGGTCCTGGGGCGGGCTGAAGTCGCGACGGATGGCGGCCGTATCGGCGTCGACCAGCTGGTCGTGGGGGGTCAGCAGCAGCTTGCGCACCCTGTCCAGCGCCTGCTGCTCGGGCATGCTGGCCTTCCAGGCGTTGTCGCGGTGCGAGGAGAAGCTCGCCTGGGCCGCCGAGATCAGGGTCAGCGTGCCATTGAGCCCCAGCTGGTTGGCGAACATCGAATCGGTGGTGTAGGCATCGCCCCAGCGCAGCGGCGGGCCCTGACGCAGATGGCCACGGGCGGCGATCACCGCCAGCACCAGGCACAGGACGAAGGCGCTGATACGCCAGTACCAGGCCGGCACCGCCGAGCCGCTGGCCAAGTGCGCAGGCCGTACGGGCGGCCGACTCAGGCGGTCGAGTCCCTTGAACAGCCTGGCCAGCAGCCAGGTCGCCACGGCCCAGGTCAGCAAGTAGCGGGCGACCGGGAAGCCGTTCCACAGCATGCTCAGCACCGTTTGAGTGTCTTCCTGGAAATACTGGAACACCAGGCTGTTCAGGCGCTGGTGGAACTCGCGGTAGAAGTCCAGCTCGCTCAGGCCGAGGAACAGGGTGATGCTGGCGAAGCCGGTCAGCCACAGGCGCTGCAGGCCACGGGCGGCCATCGCGCGCACGCTGAGCAACGACAGCAGCAGGGGCGCCAGGGCATAGACCACCACCCGCAGGTCGAAACGCAGGCCGTTGTAGAAGGCCTCGGCAAAGGTTGCCACCGGGGTGGCGCCGATCAGCTCACGGTTGTAGACCAGCAAGGCCAGGCGCAACAGACCGTAGATCAGCAGCAGCGCCAGACCGCTGTACAGGCCGAACTGCAGGTGGCTTTTGAGGCTGGGATTGGACAGATGCGATGAGGACGACGGAGTGCCCAGGGCATTGGCAGTGGTCATAGGGTTCAGGAGTCCGCCGGCAGACGATCGAGTTGCAGGATGCGGCTGCGGCCCTGCTCGGCCAGCAGGTAGCGGCCCGGCGCCACGGCGATGATGCTCTGCACCGAGCGCAGGTGATCGAGCACCACCTGCAACTGGCCGGCGCGATCGAGCAACAGCACCCGCGCCATGTGGGTGGCGTCTTCGGTGATCCACAGGCCGTCGTCGCTGCACAGCAGGAAGCCAGGGTCGTTGAGGCCGTCCTGCACCAGGATGTCCTGGCCGTCGGCCTGCCATTGTTTGACCCAGCCGTGCTTCTTCTCGGTGTAGAACAGGCGGCCGTCACTGCAGGCGGCGATGGCTTCGCCCTCATCCAGGTCGTCGCGCAGAGTCACCAGCTCGGCGCTTTGCGGGTCGAAGCGCAGCAGGCGACCGTGATGGCGGTCCTCGATGGCGTACAGGTAATGGCCGTCGCTGGCCACCCCCTCGACGCTGTCGGAGGTGAACAGCGGCTTGGCCTGATCGCCACCCAGCAGCAGCACCGGCAAGCGCCCGCCCTCCTGACTGACCGCCACCCCGTCGCGGTACAACGCCAGACCATCGGGCTTGGACAGACCGCTCAGTACGGTCTTCAGGCTGCCGTCGCGACTGCGCTGCAGGATGGTGCCCTGGCCGTCGTCGAACTCCTGGCTGATGAACAGCGCGCCCCGGGCATCGCGCACCAGGGCGCTGACCCGCGGGATGTTCTCGTGAAACACCTGGTAGCCCCAACCACCGCTGGCCTCCACCGGATACAGGTGACGCCAGGCCGGATAGGCCACCGCCGGAACCAACGCGGCCCCGAGAAACAGCATCAGCCAGAAACGGATTTTTTGGCGCAGTAGCATTGGTGCAGACTCCCATCGACTTCGAACGGCTCGTTAACAGAGCGAGCGGGAGTGTGCAAAAGCGGGTGTGAAAATTATGTCGAGACGATTTGCTGGTCGGCGTTCTGCATTCGACGGCGATCGGCGGACAGAGAAAAGGACCCGAAGGTCCTTTTCTCTGTCCGCCTGGCGCCTCAGTCGTTGCTCGGCTTGTTGATCGCCTGCAGCACGTACTGCGGCAGGGCGAAGGCGCCCTGGTGGATATCCGGGTTGTAGTAGCGGGTGACGATGCCGCTGCCGGCGAAGCGCTGGCGCAGGGTCTCGGCCGACAGCTTGCGGTAGCCGGCGTCGGTGCTGCCCCAGGCGAAGGTCATGCTGCCGCCGATATAGGTCGGCACCGCCGCCATGTAGAAGTGCCAGTCGGCGAACAGCCCGCGCATGCGCCCGGCGGTGGTCTGCACCTCGGCCAGCTGCATGAAGGGCGTGCCGTTCTGGGTGACCAGGATGCCGCCGTCGTTCAGGCAGCGGCGGCAGGCCTGGTAGAAGTTCTCGGAGAACAATACCTCGCCCGGGCCGATCGGGTCGGTGGAATCGGAGATGATCACGTCGAACTTGTCTTCGCAGGTGGCGACGAAGCGCATGCCGTCGTCGATCACCAGGTTCAGCCGCGGGTCGTCGAAGGCCCCGCTGGAGTGGTTGGGCAGGAATTCCTTGCACATGTCGACCACGGTGCCGTCGATCTCGACCATGGTGATGTGCTCGACGCTGTCGTGCTTGCACACCTCGCGCAGCATGCCGCCGTCGCCGCCGCCGATGATCAGCACGCGCTTGGCCAGGCCATGGGCCAGGATCGGCACGTGGGTGAGCATCTCGTGGTAGATGAACTCGTCGGCCTCGGTGGTCTGGATCACCCCGTCCAGGGCCATGACCCGGCCCATGCGGGCGTTCTCGAAGATCACCAGGTGCTGGTGCTCGGTGCGCACCTCGTGCAGCAGCTGGTCCATGCGAAAACGCTGGCCGTAGCCGTCGTAGAGGGTCTCTTGGTAATCGCTCATGGGGTATCCCTCGGCAATGGGGTTGAGTACGCCGGGACGCCGTTGTCGGCAGCCGCCGTCCAGAAAATGAAAGGCGCGCATTCTACGTCGCCGCGCATGACAGGTCGAACCTTGGCCGTTTGAAAGTCAGTTGTGCGCTGACAGCCGGGCGCCGGACGGTTATCGTCCGAGCATGACCGAGACCACGCCTGCCCCGCTGCGCTTGCCCTACCAGCCCCCCTGGCACTGGCAGCAGTTCCACGACCACCATGCCCTGCGCGCCCTGCCCGGCGTCGAGCGGCTGGACGCCGAGGGCTACAGCCGCAGTTTTCGCCTGGACGGGGTCTGCGGCTGGTTCGCCGTGTCGCCGCTGCCCGCCGAACCGGCCCTGCAGCTGCGCCATAGCGCATCGGCAGGCGCCTGCCTGCCGGCCCTGGTCGCCCGGGTGCGGCGCATGTTCGACCTGGATGCCGAGCCGCTGCGCATCGCCGCCCATTTCGCCGCGGACGCCCAGCTCGGCCCGCTGGTGGCGCGCAATCCGGGCCTGCGCCTGCCGACCGCCTTCGATCCCTTCGAGCAGGCGGTGCGGGCCATAGTCGGCCAGCAGGTGACGGTAAAGGCCGCGGTGACCATCGCCGGGCGCCTGGTGGCGCGCCTCGGCGAGCCGCTGGCGCAGGCGCCCGACGCCGCTATCGCCCGGCTGTTTCCCAGCGCCGCGGCGCTGGCCAAGGCCAAGCTGGACGGCATCGGCATGCCCGGCAAGCGCGTGCAGACGCTGCAGCACTTCGCCGCCCAGGTCGCCAGCGGCGCCCTGCGTCTCGACCTGGAGGACGGCCGCGAGGCGCTGATCGAACGCCTCTGCGCCCTGCCCGGCATCGGCCCCTGGACCGCCGAATACATCGCCCTGCGCGCCTTCGGCGAGGCGGACGCCTTCCCCGCCAACGACCTGGGGCTGCTCAAGGCGCCGTTGTGGGGCGCAGGCGGCATCGCTGCCAAGCAACTCAAGGCCCGCGCCGAGGCCTGGCGGCCCTGGCGCGCCTATGCCGCCGCGCACCTGTGGCACAACTATGCGGGAGGTTGAAGGATGTTCTATCGCTACCACCACAGCCCCATCGGCCGCCTGCTGCTGGCCGGCGATGCTGGCGGGCTGCGCCAACTGGCCATGGAGATCGACGGCGAGCCCTGGCGGATCGGCGCAGACTGGCAAGTGGCCGGGGACGAACTGGACGACGTTTGCCGACAATTGGACGAGTATTTCGCCGGCCAGCGCCGACGCTTCGAGCTGCGCCTGGCGCCCGGCGGCACGGCCTTCCAGCAGGCGGTCTGGCAGGCCCTGCAATGCATTGCCTACGGCCGGACCAGCAGCTACAGCGCCCTGGCCGCGCAGATCGCCCGGCCCAGGGCGGTACGCGCGGTGGGCGCGGCCAACGGCGCCAACCCCATCGCCATCGTCATCCCCTGTCACCGGGTGATCGGCCGCGACGGCAGCCTCACCGGCTACGCCGGCGGTCTGGCGCGCAAGGCCCTGCTGCTGCAACTCGAGGGCGCGTTGCCGCCACAGCAGGCGCCGCTGGCGCTCTGAGCCGGTTCAGGGCGGCGCAATCCGCGCCAATACCCGCGCCGGCACCCGCAGCGGCCGCGCCAGGATCAGCCCCTCCCCCGAGGCCGGGTAGACGCCGGTCAGCGCGGTGATGTTGACCTGATGGGACACCAGCACCATGACCGTGCCGGACATCAGGGCGTTGACCGCCGCCACCAGCTGGGCTGTCTGGACGGCGGCACGGGAGCGATCGGCGAAGAAGGAGTCCAGAGCCGGCCAGGACTCGACCGTGCCCAGGCCCATCTCCTGAGCGGTGTCGCGGGCGCGGCACCAGCGGCTGCTGAGCAGGCGCGGCCGGGCGATGCCCTGGTCGCGCAGCAGTCGCCCCCAGCGCCGGGCCTGTGCGCGACCGCGCGGGTCGAGGTTGCGCTGGGTCGTGCAGTCGCCCAGGTCGAAATGCGCCGGGTCGCCCAGGCCCGGCGCCGTGGCATGGCGCAACAGCAGCACGGCCCGCCCCGCGCGCAGCGCATCCCAGGCGGCCTCGTCGGCCCGGGCCTGGCCCGCCAGGGCCAGCCAGGCCAACAGCAGCAGCGCGACCGTGCGGACCAGGGGCTCAGAGGCGCACATTGCCCCGGGGACCTGCCAGCGCCCAGATGATCAGGCCGATCACCGGCAGGAGAACGATCAGCAGCACCCAGAGCACCTTCTTGCCGGTGTCGGTGCCGCTCTTGACCACGTTGATGATCGCCCAGATATCCAGCGCCAGGATGACCAGGCCGAGCAGGCCGTTGAGGGTGGTACCCATGGAGACACTCCTGTGTGAAGGGTTGCCCACCTAGGATAGCCGCCCCCGAGCGGAGGCTCGGGGGGCGGCGCCGAGTGCGCGGCCCCCGCCTTGCCCGCCGCCCTACAGCCGGCCCGGATCGATCGCCGCGAAGCTGGCGACCGTCTCATGGCCGGCCAGCTCGCCGCCCTCGCGAGCCAAGCCGACGGTCTGCAGGCCGGCCTGGCGGGCGGCGTCCAGCTCCTCGACTATGTCCGAGAGAAACAGGATCTCCCCGGCCGCCAGCCCTATGCCCTGGGCGATGCGGCGGTAGGAGTCGGCTTCGCGCTTGGGCCCGCTGGTGGTGTCGAAGTAGCCGGAGAACAGCGTGGTCAGGTCGCCGGCCTCGGAGCAGCCGAAGATCAGCCGCTGCGCCTGGATCGAGCCGGAGGAATAGACGTACAGCCCGTAGCCCAGCGCCTTCCAGCGCTTGAGCGCCTCCACCGCGTCCGGGTAGACGTGCCCCTTGAGCTGACCGGCCTTATAACCCTCGGCCCAGACCATGCCCTGCAGGGCCTTGAGCGGCGTGGCCTTGCGGTCGGCGGCGATCCAGCCGAGGAGGATCTCGATGACCCGCTGCACGTCGGCCTCCGCCTCGCCGCTCTCGGCGCGCACCGCGGCCAGTTGCTCGGCCACCGGCGGCTCCTCGGCATGGCGGCGGACGAAGTCCGGCAGATGCTCGGCGGCATAGGGAAACAGCACGTCGAAGACGAAGCTCACCGCGCTGGTGGTGCCCTCGATATCGGTGAGGATGGCTTTGATCGGCATCTGCGGCTCCATCAGTCTTCCAGGCGCGGGAAGCGGCTGGCGATGTCTTCGCCGGTGAACTGGGCGACCCAGCCCTCGGGGTTGTTGAACAAGCGGATCGCCACGAAGTGCGGATGCTCGCCCATGTCGAACCAGTGGCGGGTGCCGGCCGGCACCGAGATCAGGTCGTTCTTCTCGCACAGCACGGCATAGACGTAATCGTCGATGTGCAGGGTGAACAGGCCGCGGCCGGCGACGAAGAAGCGCACCTCGTCCTCGGCATGGCGGTGCTCGTCGAGAAACTTGGCGCGCAGCTCGGCCTTCTGCGGATGGTCGTCGCTCAGGCTGACCACATCGACGGTGACGTAGCCGCGCTCGCTCATCAGCCGGTCGATCTGCGGCCGGTAGGCGGCGATCACCTCGTCCTGGCTGGCGCCGGGGGCGATGGGCGCCACCGCCTGCCAGCGCTCGAAGCGCACGCCGACCTCGGCCAGGGTGCTGGCGATGTCCTCGAGGTGGGTCAGCACCTTGTTCGGTTGTTCGGGGGAAGACTCGTGGTAGACGCTCAGGCTGCTCATGCTCGGGGCTCTCACATCAGGTGTCGTAGGCTGGGTAGAGGCGTATTGTGCCGGCACCCAGCGGGTTCTATGCAACGCCGGGTTTCGCTTCGCTCCACACCAGCCTACGGAAATCCGTCTCAGCGGGTGTGCAGGGCGCGCACCTTCAGCTCGCACTCGAAGAGGAACTCGAAGGCCTCGATCTGCCGCAGCGCGTCGCTCATGCGCGCGCCCCAGGTGTACAGGCCGTGGCCGCGGATCAGGTAGCCGACGCACTCCGGGTGCGCCTCCAGCCAGGGCTGCACCTTGGCCGCCAGGCGGGCGATGTCCTGGTCGTTGTCGAAGATCGGCACCTCGACCTGGGACTCGTGGGTGGTGACGCCGGAAAAGGCCTTCTGCAGCTCATAGTCGGCGAACACCAGCGAATCGGCCAGGCACAGGCGCGACAGCACCGTGGCGTTGACCGAGTGGGTGTGCAGCACCGCACCGATCTCCGGCTTCCAGCTGTACAGCTGGGTATGCAGCAGGGTCTCGGCCGAGGGCTTCTTGCCCGGCTCCAGGCTGCGCCCCTGCATGTCGGTGGCCAGCACGTCGTCCGGCCCCAGTTCGCCCTTGTGCTTGCCGGACACGGTCAGCAGCGCCTCGCTGGCCGACAGGCGCGCGGAGTAGTTGCTGCTGGTGGCCGGCGACCAGCCGCGGCCGTAGAGGAAGCGGCCGGCCTCGATGATCTGTTGGGCGAGTTGTTCGCGGGTCGGGTTCATGGCCTCTCCTCGGGCAGGCGGGTCAGGGTGATGGCGGCGGCCGCCAGGGCGACCAGGCTGGCGATACTGAAGGTCCAGGCCGGTCCCAGGCTGTTCCAACTGTAACCGGAGTAGAGTGCGCCGAGGGCGCCGCCTATCCCGGCCAGGGTGGCGTAGAGGGCCTGGCCCTGGCCCTGCTGGCGGTCGGCGAAGCTGCGTTGGACGAAGTGGATGGCCGCGGCGTGGAAGCTGCCGAAGGTGGCCGCGTGCATGCACTGGGCCAGCAGCAGCACCCACAGATGATCGGCCAGGTTGCCCAGCAGCAGCCAGCGCACGGCGGTGATCAGGAAGCTGGCCAGCAGCACGCTGCGCAGCGAATAGCGCGCCAGCAGCCGGGCCATGAACAGGAACAGCAGGATCTCGGCCACCACGCCCAGGGCCCAGAGCTGGCCGATCAGGCCGCGGGCGTAGCCGAGGGCCTCCAGGTGCAGGGTCAGGAAGGTGTAGTAGGGACCGTTGCTCAGCTGCATCAGGCCGACGCTGAGGTAGAAGGCCAGGATGCCGGGGCGGCGCAACTGGCGGAGGAAGCCGCCCAGCTGCGGGTCGCTGGGGCGCTGCTGCGGCTCGGCGCTGGGCACCCAGCAGCTGCTGAGCACTATGGCCGCCATGACCAGCACCAGGGTCCAGGGGAAGGCATCCAGGCTGATGCGCTCGAACAGCTCGCCCAGGCCGACCACCGCGACGATGAAGCCGATGCTGCCCCACAGGCGGATCTCGCTGTAACGGGTGGCCCGTTCGCGCAGGTGGGCCAGGGTGATGACCTCGAACTGCGGCAACACCGCGTGCCAGAAGAAGGCGTGACTGGCCATGATCAGCGCCAGCCAGGCGTAGCTCTGGCTGACGAAGATGCCGGCGAAACACAGCAGGGTGCAGACCGCGCCGAAGCGCACGATCGCCAGGCGCCGACCGGTGTGGTCGCCCAGCCAGCCCCACAGGTTCGGCGCCAGGCAACGCATCAGCATGGGGATGGCCACCAGCTCGCCGATGCGCGCCGCGGAGAAGCCCAGGTGATCGAAGTACAGCGCCAGAAACGGCGCCGTGGCGCCGAGCAGGGAGAAGTAGCAGAAGTAGAAACCGGACAGGCGCCAGTAGGGCAAGGCGTGCGTCATGGCGTAGCCTGGGTCAAGCGTAGCGATATCCAGGGCGGCAATTGTTGGGTTTCGCCGCGCGAAACCCAACCTGCACGGCCGTTCACAGTTGCGGCAGCACCGGCGTGGCGACGCTGACGTCGGCGTTCTGGCCGCGATGACGCAGCAGGTGGTCCATCAGCACGATGGCCATCATCGCCTCGGCGATGGGGGTGGCACGGATGCCCACGCAGGGGTCGTGGCGGCCCTTGGTGATGACCTCCACCGGCTGGCCGTCGACATCGATCGAACGCCCCGGGGTGGTGATGCTGGAGGTCGGCTTGAGCGCCAGGTGGGCGACGATCGGCTGGCCAGAAGAGATGCCGCCGAGGATGCCGCCGGCATTGTTCGACAGGAAGCCCTCCGGGGTCAGCTCGTCGCGGTGCTCGGTGCCGCGCTGGGCCACACTGGCGAAGCCCGCGCCGATCTCCACGCCCTTGACCGCGTTGATGCTCATCAGGGCATGGGCCAGCTCGGCATCCAGGCGGTCGAAGATCGGCTCGCCGAGGCCCGGCATCACGCCCTCGGCGACCACGGTGATCTTGGCCCCGACCGAATCCTGGTCGCGACGCAGCTGATCCATATAGGTCTCCAGCTCCGCCACCTTGTCCGGGTCGGGGCTGAAGAAGGCGTTCTGCTCGACGCTGTCCCAGCTCTTGAAGGGGATCTCGATCGGGCCCAGCTGGCTCATATAGCCGCGCACCTGGATGCCCTGGGTAGCCAGGTACTTCTTGGCGATGGCGCCGGCTGCCACGCGCATGGCGGTCTCGCGGGCCGAGCTGCGACCGCCGCCGCGGTAGTCGCGGATGCCGTACTTGTGGTGATAGCTGTAGTCGGCGTGGGCCGGGCGGAACAGGTCCTTGATCGCCGAGTAGTCCTTGGACTTCTGGTCGGTGTTGCGGATCAGCAGGCCGATGGCGCAGCCGGTGGTCCTGCCCTCGAACACCCCGGAGAGGATCTCCACCTCGTCGGCCTCCTGGCGCTGGGTGGTGTGGCGGCTGGTGCCCGGCTTGCGCCGGTCGAGGTCGCGCTGCAGGTCCTCCAGGCTCAGCTCCAGCCCCGGCGGGCAGCCGTCGACTATGGCGACCAGGGCCGGGCCATGGCTCTCGCCGGCGGTGGTGACGGTGAACAGCTTGCCGTAGGTGTTGCCGGACATGTGCAAAAGGCTCCGCGAAAATCGACTCCGGACCGGCCGCCACAGCGCGCCAGGCCCCACTCAATCAGGCCGGCGAGTATACCCCTGGCGCTCCTCCAGTTCACCCTCGATGCTAATGCCAGCGGCGGCGCCGCGGCCCCTGTCGGGAACCGGCGTAACGGGAGCACTTGCCTGCCCGCCTCCAGACTCGGGCAAAATGGCCGATATACCGGGAATCAGCAGCGAGCATGCGCACAGGATTGTCGATCATGACCGAACCTCAGGAGTCCCCCCTCGACACCGCGGCCCCAGCCGCCAGCGAACAGGCTCACCCCTGGGCAGGTCTGGGGGCCGAGCGGTTCCAGCTGCTGCGCCTGGCGCCGCTGCCGGTCGACCGCCATACCGGCCCACGGCCGCTGCGTTTCGCCGAACTGGGCCGGGTGGAGCGCCACGACAAGGCCCGGAGCCTGCTGCGCCTGAGCCTGCGCCTGCCCGACCAGCGCCTGCGCCCGGAACAGAACCTGCTGGAGGTGTGGATCGACCACCGCGCCAAGGAGGTGCGCTTCGGCCCCGACCAGGGCCTGCACACCGAGCCCGGCAACCGCGGCCTGGGGCGCTTCCTGCTGGCCCAGGGCATCGCTTGGGCCAGGCAGCACGGCACCCACTATCAGGTGGAGGGCGCTGCTCTGCCGGCCAGGGACGCCCTCGACGAAGCGGCCCGTGCCCGCCGCGATCACTGCCTGCAGGCCCAGGGCTTCGTGCTCGAGTACCTCGACCCGCTGCAACTCAAGGCCCGCTACTCCGCCCCCCGAGTCGCGGCGCTGCACGAGGACTGGCAGGCCGACAAGGTGCAGACCGTCGATAACCTGGAGGCGGCGAGCATGCTGCAGCGAGCCGATCGAACCCTGCACGAGCAGGAGGTGAAGGTGCGCAAGCTGGAAGAGCGCATCGACAGCCTCAGGCGCGAGGATGGCACCCTGCGCTTCACCATCGCCTGCCTGGTGGCCTTCAGCCTGTTCCAGGCCGGCTTGCTGATCTGGATCGCCACCCGCTAGCCGAGACGCGACTGGAACAGCGCCTGATGCGCGCGACACTGCTGGGCCGCCAGCAGGAACACGCCATGACCGCCGCGTGCGAACTCCAGCCAGGTGAAATCCACCTCGGGGTACAGCGCCTCGACATGCACCTGGCTGTTACCGACCTCGACGATCAGCAGGCCCTGGTCGGTGAGGTGGTCGGCGGCCTCGGCCAGCATGCGGCGCACCAGGTCCAGACCATCGTCGCCGCAGGCCAGGCCCAGGGCCGGCTCGTGCTGGTACTCGGCGGGCATGTCGGCGAAATCCTCGGCGTCGACATAGGGCGGGTTGGACACTATCAGGTCGAAACGCTGGCCCGGCAGGCCGGCGAAGCCGTCGCCCTGCACCGTGTAGACACGCTCCTCCAGCCCATGCCGTTCGATGTTCTGGTTGGCCACCTCCAGCGCCTCGAACGACAGGTCGCCCAGCACCACCTCGGCCTCGGGGAACTCGTAGGCGCAGGCGATGCCGATGCAGCCCGAGCCGGTGCACAGGTCGAGGATGCGCGCCGGCTCCGCCGGCAGCCAGGGGTGAAAGTGCCGGTCGATCAACTCGGCAATCGGCGAGCGGGGAATCAGCACCCGCTCATCGACCAGGAACGGCAGACCGCAGAACCAGGCTTCGCCGAGCAGGTAGGCGGTCGGCACCCGCTCACCGATGCGCCGTTCGAGCAAGGTCTGGAGCCGCTCATGCTCGTCGTCCTCCAGGCGGCAGTCGAGGTAGCCGTCGGCGATTTCCCAGGGCAGGTGCAGGGCGCCGAGCACCAGTTGCCGCGCCTCGTCCCACGCATTGTCGGTGCCGTGACCGAAAAACAGCCCCTCCTCATGAAAGCGGCTGACTGCCCAGCGAATGTAATCGCGCAGGGTGCGCAGGCGGGTTTGGCGGGCGGGTATCGAGTCGGTCACAGGCGGTCTCCGGAAAAAATAGCGGCCAGTTTAGCCGAAGCCTGCACGCACGACGCATTGCCGCACGAAAACGCCGCACAGGCACGAAAGTACCGCTGCCCAAGCCCGGGGCGCACCGATATAATTTGAAACGATTTCTTAACCCTTCCCTGCCCCTTCCTCGAGACTACCTGCAAATGGTCATAGAACCCTTTTCGCTCACGGGCTTGCTCGTGCTGGCGATATTCCTAATTGGAATGACGCTTATAGTTTTTGAAGCACAATTAGAGATGGATAAGTTCAAGCCGGCCATGTTCATGATGTCCGGCTTGATCGTAATCGGCGCCCACTACGCCCTCACCGACCCCAACGGATTTCAGTATTTCCTCCATGCCCAGAGCGAGACCAAGGAGGAGCTGTTCGGCCTGATCGCCTTCATGGCCTTCATGTGGATGGTGGTGGAGCTGCTCAACGAGCGGAACGTGTTCACCGCACTGAACGGCTACCTGATGCGCAAGGGCCTGGGCGCCAGGGGCATGTTCTGGGCCACCGGGGCGCTGTCGGCGCTGCTCTCGCCCTTCCTCAACAACATCACCACGGCGATGATCTTCGGCAAGACGGTCAAGAGCATCTCCGTGCACCAGCGCTACACCCATGTGGCGCTGTGCAACATAGTCGTGGCGTCAAACTCCGGCGTGTGGTTTCTCGGCACCTCCACCAGCCTGATGGTGGTGCTGGCCGGCAAGATCAGCATCGCCGGGCTCCTGCTGCTGATCCCCTCGGCGCTGATCGGCTGGCTGCTGTTCGCCGCCACCCTGCACCTGTTCTACCTGCGCAAGCTCGACGGCGAGCGCCTGATCCACCGGGCCGAGCAATCGGAAACCGCGCTCAAGCCCGGCGGCGCGGGCCTGGCCGTGGTCGGCCTGGTGTCCATTGTCGGTGCGGTGCTGTGCAACATCCTGCTCAAGGTCAGCATCGAGTTCGCCATCGGCATCGCCCTGGGCATGGTGGCGCTCTACGCCTGGCTGCTGATGCACCGCGGTATCGAGCTGCCCTGGCAGGATCAGCTGCAGAAGGTCGAGTGGAACGCCCTGCTGTTCTTCATCGGCATCATCACCTCGGTCTCGGCCCTCAACCACGTCGGCTGGCTGACCTACATCTCGCAGCTGTTCGAGCTGATGAGCCCGACGGCCGTCAACATGATCCTCGGCGTCGCCTCCGGGGTGATGGACAACGTGCCGGTGGAGGCCGCGGCGCTGATGTCCAACCCGCAGCTGGGCCTGGACCAGTGGGCGCTGAACGCGCTGATGGTGGGGATCGGCGGCTCGCTGACGGTGGTCGGTTCGGCCGCCGGGGTGATGGCCATGTCCCTGGACAAGAGCTACAGCTTCGGCGTGCACCTGAAGTTCCTGCCGGCCATCCTGGTCAACTTCTTCGGCTCGCTGGGCGTCTGGTACCTGCAGTTCCAGGTGTTCGGCCTCTACTAAGCCGGGGCGGCCGGGCTCTCCGGCCGCCTGTCGTTCCCCGTCCCGGCAGCAGCCCCGCCGGGACGGGGACCTAGGCAGCCCGCCACCGAGCGAAGCCCCGCGCGTGCCCACAAGGACGGCCTCAACCGCACACGGGGAGGTTCACAGCGGCCCCGCACAAGAGGACAATGAAGCCTGTGGTCCGCGCCTGCGAGGAAGTTCCCCCATGTCACATCCGCAAACCCTGTTCCAACTCACCGGCCGCACCCACGCGCCCGCCAGCCTGGGCAATGCGACCCTGGTAATCATCGACGCGCAGGAGGAGTACCGCAGCGGCGTACTGCAGCTGCCCGGCCTGGATGAGGCCCTCGCGGAGATCGCCAAGCTGCTGGCGGCGGCCCGCGACACGGGTGCCGGCATCGTCCATATCAAGCACCTGGGCATTCCCGGCGGCCTGCTCGACCCCAGCGGCCCGCGCGGCCGACCGCTGCCGGAGGTCGCGCCGCTGCCCGGCGAGACCGTGGTGGAGAAGCGCCTGCCCAATGCCTTCGCCGGCACCGAGCTGCACGAGCGCCTGCAGGCGCTGGGCCATCTGGACCTGATCGTCTGCGGCTTCATGACCCACTCGAGCATCAGCACCACGGTGCGCGCCGCCAAGGACTACGGCTACCGCTGCACCCTGGTCGATGCCGCCTGCGCCACCCGCGACCTGCCGACCCCGGACGGCCAGGTGATTGCCGCCGCCGAGGTGCACCGCATCGAGATGATCGCCCTGGCCGACAACTTCGCCGCCCTGGTGCCGCAAGCCAGCGCGCTGATCTGAGCCGCCCCGATCGACGCACTGCCGGCGCCGATCGGACACCAGCGCAGAGCAGCACGGAGCGACCAGGACGCCGACCGGCGCACGGCAATCGGCGGAACCGCGGCGTAACCTCCCGGTCTTACCGCCGATAGCCACTGAGGAAGTCGGAATGAAGCTATCCGATGATTTCGATGCCCGCCGCCTGCGCCCACGCCGCTACCGCAACTGGCGCCTGCGCCTGGCAGCCGTGCTCGGTGCGCTGTTGGCCGCCCTCGGCGTACTGCTGACCATGGCCGGGGCCGCCACCCTGCTGGGGCGTCCCCCGGCACTGGGCACGCTGAACGATTCGCCCGGCGCCGCCATCGTGCTGCTGACGGCGGGCCTGGCGCTACTGTGGCTGGGCATCGGGGTCTGGCGCCTGTGCCGGCGCCGCCTGCGCCGTCCCAGCGACCTGAGCCTGGCACCGCACCTGATGAAGAAGCGCAACTGATCGGCAGAGCAACCCGGCCGCCACCTTGGTTACACTAGCGGCCTTCGCGGAGGCCCAGATGCAAGACGACGATTTTTCCCTGTTCCAAGCCGAGCTGCGCGGCGTCAAGCCGCTCAAGCATGACCGTGCCGACACCGGCAAGGCCAAGCCCGACCGTGCACGCCTGGCCACCCTGCGCCAGGCCGCCTCGGTGCGCGTCGAGTCGATCAAGGTCGATGGCCTGTCCGACCAGTTCGTCATCGACGTCGGCGCCGAGGATCCCCTGTACTGGGCCGCCAATGGCGTCCAGGAAGGCCAGATGCGCAAGCTCAAGCTCGGCCAGATTCCCTTCGACGGCAGTCTCGACCTGCACGGCATGAACGTGGAGAAGGCCCGCGACACCCTGTGGGAATTCCTCGCCGAAGCGGCCAAGTTCGAAGTGCGCTGCGTGCGTGTCACCCACGGCAAGGCGGTACGCATGGACGGCCGCAAGCCGATGATCAAGAGCCACGTCAACACCTGGCTGCGCCAGCATCCGCAGGTGCTCGGCTTCACCTCCTGCCTGGCCAAGCACGGCGGTACCGGCGCGGTCTATGTGATGCTCAAGCGCACCATGATGGATGGCCGCGACGAATAACGGCGCATCCCGCACTCTTGCCAGCACGGCAGCCGCGCCCTACCCTGCGCGTCTGCCCCTTAGTAAGGTCCACAGGTAGATCCATGTCCCTGGAACAGCATTACACCGCGATTCTCGGCCAACTCGGCGAGGACGCCTCCCGCGAAGGCCTGCTCGACACGCCCAAGCGCGCCGCCAAAGCCATGCAGTACCTCTGCCGCGGCTACCAGCAAACCCTGGAAGAAGTCACCAACGGCGCCCTGTTCAGCTCCGATAACAGCGAGATGGTGCTGGTGAAGAACGTCGAGCTGTACTCGCTGTGCGAGCACCACCTGCTACCGTTCATCGGCAAGGCCCATGTCGCCTATATCCCCAACGGCAAGGTCCTGGGCCTGTCCAAGGTGGCGCGCATCGTCGACATGTTTGCCCGCCGCCTGCAGATCCAGGAAAACCTCGGCCAGCAGATCGCCGAGGCCGTGCAGGAAGTCACCGGCGCCCTGGGCGTCGCGGTGGTGATCGAGGCCCAGCACATGTGCATGATGATGCGCGGCGTGGAGAAGCAGAACTCCTCCATGGTCACCTCGGTGATGCTCGGCGAATTCCGCAAGAACGCCGCCACCCGCAGCGAGTTCCTCAGCCTGATCCGCAACTGACCGAGCGGCGCCGTGTAAAAAAACCGGCCTTGCGCCGGTTTTTTATGGTTCGCAGTCCTAGCCCCGGGGCCGTTGCCGCAACGGCTCCAGCAGCGGCGACAGGCCGTCATGGTCGATCTCCTGCATCAGCGCCAGCAGCCGGCCGATCTCCCCGGCAGGGAAGCCCTCGCGGGCGAACCAGTTGAGATAGCGGCCCGGCAGGTCGGCGATCAATCGCCCCTTGTATTTGCCGAAGGGCATCTCGCGGGTCACCAGCAATTGCAGGTCTTCGGGCTTCATTCGGTGCTCACCTTGGGCTGGCTCGGCGGGATGGCCGGGCGGTTGTCGACAAGGGCCGAATTATGCCCAAAACCGCCGTGCTGTACCGCCATCGTCCCTCGCCGTTCAGCGCAGACGCAGGCCAGGAGCGACGAACTCGGTTAAGCTGCGCGCCGGCTAATTTTCACCCCTGGGAGTTTCCACGATGGTTATCAAAGCACTGCGCATCGGTCTCGGCCAGTTGATCGTCTTCCTCGACTTCATCAGCCGCCCACGCAAGCTCAAGCGCTCGCCGGCGGCGCAAGCCGCGGTCGAGCAGGCTGCCGCAGGTCTGGCGCTGTATCAGTTTCACGCCTGCCCGTTCTGCGTGAAGACCCGCCGCGCCCTGCACAAGCTGAACGTGCCGGTCAGCCTGCGCGACGCCAAGAACGACGCCCAGCACCGCCAGGCGCTGCTGGAACAAGGGGGCAAGATCAAGGTGCCCTGCCTGCGCATCGAGGAAAACGGCCAGAGCACCTGGCTGTACGAGTCGAAGGCGATCATCGCCTACCTGCAGCAGCGCTTCGCCAACGCCTGACAGACGGCACGGGCTCCGCGCCAGGAGCCCATGCACTGCTGCGCAAGGTGTACCGATAGCATCATGCGTTATGCCCTGCTAGAAGGGGTGCCTGGGTAGCCCATGCACTGCTGGATAAGGCCACGGCTTTGGCCGGGAGACCCCCCTATCCCTGATCCAGAGAGAAACCTTCCTGGCGCATCCTGGCCATCAGCGCCTGCCACCCCGGCAGGCGCGCGGTATCGCCGGTGCGTTGCAGCCTGCCATCCTTGATCTGATAGAGCCCATGGGCGTCGAAGGCATAGAGCAGGACCAGGTCCTGCCGTTGCGACGCGGGGAGCATGGCGCTGTCCAGGTTATCCAGAATCAAAGGCTCCGCACCTGGCGCGGCATAGTAGCTGAGGACCATATGTGCCTGGTCGCGCGTCATCTCGCGGGCATAGGTGATGCGCAAACGCTCTTCCGGCACGCCCAACTTGCGCAGGGTAAAGTACTTGGCCAGGGAAAAGTCCTCGCAGTCCCCTGCTCCCTGTACCAGGGTCTCGATCGGCGTCGCCCAGTAATCGCTCTGCTTCCACAGCACCGCGTCGCTCCTGAAATGCAACTCGCGGTTGAAGTACTGGTTGACCGCCTCCAGCTTGTCCCGCTCGGACAGATAGCGACTGCTCTCGATCAGTTGGTTCCACGACAGCAAGCGATCTTTTGCCGGCCCCTGCCGCCCATAACGCTTTTCGACCTTGCGCATGATCTGGTCGAAGCTCCAGCTGGCCTTGGCTTCGGCCGCGCCGAGCAGCACGCTGGTGCCGAGGGTAGTGAGTGCGACTGCCCGGCACAGCGCACCGGTACATCTGGTCTTGAGGAGTTGTCTGAGCAGCACGTGAGATCTCCGTGAACAGAGCCGCAGCCAAGTTCAATCGAGTAGATCATTCCGTTGAGTGGCTGGATGAAGCGTTCAGTATCCGCCGCCAATCAGCGGCTTTCTGGAGCAGGTGGTGTTCAGACATACCACTCTCCCGCTGATCGCCTGGTGCCTCCAGGCACCCTTCATCGCGAACGAGGCTAAGCACTCGCTCGTCCAGACTAACGTTTTCAGAGAGTTTCAAGCAAGGATGCTTAGTCGGGTTCCTCGTTCACATGACCCCAACCCCTGCGCCGACTTCCGGGTACCCGGGACAGACCCTGAGTGCCCGGAACGGCACACTTCTCCACTCAATGCCAGCCGTGCTCAGCTCGTTCCCGATGTATCGGGGACAGGTACTGCTTCTCAGGCTTCTGAATCGGCTGACTGCTTTCCCGTTCGAATCCAGGGCCTGCGGCGGTCGGCTTACGTTCGAGCATCTGCACGAAGCGCTCGCTTTCGTCGTCCATGCCTTGCAAGCTATCGAGTCGTTGGCCGTGATATTGCAGCAGACGACCGCTACCACCCTCGGCCAGCAACAGAGCCGACTCTGTTTCGACCTGTGGTATGGGCGCGCTCACTGCTTGCCCGGATATGGCGGCTGCGAGTACGAACATCGTACCGCCGACTGCGAGGGTACTGATTGTCGGTTTCATGGTGCCATCCTCTTCTTTCCCCGATCCCCATGAATTGGATAAACACCCTCGGGTTTTGTTACGCGGCTTTTGCGTATCCGGACGGGCGGCCGTGTACATGGCAGAAAGCCACAAAGCCGCGTGCTACCTGGCTTTCTCGCCAATAACGCGCGCCCTTTAGGCGCGATTGAACACGACCAGGCGTATACCTCCTGAGGACATCGCCGACCTCGTCCACGCCGAGTACTCGACGGACTCTATCAGTCGAGCATGCCCACATGCCGCGGATGGCTGGCCACCCGCGCCAGCCAGGCCCTGATCGCCGGATAGTCGGCGAGATCGAAGCCGCCCTGATCGGCGACGTGGGTGTAGGCATACAGGGCGATATCGGCGATCGAGTACTGTTCGCCGACCAGATAGGGCGTGCGCTGCAATTGCTGCTCCATCACCCTGAGCGCCTTGTAGCCGCGCTCGTGGCAGGCCAGGTATTCCTCGCGCCGCGCCTCGGGCAGCCCCTGGTACAGCTGGATGAAGCGGGCCACCGCGACATAGGGTTCGTGGCTGTATTGCTCGAAGAACTGCCACTGCAACACCTGGGTGTGCAGGCGCGGTTCGCTCGGCAGGAATTCGCTGCCCTCGGCGAGGAAATGCAGGATGGCATTGGACTCCCACAGGCAACTGCCGTCGTCCAGTTCCAGCACCGGGATCTTGCCGTTGGGGTTCTTCGCCAGGAAGGTCTCGCTCTGCGTCTCGCCCTTGAGGATGTCCATCGCCACCCACTCGTAGGGCTGCCCCAGCAGGTGCAGCATCAGCTTGACCTTGTAACAATTGCCCGAGCGGGCGTCGCCGTAAACCTTGAGCATTCTCCTCTCCTCCCTTCCTGTGGTCTCTGATCTGCTATCTGCGTTGCACTGCCATGACCCGGGTTGCTCAGGCGGCAAGGCCGGACTGCGCCTGACGGATCACCTCGGCCAGGCGTTTGAGCCCCTCACCCAGGCGCTCCGGCGCCACATGGCTGAAGTTCAGGCGCAGGTGCCCCGGATGGCGGTCCGGCTCGATAAAGAACGGCTCGCCCGGCATGAATGCGACGTCCTGCTCCAGCGCCGGCGCCAGCAGAGTCCGGGTATCCAGCGGCTGCTTGAGGGTCAGCCAGAAGAACAGCCCGCCCTGGGGAATCTGCCACTCGGCCAGATCGGCGAAATGCTCCAGCAACGCCGCCTGCATGGCATCGCGGCGCAGCCGGTAGAAGTCGCGCAGCTCGGCCAGATGGCCGCGATACTGCTCGCTACCCAACCACTGCAAGGCCTGCCACTGGCCGATGCGGTTGGTGTGCAGGTCCGCCGACTGCTTCAGGCGCAGCAGGTAGGGGAACAGGTCGGGCGTGGCGATCAGGTAGCCGACGCGCAGGCCGGGCAGCAGCGTCTTGGATACGGTACCGGTATAGATCCAGCTGGCCTTGCGCAGGCGGCTGACGATGGGGGTGGCCAGCGCATCGTCGAACACCAGTTCGCGATAGGGCTCGTCCTCGATCAGGGTCACGCCGAACTCGTCCAGCAGCGCCGCCACGGCATCACGCTTGGCCTCGCTGTAGCGGGTGCCGGACGGATTCTGGAAGGTCGGGATCAGGTAGGCGAAGGCCGGCTTGTGCCGCTCCAGACGTTGGCGCAGGGCGTCCAGCTCGGGGCCGTCGGCCTCCTGGGGCACAGCGATACAGTGGGCGCCGAACAGCTGGAAGGCCTGCAGGGCCGCCAGGTAGGTGGGCGCCTCCACAAGAACTTCCGTACCCGGGTCGATAAACAGCTTGCTGGCCAGGTCCAGGGTCTGCTGCGAGCCGCTGACGATCAGCACCTGGCTGGCCTCGCAGGGCACGCCCAGGGCTCGGGCCTCGGCGGCGATGATCTCGCGCAGGGCCGGCTCGCCCTCGCTCATGCCGTACTGGCCCATGCTGGCCGGCATCTCGCGCCACTCGACCCTGGGCAGCATGGGCTCGGCAGGCAGGCCGCCGGCGAACGACATGACTTCCGGACGCTGCGCCGCGGCGAGGATTTCACGGATCAGGGAGCTTTTCAGGCGGGCAACGCGTTCGGAGAAGGCCATGGGATCACCGGGGTGCTAAGTCGAGAATATTGGGTCAAACTGCTTGACCGAAACTACGACGCCCCGGACAGATACGTCAATATGCTTGACCTTAAAAGCCCGACCACTCAGCAGGCCGCCATGGAAGCCTTCTTCTTCGGCTACCAGGCATTCACCGCCAAGGCCGACGAGATGCTGGCGCGTCGTGGTCTGTCCAGGGTGCACCAACGCATCCTGTTCTTCATCGCCAAGTACCCGGGCCTGAGCGTCAAGCAGCTGCTCGGCTACCTGGGTGTGAGCAAGCAGGCCCTGAGCACACCGCTGCGCCAGCTGCAGGAGATGCACCTGGTCAGCAGCGCCGCCGCCACGGAGGACAAGCGCAAGCGCCTGCTCGGCATCACCGCCGAGGGCGCCAAGCTGGAACAGGCCCTGCGCCGCGAGCAGGCCAAGCTGCTGCAGCGGGCCTTCGCCGAGGCCGGCGAAGAGGCGGTCAGGGGCTGGCTGGAGGTCAATCTGGCCTTGAGCGGCAAACGCCAGGTCAGTTCCGACCAAGAACGACAAAGCCCGTAACTGTATCGGTCAACGCACCGCTTGCTGTACCGCGACGCCCGGGGAGCCGAGGCATAGGCTTGCAGTCATTGCCCACGAGTGCCCGCCATGACTGCCGAACTGCTGCTCGCCTTCGTTCTCTTCGCCTTCGTCACCTCGGTGACGCCGGGGCCTAACAACACCATGCTGCTCGCCTCCGGGGCGAACTTCGGCCTGCGCCGCAGCCTGCCCCACATGCTCGGCATCAGCCTGGGCTTGATGCTGCTGGTGCTGGCGGTCGGCCTGGGCCTCGGCCAGCTGTTCGAGCAGGTGCCGCTGTTCTACAGCCTGCTGCGCTACTTCGGTGCCGCCTATCTGCTGTACCTGGCCTGGAAGATCGCCCGGGCCGGCGCACCGGACAGCACGGGAGCCCGCAGTGCCAAGCCATTCAGCTTCCTCCAGGCGGCGACCTTCCAGTGGGTCAACCCCAAGGCCTGGATCATGGCCATCGGCGCCATCACCACCTACACGCCGCAGGAGAACTTCCTGACCAACGTGGTGCTGATCGCCGCCCTGTTCGCCCTGGTCAACTGCCCGACCATGAGTGTCTGGACGGTGGCCGGCAGCCTGTTGCGCACCTGGCTGAACGACCCGCGCATACTGCGCCGCTTCAATATCGGCATGGCCCTGTTGCTGGTCACCTCGCTCTACCCGATTCTGGCCGACTTCGGAGGCGCCCGATCATGAGCGAGGCAACCCAGGCGCGCCTACGTCCGCTGGCCGACAGTTCCACCTCGGCGGTGGTCGCCGGCTTCATCGCCATGCTCACCGGCTATACCAGCTCCCTGGTGCTGATGTTCCAGGCCGGCCAGGCCGCGGGACTGTCCGACGGGCAGATCTCCTCGTGGATCTGGGCCCTGTCGGTGGGCATGGGCCTGTGCTGCATCGGCCTGTCACTGCGTTACCGCGCGCCGGTGATGATCGCCTGGTCGACGCCCGGCGCCGCCCTGCTGATCAGCAGCCTGCCTGGGGTGCCCTACGCCGAGGCGATCGGCGCCTACATCCTCTGCTCGGCGCTGATCGTGCTGTGCGGCCTGACCGGCAGCTTCGACCGCCTCATGCGCCGCATTCCCGCCTCCATCGCCGCCGCCCTGTTGGCCGGGGTGCTGTTCAAGATCGGCCTGGAAATCTGTGGCGCCGCCGAACAGCAACCGACCCTGGTCATCGCCATGCTGCTGGCCTACCTGCTGGGCAAGCGCCTGCTGCCGCGCTATGCGGTGCTCGCCGCACTGTTGGTCGGCTGCGCACTGGCCGGGCTGTTCGGCCTGCTGGATTTTTCCGACTTCGAGCTGCAGCTGGCCACGCCCGAGTGGACCACTCCGGCCTTCTCCTGGGCGGCGGCCATCAGCATCGGCATCCCGCTGTTCGTCGTCGCCATGGCCTCGCAGAACCTGCCGGGCATGTCCGTGCTGCGCGCCAACGGCTACCACCAGGTGCCGGCTTCCTCGCTGCTCAACATCACCGGCCTGGCCTCCATCCTGCTGGCGCCCTTCGGCTCCCACGGCATCCACCTGGCGGCCCTCAGCGCGGCGATCTGCGCCGGCCCCGAGGCCCACGAGGACCCGAGCAAACGCTATACCGCCGCGGTCTGGTGCGGGGTGTTCTATGTCATCGCCGGGATCTTCGGCGCCACCCTGGCGGCGCTGTTCAGCGCCCTGCCCAAGGCGCTGATCCTGTCGGTCGCCGCCCTGGCGCTGTTCGCCTCGATCATCGGCGGCCTGACCCAGGCCATGAGCGAGCCCCAGGAGCGCGAGGCGGCGCTGATCACCTTCCTGGTCACCGCCTCGGGCATGACCCTGCTGTCCATCGGCGCGGCCTTCTGGGGCCTGGTCGCCGGCCTGCTCACCCTGTTCATCCTCAACTGGCGCAAGGCCTGAGGGCAATGAGCCCGACATGAAAAAAGGCGCCTGACGGCGCCTTTTTCGTGCCGCCCCGCTCAGGCGGCCTCGGCCGCCAGCTGCCGGCCATGGGCGCGATTGACCCACCAGCCGAACAGCGCCGCAGTGAAGAACATGATGATGCTGTAGATCGCCGCCGGAATGGCCATGGTCGAGTTGTTCAGCAGCACCGGGCTCAGGGCCAGGGCGATGGCCAGGGTGCCGTTGTGGATGCCGATCTCCATGCCGATGGCGATGGCTTGGCGCAGGCTCAGCTTGAGCAGGCGCGGCACGTAGTAGCCCACCGCCAGGCTGAGCAGGTTGAAGGCCAGCGCGGCGCCGCCGACCAACGGGGCATAGTCGACGAAGGTCTGCCAGTCCTTGACCACCGCCAGGACGATGATCAGTAGCAGGAACAGGGCCGAGACCAGCTTCACCGGCTTCTGCATGCGTTCGGCGAAGCCGGGGAAGCGGCTGCGCAGCCACATGCCGATGGCCACCGGACCGAGGACGATGACGAACACCTGCAGCACCTTGCCGAACTGCAGCGGAATGGCCTGATCGCCGGTCATGAAGTGCATCAGCGCGAGGTTGACGATCAGCGGCATGGTGAGGATGGCAATCACCGAGTTGACCGCGGTCAGGGTGATGTTCAGCGCCACGTCGCCATGGGCCAGGTGGCTGTAGAGGTTGGCCGTGGTGCCGCCCGGCGAGGCGGCCAGCAGCATCAGGCCCACCGCCAGGGCAGGGGCCAGGCCGAAGACCTTGGTCAGGCCGAAACACAGCAGCGGCAGCAACAGCAACTGGCAGCCTAGGCCGATCAGCACCGGCCTGGGAAACTTCACCACCCGGGCGAAGTCCGCGATGCCGAGCGACAGGCCCAGGCCCAGCATGATGATGCCCAGGGCCACGGGCAAAAATAGCGTCAGTAGAGGATCAGCAGTCATGGTTACTCTTCCCTGGAGTGGAGAACACGATGGGGGCGATTCTGGCCAGACAACGCCATGTTGCGCAGTGACTTTATCGGCCAAACAGGCGCCCCGCTACCGCGCCGAGAAAAAGGCGCCAGCGCGGGCAGCCATGCCGCGCCCAGCAGGCCGGGTCAGATCGCCGTGGCGCCGCCATCCACCGCCAGGGCATGGCCGGTGGTGAAGGCCGCGCCGTCGCTGCACAGGTAGAGCACCGCCGTGGCGATTTCCTCGACGGTGCCGATGCGCCCGACCGGGTGCATGGCGGCGGCGAACTCGCCCTTCTTCGGGTCGGCCTCGTAGGCGCGACGGAACATGGCGGTGTCGATCACCGCCGGACACACCGCGTTGACGCGGACTTTCTTCTTCGCATACTCGATGGCCGCCGACTTGGTCAGGCCGATCACCGCATGCTTGGAGGCGGCGTAGATGCTCATCTTCGGCGCCGCGCCGAGACCGGCGACCGAGGCGGTATTGACGATGGCGCCGCCGCCCTGGGCCAGCAGCAGCGGAATCTGGTGCTTCATGCACAGCCACACGCCCTTGACGTTGACCCCCATGATGGCGTCGAACTCGGCCTCGCTGCCCTCGGCCAGCTTGCCCTTCTCGATCTCGATGCCGGCGTTGTTGAAGCAGTAGTCCAGGCGCCCATAGGTCTCGAGGGTGAAGGCCATCAGCGCCTGCACCTCGGCGTCGCGGGTCACATCACAGCGGGTGAAGCTGGCGTCGCCGCCCGCCGTGCGAATCAGCTCGACGGTAGCCTCGCCGCCCGCCACATCGACATCGGCAACCACCACCTTGAGGCCCTCGTTGGCGAACGCCAGGGCGGTGGCACGGCCGATACCCGCGGCGGCGCCGGTGACCAGGGCCACCCGACCGGAAAAACTCAAGCTCATCTGTGTGTCCTCGCAAGGGCTGAAAGTCAGGGCCTGAGTCTAGTCAGAGAGTCGGGCGCCGTGGCAGCACTATCAGGACAGCGGTTGCCCGCCCATCCAGGCCATGGATTACGCCTCGGCCGGCTCCGTCTCGCTGGCCGGCAGCGGCCGCCAGCGGCGCAACAGCCAGTACAGGGTGGGAATCACCAGCAGGGTGAAGAAGGTGCCGACCAACAGGCCGCCGACTATCACCAGGCCGATCTGCTGGCGGCTCTCGGCGCCGGCTCCGCTGGCCAGAGCCAGGGGCAGCGAGCCCAGAACCATGGCCCCGGTGGTCATCAGGATCGGCCGCAGGCGCTGCGTCGCGGCCTGCAACACCGCCTCGCGCAGCGCCAGGCCACGGCGCAACAGCTGGTTGGCGAACTCGACGATGAGGATGCCGTGCTTGGTGATCAGGCCGATCAGGGTCACCAGGCCGACCTGGGAGTAGATGTTCAGGGTGCCGCCGAACAGCCACAGGGCCAGCAGCGCGCCGGCCATCGACAACGGCACGCTGAACAGGATGATCAGCGGGTCGATGAAGCTCTCGAATTGCGCGGCCAGCACCAGGTAGATGAAGGCCAGGGCCAGGACGAAGGTCAGCGCGATGCCGGCGCTGGACTCCTTGAACTCCCGCGAGGTGCCGGCGTAGTCGAACAGGGTGCCCTCGGGGAAGAGCGCGCGGGCCTCGCGCTCCAGGTGATCGAGGGCCTCGCCGAGGGTATGGCCGGCACCGACGTTAGCGCTGAGGGTGACCGCGCGGAGCTGGTTGAAGTGGTTGAGCTCGCGCGGCGCCACGCTCTCGCGCACCTCGATCAGGTTGGACAGCTGCACCATGGCGCCGTCGCGGCCGCGCACGTAGACGCGGTCGAGGTCGGCCGGGTTGCTGCGGTCGACGTCGGCCAGCTGCACCAGCACCTCGTACTGCTCGCCGAGGCGCTTGAAGCGGGTCACCTGGCGGCTGCCGAACAGGCTCTCCAGGCTGCGGCCGATGGTCGCCACATCGCTGCCGACCGCCACCGCCTGTTCGCGGTTGACGGTGACCTTGAGCTGCGGCGTGTTGAGCTTGAGGTCGCTGTCCAGGCTCTCCAGCCCCGGGTAAGCGTCCAGGCGCACCAGCAGCGCCTCGACATAGCGCTCCAGCTCGGCGTACGCCAGAGGCGAGCGCACCACCAGGTTGACCGGCTGGCTGCGCACGCTCTGTCCCAGCGGCGGACGGTTGACCGGAAAGGCGCGGATGCCGGGGATGTCCAGCAGCCTGGGCAGCAGCTCCAGGCGGATCGCGAACTGGCTGCGCTCGCGCCGGTCCCAGTCTTCCAGCTTCATGAAGGAGATGCCCTGGGTCACGGTGGGGAAGCCGGTGATCACCACGTAGCGGTTGGTCTCGGCAATGCCGGCGTAGACCGCCTCGATCTGTCGGGCGTAACGGCTGGTGTAGTCTAGGGTGGCGCCGTCCGGGGCGCTGTACACGCCGATGAGGGTGCCGGTGTCCTCGGTGGGTGCCAGCTCCGCCTTGAGCCCGGCGAACAGCCAGGCGCAGGCCAGCAGCAGCGCCGCCAGCAACGCCAGGATCAGCCACCAGCGCGCCAGCGCCCTGGCCAGCAGCGCCTGGTAGCGCTCCGTCAGGCCGTGCAGGAAGTTTTCGATCAGACGGTAGGCGCGGCCATGGCGCTCAGCGGCCCCATGGGGCCTGAGCAGCTTGGCGCACATCATCGGCGACAGGGTCAGGGCGACGAAGCCGGACACCAGCACCGCGCCGGCCAGGGTCCAGGCGAACTCGGTGAACAGCTTGCCGGTGGTGCCGGGCATGAAGCCGATCGGCGCGTAGACCGCGGCCAGGGTCAGGGTCATGGCGATGACCGCGAAGGCGATCTCGCGGCTGCCGGCCAGCGCCGCCTGCAGCGGCGCCAGGCCGCCCTCCAGGTGGCGGTGGATGTTCTCCAGCATGACGATGGCGTCGTCCACCACCAGGCCGATGGCCAGGACCATGGCCAACAGGG
The DNA here is from genome assembly GCF_033547155.1 of Pseudomonas benzenivorans. Lineage (GTDB taxonomy): Bacteria > Pseudomonadota > Gammaproteobacteria > Pseudomonadales > Pseudomonadaceae > Aquipseudomonas > Aquipseudomonas benzenivorans_B. The sequence continues at coordinate 2,707,356 of NZ_CP137892.1, forward strand.
TCAGGGTATTGAGGGAGAAGCCCAGCACGGCCATCAGGGCGAAGGCGCCGATCAGCGACACCGGGATGGTAACCAGGGGGATCAGGGTGGCGCGCAGCGAGCGCAGGAACAGGAAGATGATCAGGATGACCAGCGCCACCGCCTCCCAGATGGTGGTGTAGACGTTGTCGATCGACTCGCGAACGAACAGCGAGCTGTCGTGGGCCACCGCCATCTGCATGCCCTCGGGGAGCAGCGCGCGCACGTCCGGCAGGGCCGCCTCGACCCCGTCGGAGATGTCCAGGGGGTTGGCGGTGGCCTGCTTGACCATGCCGATCACCACCGCCGGCTGGCCGTTGAAACGCACCAGGCTGCGCTCGCTGGCCGGGCCGATCTCGGCGCGGCCGACGTCGGCCAGGCGCAGCAGGTACCCCTGGGAGTCGTCGAGGATCAGCCGCTCGAACTCCTCGGCCGTGCGCAGGTCGGTCTCCGACAGCAGGTTGAACTCGCGCTCCAGCGACTCGATGCGTCCGGCCGGGATCTCCACGTTCTGCCGGCGCAGGGCCTCCTCCACGTCCTGCACCGTCAGGCCGTGGGCAGCCAGGCGCTCCGGGTCGAGCCAGATGCGCATGGCCGGGCTGCGCGCGCCGCGGATCTGCACCTCGGCCACTCCGGGGATGACCTGCAGGCGATCCTTGACCAGGCGCTCGAGCAGGTCGGTGATGGCCATCGCCGAGTGGCGCTCGCTGTAGAAGGCCAGGAACATCACCGGCTGGGCGTCGGCCTCGACCTTCTGCACCACCGGCTCGTCGATCTCGTCCGGCAGCAGACCGCGCACCCGACCGAGGCGGTCGCGCACGTCGTTGGCCGCCTCGTCGGCATCGCTGCCCAGGCGAAACTGCGCGGTGATCTGCGTGCTTTCCGTGCGGCTGATGGAGCTGACGAAATCCAGCCCCTCGATGCCCGACAGCACATCCTCGATCGGCTGGGCCACCTGGGACTCCATGATCTCCGGGCTGGCCCCCGGATAGCCGACGTTGACCGTGACGATGGGCACGTCGATGTTCGGGTACTCGCGCACCGTCAGGCGCTGGTAGGCCATCAGGCCGAGCAGCACCAGCACCAGGGACAGCACACTGGCGAACACCGGGCGGCGGATGCAGACATCCGCGAGGATCATGCCCCCGCTCCCGCCGGCCGGGTGCGTACCGCCATGCCCGGGCGGACCTTGTGCCAGCCGGCGCTGATCAGCGTCTCATCACCACTCAACCCCTCGCGCACCTCGGCGCGCCCGCCCAGGCGGCGGCCGAGGCGGATCTCGCGCTGCTCGACCTTGCCGTCCACCACCAGGTTGACCAGCAGCCGCTCGCCCAGCGGCATCACCGCCTCCTCGGGAATCAGCAGCGCCTGGGGGCGCTCGGCGAGAATCACCGTGACCCGCACGAACTGCCCCGGCTTGAGGCGCAGCCCGGGGTTGCTCAGCTGGGCGCGAATCGCCTGGCTGCGTCCGGCCACGTCCAACTGCGGGTTGATGGCACTGATCCGGCCGTGGAACACCTCGTCGGCGAAGGCATCCAGGCGGATCTCCACGACCTGGCCCGGGCGAACCTGGCCGACCGCCTTCTGCGGCACGCGAAAGTCCAGCTTGAGCGGGTCGAGTACCTCCAGGTTGACGATGTCCTGACCCGCCTCCAGGTAGTCGCCGGGGCTGACCTGGCGCAGACCGAGCAGGCCGTCGTAGGGGGCGCGAATCTGCGTCTTGTCCAGGCGGGCACGAGCCAAGGCCAGGCTGGCGCGCCGGGCCTGAGCTTCGGCGCGGGCCTCGTCCAGCGCCTGGGCATTGCTGGCGCCGCGCTGGAACAGCAGCTGGCTGCGGCGCAGGTTGCTTGCCGCCAGGTCCAGGTTGGCCCGCGCCAGGGCCAGCTCGGCACGGGCGACGGCGTCGTCCAGGCTGACCAGCAGGTCGCCGGCGCTGACCGCCTGGCCCTCCTGAAAATGCAGGCGGGCCAGGCGCCCATCGATCTCCGGGCGGATCATCAGCGACTCGGCCGAGCGCAGGGAACCGAAGGTGATCAGCTCGTCGCGCACCAGGCCGCGCTCGGGGCGCACCACCTCGACCAGGGGGCCCTGGCCGTTCTCCGCCGAGCCGACGACAGCGGCCAGCGACAGGACGATGGCGACAAGGAAACGACAGGTGTGGGCCGGCATGGCGGCTCCCTCGGGGCTGACGTGCTAAGTCTAGCCCTCTGCCGCCTTACGCTGGGTCGTCAGCGGCGGCCGTTACTGGCGCATGCCCCGGCCGCCGATCAGCAGGCGCAGGCAGACGAAGTACAGCAGCGCGGTGGCCAGCACCATGAAGCCGATGGCCACGCCGATGCGGATGTCGGAGACGCCGAGGATGCCGTAGCGGAAGGCGTTGACCATGTGCAGGATGGGATTGGCCAGCGACACCGTCTGCCAGAACGGCGGCAACAGGGCGATCGAATAGAACACCCCGCCCAGGTAGGTCAGGGGCGTCAGCACGAAGGTCGGGATGATCGAGATGTCGTCGAAGTTGCGGGCGAACACCGCGTTGACGAAGCCGCCGAGGGAGAAGATGGTGGCGGTCATCAGCACCACCAGCACCGTCACCCCGATGTGGTGCACCGAAAGCTTGGTGAAGAACAGCGACAGCAGGGTCACGATCAGCCCTACCGCCAGGCCACGCAGCACGCCGCCGATGACGAAACCGATGAGGATGGTATGCGGCGACACCGGCGACACCATCAGCTCCTCGATCGAGCGCTGGAACTTGCTGCCGAAGAAGCTCGAGACCACGTTGCCGTAGGAGTTGGTGATCACCGACATCATGATCAACCCCGGCACTATGTACTCCATGTAGCTGAAGCCGCCCATCTCGCCGATCCGCGAGCCGATCAGGTTACCGAAGATGACGAAGTACAGGACCATGGTGATGGCCGGCGGCAGCAGGGTCTGCGGCCAGATGCGGGTGAAGCGGCGCACCTCGCGGTAGACGATGGTGCGCAGCGCCACCCCGTTGGCGGCCAGCTCGGAATTCAGATGGGTCGTGCTCACACCGCCTCCTTGGCCAGGTTCTTCTCGACCAGGGAAACGAACAGTTCCTCCAGGCGATTGGTCTTGTTGCGCAGGCTGAGCACCTCGATGTGTTGCTTGGCCAATTGGCGGAACAGCTCGCTCATGCCCTGAGTCTTCTCCACCTGCACCTCCAAGGTGTGATGGTCGAGCAACTGGGCCGGATAGCCGTCCAACTGCGGCGCCACCAGCAGCGACTCCTTGAGGTCGAGCAGGAAGGTCTCCACATGCAGCTTCTTCAGCAGCGCCTTCATGCTGGTGTTCTCGACGATGCGGCCGTGGTCGATGATGCCGATGTTGCGGCACAGCTGCTCGGCTTCCTCGAGGTAGTGGGTGGTGAGGATGATGGTGATGCCCTGCTGGTTCAGCTCGGTGAGGAAGCTCCACATCGAGCGGCGCAGCTCGATGTCCACCCCGGCGGTGGGTTCGTCGAGGATCAACAGGCGCGGCTGGTGCACCAGGGCGCGGGCGATCATCAGACGGCGCTTCATGCCGCCGGACAGCTCGCGCGAGGGCACGTTGCGCTTGTCCCACAGGCCCAGCTGCTTGAGGTACTGCTCGGCACGCGCCTTGGCGATCTTCGCCGGAATGCCGTAGTAGCCCGCCTGGGTGACGACTATGTCGAAGACCTTCTCGAACTGGTTGAAGTTGAATTCCTGGGGCACCACGCCCAGGCAGCGCTTGAGCGCCGAGGGCTGCTTGTCCAGGTCGTGGCCGAACACGCTCACCGTGCCGCCACTCTTGTTCACCAGGGTGGAGAGGATGCCGATGGTGGTGGACTTGCCGGCGCCGTTAGGGCCGAGCAAGGCGAAGAAGTCGCCTTCGGCCACATCCAGGTCGATGCCATGCAGGGCCTGAAAGCCGTTGCCGTAGGTCTTGGTCAGCTGCCGGATGGACAGAGCACTAGTCATGAGGGGCACGCACACAATGAGAAGAACGGGTTAGATGGAGGCTGGCGCAGGCAATTGCAACTATCGCTTTCGAGTCGGCGAAGACGTCATCCAGGCGCCCCAGAGGCACGCCTCGTACAGAGTGCCGCACCTGGCACCCTACCACCATGAAATCAATAAGAAAGACGCGAATGCTGATGTTAGCTATCGATTCGATCAATAGGTGTTGCCGCAAGCGGAAAATCAGCGAAGAGAAAACAGGACCGCGCCACAACAGCCCCGCTCGGCGCGGCTGCCGACAGTGGAGTCGCCCCCGTCCGGCGAACTCGGCCGCCCCGGCCATGGTCATTATCGGTGATGGCGAGCGCCCCCGAGGCGACCGTGCGCGCCGATTCGCCAGACTTGTCGCGCTTGCGCAGCGATGCCGACTAAGCTCGTGCTATCGGTCTCTTTTCCTGGTCATGGAGGATTCTGCATGCTCGTTGCCTGGTTACTGGTCCTGCTGTTCGGCGTGGTCTATCTGGCCCACCGTCGCACCGCCCCCCTGCCCGCCCTGGCTATCGTGGCCGGCTACCTGTTGGCCATGGCGGCCTTCAGCCGCACGCCCGGCTGGCTGCTGACCCTGTTCTGGCTGCTGTGGCTCGCCGTGGCGCTGCCCCTCACGCTGCCGGAAATGCGCCGCAAGCGGCTGAGCGCACCACTGTTCGCCTGGTTCCAGAAGGTCCTGCCACCGATGTCCGATACCGAACGGGAAGCCATCGAGGCCGGCACCGTGTGGTGGGATGGCGAGCTGTTCAGCGGCCGGCCGAACTGGAACAAGCTGCTCGACTACCCCAGGCCGCGCCTCAGCGAGGAGGAACAGGCCTTTATCGACGGTCCCACCGAGGAGCTGTGCGCCCTGGTCAGCGACTGGCAGATCGGCCAGCAGATGGACCTGCCGGCCAAGGCCTGGGAGCACATCAAGCGGCACGGTTTCTTCGCCCTGATCATTCCCAAGGAATACGGCGGCAAGGGTTTTTCCGCCTATGCCCACTCCCAGGTGGCGATGAAACTGGCGACCCGCAGCGGTGACCTGGCCTCCACCGTGATGGTGCCCAACTCCCTGGGTCCTGCCGAGCTGCTGCTGCATTACGGCACCGACGAGCAGCGCCAGCACTACCTACCCCGCCTGGCATCCGGGGAGGACATCCCCTGCTTCGCCCTGACCGGCCCGCTGGCCGGCTCCGATGCCGGCGCCATGCCGGACAGCGGCATCGTCTGCAAGGGTCAGTGGCGCGGCGAGGAGGTCATCGGCCTGCGCCTGAACTGGGAGAAGCGCTATATCACCCTGGGCCCGGTGGCCACCCTGCTGGGCCTGGCGTTCAAGGCCTACGACCCCGACCACCTGCTCGGCGAGAAAGAGGACCTGGGCATCAGCCTGGCCCTGGTGCCCACCGACACCCCCGGGGTGGAGATCGGCCGGCGCCACCTGCCCCTCGGCGCCGCCTTCATGAACGGGCCGAACTCCGGCAAGGACGTGTTCATCCCTCTGGACTACCTGATCGGCGGCCGGGACATGCTCGGCAAGGGCTGGATGATGCTGATGAACTGCCTGTCGGTGGGCCGCTCCATCTCCCTGCCAGCAGTCGGCACCGGCGCGGCCAAGTTCACCAGCCTCACCAGCGGCCAGTACAGCCAGGTGCGCGAGCAGTTCGGCGTGCCGCTGGCGGCCTTCGAAGGCATCCAGGAGGCTTTGACGCGTATCGCCGGCAACGCCTGGCTGATGGACAGCGCGCGCATCCTCACCGCCCACGCAGTGGACCTGGGCGAGAAGCCCTCGGTACTCTCCGCGGTGCTCAAATACCATCTGACCGAGCGCGGCCGCGAATGCATCCAGCACGCCATGGACATCCACGGCGGCAAGGGCATCATCATGGGGCCGAGCAATTACCTGGCCCGCTCCTGGCAGGCCGCGCCGATCTTCATCACAGTGGAAGGCGCCAACATCCTCTCGCGCAATCTGATGATCTTCGGCCAGGGCGCGATCCGCTGCCATCCTTACGTGCTCAAGGAGATGGCGCTGGCCAGCCGCGATGACAGCCAGGCGGCGCTGGAGGAATTCGACCAGCTGCTGCTACAGCACCTCGGCTTCGCCGTCGGCAATGCCGCCAGCAGCCTGCTCCTCAGCCTGAGCCTCGGCAGCACCGGCCAGGTGCCGGGCGACAACCTCAGCCAGCCGTATTTCCGCGCCCTCAATCGCCTGGCCGCGGCCTTCGCCCTGCTCGCCGACCTGAGCATGTTGCTCCTGGGCGGCGAGCTGAAGCGCCGCGAGCGCCTGTCCGCCCGCCTCGGCGACGTGCTCAGCCACCTCTACCTGGCCTCCGCGGCGCTCAAGCGCTATCACGACCTGGACTGCCCGGAGCACTCCCGCACCCTGCTGAGCTGGGCCCTGGAGGAAAACCTGGCGCTAGCCGAGGGCGCCCTGGAAGGGCTGCTCGACAATTTCCCCAATCGCCTGCTCGGTTATGCCCTGCGCATGCTGGTGTTCCCCCTCGGCCGCCGCCATAAGGGCCCGAGCGATGCACTGGACGCCCAGGTGGCAGCGATCATCGGCCGCAACAGGGGCGATGCGGCGCTGGAAGAGCTGCTCGCCGGCTGCTATCGCCCGCAGGCCGAGGACGACCCGGTCGCCGCCCTGCAACGCGCCAGGGATCTGCAGGAAAGCAGCCGCTCCGCCCAGGACAAGCTGGAGCAGGCCCTCAAGACCGGGAAGCTGGAGGAATCCCCAGTGCAGGACCTGCTCGACGCGGCTCAGAACCTGGGCCTCCTCAGTGCCGAGGAGGTCCAGCAACTGCGGCAGACACGCAGCGCGTGCCGGACGGTGATCGATGTCGACGACTTCGCCCAGGACGAGCTGAAGCTCGGCCGCGGCAAGGTACGCTGAGAGGACAGCGGGCGCCGGGACCTCTATACTCCCGCGCCCGTTTCACTTACAGGACTCACCCCATGGCCAGCGCCTACCTCGATCACCATCTCGCCCTGCTCGCTCACCTGCGCGGCATCCTGGTTGCCCTGGGCGAGGCCGAACAGATCCTCGATGACAGCCACGCGCTGTTCCTCGAGCGTTTCGATGAACTGGTCAAGGAACTGCCGGGCGACCCGGAAGCCAGCCTCTACCTGGGACAGGACCTGATCAGCCAGATATTCCACCGCTACCCGCAGATCGCCCACCTGGTGCCGCGCGATCTGCTGTGGTTCTTCGGCGGCGACTGCCTGCACTTCATGCCGGACGAAGAGATCGAACTGTTCCAACGACTCGACGAGCGCCGCTTCGAAGCCGAGCAGAACGACGAGCCCTTCGACTGGAACCAGGAAAAGCAGCTACTGGCCCTGCCGCCGCAGAGCAGCAAGCACTGATCGACCCAACAAAAAAGCCCGCTCGGCATCGCCGGCGGGCTTCTTACGCGCCTTTCGAAAGCGCAAACGAAAACGCCGCTCGATGAGCGGCGTTTTCCTGTATTTGGAGCGGGAAACGAGACTCGAACTCGCGACCCCGACCTTGGCAAGGTCGTGCTCTACCAACTGAGCTATTCCCGCTTTACTACAAAATTGGCGTCCCCTAGGGGACTCGAACCCCTGTTACCGCCGTGAAAGGGCGGTGTCCTAGGCCACTAGACGAAGGGGACCTGGAACTTTTTTACCGAAACGCTGCCAGCGTATCGGTTTGGGCACCGCTCCGTGAGCGCTGCCTTAAAACTTGGAGCGGGAAACGAGACTCGAACTCGCGACCCCGACCTTGGCAAGGTCGTGCTCTACCAACTGAGCTATTCCCGCAGTATTTCTGCTCACTTCTCATCCGAAAAGTGGCGTCCCCTAGGGGACTCGAACCCCTGTTACCGCCGTGAAAGGGCGGTGTCCTAGGCCACTAGACGAAGGGGACGCAGCCCGGAACTTCAACAGTCTTTCCGGCTTCATGCGCCTCGCCTACCGGCATTGCGCTTGAAGTGGCGCGCATTCTATGGAGCCTTGGACAGCTCGTCAACCTCTCTATAATTTTTTTTTAAAATCAAAGACTTCAGGGCAGAACGTGATCAATATCTATCAGCCTCAAAGCTAAGGCACTACACTCGGGCGGAAAACCGCCGTACGAGAGGTTGTAGCGATGTCCCCCTTGGTGATTACCTTGCTGATTGTCGGCGGCATTATGGCTCTGGTCGCCATCGCCTACGTCAATCACATGGTCGAGAACAACAAGCTGGAGAAGGCGCGCCTGAAGGCCGACCTCAACGACCGCCTGAAGCGCTGCGCCGACCTCTCGGAGTCCATGCCCGGGCAGTTGATCACGCCCCAGCTCAAACTCCTGCTCAGCCGTCTGCAACTGCACTTCGCCGAGCGCCTGCTGCCGCTGGACAAGAGCGCTGCCGGCAAGACCCGCGTCGATGAACTGCGCCAGTTGGTCGCCCAAGGCGAGTCGATTGCGGTACGTAACCCGCCTCAACCCGTTCTCACCGAGGCCAAGGCCAAGGACGTGCGTTTTCAGCTGGAAAACCTCCACGGCCAAGTCACTCGCTGCGCCAAAGAGGGCATCCTCACGGCCAATGAAGGCAAGCACTGGCTAGGCGAAATCCGTCATATGCTGGCGCAACTGCATATCGAATTCTTCAACAACCTCGGTCAACAGGCCCTGCAGCAGGCCCATCCCGGCCAGGCGCGCCTGGCGTTCGAGCGCGGTGTACAGTACCTGCGCAAGCAACCGGACCCGAGCCGCTACAAGACCCAGTTGCAACAGCTGGAAAAGCACCTCGCCCGCGCCAATGCCATGGTTCTGCAAACATCCCAACCGGTCAGCGAAGAAAGCAGCGAACTGACCGAGGGCCTGAAGGAACTGGAAAGCGACGACGACTGGAAGAAGAAGCAGATCTACGACTAACCGGATAAGGACAAACCATGAGCCTGACGCTATACGGCGCCCCCCTCTCGCCTTTCGTACGCAAGGTTCGCCTGTATCTGCAGGAGAAGGACCTGGACTACCAGTTGGAGATCGTCCTGCCCTTCGGCCAGCCGGCCTGGTACTACGACCTCAACCCGCTCGGGCGCATTCCCTCGCTCAGGGATGGTGACTTCAGCCTCGCCGACTCCAGCGTCATCTGCCAGTACCTGGAGGACAAACACCCCGAACACGCCAGCCTGTTAGGCGACGACGCCGAACAGCGCGCACGGGTGCGCTGGCTGGAGAAGTACGCGGACTACGAGCTGGCGCCGCTGTGCACCTTCGGCGTATTCCGTAACCGGGTGCTCAAGCCGAGCATGGGACAAGCCTGCGACGAGGCCGCCGTGCAGACGGCACTGGAAACCAAACTGCCACCCCACTTCGACTATCTGGAACAGCATCTCGGCGCCGCCGACTTCCTCGTCGGCGATCGCCTGAGCCTGGCCGACCTCGCACTCTGCTGCCAGCTGATCAACATGGAACATGGCGGCGAGCCGCTCGACGCGCGGCGCTGGCCGAACCTGGCCGGACTCTATGCCCGCCTCAAGGCGCGCCCGTCGGTGCAGGCGGTACTGCCCGGCGAGCAGAAGATGCTCGCCAAGATGGGAGGCAAGCCCTGAGCGTCGCCGACGCCGGCCACCCGGCTCCGCGGCTCGGCCGGCGCCAGACTTTCAGCAGTCGGTCAGCCCGAGAAACACCTCGACCAGCCGCTCGATACCGGCTTGATCCTCCACGCCGAAACGGCCGCGGCTCGGGCTGTCCAGATCCAGCACCCCGATCAAGCGCCCATCCTTGAGCAACGGCACCACCAGCTCGCTCGCGGAAGCGCTGTCGCAGGCGATATGCCCGACGAAGGCGTGCACATCCTCCACCCGCTGGCTTTGCCGACTGGCCGCCGCCGCACCACAGACGCCACGGCCGAAGGGGATGCGCACGCAGGCCACCTTGCCCTGGAATGGCCCCAGCACCAGCTGCTCGCCACGGGCCAGGTAGAAACCGGCCCAGTTGAGGTCGGCCAGCTCCTGGAACAGGAAAGCGGAGAACTGCGCGGCGTTGGCGATGAAGTCCCGCTCGCCGGCCAGCAGCGCCGCCAGCTGCGCCTCCAGCAGCGGGTAGCCCTCGAGCCCCGACCCGACATCCCGTAGTTCGATCATGCCTGCGCCCCCAGGAGCTCGAGCCCCACCCAGTGCCTGGCGAACTGGTAGGCACAGCGACCATTGCGGTTGCCGCGCCCCAGCGCCCAACGGATTGCCGCCTTCTCCAGCTCTTCGCCCCACTGCCACTCCAGCTCGGCCTCGGCGGCCTGCACCTCGATCCAGTGGCGCACCACCGCCAGGAAGTGCTCCTGGGTGAAGGGGTAGAAGGACAGCCACAGGCCGAAGCGGTCCGACAAGGCGATCTTGTCCTCCACCGCCTCATTCGGATGCAGCTCGCCGTCGACCCGCTGCCAGTGCTCGTTATCGCTCTGCTTCTCCGGCAACAGATGGCGACGATTCGAAGTGGCGTACAGCAGCACATTCTCCGGGGCGCGCTCCAGCGAGCCGTCCAGCACGCTCTTGAGCACCCGGTAATCGCCCTCGCCGGCCTCGAACGACAGGTCGTCGCAGAACAGCACGAAGCGTTGCGGCAACTTGGCAAGCTCTTCGACCACCCGTGGCAGGTCCGCCAGGTGATCGCGCTCGATCTCGATCAGCCGCAGGCCGGCCGCCGCATGCTCGGCCAGCAACGCACGGACCAGGGACGACTTGCCGGTGCCCCGCGCGCCCCAGAGCAGGGCGTGATTGGCCGGCAGGCCCTGGACGAACTGACGGGTATTGCGCGCCAACTGCTCGCGCTGGGCATCCACCCCGATCAGGTCGCCCAGGCTGAGGTCGAGGCTGATCCGCAGCGGCTGCAGGTAGCCGCCACGGCCCTCTCGATGCCAGCGGGCGGCCAGACTCTGCTGCCAGTCGATGGCCGCGCGCTGAGCCGGAAGGTAGGGCTCGATACGGGTGAGCACGGCCTCGGCCCGCTGGAGAAAAGCCTGTAAACGGGAATCCACGACGTACTCCTTGTAGAAGGTAAAACCTGCCAATGCCCCCTGCCGACGAGCGAAGCAGATGGGCTATGCTTGGCGGGCGAATGGATACGAGACTGCCCGGCCCCATGGACATACCGCTCACCCAACGCTTGTCGTTCAAGCAGGCCGGCCTGACCGTATTGGTGGCGTTCATCCTGGGCACCGTTCTCAGCCTGGTCCAAGTGGGCATCGATTATGCCAGCGAAGACGCCTCCATCAACCGCGAGATCCGCGCGCTCATGGAGATCAGTCACAACCCGGCCGCGCGCATCGCCTACAACATAGACGCCGAGCTGGCCCAGGAGCTGGTGTTCGGCCTGCTACGCTCACCGGCGGTGATCGGTGCGAGGATCATCGACAACAGCGGCCTGACCCTGGCCAGCGTCAGCCAGCCGGCCAGCAAGAGTCGCTACCGCGTGCTCAGCGACTTCCTGTTCGGCGCACGGCGTCAGTTCGAGAGCTCGCTGTTCGTCAGCCATGCCCCCGACGAGGCCCTCGGCGTGCTGCACCTGGAGGTCGACACCTACTCCTTCGGTAGCCACTTCCTGCGCCGCTCCATGCTCACCCTGCTGGCTGGCTTCGCCCGCAGCCTGCTGCTCTCGCTGATTCTCCTGGTGCTGTTCTATTTCACCCTGACCAAGCCGCTGGTGGAGGTGAGCCGCGCCCTCAGCGAGCGCGACCCGAACACCCCTAATCGCAAGCGACTGCCCTGCCCGCCCGGCCATGAACGCGACGAGATCGGCACCCTGATCGCCGTCACCAACCAGCAGTTCGCCAGTATCGCCTCGGAGATCGAGCAACGCCGCGCGGCGGAAGATCGCCTGACCCAGTACCTGGCCGAGCTGGAGAACATCGTCTCGGCCCGCACCGCGGAGTTGAAAGCCGCCAACGCCCGCCTGCTCGAATCCAACCGGGAGCTGGGACAGGCGCAGCGCACCGCAGAGGACATGGCCCAGGCCCGCTCGGCATTCCTGGCCAACATGAGCCACGAGATCCGCACGCCGCTCAACGGTCTGCTCGGCATGCTCGGGCTGTCCCTCGACGGCCCGCTGAGCAACGAACAGCGGCAACAGCTGTCGATAGCCCACGACTCCGGCAAGGTGCTGGTGGAGCTGCTCAACGACATCCTCGACCTGTCTAAATTCGAGGCCGGCCAACTGGAGTTGGAGAGCATCCCCTTCGATCTCGCCAGCCTGGTCGAAGACACCGCCAGTCTGCTGTCGCAGAACGCGGCGCCAAACGTCGAGCTGACCTGCCTGATCGACCCGCGGCTGCCCGCCCAGGTGCTCGGCGATCCGACGCGGGTGCGGCAGGTCGTCAGCAACCTGTTGTCCAACGCCCTGAAGTTCACCCGCCTGGGCCGCGTGGATGTGCGCGTCGACAGCCATCCAGACGGAGTACGGATCAGCGTGCGCGACACCGGCATCGGCATCGCCGAGGACGCCCAGGCGCGCATCTTCCAGCCCTTCGCCCAAGCCGGCGCCGGCATCACCCGCCAGTTCGGCGGCACGGGCCTGGGCCTGGCCCTGGCCCGCCGACTCTGCGAGGCCATGCAGGGCCAGCTGCAACTGGAGTCCCAGGAGGGCCTCGGCAGCCGCTTCTGCGCCAGCCTGCCGCTGCCGAGCCACCTGCCCGCGCCAGCGCCAACGCAGCTGCGCGGACAGGTGATCGCCCTCAGCTCCAGCAACTCCGGCCTGAGCGAGCTGCTCGGCACCCTGCTGCCCACCTGGGGGCTCGACTACCGGCGCCTGGATACCGACGCCAGCCTGGCCGGCATCGCGGCCGACCTGCTGATCAGCGATTGCCCCGAGTGCCTGTTCGGTCGCCGCCCGGCCTGCGCCACACCGATCCTGCTGGTCACCGCCTACGGCAACTTCCTGCCCGGCGAACAAGCCCTGGCCCTGGCGCCTATCGAGCAACTGGCGCGTCCACTGTCGCGCCAAGCCCTGCTCCAAGCGGTGACTCGCTGCCTTGGCCAGATGCCAGCCAGCACGCCCGCTCCCGTCGAGATCACCCAGGCGAGCGATCGTCAGGCACGGGTGCTGCTGGTCGAGGACAACCCGGTCAACCAACTGGTCGCCAAAGGCATGCTGACCAAGCTCGGCTACGAGGTGGTGCTGGCCAATCACGGCGCCGAAGCGCTCAACCAGCTGGGGCAGCATGCAATCGACCTGGTGCTGATGGACTGCAACATGCCGGTGATGGACGGCTACGAGGCCAGTCGGCGAATCCGCCAGGACGGCAGCCACACGGCGCTGCCGATCATCGCCCTGACCGCCAACGCCCTGCCCGATGAACGCGAACGCTGCCGCGTGGCGGGCATGAACGACTACCTGGCCAAGCCGTTCCGCCGCGAGGAACTGGCCGCGCTGCTCGACCAGTGGCTGCCGGTCAGCTCAGTCCAATGAAGCGATCGAGCAAGCGTCCGACCTGCTCACGCAGCTCGGCCAGCTCGTCCAGGTCGACGCCCCGCTCACAGAGCAACTGCCGCTTCAGCGGCACGACTCGATCGCGCAGGGCGCTGCCGGCCGGGGTCAGGGCCAGATGCACCTCGCGCTCGTCCTCGACCGAGCGTCGGCGCACCAGCAAACCCAACTGCTCGAGACGCTTGAGCAGCGGCGTCAAGGTGCCCGAGTCGAGCATCAGACGTTCGCCCAGGGCCTTGACCGTGGGCTGTCCCGGAGGCTGCTCCTGCCACTCCCACAACACCAGCATCGCCAGGTATTGCGGGTAGGTCAGGTGCAGCCGCTCGAGCATCGGCTTGTAGGCGCGAATCACCGCCCGCGAGGCCGCGTAGAGCTTGAAGCACAACTGATCGTCCAGCCGTAGCGAACCCTCCGGCGTCGATGCCGAGGGGATCATTTGAGCAGCGCTTCGATCTCGGCGCTCAGGTCCTCCGGCTTGGTGGCCGGCGCGAAGCGCTTGACCAGCCGGCCGTCGCCGCTGAGCAGGAACTTGGTGAAGTTCCACTTGATGCCCTGGCTACCGAGCAGGCCCGGTGCGCGCTTCTTCAGCTGCACGAACAATGGATGGGCGTCGGCGCCATTGACCTCCACCTTCTTGAACAGCGGGAAACTCACGCCGAAATTCAGCTCGCAGAACTCGGAGATCGCCCCTTCGTCGCCCGGCTCCTGCTTGCCGAACTGGTTGCAGGGAAAGCCCAGCACCACCAGTCCCCGTTCCTTGTACTGCTGCCACAGGCTTTCCAGGCCCTGGTACTGCGGGGTGAAACCGCACTTGCTGGCTGTATTGACCACCAACACGGCCTTGGCGCCGAAGTCGGCGAGGGTTTTCTGCTCGCCCTTGATGGTGGTGCAGGGAATGTCGATCAATGAGTTGCTCATGCTGGCGATCCTTGGCTGTGATGAAGTGAGGCCATAAATAGCAGGCAATTAAATTGCACACAATTTAATTGCCAAATATAGATCCCCTCGATATCGCGCCATACCCGCCACCAATCCACACCGCTGCGTTCAGCCGCGCGGCACCAGCTTGAGCGACACCGAATTGATGCAATACCGCAGGCCGGTCGGCTTGGGACCGTCGGGGAACACATGGCCCAGGTGGGCATCGCAACGGGAACACTTGACCTCGATGCGGTGCATGCCATGACTGAAGTCATCCCGACTGGCGATCGCATCCTTATTCACCGGCTGGAAATAACTGGGCCAGCCGCTGCCCGAGTCGTACTTGGCATCGGAATCGAACAGCGCCGTACCGCAACAGGCGCAGTGGTAAGTGCCCGGCGTCTTGCTGTCATGGTATTCGCCGGTGAAGGCACGCTCGGTGCCGCCCAACCGGCAGACTTGGTACTGCTCCTGCGACAGTTCTTCGCGCCAGGCCTCCAGGGGTTTTTCCAGCTTGTCCACGGCAGTTCTCCTCCGCTTAAAAAAGCCCGACCAGTACCTTTGCCAAGATCGGGTCGCCACGTATCATTCGACCCCAGTCTGTCACCCGCGTTACAAGCTGCCAAGGCTCGTTCATTTCGAGTCTTTTGCCGCGCTTTACGCGGCGTTTCTTCAATTCGGGATCATCCACATGCAGGTCAGCAAATCGAACAAGCTCGCCAACGTCTGTTATGACATCCGCGGGCCGGTGCTCAAGCACGCCAAACGCCTGGAAGAGGAAGGCCACCGCATCCTCAAGCTGAATATCGGCAACCCGGCGCCGTTCGGTTTCGAAGCCCCCGAGGAAATCCTCCAGGACGTGATCCGCAACCTGCCCACCGCCCAGGGCTATAGCGACTCCAAGGGCCTGTTCAGCGCGCGCAAGGCGGTGATGCAGTACTACCAGCAGAAGCAGGTGGAAGGCATCGGCATCGAAGACATCTACCTGGGCAATGGCGTGTCCGAGCTGATCGTCATGGCCATGCAGGCGCTGCTCAACAACGGCGACGAGGTGCTGATCCCGGCGCCGGACTACCCCCTGTGGACGGCCGCGGTCGCCCTGTCCGGCGGCAAGCCGGTGCACTACCTGTGCGACGAGCAGGCCGGCTGGTTCCCCGATGTCGCCGACATGCGCGCCAAGATCACCCCGAACACCAAGGCCCTGGTGCTGATCAACCCGAACAACCCCACCGGCGCGGTGTACTCCAAGGAAGTGCTGGAGGACATCGTCGAGCTGGCGCGCCAGCACAACCTGGTGCTGTTCTCCGACGAGATCTACGACAAGATCCTCTACGACGAGGCCCAGCACATCGCCACCGCCTCCCTGGCGCCGGACGTGCTGTGCCTGACCTTCAACGGCCTGTCGAAATCCTACCGGGTCGCGGGCTTTCGCTCCGGCTGGGTGGCGATCTCCGGCCCCAAGCACCGCGCCCAGAGCTATATCGAGGGCCTGGACATCCTCGCCAACATGCGCCTGTGCGCCAACGTGCCGAGCCAACATGCGATCCAGACCGCCCTGGGCGGCTACCAGAGCATCAACGATCTGGTACTGCCCAACGGCCGCCTGCTCGAGCAGCGCAACCGCACCTGGGAACTGCTCAACGACATTCCCGGGGTCAGCTGCGTCAAACCCATGGGCGCGCTCTACGCCTTCCCCAGGATCGACCCCAAGGTCTGCCCGATCCACAACGACGAGAAGTTCGTCCTCGACCTGCTGCTGTCCGAGAAGCTGCTGATCGTCCAGGGCACCGCCTTCAACTGGCCCTGGCCGGACCACTTCCGCGTGGTCACCTTGCCAAGGGTCGACGACCTGGAGCAGGCCATCGGGCGCATCGGCAACTTCCTCGGCAGCTACCGCCAGTAACCCCATGGACCTGCAGATCGACGACTTCTACAAGGACGCCGCCAGCGGCCTGCTGCTGCTCTACCAGGTGTTCCCGCGCAAGATGGCGCTGTACGTCGAGGACCTGATCGGCCGCGAGGAGCCGGACGAGTTCGGCCTGCCCAGCAAGCGTCACCAGAGCTGCCTCGGCGCCCTGCTGTGGCTGGCCGAGGAAGGCTACCTGCGCTTCGACTCGACCATCGCCTACGACGCCCTGGACCAGGCGGTGCTCAGCGAGAAGGGTTTCCTACGCCTGAGTCGCGGCGTCCCCCACGCCCTCGACGACGGCGAGGCCCTGCCGCCGAGCGTGCGCCGGGTACAGGCCAGCCTGGCCTTTCAGTTGCGCGAGGCGCTGGCGCAGAAACATGGCGAACGGATTGCCCGGCTGACCCGCCTGGTCTTCGCGGGCGCTCTGGCCGGGGCAAACGACACAGTTTGAAATAGTCCCTCGGTTGAATAGCCGGGGGGCGCGCCCTTATATAGCCGGCATAACCGGACCGTCTTTTCTCCTGAGGAGTAGTTTCACACCATGATGCGCATCTTGCTGTTCCTGGCCACCAACCTGGCGGTCCTGATCATCGCCAGCATCACGCTCAAGCTGTTGGGGGTCGACCGCTACACTGGCCAGAACTATGGCAGCCTGCTGGTCTTCTGTGCGGTATTCGGCTTCGCCGGCTCGCTGATTTCGCTGTTCATCTCCAAGTGGATGGCGAAGATGAGCACCGGCACCGAAATCATCAGCCAGCCGCGCACCCGCCATGAGCAGTGGCTGCTGCAGACCGTCGAGGAGCTGTCCCGCGAGGCCGGCATCAAGATGCCCGAGGTGGGCATCTTCCCGGCCTACGAATCCAACGCCTTCGCCACCGGCTGGAACAAGAACGACGCCCTGGTAGCGGTCAGCCAAGGCCTGCTGGAGCGCTTCTCCCCGGACGAAGTGCGCGCCGTGCTGGCCCACGAGATCGGCCACGTGGCCAACGGCGACATGGTCACCCTGGCGCTGATCCAGGGCGTGGTGAACACCTTCGTGATGTTCTTCGCGCGGATCTTCGGCAACTTCGTCGACAAGGCCATCCTCAAGAACGAAGACGGCCACGGCATCGGCTATTTCGTGGCGACCATCTTCGCCGAACTGGTACTGGGCATCCTGGCCAGCATCATCGTCATGTGGTTCTCGCGCAAACGCGAGTTCAAGGCCGACGAGGCCGGCGCCCGCCTGGCCGGCACCGGCGCGATGATCGCCGCCCTGCAACGCCTGCGCGCCGAGCAGGGGGTGCCGGTGCAGATGCCCGACAGCCTGACCGCCTTCGGCATCAACGGCGGCCTGAAGAACGGACTGGCCGGCCTGCTGATGAGCCACCCGCCGCTGGAAGACCGCATCGAGGCCCTGCGCCAGCGCGGCTAAACGACACCAATCGAAAAGGGCGGCCCATGGGCCGCCCTTTTTCATGTCCGCGGCTCAGCCCCGCGACAACCGATAGACCCGCTCGTCCAGATACTGCAGGCCACGCTGGCGAAATCTTTCGTTCTCGGCCAGCACATCACAGGCCTCGAGCGACTCCACCTGCCAGCCCGCGGCGAACAGGCTCCGCACCTCGGCGTCGCTCACAGCGAACGGCGGCCCCTCCATCTGCGCCTGCGCATAGTCCAGGGTGACCAAAAGGCCCCGGCTCCCAGGCGCCAGGAGCCTGTTCAGGTGTGCGGTGTAGCGCTGGCGCATCGGCGCCGGCAGGGCGATCAGCGCGGCGCGGTCGTAGAGCGCCGTGCAGCCTCTCAGATGCTCGGCGCGCAACTCGAAGAAGTCGCCGCACCACAACTCGATATTTCCGCCCCGGTAGACCTCGAAGGCCCCGAGCTGGCTGACCTGCGGCGTCAGCCCCCGCTCAGCGAAGAAGCCCTCCACCGCCTGACGCGCCAGCTCGACACCCAGCACCTGATGGCCCTGGGCCGCCAGCCAGGCCATGTCCAGACTCTTGCCGCACAGCGGCACCAGCACCCTGCCTGTGCCATTCAGCGCCAACTCGGGCCAGTAACGTTGCAGGTAGGGATTGACCTCGCCTTGGTGAAAACCTATCTGCCCCTGGGCCCAACGGGCCTGCCAGAACGCCTCGTCCATTGCCTCCCTCCAATTAATTCGATAGAAAAGCTCGAAATTTTATACTGGAACTCGATATATCCAGCCGCGATCATGGCGCCATCCTACTGCGGGAGTCGCGCAAAATGCTGCCCAGCCTATTCATCTCCCACGGCTCGCCCATGCTGGCCCTGGAGCCCGGCGCCAGCGGCCCGGCCCTGGCCCGCCTGGCCGGCCAGCTGCCCCGCCCACGTGCCATTCTGGTGGTCTCCGCCCACTGGGAAAGCGCCGACCTGCGCGTGACCGGCGCCGCCCGCCCGGCCACCTGGCACGATTTCCGGGGCTTCCCCGCACGGCTGTATGCCGTGCAATATCCCGCCCCCGGCGCCCCGCGACTGGCCGAGCAGATAGCCGAGCGCCTGAACGTCGCCGGCCTGCCCACCGACCTCGATGCCGAGCGCCCCCTGGACCACGGTGCCTGGGTGCCGCTGTCGCTGATGTATCCGGCGGCCGACATCCCGGTCGTGCAGCTGTCCCTGCCCAGCGAGCAGGGTCCGGCCCTGCAGAGCCGCATCGGCCGCGCCCTGGCCGACCTGCGCAAGCAGGACGTGCTGCTGATCGGCTCCGGCAGCATCACCCATAATCTGGGCGAGCTGGACTGGCACGCCGGCCCCGAGACTATCGAGCCCTGGGCCCAGGCCTTCCGCGACTGGATGGTGGACAGGCTCGCCGCCGGTGACGATGCGGCGCTGCACGACTACCGCCGGCTGGCGCCCCAGGCGCTGCGCAACCATCCCAGCGATGAACACCTGCTGCCGCTGTTCTTCGCCCGCGGCGCCGGCGGCGCCTTCCGCGTCGAGCACAGCGGTTTCACCCATGGTGCCCTGGGCATGGACATCTACAGCTTCGCCTGAAAAACCGGGCGCGGCGGCGGCCTTGAGCAAGCGACTGCCCCCGGACTTCTTATCAGTCGCCGCGGCTTCGGGCATAGTTCCAGGACGCTGCGCCCACGGCTGCGGGCGGACAACCATGTCCGATATCCAGCCCCTCCAACCACAAGGAAAGTGCCCATGCCCGCCAAGCTACTCGTCACCCTCGGCATCGTCTTCTATGCCGTGGTAGTCCCCGTCTTCGAGATCAACGCCAGCCATGTCTTCAATCCGCAGTGGGCACCCCACGCCCGCCTGCACGAGGTCTGGCAGCTGGCCACCAACTGCGCCATCGGCGCCTTTAGCCTGTGGCTGGTCTGGTTTCGCAACGAGATCCGCCTGAGCAGCCTACTCACCCTATTCGTCACCGGCGGCTTCCTCCTGGCCTATGGCCTGCGTCACAGCTATGGCGGCTCCATGGTGCTGTCCGACGGCTCGGAGAAGCTGATCTTCGGCATCAACCTGGGGCTGTTCGCCTACAGCCTGGCCATCGCCCTGGCGGCTGTGGCGGTCGGACTGACGGGCCGAAGCAAGGCCCGACCACAAGCCCACTAATGAAAAAAGCCCCGCAGTGCGGGGCTTTTTTCATTAGGCGAAGATCAGTCCTCGCGGTAGCGGCGCAGCTTGAGCGGCTTACCACCGACGCGGGTGTCCTTGAGCTTGCCCAGCAGGCGCTCCAGGCCCTCCTCCGGCAGCTCGACCAGGCTGAAGCTCTCGCGCACCTGGATGCGACCGATGGCTTCGCGGGCCAGGCCGCCCTCGTTGAGGATGGCGCCCAGCAGGTTTTTCGCCGCGATACCGTCACGCGCCCCCAGGGCGGTACGGCAACGGGCACGGCCCTCGGCCAGCGGCATCGGCGCGCGACGCTCGCGGCTGTCGCCACGTTCGGAGCGCTCGCGCGGGGCGCCGCTCGGCACCAGGGGCTGCTCGCGCTCGACCTCGGCCAGGGTCAGCGCCTGGCCATTGGTGGCCTTGCGCAGCAGCGCCGCGGCCAGGGCGCGCGGGTTGCAGGCGATCTCGGCGGTCAGGCGATCGAGCAGCTCGCCATGGCTGGCCTCGGCATCGGCCACCAGCGGCGCCAGGCTGGCGGTGAGCTTCTTGATCCGCGCATCCAGCACCTGTTGGGAGTTGGGCAGCTTGACCTCGCCGACCTTCTGCCCGGTGACGCGCTCGATCACCTGCAGCATGCGGCGCTCGCGCGGGGTGACCAGCAGCAGGGCCCGGCCATCGCGACCGGCGCGGCCGGTACGACCGATGCGGTGCACGTAGGACTCCGGATCGTAGGGCATGTCGACGTTCATCACATGGGTGATGCGCGGCACGTCCAGGCCTCGGGCGGCGACGTCGGTGGCGACGACGATGTCCAGGCGGCCGTCCTTGAGCGAGTCGATCACCCGCTCGCGCTGGTTCTGGGCGATGTCGCCGTTCAGCGCAGCGGCCTTGTAGCCCTTGGCTTCCAGGGCAGCCGCCAGGTCCAGGGTGGCCTGCTTGGTGCGCACGAAGGCGATCAGCGCATCGAACTCCTCGACCTCCAGCAGGCGCAGCACCGCGGCGTGCTTCTGGTCGGCATGCACCATCAGGTGGGCCTGCTCGATGCGCGCGACGGTCTGGGTCTTGGCGGCGATCTTGATGTGCTGCGGGTTACGCAGGTGCTTCTCGGCGATGGCGCGGATCGAGTGCGGCAGGGTCGCGGAGAACAGCACGCTCTGACGACTTTCCGGCATGGCCTGGAAGATCACTTCCAGGTCGTCCATGAAGCCCAGCTTGAGCATCTCGTCCGCTTCGTCGAGGACCAGGTATTGAATGGTCGACAGCACCTTCTCGTCGCGACGCAGGTGGTCGACCAGACGACCCGGGGTGGCGACGATCACCTGGGCGCCCTGGCGGATGGCCTTGAGCTGCGGGCCCATGGGCGCACCGCCGTACACGGCCACTACGTTGAGGCCGGGCATCTGCTTGGAGTAGGTCTCGAAGGCGGTGGCCACCTGCAGGGCCAGCTCGCGGGTCGGCGCCAGGATCAGCGCCTGGGGCTCGCGCTTGCTCGGGTCGATCTTCGACAGCAGCGGCAGGGCGAAGGCCGCGGTCTTGCCGGTGCCGGTCTGGGCCTGGCCGATCATGTCGTGGCCGCCGAGGATCACCGGAATGGCCTGGGACTGGATGGGGGACGGCTCTTCGTAGCCGACTGCGATCAGCGCGGAGAGAATACTGGGATGAAGTCCGAGCGCGGCGAAGCCGCCGATTTCCTGGGTCATGGGTCTGCCTCAAGTGCATCCGCAAAGACCCATGTTCCAAAGCTGCGCATGCCGTGTAAGACCCGAAAGTCACCCTGGCAGCCCTGTCGGCGGGGATTTGCGAAAACGTCGTGATGAATGAATCGTCTAGGATTGCCCGCTGTTGCGGACAGGCTGCCGAGGATAGCCCTCGGGCGAGTTGCACTACCTGAACGTGGCCAAAAATTGACCGGCGCGCACTATACCGGAAATCCTGACGGTTGTGCTGGTTTTTCCCGAATAAAGCCCGGCCACCGCTCGACGGTCATCCTCCGGTAGCCTGGTGCGGTCAGGCTGATGGCTTGGACAAGCCCGCACGGCGGGGCTATACCCCCTCACAGCCGCACCCCACGGGAGGAACGCTGCCATGACTCGAAACACCAGCGGCCGCATCAGCCGCGAGAAACGCGGCCCCATCCTGCTGCTCGGCCTGGACCGAGTAGCCAAACGCAACGCCTTCGACCTGGCCATGCTCGAGGACCTGTGTCTGGCCTATGGCGAGTTCGAGCGCGACGACGAGGCGCGGGTGGCCCTGGTGCATGCCCGGGGCGAACACTTCACCGCCGGTCTGGACCTGGCCGATGTCGCCACCCGGTTCGCCGCTGGCTGGCAGATACCCGAGGGCGGTTGCGACCCCTGGGGCGTGTTCGGCGGCCCGCGGGTCGGCAAGCCGGTAATAGTCGCCGCCCAGGGTTACTGCTACACCGTCGGCATCGAGCTGATGCTGGCCGCGGACATCAACCTGTGCGCCAGCAATACCCGCTTCGCCCAGATGGAGGTGCAGCGCGGCCTGTTGCCCTTCGGCGGTGCCACCCTGCGCCTGCACCAGCGCGCCGGCTGGGGCAACGCCATGCGCTGGCTGCTCACCGGCGACCCCTTCGATGCCCACGAGGCCTACCGCCTGGGCCTGGTACAGGAGGTGGTGGCCAGCGAGGACCTGTTGCCGCGGGCCCTGTGGCTGGCCGAGCGCATTGCCGCCCAGGCCCCGCTCGGCGTACGGGCCACCCTGGCCTCGGCCCGCCAGGCGCTGGGCGAAGGCGAAGCGGCGGCGGCCGCCAGCCTGCAGCCGACCGTGACCCGCCTGATGGCCAGCGAGGACGCCAGCGAAGGCCTGCGCGCCATGCTCGAGCGCCGGCCCGGCGACTTCAAGGGCCGCTGACTTCCGCCTCAACTGGCCGGACGCAGCCCCTCGAACAGGGGCTGCAGGGAGTAGCCCAGGCGCGGCGCCAGGGACTCGATCCGAGCGCGCAGCCCATCCAGGTCGAGGCGCTGTTCCAGGTCGGCCGGCACCAGCAGGATCACGTTGCCCTCCTTCACCGGGCACTCCCAATAGTGCCGGTGGAACAGGCCGCGCAGCAGCGCGGCGCCCAACGGCTTGCCGTCGTCGCAGGCCCACTGGTTGATGATCAGCCAACCGCCGGGGTTGAGGCGCTTCTGGCAGTCTTCGAGGAAGCGCCAGGCCAGGTGACCGGCGCCCGGCCCATGGTCGGTGTAGAGGTCGACGAAGATCAGGTCGGCCGACTCGGCGCTGGCCAGCAACTCCAGGGCGTCGCCGATGCGGATGGTCAGCCGCGGATCGTCCTCCAGGCCGAGGAACTCCATGGCCAGGCGCGGCACCTCGGGGCGCAGTTCGATGGTTTCCACGTCGTCCAGCGGCAGGAACCTGAGGCAGGCCTGGGTCAGGTTGCCGGCCCCCAGACCGAGGAACAGCGCACTCTGCGGCGCCGCGTGACACAGCGCGCCGAGCAGCATGGCGCGGGTGTAGTCGTACTCCAGCCAGCTGGGGTCGGCGGTGAATACGCAGCTCTGCTCGATCGCCTCGCCGAACTCGAGGAAGCGGTAGGCACCGATCTCCACCACGCGGATCACGCCGTAGGCATCCTCTACCTCGGCCAGCAGCACCTCGTCTTGCATCTCATCCACCGGGGGTAAACCTGGCATCCCGCGTTCTCCATCGTGGCCCCCGGCTGGCAGCTGCGGGGCATATAGAGGGATTGTCGAGCAAGCACAGCGCATGGGTCACGCACTAATTGCCCACAGCCACGCCCGATGGCGCGCCACCGACCAGACGCCCTCTGCATGCAACGGCTCTATCGAGGCCATCGGCTTGAAGCACGCGGCTTATCGGTTACCATGCCAGTCCATCCCAATTGCCTGAACCGAGAAGCCCCGATGTCGCAACCCTGGAGCCCCGATAGCTGGAGAGCCAAGCCGATCCAGCAGCAGCCGACCTACCCCGACGCCGCCCACTTGGCAAGAGTCGAACAGACCCTGGCCGGTTACCCGCCGCTGGTGTTCGCCGGCGAGGCCCGTGAGCTGCGCCGCCAGTTCGCCGAGGTGACCCAGGGCCGTGCCTTCCTGCTGCAGGGCGGCGATTGCGCCGAGAGCTTCGCCGAGTTTTCCGCGGCGAAGATCCGCGACACCTTCAAGGTGCTGCTGCAGATGGCCATCGTCATGACCTTCGCCGCCGGCTGCCCGGTGGTCAAGGTCGGGCGTATGGCCGGTCAGTTCGCCAAACCGCGCTCGGCCAACGATGAAACCATCGGCGACACCACCCTGCCGGCCTACCGCGGCGACATCGTCAACGGCATCGGCTTCGACAGCGCCAGCCGGGTGCCCGACCCGGAGCGCCTGCTGCAGGCCTACCACCAGGCCACCGCGACGCTGAACCTGCTGCGCGCCTTCGCCCAGGGCGGCTTCGCCGACTTGCACCAGGTGCACCAGTGGAATCTGGACTTCATCGCCAATTCGGCGCTGGCCGAGAAGTACAGCCATCTGGCCGACCGCATCGACGAGACCCTGGCGTTTATGCGTGCCTGCGGCATGGACAGCTCGGCCCAGGTGCGCGAGACCAGCTTCTTCACCGCCCACGAGGCGCTGCTGCTGAACTACGAGGAAGCCTTCGTGCGCCGTGACAGCCTCACCGGTGGCTGGTACGACTGCTCGGCGCACATGCTGTGGATCGGCGACCGCACCCGTCAGCTGGATGGCGCCCATGTCGAGTTCCTGCGTGGCGTCGGCAACCCCATCGGGGTCAAGGTCGGCCCGAGCATGAACAGCGAGGAGCTGATCCGCCTGATCGACCTCCTCAACCCGGACAACGACCCCGGCCGCCTCAATCTGATCGTGCGCATGGGCGCGGACAAGGTCGAAGCCGGCCTGCCGCGGCTGATCCAGACCATGCAGCGCGAGGGCCGCCAGGTGCTGTGGAGTTCCGACCCGATGCACGGCAACACCATCAAGGCCAGCAGCGGCTACAAGACCCGCGACTTCGCGCAGATCCTCGCCGAGGTGAAGCAGTTCTTCGCCGTACACCAGGCCGAGGGCAGCTACGCCGGCGGCATCCACATCGAGATGACCGGGCAGAACGTCACCGAATGCATCGGCGGCGCGCGGCCGATCACCGAGGACGGCCTGTCGGATCGCTACCACACCCACTGCGACCCGCGGATGAACGCCGACCAGTCCCTGGAGCTGGCCTTCCTGATCGCCGAGACCCTCAAACAGGTTCGCCGCTAAGCGCACCCGCGGCGGATAGGCCACCGGGCTTTTCCGCCGCGCCTTCAAGCCAGTGGGCGAGCACCTGACAAGCGGCCCGTCGCGCGATATGGTGAAGGCTCAAGTCCAACCGTCGAGGATTCCAACATGCCTTGGTATGCCTGGCTGCTGCTCATCCTCATCCTGGGCTCCATAGTCGGTGGCCTGCTGGTGCTGCTGCGCACCGCCAAGCCCTTGCCGCTCAGCGAAGAGCAGCTGCAGAAGATCCGTGAACGCAAGCTCGAAATGGAAGCCCAGGATGCCAAGGATGCGGGTCGGCGCTAGCCTGCTGATCGCGCTGCTCGCCGGCTGCACCGGTATCACGCCGGGCGGCAGCGGGCCGACCGACTGCACCGCCCTGTTCGCCCAACTGCACCAGACCACCCAGGCTCACCAGGATGCCCAGTACTGGCGCCTGGAGGGGTTCCCCGGCCTGCGCAGCGACCGACTGCTGGCCAGCCTGGGCGCCGCTGCCCAGACGGCCGAGCAGCGGCGCCTGTGGGCACGGCACCTGGCCGCCCGCGATGCCGAGGCCAGTCAGGTGGAAATCGACCAGCTCGCGCCGGCGCAGCGACGCTTCTGGCGCGACAGCGCCCGTCAGCAGGCGCTCGGCAGCTGCCGCACTACCCAGGTACGACGCCTGGTCGAGGAGCCCCGCGCCTTCGCTCGCGCCATCGCCGCCGCCCGGGTCCCCGACGACTACCGTGCCTGGCCGCGCCTGCTCGGCCTCAACCCATTGATCAAGCCAGTCTTCCGTCAGGGGGTCGCAGCCTGGCAGCGGGCCGCGGCCCGTGCCAGGGCCCCGGAGGACGGACCGCAGTGGCTGAGCTACGCCCCCCTGCCACAGACCGGGGCGAACCGAGCGCTGAGCCTGAGCACGGACGCCCTGGGCCTGCCCCAGGCCGATGCCGACGAACTCGAGACGCTGTTCGCCCGCCACGCGCCGCATCTGCGCATCGCCCAAGGCAGTCGCAGCGATCGCATCGGCAGCCCCTATTTCGCCGCCGACGGAGCCCGCCGCTTCAACACCCAGCAGGCACGCCTCTATCGGCACAGCGGCTGGAGCCAGATCAACGGGCGCTGGCATCTGCAACTGGTCTATCAGCTCTGGTTCGACCGGCGACCCAAGCCCCATGCGCTGGACCTGTACGGCGGCGAATTGGACGGACTGCTCTGGCGCGTCACCCTCGACGCCCGTGGCAACGCGCTGCTCTACGACAGCATCCATCCCTGCGGCTGCTGGCACAGCTTCTATCTGCCGCGAAACTCCCCCCTGCGCTTTCGCCAGCCAGCGAACGAGGAGGCCCGCCTGGTGCGGCGCCTGCCCCTGGACGGCGATCAGGCGCCTACGCTCTGGCTGAGCGCCGACACCCACTATCTTGCCTGGGTCGACGGGCGTCGCTCCCCCTACCCTGCGCTGCGCTACCAGCAAGTCGATCTCGATCAACTACGCCGCCTGCCCCATCCAAACGGCCGGCGCAGCCTCTACGGCCGCGACGGCCTGGTGCCCGGCAGCCAGCGTCTCGAACGTTGGCTGCTGTGGCCCTCCGGTGTTGCCTCTCCCGGTGCCATGCGCCAATGGGGACGCCACGCCATCGCCTTTATCGGCCGCGCCCATTTCGACGACCCGCACCTGCTGCAACGCTATTTCCATTGAGGGCGATGCGCACCGCTCAATCGGCGGCCTCTGCGGTACTCTCCGCCTCGCTGAGCCTGACCGCGATCCGGCTCGGACCAAAGATCTCCGCCAGCTGGCCGCCGCGCCTCAGCTGCTCGAGTAGACCGGCGAAATGCTCGGGACTGATGGGCCCCTGAGGGCGGACCAGGGCATAGTGCTTGTAGCGCTGATCGACTCGGTCCGAGATCAGCAACTGCCCGGCATAAGCGCGATTGCGCTCGAGAAAGTCGCCGATGTAGGAGCGCGTCACCAAGGCGATATCGGCCCGTCGGCGCAGCACCATCAGCAGGTTGCTGTCGTGGGAGTAGGTCAGGGTGGCGTTGAAGCTGTCCTGCAGGAATTCTTGATCGGCGTTGAAGTCGGCAAAAGCGTAGTGATAGCCGTTGTAGAGTGCCAGGCGCTTGCCCTGCAGGGAGTCGAAGTAGCTTTGCTCACGACCGGGCTCGACCCTCGCGACGAACACCTCGGCATCTTCCAGGCCCATGTCGACGGCCCCATGGGGAATGCTTTGCCAGTCCCAGGCCGGGTTCTCGAACAACACCAGGTCGATACGCCCCTGCTGGAAGTCGCGAAATCGCCTAGGCAACGACGAAGGAACCATGACAAAGCGATAGCCGCTCTGTGCAGCGTTCAGTGCCTTGAGCAGCTCCAGCAGCAGCCCCGAAGCATTCGGCTGCTCGGGCTTGACCACATAAGGCGGGAAATGCACGCCGCCGACGTTCACCACCTGCTCTGCCGCCACCGGCCCACTCAGCAGGAGCACACCCAGCCAAGCACATGCATGCCGCATCCAGCGCTTCGATAGCATCATATATCCCCCCAACCTTCCCTTTGCACGGATCGAAATCCGCCTCCCCGTAACGCATCCATGCACGCCCCCCAACATCGGTGGAACCGCTAGGGCTCCGGAACCATCAGGTGATAACGCCCCAACAGGGGCTCCAGCTGCCCTTGCTCATCCAGAACCTGCAACAAGGCAGCGAAGCTTTCGGACCCCAGGGGGCCTTGTCGGCGAAACAACGCATGGTGCTGATAGACCTGATCGACCCGCTCCGACACCAGCAACGCCGAGCGCCGCTCGGGATGGCGGTCCTGATAGAGCTGCAGATAGGAACGGGTAATCACGGCAATATCCGCACGCCCACGTAATAGCATGATCAGATTGCTGTCGTGGGAATAGGTAAGCACCGCATCGAACTCCTCGACGAGAAACTGCTGGTCGGCGTTGAAGTCGGCGAAGCCGTAGTGATAGCCGCTGTACAGCGCCAGGCGCTTGCCCTTGAGTTGCTCGAAATAACGCTGGTCGCGCCCGGGTTCGGCCCGGGCGACATAGACTTCGGCGTCTTCGACCCGCAGGTCCAGGGCATCGTGTTCGGTATCCTGCCACCCCCAGCTCGGCGACTCGAACAGGATCAGATCGAAGCGCCCGCTCTCGAGGTCACGGTAGCGGCGGGTCACCGAGGTGGGCACCAACTCGAAGCGATACTCGCTCTGCAACCCATTCAAAGCGGCCAGCAACTCCGGCAACAACCCGCCGGGGCTGGCGCTCTCGGGTTTGATCACATAGGGCGGGAAATGGTAGGCGCCGACAGCGACCCGCTGTTCGGCTGCCAACGGCAGGGCGGCCAGCAGGCTCATTGTGACCAGTAGAACTCTGAACACCGCGCGCAAGGGACGCTCCATAGTGCACACACGACCTGATCCACTCCCTGTCCGTGTCACACGACCTTTCCCTTGGCCGTAGCGATGCTGTCGACTCTCAGGCTAAGCCTAGCCGATCCTGCTCAAACTTCCTTGAGAACCAGCGATAAAGCCTCTTCGGCCAGCTGTTCCAGGGTCATGGGACCCTCGGGATGGAACCAGGTGGTGGTCCAGCTCAGCGCACCGGTGAGAAAACGCCGCAGGATGAAGGGGTCGCCCTTGAAGTAGCCCTGCTCCCGGGCCTCACCCAGTACCGTCAGCCACAGCCGCTCATAGCTGTCGCGCAACTCGAGAATGAAGCGCTGGCCTTCGGGCGACAGTGAACGCCATTCATAGACCAATACCGCCATGGCCTCGCCGGTGCCGCCCATGATCGATTGCAGCTCGCAACGGATCAGCGCCAACACCCGCTCGCGCAGGCTGTGTGCAGTCGCCAGCTCCGCCTGCATCAGGGCCGTGTTGTAGCGGATGGTCTCCTCCATCACCGAACGGAGGATCTCATCCTTGCTCTTGAAATGGTGGAAAATGCTGCCCGACTGGATGCCCACCGCGCTGGCCAGATCGCGCACCGTGGTGCGCTCGTACCCCTTGCTGCGAAACAGGTGTGCAGCCATTTGCAGCAGCTTGCCACGGGCGCTGTCCGGATCGGTGATCAGGCCTTCTGCCACCAATTCATGCATCACCGCCTGAGCTTGTCGGTCGTCCACGCAGGTCACTCCCCATACATCGTCTCGACTGCGGTCAGCCGAACCCGTTCCGGCATATTCCCCAACGCTCTCGGCAGATTTCGCCAAGTGCTTGTCGCTATTACTGAAATTTATGCCGGGCAGGCCACCCAAGCAAGCGCTCGGCCGCACTTTTGGCCGGATCGCCCTCCCTTGCCACTTCAAAACCAAGCGCTTGCTTGGTAGTCTTCGGCTCATTATCCCGTACAACGGAACCCGACAATGACCAAGACCGTGCGTATCGGCTGCGCCTCCGCCTTCTGGGGCGACACCTGCACCGCCGCCCCTCAGCTGGTGCACGGTGCCGAGCTGGACTATCTGGTGTTCGACTATCTGGCCGAGATCACCCTGTCGATCATGGCCGGAGCCAAGCTGAAACAGCCGGACCAGGGCTATGCCGGCGATTTCGTCGAGGTGCTGAGGCCCCTGCTCGGCGAGATCGCCGCCAAGGGCATTCGCGTCATCAGCAACGCCGGCGGCATCAACCCCGGCGCCTGCGCCGAGGCCCTGAGCAGCGCCTGCGCCAAGGCTGGGGTACCGCTGAAGATCGCCGTGGTTCATGGTGACGACCTGCGTCCCAGGCTCGCCGAGTTGATCCAGGCCGGCTCCCGGGAATTGCACAGTGGCGCGCCGCTGCCTTCCACCTGCCTGTCGGTCAACGCCTATCTGGGTGCGCCGGGCATAGTCGAGGCGCTGCGGCTGGGGGCCGATATCGTCATCACCGGCCGGGTGGTCGACAGCGCGGTGGTCAGCGCCGCCCTGGTGCATGAGTTCGGCTGGGCCTGGGACGACTATGACAGGCTGGCCCAGGCCGCCCTGGCCGGCCACATCATCGAGTGCGGCGCACAGTGCACCGGCGGCAACTTCACCGACTGGCAAGACGTGCCGGATTACGCACACATCGGCTTTCCCATCGTCGAGGTGCAGGCGAACGGCCACTTCGTGGTGACCAAGCCGCAAGGCACAGGCGGCCTGGTCACCCCCCTGAGCGTCGGCGAACAGCTGCTCTACGAGATTGGCGACCCGCGTGCCTATCTGCTGCCGGATGTGGTCTGCGACTTCACCCGGGTCGAGCTCAGGCAGGTTGGCGATAACCGTGTCGAGCTGCAAGGCGCCAGGGGCCTGCCGCCCACCGGGCAGTACAAGGTCAGCGCCACCTACCCGGACGGTTTCCGCTGCACCGCCAGCTGCCTGATCGCAGGCATCGACGCGGCAGCCAAGGCCGAGCGCGTCGCCCGGGCGATCATCGCCAAGACCGAGGAAATCCTCAGCCAGCGCGGCTGGGGCCCCTACAGCGAAGTGAGCCTCGAGCTGCTGGGCTGCGAGGCCACCTACGGCCCCCATGGGCGGCGGCAAGACAGCCGCGAGGTGGTGATCAAACTGGCGGTGCGCCATGCGCAGAAGGAGGCGCTGGTGCTGTTCTCCCGCGAGATCGCCCAGGCCGCCACCGGTATGGCCCCGGGGCTGACCGGCATAGTCGGCGGCCGCCCCACGGTGTACCCGGTGATTCGCCTGTTCAGCTTCCTGGTGGACAAGTCGAGCTGTCGCCTGGAGGTCGAGCTTGACGGCCAGCGCCGGCCGGTCGCCCTGCCGGGCGGCGCGACCCTCGCCCCCGGGGACCTGGCCGAGGCCGCCGAGCCGCCGCGCCCCGAAGGCCTGGCCGATGCCAGCGTGCCCCTGGTCAAGCTGGCCGTGGCCCGTTCCGGCGACAAGGGCAATCACAGCAACATCGGCGTCATGGCGCGCCGGCCCGAGTTCCTGCCCTGGATCGCCGAGGCCCTGGGCAGCGAGGCGGTGGTCGACTGGATGGCCCATGTACTCGACCCGCAACTCGGTCGCGTCAGCCGCTGGTACCTGCCCGGCAGCCACAGCCTGAACTTCCTGCTGGAGAACGCCCTGGGCGGCGGCGGCGTGGCCAGCCTGCGCATCGACCCCCAGGGCAAGGCCCTGGCCCAGCAACTGCTGGAGTTCCCGGTACCGGTGCCAAGGAGCATTGCCGAACGAGTGTGAGCCCCAGGGTGGGTCGGGCCGCGCAGGCGTAACCCACCGAAAATTCAACCGCCCCGGTAACGAGGCACGAGATCCATGGCGGGTTACGCCGCTTCGCGGCTAACCCGCCCTACAAAGGACAAGCATTCGACATGACCTACGACTCAGTCTTCAAGGCCGACCTGTTCGCCGGCCAGTGCGTCCTGGTCACCGGCGGCGGCAGCGGTATCGGTCGCTGCACCGCCCACGAACTGGCCCACCTGGGTGCCCATGTGGTGCTGGTCGGGCGCCAGGCAGGCAAACTGGAGAAGACCGCCGGCGAGATCCGCGAGGACGGCGGCAGCGCCAGCTTCAGGGCCTGCGACATCCGCGACGAGGAGTCGGTCAAGGCCCTGGTCGCCGCAGTCGTCGCCGAACACGGCCCCATCCACCACCTGGTCAACAATGCCGGCGGCCAGTACCCCGCCCCGCTCGCCTCGATCAACCAGAAAGGCTTCGAGACGGTGATGCGCACCAACCTGGTCGGCGGTTTCCTGGTCGCCCGCGAGGTGTTCAACCAGAGCATGAGCAGAACCGGCGGTTCGATCGTCAACATGCTCGCCGACATGTGGGGCGGCATGCCCGGCATGGGCCACTCCGGCGCGGCGCGGGCCGGCATGGAGAACTTCACCAAGACCGCCGCCGTCGAGTGGGGTTATGCCGGGGTGCGGGTCAATGCGGTGGCACCGGGCTGGATCGCCTCCAGCGGCATGGACACCTACGCGGGCGCGTTCAAGGCGGTGATCCCGACCCTGCGCGAGCACGTGCCGCTCAAGCGTATCGGCAGCGAGTCGGAGGTGGCCGCCGCTATCGTCTTCCTGCTGTCGCCGGGCGCGGCCTTTATCAGCGGCAATACGCTGCGCATCGACGGCGCCGCCAGCCAGGGCAGCCGCGCCCTCCCGCTGCTCAAGGCCAGCCCGGGACAGGGCCGCGCCTACAACGGCTTCCACCGGGCCCATTTGCCCGACGTGCTGAGAGAACAGGAGCAATAAGATGCCGGTGCTTCAGTCCGCAATCGACCCGCATGGCGAGGAGTTCGCCAGCAACAGCGCCGCCATGCTGGCCGCCATCGCCGGCTTCCGGCAGATCGAGCAGCGCTGCCTGGACAAGGCCCTGGATGCCAAGGGCAAGTTCGAGCGTCGCGGCCAGCTGCTGCCGCGCGAGCGCCTCAACCTGTTGCTCGACCCCGGCAGCCCCTTCCTCGAACTGGCCTCGCTGGCCGGCTACAAGCTGCACGACGACAAGGACGGCACCCAGGCCGGCGGCGGCATCATCGCCGGCATCGGCTACGTCAGCGGGGTGCGCTGCCTGATCAGCGCCAGCAACAGCGCCATCAAGGGCGGCACCATCAGCCCCAGCGGGCTGAAGAAGACCCTGCGCCTGCAGCAGATCGCCCTGGAGAACAAGCTGCCGCTGGTGGCCCTGACCGAAAGCGGCGGCGCCAACCTCAACTACGCGGCGGAGATCTTCGTCGAGGGCGCGCGCGGCTTCGCCAACCAGGCGCGCCTGTCCGCCGCCGGCATTCCGCAGATCACCCTGGTGCACGGCTCCAGCACCGCCGGCGGCGCCTACCAGCCGGGCCTTTCGGACTATGTGGTGGTGGTGCGCGGCAAGGCCAAGCTGTTCCTCGCCGGCCCCCCACTGCTCAAGGCGGCCACCGGCGAGGTGGCCACGGACGAGCAGCTGGGCGGCGCCGAGATGCACGCCCAGGTGGCCGGCACCGCCGAATACCTGGCCGAGAACGACGCCGATGCCGTACGTATCGCCCGCGAGGTACTCGCCCTGCTGCCGTGGAACGCCCAGCTGCCGGCCCGCCCGCAACAGAGCTGGCGCGAGCCGCTGTACCCGGCCGAGGAGCTGCTGGGGGTGGTACCGGCCGACGCCAAGAAGCCCTACGACGTGCGCGAGATCATCGCGCGCATCGCCGACGGCTCGGAATTCCTCGCCTTCAAGCAGGCGTTCGACGCCCAGACCGTCTGCGGCCACCTGCGCATCGAAGGCCGGCCCTGCGGCCTGATCGGCAACAACGGCCCCATCACCCCCCAGGGAGCAGCCAAGGCCGCGCAGTTCATCCAGCTGTGCGAGCAGAGCAACACCCCGCTGCTGTTCCTGCACAACACCACCGGCTTTATGGTCGGCACGGAATCGGAACAACAGGGGGTGATCAAGCACGGCGCGAAGATGATCCAGGCGGTGGCCAACGCCACGGTGCCCAAGCTGACCCTGGTGGTCGGCGGCTCCTACGGCGCCGGCAACTACGCCATGTGCGGCCGCGGCCTGGACCCGCGCTTCATCTTCGCCTGGCCCAACAGCCGCACCGCGGTGATGGGCGGGGCCCAGGCCGGCAAGGTGCTGCGCATCGTCACCGAGGAGAAGCACGCCAAGGAGGGCAAGGCGGCCGACCCGCAGATGCTCGACCTGCTCGAGCAGGCCACCGCGCAGAAGCTCGAGGGCCAGTCCACCGCCCTGTACGGCACCGCCCAGTTGTGGGACGACGGCCTGGTCGACCCGCGCGACACGCGCAAGCTGCTCGGCTACCTGCTGGATATCTGCGCCGAGGCGGCGATCCGCCCCCTCAGGCCCAACAGCTTCGGCGTCGCACGCCTATGACAGGCTGCGCTGAAAAATGTAGCGCGCGGCGCAGCGACAAGGCGCCCGGAGCGCAACGACGAGGCAGTACAGCAGTACGGCGAGGCAGTGAGTACCGTGCACGCAACAGATGCGGCGCGCAGTGGTTTTCAGACGGCTTTTAGGAGAACGAGAACGATGATCTTCACCCAGGAACACGAAGAACTGCGCCGCACCGTGAGACATTTCGTCGACAAGGAGATCAATCCCCATGTCGACGCGTGGGAGAAGGAGGGCCGCTTCCCCATCCACGCCATCTTCAAGAAGGCCGGCAACCTCGGCCTGCTGGGCATCTCCAAGCCGGAGCAGTTCGGCGGCATGGGCCTGGACTACAGCTACTCCATAGTCGCCGCCGAGGAGTTCGGCACCATCCACTGCGGCGGCATTCCCATGTCCATCGGCGTGCAGACTGACATGTGCACCCCGGCCCTGGCCCGCTTCGGCTCCGACGAGCTGCGCGCGACCTTCCTCAAACCGGCCATCGCCGGCGACATGGTCGGCTGCATCGGCGTCTCCGAGGTCGGCGCCGGCTCCGACGTGGCCGGGCTGAAGACCACCGCGCGCAAGGACGGCGACGACTATGTGATCGACGGCAGCAAGATGTGGATCACCAACGCCCCTAGCGCCGACTTCATCTGCCTGCTGGCCAACACCTCGGACGGCAAGCCCCACGTCAACAAGTCGCTGATCGTGGTGCCGATGAACAGCCCGGGCATCAGCCTCGGCCCGCACCTGGACAAGCTCGGCATGCGCAGCTCGGAGACCGCCCAGGTGTTCTTCGACGAGGTGCGGGTGCCACAGCGCTACCGCATAGGGGCGGAAGGGTCTGGCTTTATGCTGCAGATGCTGCAGTTCCAGGAGGAACGCCTGTTCGGCGCGGCCAACATGATCAAGGGCCTGGAACACTGCATCGACGTCACCATCGACTATTGCAAGGAGCGCCGGACCTTCGGCAGCCCGCTGATCGACAACCAGGTCATCCACTTCCGCCTGGCCGAGCTGCAAACCGAGATCGAGGCGCTGCGCGCCCTGGTCTACCAGGCCACCGAGCTGTACGTAGCCGGCCAGGACGTCACCCGCCTGGCCTCCATGGCCAAGCTCAAGGCCGGACGCCTGGGCCGCGAGGTCACCGATGCCTGCCTGCAGTACTGGGGCGGCATGGGCTTCATGTGGGACAACCCGGTGTCCCGCGCCTACCGCGACACCCGCCTGGTGTCCATCGGCGGCGGCGCCGACGAGGTCATGCTCGGCATCATCTGCAAGCTGATGGGCACCCTGCCGGGCAAGAAAAAGAGCTGAGAAACCTACGCCCCAAGGATGGGTTGAGACGCGCCGCGTCGATCCCCATCGCGCCGACCACCCTGCACGGGGACAAGACAATGGAACTACCACACTGCGAAACCCTGCAGCTGGAACGGATCGAGGGCGTGCTCCATGTCACCCTCAACCGCCCGGACTGCCGCAACGCCATGAGCCTGGCCATGGTCACGGAACTGCGTCGGGTGCTGCTCGCCGTGCGCGACGACCACGAGCTGCGCGCCCTGGTGCTGCGCGGCGCCGGCGGCCACTTCTGCGCCGGCGGCGATATCAAGGACATGGCCGCGGCCCGGGCGGCCGGCGGCGGCGCCTACCGCGAGCTGAACCGTGCCTTCGGCAGCCTGCTGGAACAGGCGCAGTGCCTGTCCCAGGTGCTGATCCTGGTGCTCGAAGGCGCGGTGCTCGGCGGCGGCCTCGGCCTGGCCTGCGTCAGCGACGTGGCCATCGCCGGCCCGGACGCCCAGTTCGGCCTGCCGGAGACCAGCCTGGGGGTGCTACCGGCGCAGATCGCCCCCTTCGTGGTGAAGCGCATCGGCCTGACCCAGGCCCGCCGCCTGGCCCTGACCGCCGCCCGCTTCGACGCCGGCGCAGCCCTGCGCCTGGGCCTTGTCCATTTCGCCGAGGCCGACGGCGCGGCCCTGCAGCGGCGGCTGGACGAGACCCTGGAGCAGGTCCGCCGCTGCGCGCCCCAGGCCAACGCCCGGACCAAGGCCTTGCTGCTGGCCAGCGAGCAGGAACCCCTGGGCCAGCTGCTGGACGATGCCGCCGAACAGTTCGCCGCCGCGGTGAGCGGCGCCGAAGGCATCGAGGGCACCCTGGCCTTCGTAGAGAAACGCACGCCCAGCTGGGCGCAGTGAGCCACAGGCGCACGGCCCGCAAGGTGGATGCGCTATATGCCCCCACCCGAACACCCCGGTGGATCGAGGCAGCGCGATCCGCCCTACACAAGCCCACAGCGGCTTGAACGGCAGGAGTGACAGAACAACATGCCCGCATTCAACAAGATCCTGATCGCCAACCGCGGCGAAATCGCCTGCCGGGTGCTGCGCACCGCCCACGACCTCGGCTACCGCACGGTGGCGGTGTACAGCGAGGCCGATGCCGAGGCGCGCCACGTGCAGCTGGCCGACGAGGCCCTGTGCATCGGCCCGGCGCCGGCGGCGCAGTCCTACCTGCACAGCGAGCGCATCCTCGCCGCGGCGCGCAAGACCGCTGCCGACGCCATCCACCCTGGCTATGGCTTCCTCTCGGAGAACGCCGAATTCGCCCGTGCCTGCGAGCAGGCCGGCATCGTCTTCATCGGCCCCAGCATCGAGGCCATCCACCTGATGGGCAGCAAGCGCCTGGCCAAGCTCGCCATGCAGGAAGCCGGCGTGCCCTGCATCCCCGGCTACCAGGGCGCAGCCCAGGACGACACGACCCTGGCCCGGGAAGCCGAACGCATCGGCTACCCGCTGATGATCAAGGCCAGCGCCGGTGGCGGCGGCCGCGGCATGCGCCTGGTCGAGGAGCCGAGCGAGCTGCTCGCACAGCTGCGCAGCGCCCGCTCCGAGGCACAGGGCGCCTTCGGCTCGGGCGAGCTGATCCTGGAGCGCGCCCTGCGCCAGCCGCGGCATGTCGAGGTACAGGTGTTCGGCGACAGCCAGGGCAACATCGTCCACCTGTTCGAGCGCGACTGCTCGGTGCAGCGCCGCCACCAGAAGGTGGTCGAGGAGGCACCCTGCCCGGTGCTCGACGCCGAGCTGCGCCAGGCCATGGGCGAGGCCGCGGTGCGGGCGGCGGCCTCGGTCGACTACGTCGGGGCCGGCACCGTGGAGTTCCTGCTGGATCAGAGCGGCGAGTTCTTCTTCCTGGAGATGAACACCCGCCTGCAGGTCGAGCACCCGGTGACCGAGCTGGTTACCGGCCAGGACCTGGTGGCCTGGCAACTGCGCATCGCCGAGGGCCAGGCGCTGCCGCTGCGGCAGGAGGACATCCGCCTGAACGGCCATGCCATGGAGGTGCGCCTGTACGCCGAGGACCCGACCGCCGGCTTCCTGCCGCAGACCGGCCAGGTGCTGCGCTGGGAAACGCCCCGGCTGGACGGCGTACGCATCGACCACGGCCTGCTCGAAGGCCAGGCCGTCTCGCCCTTCTACGACCCCATGCTGGCCAAGGTCATCGCCCATGGCGCGACCCGCGACGAGGCCCGGCGCAAGCTGCTACGCGCGATCGAGGACTGCGTGCTGCTGGGCGTCGGCGGCAACCAGCGCTTTCTCGCCAACCTGCTGAAACACCCCGAGTTCGCCGCCGGCCACGTCAGCACCGCCTTTATCGACCGGCACTTCGCCGACGACCCCAGCCTAAGCCCGCAGGCCCCGAGCAGTGCCGAACTGGCCAGCGCCGCCGCCCTGCTCTACCAGGCCTCGGCCCTGGCCGCCGCGCACCAGGGCGGCCTGGCCGGCTGGCGCAATGCCGGCAGCGCGCCCTGGCGCCTGCTGCTGCAACAGGGCGAACGCCGCTTCGCGGTGGAGCTGAGCGTACTGGAGTCCGGCACCCGACCCGGGTTCGCCGCCCGAGTCGGCGACGAGGAGCTGCAGCTGCGCCTGCTCGGCGCCGACGGCCGCTGGGCCAGCCTGGAGCTGGACGGCATCCGCCGGCGCCTGGCCTATCATCAGGATGGCGCCAGGCTGTGGCTCTACGGCCAGGGCGGCAACCTGGAGCTGCTGGACATCAGCCAGCAACCCGCCGGCGCCGCCGAGGGCACGGGTTCGGGCACGCTGAAGGCGCCTATGGACGGCGCCATCGTCGAGGTGCTGGTGAGCGAGGGTGAGCCGGTCGCCAAGGGCCAGCTGTTGCTGGTGCTGGAGGCGATGAAGATGGAGCACCCGTTGAAAGCCGGCTGCGACGGCAGGGTTCGCCACGTACAGGTGAACCAGGGCGATCAGGTGAAGAGCCGCCAGCCGTTGATCGAGATCGAGGCCACGACCCCGGCCGAATGACGCCGAGGCGCTCCAGACGGCTCATGGCCATAACGACGCGACAAGGAGACCCTCATGTCACTGCAAGGCAAAACCCTGTTCA
Source organism: Pseudomonas benzenivorans (assembly GCF_033547155.1). GTDB lineage: Bacteria > Pseudomonadota > Gammaproteobacteria > Pseudomonadales > Pseudomonadaceae > Aquipseudomonas > Aquipseudomonas benzenivorans_B. The sequence goes on from NZ_CP137892.1 coordinate 2,745,561, forward strand.
TCACCGGCGCCAGTCGCGGCATCGGCCGCGAGATCGCCCTGCGCGCGGCCCGCGACGGCGCCAACCTGGTCATCGCGGCGAAAAGCGCCGAGGCCCACCCGAAGCTGCCCGGCACCATCCACAGTGTCGCCGCCGAAGTCGAGGCCGCCGGCGGCAAGGCCCTGGCGCTGCAGCTGGACGTGCGCGACGAGGCCGCGGTGCAGGCCGCCATGGCCACGGCCGCCGAGCATTTCGGCGGCATCGACGCGCTGGTCAACAACGCCGGGGCGATCAAGCTGCTGGGGGTGGAAAAGCTCGAGCCCAAACGCTTCGACCTGATGTTCCAGATCAATACCCGCGCGGTGATGGTCTGCAGCCAGGCCGCCCTGCCCTACCTCAAGCACAGCGCCAACGGCCATATCCTCAGCCTGTCGCCGCCGCTCAGCCTGGACGGCAAGTGGTTCGCCCAGCACGGCCCCTACACGGTGACCAAGTACGGCATGAGCATGCTCACCCTGGGCATGCACGAGGAGTTCAAGAAGTACGGCATCAGCGTCAATTCGCTGTGGCCGCAGACCATGATCGCCACCGCCGCCATCGAGTTCGAGGTGGGCAGCCGCGAGGTGTTCAAGCGGGCGCGCACCCCCGCCATCATGGCCGACGCCACCCACGCCATCCTCAGCAGCCAGGGCCGCAGCCTCAGCGGACGCCTGCTGATCGACGAGCAGATCCTGCGCGAACAGGGCCAGCGCGAGTTCGACCACTACCGCTACGACCCGGACGGCGGTGCGCTGATCCCCGACCTGTTTCTCGATTGAGCGTGGCCGAACCGGGCGCGCCCCGAGTCCCGGGGTGGCGACCGGCTAGCGTTTGAACTCGAACTGCAGCTCGGCGCCTTCCACCGAACTCCAGTCGTCCGCGCCCCGGTCCTCGTTGATCAGCCGACCACTGAGTTGAAAGGGGCCGTCCGTCGCCGGTTTTTCCTCGAACAGGGGCGGCAGCAGCGGCGCGCGGCCGCTCCCGCCGTCCTCCTGGACACTGGCCTGTTCGAGCAGTTCGGGTGGCAGGCTGAGGTCCAGGCTAGGTGACGGTTGCTCTGGCTCGACGGCGGCCGGCACCTTAGGCGCCGCCACAGGGGGTACGACTGGTGGGGCGGGAGCCTGGGCCGCGGAAGCGGAGGGCTGGGCTTGAGAGAGGCTATCCGACTCCTCGCGCGCCGCCTGCGCAGGCACGACGACCGGCGGCGGCTCGGGTGCAGGGGCATGCTGCTGCGTGGGAGTCGTGCTGCCGGGCGGTACGACCTTGGCCGGTTTGACCTCCGGATCGCAGGCGCTCAACAAGGGGATGGACAGGGCCAGAAGCAGGTAACGCATGGCACTCATGATCGCTCTAGACAGGGCTGGTGGACAGCGCAATGCTGGCCTGCCCCGCGCCGCCTGACAAGCGGGTTTTTCGCTCACTCCCCGCCCGCGTCCGTCCCTTGTCGCGACCCGAGCAGCGCATCGATATCCAGCCGCGGATAGTCACGCCGCAGCGCCTCGATTCGCTCGTCTGCCTCGGCACGGCGACCACTGGCGCGCAACTCGAGGATCTCCTGCACGGCCTCGTGCAAGGCAACGTCCGGCGCCTCGCCCTTGCCCGAGGCCGGCGGAGCCATGCTCCGCGGCTGTTCTGCGACGCTATCGGCCATGGCCTCGGCCGCGGGCGCCGCGAGCCGGGCGGACTCGGCCATGCTCTTCTTCTGCGCCGGCGCGGCCTGACGCTGCAAGGCGGGCGCCGCCGGCAGCGGGCTGTCGAACTGCGCGGGCGCCTGCTCGAAGGTCTTCAGGCTCAGGCTCAAACCCAGGCCCAAGACCGCGACACTGCCCAGGGCCAGGCTCCAGCGCAGCCCGGTGCCATGGCCGAACAGCCAGGCCTGCAGGCGCTCACGCCAGCCCAGGCGGCTGCGGTGCCGGCCGGCCTGCTCCCGGGCGGCATCGAGAATCCGCGCATCCAGTGCGGCCGAGGGTTCCTGGTCCTGATGCCTGCGGTAGTGCTGCAGCAGCTGCTCGTCGGCGGCAGCTGGCTTGGCTTGCGGGTCTTTCATGCGGATACCTCTTCGGCCGCGGCGGGGTCGGCCAGCAGCCGGCGCAACTTCTGCAAGGCGTAGCGCAGACGGCTCTTCACCGTCTCCGCCGGGGTGCGGGTCAGCTCGGCGATCTCCTGCAACTCCAGCTCGCCCTGGGCGCGCAGCAGGAACACCTCGCGCTGCTCGGCCGGCAGATCATCCAGAGCCGCCTGCAGGCGCTGGCGATCACGGCTCAGGCCGAGCTGCTGCGCGGGGTCGACCTCCTCGCTGGGCTGCTCGTGCAGGCGCTCGTCGTAGGACTCCAGCAGGCCCTGGCGCTTGCCATGCTTGCGCCAGTGGTCGATCAGGCGGTTGCGGGCGATCTGGTACAGCCAGGTCTTGAACAGCACCCGCTCGCGCTGCAAGGAGTCGCTGCGCACCAGACTCAACCAGGTGTCCTGGAAGATTTCCTCGGCCAGCGTCGGCTCGCCGCACAGCCCGCAGAGAAAGCGGAACAGGCCGAGGCGATGGCGCTGGTACAGCAGCGCGAAGGCCTCGGCATCGCCCTGCCGGTAACGGCGCAGCAGGGCGGCGTCGTCATCGGCGGGGACAGTGGGCTTGTCAGTCACTCTCAATCGACCTTGGCAGTGGGTGGTGCAGATGCAAGCGCTGGAGTTTGCAGGCTCTGGGCCAGCTCCACCAGCTGAATGAACTCGCCGCGCAAACCGAAGCGGTCCTCGCCCCTGGCGCTACGCGCCAGTTCGGCGGTAGCCGCCAGGTCGAAGTCGCCGGTGTAGCGGCCGCCGCTGAGCTGCTGGGCGAAGGCCGCCACAGCCGCGGCGAAACGCAGGTCCTCACTGGCTGCGGCGATGTCCCCGAGCTGCGGCGGGGCGTGGATCGGCCGCTCCAACAGGCGGCTGCTGCGCTGTTGCGGGGCCTTGTAGCGGATACGCAGCCAGGCCAGCTCGCCCGGCTTGGCGGCGGTCTCGACGTCACTCCGGCCGGAGTGCCGATAGCGCAGCGGCTCCAGCCAGCCCTTGCGGCCCACCGGGACTATCTCGTAGAGCGCGGTGACACGGTGCCCGGCGCCGATCTCGCCGGCATCGACCTTGTCGTTGGCGAAATCCTCGCGGCGCAGCGCGCGGTTCTCGTAGCCCAGCAGGCGATACTCGCTGACCCGGGCCGGGTTGAACTCGAGCTGAAGTTTCACGTCCCGAGCCACCACCGAGAGGGTCGAGCTGAGCTGCTCGACCAGCACCTTGCGTGCCTCGCGCAGGTTGTCGATATAGGCGTAGTTGCCGTCGCCGGCATCGGCCAGCTGCTCCATCAGCTGCTCGTTGTAGTTGCCCGTGCCGAAGCCCAGGGTGGTCAGGGAGATGCCGGTCTTGCGCTTGTCGGCGGCCAGCGCCTTGAGCGTATCGAAGTCGCTGATGCCGACATTGAAGTCGCCATCGGTGGCCAGCAGGATGCGATTGATGCCGTCGGCGAGAAAACCCTCCTGCGCCTGCTGGTAGGCCAGCTGGATGCCCGACTCGCCGGCTGTCGAACCGCCGGCCCGCAGCTGTTCGATGGCCGCGCGAATCTTCGCCTTCTCCGCACCGGCCGTGGACGGTAGCACCACCCGCGACTCACCGGCATAGGCCACCAGCGCCACCCTGTCCTCGGCGCGCAGCTGGTCGACCAGCAGCTTCAGGGTGGCCTGCACCAGGGGCAGGCCTTCGCGGCGATCCATCGAGCCGGATACGTCCACCAGGAACACCAGGTTGGCCGGCGGCAATGCCTCGACCCTCAGGTCGGCGGCCTTGATCGCGATGCGCAACAGCAGGCTCTGGGGATTCCAGGGTGTCGGCGCCAGCTCGCTGTCCACGCCGAACGGGACGTCCCCGCGTGGCGCGGGATAGGCATAGGGGAAGTAGTTGACCAGCTCCTCCAGACGCACCGCCTCGGCCGGTGGCAGCTGGCCCTGATTGAGGAAGCGGCGGACATTGGCATAGCCGCCGGTGTCCACGTCGATGCTGAAGGTCGACACCGGCGCCTCGGCCACCGCCCGCACCGGGTTGCCCGGGAGGCGCTGGTAGCGTTCGCGATTCTCCTCGCGGTAGGCCGGCGGCAGATAGTCGGCCAGGGGAGCGGCGGGCAGTGCAACCCGCTCGGCTGCCAGGGACGCATAATCGGAATGCTCGGCCTTCTTGCCGCCAGGCTGTGGCCGAACGCCTGGCGTCACTGTCCTGGCCGGTCGATCCGCCGACTGGGCGTGCGGCGACTCCGGCTGTGTGGCGTTACAGGCGGCCAGCAACAGCAGCAGCGCCGCGCCGAAACCTTGCACCAGGGGGTGCGCAATAGCGGTGAATTGCCTGGACATGCTCCATCTCCTCGGGACGAATGACCTCTTCGTCCGAGTAGACGCGACGCAGCGTCGCCTCGGGTTAAGCCGAGGCGCTTTTCCTCACCGGCTGCCGGCCTCCTGACACAGTTGACTGGCCAGCATACCCAGGGTCATCAGGGCCCGCTCGGCCTCGCGGCTCCAGGGGATGCCGCAGTTCAGGCGCACGCAATGGTTGAACTGCTCGGTATTGCTGAAGATCAGTCCCGGCGCGATGCTGATGCCCTGCTGCAAGGCTCTGACATGCAGCTCCTTGGTATTGACCCGCACCGGCAGGCTGACCCAGAGGATGAAGCCGCCATTGGGCCGGGTGATCTGGGTGCCCTCGGGGAAAGACTGCTGCACCGCCAACTGAAAGGCGCTGAGGTTCTTGCGGTACTCCTGACGGATATAGCGCAGGTGGCGGTCGTAGCCGCCGTTCTCCAGATAGGCCGCCACCCCCATCTGCGTCACGCTGCACGCGGAGTGAGTACTGAAGGTCTGCAGGCGCTGGATCTCGTCTTGGTACTTGCCGGCGACTATCCAGCCGATGCGCACCCCCGGCGACAGGGTCTTGGAGAAGCTCGAGCAGTACAGCACGCGGCCCTCACGGTCCTGGGACTTGAGCGCCTTGGTCGGCCCCTGCTCGAACATCAGTTCGCCGTAGATATCGTCCTCGACGATCTGGATGTCGAAATCCCCGGCCAGGCGCAGCAGCTGCTTCTGGCGGTCCTCGGGGATGGTGCCGCCGAGCGGGTTGCTCAACCGTGCGGTCAGCACCAGGGCCTTGATCGGCCACTGGCTGGCAGCCAGCTGCAGGGCTTCCAGGCTGATGCCGGTGGTCGGGTCGCTGGGAATCTCGATGACCTTGAGGCCCAGCAGGTCGGCCAGCTGCAGCAGGCCATAGTAGGTCGGCGACTCGGCGGCGATCAGGTCGCCGGGCCGGGTCAGCACGCGCAGCGACATCTGCAGGGCATCGACGCAGCCATGGGTGATCACCACCTCCGAGGGATCGACCACCACGCCGGCATCGCGCATGCGGATCGCCACCTGACGGCGCAACGGTTCGAAGCCCGGGCTGAACATGTAGCTGAAGGCCCGCGGGCTCTGAAAGCGGGTGACCTTGGCCAGCTGCTGATGCAGGGCGCGCACCGGCAGGTAGTCGACATGGGGCACGGCCGCGCCGAGGGGGAATACCCCTTCGCGCCGCGACTCGGTGAGTATCTGGTTGATGATGCTGCTGCGGGTGACCAGGCTGGGGCGCTCGACCCGGGCGATGTCGGGGGTCGGTGCGGTGAGCGCCGGCGTCTGATGCACATAGAAGCCGGACTGCGGACGGGCACGGATCAGCCCCTGGTCTTCCAGGTTCGCGTAGGCCTGCAACACCGTGGCATGGCTGACGCTGAGCTGCGCACTCATCTTGCGCACCGAGGGCACGCGCTCGCCCGGTTGATAGACGCCGCGGCGAATGTCCTCCGCCAGCTGCTGAGCGATGCGTTGATAGAGCAACAGATTGGTCATGGCCGCCTTCCCGCTTGTTTGAACCGTAACAGTATGCCAATTATCAGAAAAAACACCGGTACAGCTCCACGGATTCTGCCCGATACAATGGCGATGAGCCAATAACTGTATTAGACCAATTAAGCCGACGAGCAACTGTTTAGTCTATTGCCCGCGCGTAAAAAAGCCCCGGCGCCTGACGGCGACCGGGGCGGCTTCGATCCGTGGGAATCAGCGACTGGCGCCTAGACGGCCCTGCTCGTCGGAGAACACGATCTCGACCCGGCGATTCTGCGCCCGGCCCTTGGCCGAGGCGTTCTCCGCCACCGGAAAGCTTTCGCCGTGGCCCTGCACCTCGATGCGCTGGGCATCGATGCCCAGGTCGATCAGCACGTCGGCCACCGTCTGCGCCCGCGCCCGGGACAGCTCGAGGTTCTCCTGCCTGTCGCCGCTGCTGTCGGTGTAGCCCTCGATGCGCACCACCCGCCGCGGGTTGAGCTGGAGGAACTGCACCAGCTTGAGCACCGTGCGGTTGGCCGAAACGTTGAGGTCGGCGTGCCCGGCATCGAACAGCACATCGCCCAGGGTCATCACCAGGCCGCGCTCGGTCTCGGTGGTCGCCAGGCTGACCATCTGCTCTTCCAGCCAGTGGCTCTGTTCCTGGATGCTCAGCAGCTTGGCCTCGCGCAGCGCCAGCTGCAGGCGCTGGCGCTCCAGTTCGAGCTTGGCCGCGCGTTCCTGATTGAGACCGATCTGGCTCTTCTCTCCGGCAATATCGCTGTAGCGTTGGCTCAGGTAAGCGTAATGGGCGACGTCATCGGCGCTGCCCCAGTAGCTGGACAGGCGATCGGCGCGCGCCAGGGACTCGCCGGCACGGATCACATCCTTGGCGGCGCTGCGCAATACGCCGGGATCTTCCTTGACCCTCTGGAAACTGCTCCGGGCTGCCTCCAGTGCTTCGCCGCTGTTCGTCTGCGGGGCGGCACAGCCGCCCAACGCCAGCATCAGTACGGCGCCAGCCCCCAGGGTTACTCGACGGCTCATTGCAGGTCCCCCAACTGACGACGCAGGCGATTGATCTGCTTGCCCAAGACGGCCAGCTGATCCTGGCTCTTGGCCGTCAGCACCCGTGCCTCGGCCAGGCGGGCATCCAGTTCGGCCTGCTCGGCCAGCACCCGTGCCTGCTTGAAGGCCTCTTCGGCCATGGCAGCCTGGGCCCGACGCAACTTGTCTTCGGCCTGGACCAGTTCGGGCAGTTGCTCGTCGGCGCCCACGGCCCGGGCCTGGGTGAGCGCCTGTTCGGTCAGGCGCAATTGTTCGAGAGGGGGCGGATCACTGGCGCAGGCCGTCAAGGCCAGCAGCGCCAGCACGGCGCAGAGAAGTCGATGGGTCACTGGTTTTTCCTACGGATTCGGGGCGCTGGCGGGCTGCAACTGCTGCTCCTTCCAACGCTGCAAATTGCGTTGCAGCAAGGCATCCGGCACGCCGGCGGCGACCAATTCTGTCATTTTTTTCGCCAGCTGTCCGCGCAGCCAGGGGGCGTTGCATGCCGAGTTGTGCGACAGCGCAAGGTGCAAGCCCTCGCTGCGAATCGGCGGATGCAGTGCCAGCAGATCGTCCTGCAGACCCAGGATGTGGGCCAGCGCCAGGGCGGGTTCGCGCTCGTGCACCACGTAATCCACCTCGCCGAGCATCAGTTTCTGCAGCTGCTGGGTCAGATTACCGCCCTGCTCCAGGTTCAGATTGCCCTTGGCGTACTGGTCGAAGGCCTTCCCGAACCCCTTGCCGACCGCCGCCCCGCGGCGCTCGCGCAGGTCGGCCCACTCGATATAGGGGAAACTGGCGATATTGCGTACCCAGACCACGTCGGCGCGACTGAACGGCGCCGGGTGCACATAGTCCATGGTTTCCAGATCGGCCAGGGTCAGCGGCGCCCCGGCCAGCAGATCGATACGGCCACTGCGCACCTCATCCAGCGCCTTGTCCCAGGACTTGCTGTGCAACACCTCGATGCGCACCCCCAGTTCCTCGCCCAGTCGAGCGAGCAAGTCCGCCTGGGCGCCAATCAGCTGCTGCGGCTTCTGCGGGTCGCGCCACATGAACGGCGGATAATCGGGGTGCCCCGTGGCAACCAGACGCTCACACTTGCCGGCGGCCAGCGCCACGACTGGCATCGTCAGCAAGGTAAAGAGCAGCAGGCAGGACTTCAGGATGGGACTATCGCGCATTCGATGGGTCTCGGTTCAACGTTCGATTGGGTCGCACGCGGCGGCAACAGGCCAAGGGCGTGCTTCCATGCTAGCTTAGCGGCAGCGCAATAATAATTCGCGATAAGGACATGGCATGAAAAAACTCTTTCTCGCCCTCGTGCTGCTCCTCACGGCCGTCGCCGGCGTACTCTATGCCGTCCCCGCCACCCTGCTGACCAGCATGCAGTGGCTGGAACAGTGGGCCGCCGACCTGTCCCATGAGCGCCTGGAGGTCGCCGATCTTAGCATCCATTACTATCGCGGCGGCCCGCCCGACGGCGAAACCATCCTGCTGATCCACGGCTTCGGCGCCGACAAGGACAACTGGCTACGTTTCGCCCGCCACCTGACCGAGCGCTATCAGGTCATCGCCCTGGACCTGCCGGGCTTCGGCGACAGCAGCAGGCCGAACGCCAGCTACGACGTCGGCACCCAGACCGAGCGCGTCGCCAGCTTCGTGCAGGCCCTGAACATCGACCGCCTGCACCTGGTCGGCAACTCCATGGGCGGCCACATCGCCGCCCTCTACGCCGCGCGCTATCCGCAGCAGGTACGTAGCCTGGCCCTGCTCGCCAACGCCGGCATCAACGCTCCGGTGAAGAGCGAACTGATCGCACGCCTGGAGCGCGGCGCGGCCAATCCGCTGGTGGTGGAGAGGTCCGAGGACTTCGAGCGCCTGCTGGACTTCGTGTTCGTCCAGCCACCATCACTCCCCTCCCCCCTCAAGCGCTACCTGGCCGAGCGCGCCATCGACAACAGCGCGCATTACCGGCGCATTTTCGCCCAGCTGATCGAGCGTTATGTCCCGCTGGAACCGGAGCTGCCGAAGATCCAGGCGCCGACCCTGCTGCTGTGGGGAGCGCGCGACCGCGTGCTAGACGTCTCCAGCATCGAGGTGATGCGCCCGCTGCTCAAGCGTCCCAGCGTGGTCGTCATGAAGGATTGCGGCCATGCCCCGATGATCGAACGGCCGCAGGAAACTGCCTCGCATTACCAGGCCTTCCTCGGCGGCATCGAGAATACGGACGACTGAGCGCATCGCAGCAGGCAGCCAACAAAAAGGCTATGTCCCAATAGTGTGTTGCATGGTTCGTCCTACCGCCTCGTGGATGCAGTGAACCGGCCGAATGCTTTGCTGATAGCGCTCAAGCATGCGGCGCCAGCCCAGGTAATTCGGGAGGTAGCGGGTGGCCACGCCATGAAAGCGGGTCATCCAGTTCTTCAGTTGACTGTGGTAGGCATTGACGTTCTGGATATGGAAAGCGCCTTGGCGTACGCGCTGGCCGGGGCAGGCATGCACGACCTGATGGGTGATGCCCTGGATCCGGGCGAAGCTGGCATAGACCGCCGCCCCGTCGGTGCAGAGTACGGACTCCTGATCGATCAGCGGCGCCAACGCTTTTCGTACATGCACAGCATCGAGCTTGGCCAGTGTGAAGTCAGCGGTATGCCCCTCCCGGTCGCGCACCACCATCACCGGGATTTGGTCTTTACCCGTGCCCCGGGTCACGCTGACCCCGCCTCGTTTACGCGCGGCCGCGGTAAGCGTCGCTGACCTTTGAATGACTCCAGAAAGAACGTCTCATCCACTTCGACAATCCCGGTCTCATGGGTGGCGTGATGCTCGGCGGCTGCCGCCAGGAAGCGGTGCCTCCAGAGAAACGCGGTGTTCTTACTGATCCCGCACACCTTGGCAGCCTTGCGCACGCTCAGCCCATTAATCAGTGCCTGGGCATAGTCTTTCCAGCGTTCGGGATAGTGCAGGCGGGCAAGGCCGGTTGCCGACAACGCGGTACACGTCCGCCGGCAGCTACGGCAGCGATAGCGACGCAGACCACGCGACCAGCCCCAGGGCGCGAGATGTCTCGCGGCGCCCTGGCAATGCGGGCAACTCTGCAACGCCGGCAGGTCATCAAGCACCGCTGTTGTCGGCGAGCCCTGCAGGGCTTGATGAAGCGTGGATTTCTGCTGGGGGCTGAGCTGGCCCAGTTGAGCCAGCCAGTGGTGAAAGGCTTGAGTATCCATGATCGGCAGACCTCCCGAGCGGATGCCTGCCTTTCAGATTAGTTCTTGCAACACATCATTGGGACATAGCCAACAAAAAACCCGCTCGAGAGCGGGTTTTTTGTTGGCCTGGGAAAGCGGCTTACACCAGCTTTTCCAGCTCCGGGATGGCCTCGAACAGGTCGGCGACCAGGCCGTAGTCGGCCACCTGGAAGATCGGCGCCTCCTCGTCCTTGTTAATCGCCACGATCACCTTGGAGTCCTTCATGCCGGCCAGGTGCTGGATCGCACCGGAAATGCCGACCGCGATGTACAGCTGCGGCGCGACGATCTTGCCGGTCTGACCGACCTGCATGTCGTTTGGCACGAAGCCTGCGTCGACCGCGGCCCGCGAAGCGCCGACGGCGGCGCCGAGCTTGTCGGCCAGGGCGTACAGGTGCTTGAAGTTATCGCCGTTCTGCATGCCGCGGCCGCCGGAGATGACGATCTTGGCAGCGGTCAGCTCAGGGCGATCGGACTTGGCCAGCTCTTCGCCGACGAAGGCCGAGGTGCCGGCATCGGCGCCAGCAGCCACGGTTTCGACGGCGGCCGAACCGCCTTCGGCGGCAACCGGATCGAAACCGGTGGCACGCACGGTGATCACCTTGATGGCCGCCGAAGACTGCACGGTGGCGATGGCGTTGCCGGCGTAGATCGGCCGCTTGAAGGTGTCGGCACTCTCGACCGCGATGATCTCGGAGATCTGGTCGACGTCCAGCTGCGCGGCCACGCGCGGCAGGAAGTTCTTACCGTTGGTGGTGGCGGCCGCCAGGATGTGGCTGTAGCCGGCGCCCAGTTCGGCGATCAGCGGCGCGACGTTTTCCGGCAACTGATGAGCGAAGGCGGCATTGTCGGCCACCAGGACCTTGGACACGCCCTCGACCTTGGCCGCGGCTTCGGCGGCAGCACCGCAACCGGCGCCGGCAACCAGGATGTGGATGTCGCCACCGATGGCTTTGGCAGCCGCTACGGTATTGAGCGTGGCAGCAGCCAGGGCAGCGTTAGTGTGTTCTGCAACAACCAAGATAGCCATTTAGATTACCTTCGCCTCGTTCTTCAGTTTCTCGACCAGTTCAGCCACGGACTTGACCTTGATGCCGGCACTGCGAGCAGCCGGCGCTTCGACTTTCAGGGTCTTGACGGTGGACGCGGTGGAAACACCCAGGGCATCCGGGGTGAAGGTTTCCAGCGGCTTCTTCTTGGCCTTCATGATGTTCGGCAGCGACGCGTAGCGCGGCTCGTTCAGACGCAGGTCGGTGGTGACGATCGCCGGCAGGTTCAGCGCAACGGTCTGCAACCCGCCGTCGATTTCACGGGTGACGTTGACCTTGTCGCCGGCCACTTCCACCTTGGAGGCGAAAGTGCCCTGGGCATAGCCGGTCAGGGCACCGAGCATCTGGCCGGTCTGGTTGTTGTCGCTGTCGATGGCCTGCTTGCCCAGGATCACCAGCTGCGGCTGCTCCTTGTCGACCACGGCCTTGAGCAGCTTGGCCACGGCCAGGGAGTTCAGCTCGTCGCCGGACTCGACCAGGATGGCGCGATCTGCACCCAGAGCCAGGGCGGTGCGCAGCTGCTCTTGAGCTGCGGTCGGGCCGATCGACACGACGACGATTTCGCTCGCCACGCCCTTCTCTTTCAGGCGCACGGCTTCTTCCACGGCGATTTCGCAGAAGGGGTTCATCGACATCTTGACGTTGGCAAGATCAACGCCGCTGTTGTCCGCCTTGACGCGAACCTTGACGTTGTAGTCGACCACTCGTTTGACAGCTACAAGAACCTTCATGGATTCCTCGTTACTCTCCGGTGAATAGGAATGTCGCCAAAGCGAACATGGCGGGTGATGCCAGTCGGCCGGAACCGACTTTCAGCCCAGACGGCGAGCGCAAAACCGCCCGTATCTTGACCGCACGACCTAGCCCGGTCAATACGGCGAACCCGTCAGTCATCCGCGATGTAGTAAGATTCTACCAGCCCTACAGAAAATTCAAACAAACGTTTGTATTGGACCGAACACCGGGTGTAGATATAATGCGCGCGCACCGCTCAGGGAACGAGCCTGCCTGCCAAATAAAATATCGAGAGAGCCCTGATTAGGAGATAGCCTGTGGAACGCGAATTTATGGAGTTCGACGTCGTCATCGTCGGCGCCGGCCCTGCTGGCCTGTCCGCCGCCTGCCGTCTGAAGCAGAAAGCCGCCGAAGCGGGTCAGGAAATCAGCGTCTGCGTGGTCGAGAAAGGCTCCGAGGTCGGCGCGCACATCCTCTCCGGCGCGGTATTCGAACCCCGTGCGCTCAACGAGCTGTTCCCCGATTGGAAGGAACTCGGCGCCCCCCTGAATACCCCGGTCAAGCGCGACGACATCTACCTGCTGAGGAACGCCGAGAAGGCCAGCCGCATTCCCGACCTGTTCGTGCCCAAGACCATGCACAACCAGGGCAACTACATCATCTCCCTGGGCAATCTGTGCCGCTGGCTAGCCCAGCAGGCCGAAAACCTGGGCGTGGAGATCTACCCGGGCTTCGCCGCCCAGGAAGCACTGATCGACGAACAGGGTGTGGTGCGCGGCATCGTCACCGGCGACCTGGGCGTCGACCGCGAAGGCAACCCGAAAGAGGGTTACTACACCCCGGGCATGGAGTTGCGCGCCAAATACACCCTGTTTGCCGAAGGCTGCCGCGGCCACATCGGCAAGCAGCTGATCCAGAAGTTCGAGCTGGACAGCGAGGCCGACGCCCAGCACTACGGCATCGGCATCAAGGAAATCTGGGACATCGACCCGGCCAAGCATGAGCAGGGCCTGGTGGTGCACACCGCCGGCTGGCCCCTGGACATCATGGGCACCGAGAACACCGGTGGCTCCTTCCTCTACCACCTGGAGAACAACCAGGTGGTGGTCGGCCTGATCGTCGACCTGTCCTACAGCAACCCGCACCTGTCGCCGTTCGACGAGTTCCAGCGCTACAAACACCACCCGGTGATCGCCCAGTACCTGGAAGGCGGCAAGCGCGTGGCCTACGGCGCCCGTGCCATCTGCAAGGGCGGCATCAACTCCATGCCGAAGATGGTCTTCAACGGCGGCGCACTGATCGGCTGCGACCTGGGCACCCTGAACTTCGCCAAGATCAAGGGCAGTCACACCGCCATGAAGTCCGGCATGCTCGCCGCCGAGGCGGTGGCCGATGCGCTGTTCGCCGGCAAGGAAGGTGGCGACCAGCTGACCGCTTATGTCGAGGCGTTCAAGGCCAGCTGGCTGTACGACGAGCTGTTCTGCAGCCGCAACTTCGGCGCGGCGATCCACAAGTTCGGCGCCATCGCCGGCGGCGCATTCAACTACGTCGACCAGAACCTGTTCGGCGGCAAGATCCCCTTCACCCTGCACGACACCAAGCCGGACCACGCCTGCCTGAAGAAGGCCAGCGAAGCGCAGAAGATCGACTACCCCAAGCCGGACGGCAAGCTCAGCTTCGACAAGCTCAGCTCGGTATTCCTCTCCAACACCAACCATGAAGAGGAACAACCCTGCCACCTGAAGCTCAGCGACCCGAGCATCCCGATCGCCCAGAACCTGCCGCTCTACGATGAACCGGCGCAGCGCTATTGCCCGGCCGGCGTGTACGAGGTGGTGACTCAGGAAGACGGCGAGAAGCGCTTCCAGATCAACGCGCAGAACTGCGTGCACTGCAAGACCTGCGACATCAAGGACCCTGCCCAGAACATCACCTGGGTGGCACCGGAAGGCACTGGCGGACCGAACTACCCCAACATGTAAGACTCAAAAAAGGCTCCCTCGGGAGCCTTTTTCTTTATCGGCTAACAGCCTGCAACTAATCCGGCTGCGGGCCGAGTGGAAAGAACGCACCAGCGCTCCACACCCCCAGCCAGGTCTGGCCGTCGATCTCCCGCGGCACCGCCAGCTCGACCAGCTGGTAGAACACATTGCGATGCACCAGCGCCTCCAGGTTCGCGCGCACATGCACGTAAGGTGCAGGCTCCTGCGTCCCGGCATCCAGTTCCACCCGCAGCGGGTGCTCGGCCCCGGCCAGAACCTCATCCTCGACATTGGTGGTGAAATACAGCGCCTGCCGCTCCCCCTCCCCCTCCCCCTCTACGCGCAAGGTAACCGCCACGAAGGGCGCATCATCCACCCGAATGCCGACCTTCTCCACCGGCGTGACCAGGAAGTAATCGTCGCCGTCGCGACGGAGGATGGTGGAGAACAGCCGGACCATAGGCTTGCGGCCGATCGGCGTGCCCATATAGAACCAGCTACCGTCCCGGGCGATACGCATGTCGATATCGCCACAAAAATCCGGGTTCCACAGGTGCACCGGCGGCAAACCCTTGGCTCCGCCCTTGGGAATCTGCGCCAGCAGCTCGCCGGCCTTGCCTGGATCACTCATAAAGACTCCTCAGCGCCCGACCCCGAGCAGGCTGCGGGCATAGTCATGCAAGGGAGGACCGATCAGGTCTTCCGGCCGGGCATCGTAGAACGTCAGGAAACCACCACGACTGCGAATCCGCGCGGTATCGACCAGATACCGGGTATTGGTCTCGATCAGCATCAGCTGAATCACACTGCGATCGGTGCCCAGGCGATCCAGCGCCTCCTGATCGGCCCACTCATCGGCGGTGCCGATACGATCGTCGCTATAGGCGAAGCGACTGTACAGCAGATAATGCGCTCCGGCCTTGCGCGCCTGGCCCATGGCCTCCTCCAGCCCCAGGGGTGCACGGGCGCGACGGACCATGGGGAAGTACTCGACGAAGCCCTTGAAGGCCTCCTCGGCCACCACGTTGGGCCGCGGATAACCATGTCCAGGCGGCACGAAATGGCCCTGGGCAATGTAGATGAAGGAGTCCTGCTGCAGGCGCCGCGAGGCCATGCGCTCGGTCCGGCCATGATCGAGCACGCCCGCATCGCGCAAGTGGTACTCGGCACCGTCGGCCAGATCGCTGACCTTCATGCAGCCACCCAGGGCCAGCAGGGCCAGGGTTAGCAGTAACAATCGCATCGCACTTCTCCCGTCGCCGGCGACGAAAAACCGGCAGATGGCGAGGCAATGCAGGTTCCGCGCCATAACGCCGCCCGAAACAGACGGCAGATGAGCGGGGCACGGATCGACGGCTCTCGCAAGAAGTTCGGCAATCCGGATCGAAGACCGAGCCAGTGCTCAGCCGCCGATGATCTTCATCACCGTCGCCCCGCCGGAGAAGGCCACGTCCTGCTTATCGCCCAGCGCCTTGACCAACAGGCGTTGCAAGGCCGGCAGCGCCTGGTGCCGCGGCTTGTCCAGCAGATCGCCGACATAGTGGCGGTTGCTCGAGGACAGACAGCCATGCAGCCAGCCGGTGGACGACAGGCGCAGACGCGAGCAGGTGCGGCAGAAGGGCACGCTCTCGTTGGCGATCACCCCGAAGAAGCCCCGGCCGGGAATCTCGTAGCGCAGGGCCGTGGCATCCACCGGCGCGTCGGCCTGGGTGAAGCCATGGCGCTCGCCGATCATCGCCAGCAGCTCGGGCATGCCGACGAACTGCTGGAGGAAGCCGTTGCCGTCACGGGCCAGGTGCCCCATGCGCATCAGCTCGATGAAGCGCAGCTCGAAACCGCGCTCCAGGCAGTAGTCCAGCAGCGGCAGGACCTGGTCGAGGTTCTGCCCGCGCAGCGGCACCATGTTGACCTTGATCTTCAGCCCGGCCACTCGCGCCTCGTCCATGCCAGCCAAGACGGTAGCCAGGTCCCCACCGCGGGCGATGCTCCGGAACGCAGCGGCATCGAGGGTGTCCAGGGACAGGTTGAGGCGGCGGATGCCGCACTCCACCAGCAGCGGCAACTTGCGCGAGAGCAGCTGGCCGTTGCTGGTCAGGCTGATATCGTTCAGCCCCAACTGGCCGACGCCACGCAGGAAGGTCTCCAGCTTGGGGCTGACCAGCGGCTCACCGCCGGTAACGCGCAATCGCTCGATGCCGGCCGCCTCGATCAGATAGGCCACGCCACGCACCATGGCGTCGGCGGACAACTCGTCCTGCGCCGCCACCAGGCGTTTGCCGTCCGGTACACAGTAGGTGCAGGCGTAATTGCAGGCCGCGGTCAGGCTGACCCGCAGGTTGCGAAAGCGTCTGCCTTGGCGATCAACGATCATGGAGGGCTCCGGCGATTGATAGCCCGAGTATATCGCCGGTGGGAGGGCGGCACATGCGCCGCGCACGCTATTGACCGGCTGAATAACGTCACCCGGTCGGTGTTTCACCGTCGCGCTTGCGCTTGTTGCCCATGCGCACGCCGATATCCATGAGGAACTGGAAGAAGCCCTCCTGGTCCTCCAGCACATTGCTCCAGAATGGCGAGTGGTACAGCGCCACCGCGCCATGCACCAGAGCCCAGGCGGCGCAGTAGTGGAAGTAAGGCGGCACGTCTTCCAGCTTGCCTTCGGCGATGCGCCCCTTGATCAGCTGGGTCAGGCGCTCGAAGTTGGAGGCGCGGATCTTGTGCAGCTGCTCGACCATCTCGGGCACCTGATTGCCCTTGACCACCTTCTCCTCCAGCCGGTCGAACAGGCGATAGCGCTGTGGATCGCGCATGCGGAACTCGAAGTAGGCGCGCGACAACGCCTCCTTGTCACGGTCCACGTCGGCCGAGTGAAACAGCTCGTTCAGGTCGCGCTCGTAATCGAGCATCAGGCGCAGGTAGATCTCCGCCTTGGACTTGAAGTGCTTGTAGATGGTGCCTTTGCCGATACCGACCGCGTCGGCAATCATCTCGACGGTCACGCTGTCTTCGCCCTGCTCGAGGAACAATTTCAACGCGGTATCGAGAATTTCCTGTTCGCGGCGGCGAAACTCACGGACCTTACGGGGTTCTTTCTGCATAAAAGGACTAAGAGGTCAAAAATCGAAGCGGGCTATTATGCCTATCTAGCGTCAAATTGCACGGATCATCCGACCATGTACGGCATTCACGATGAGTTTCCCCAGGTCGCCGGCTTGCGCTACCTGAACCACGCGGCAGTCGCACCCTGGCCGCAACGCGCGGTTGTGGCCGTCAGCCGCTTCGCCGAACAGAACGCCCGCCACGGCGCCCGCGACTACCCGGCCTGGCTACAGGTCGAAATCACCCTGCGCGAACGCTTGACGCGCCTGTTCAACGCTCCGAGCAGTGCCGACATCGCCCTGGTCAAGAACACCTCCGAGGCGCTGTCCTTCGTGGCCTTCGGGCTGGACTGGAAGGCCGGCGATCAGGTGATCGTCAGTGACGAGGAGTTCCCTTCCAATCGGGTGGTCTGGGAAGCACTCAAACCGCTCGGCGTGGAAGTGCTGCAGATCGCCCTGCAGGGTCGCGATCCCGAGGCCAGACTGCTCACGGCCTGCGGTCCGCGCACCCGCCTGCTGGCGATCAGCGCGGTGCAATATGCCAGCGGCCTGCGCCTGGACCTGGAGCGCCTCGGCCATGGCTGTCGCCAGCGCGGCGTGCTGCTCTGCGTCGATGCGATTCAGCAGCTCGGCGCCCTGCCCTTCGACGTGCAGAGCAACCAGTGCGACTTCGCCATGGCCGACGGGCACAAATGGATGCTCGGCCCGGAGGGCCTCGGCGCCTTCTATTGCCGCAGCGAGCTGCGCGAACAACTGAGGCTGCATGAATACGGCTGGCACATGCTCGAGCACCCCGGCGACTACCAGCGCAAGGAGTGGCAGGTGGCCAAGACGGCTCGGCGATTCGAATGCGGCAGCCCGAACCTGCTCGGCGCCATGGCCCTGGAGGCCAGCCTGTCCTTGCTCGAGGAGGTCGGTATGCAAGAGGTGGGGCGTGCGGTACAGGAGCGCGTGCAATGGCTGCTCGACGACCTCGGTACGATGCCCGGCCTCAGCCTGCACAGCCCACGCAGTCCGGCGAGGCGCGCCGGGATCGTGACCTTCAGCCTGGCGGGCTGGGACAATCGGCTGCTGTACGAACGCCTGAGGAGCGAACAGGTGATCTGCGCCCAGCGTGGCGGCGGCGTCCGCCTGTCGCCACACTTCTACAGTGAAGGGCGGGTAATAGAGGAAACCCTACGCTTGCTGCACCAGTTGGCAGCAGGATGAGGACTCAACAGCAGCCGCGGTATTCCAAAACCGTTTAAAAAGGCGCCGAACCGTGGTGGACGATCGGGAATCTTCGCCAATACTTAGGGGTACTGGTGCGCGGCATCTCCCCCCAAGTGCCCCGCCAGGCAAGGTACCGTGGACCGCGTACCTTGATTTACTCCTAATGGTCTTAACCCGGATTCATCCCCCAGAACCCGGGTTTTTTTTGCCCCGAGATCCGCAACGCAGCCATCGGAGCGACCTCGCCCTAGTCGACCCGTGCCAGCGGGAACAGGCGCTTGAAGTTGGCGCTGGTCTGTTCGGCCAAGGTTTCGAAACCCACCCCGCGCAACTGCGCCAGGTACTCGGCCACCTCGCGCACATATTCCGGCAGGTTGGGCTTGCCGCGATAGGGTACCGGCGCCAGATAAGGCGAGTCAGTCTCCACCAGCAGCCGATCGGCCGGCACCTGGCGGGCGACTTCGCGCAACGCCCCGGCATTGCGGAAGGTGACGATGCCGGACAGCGAGATGTAGAACCCCAGATCCAGCGCCGCCCTGGCCATCGCCCAATCCTCGGTGAAACAGTGCAGCACACCGGCCTGCGGCAACGCCGCCTCGCGCAGCAGCGCCAGCGTGTCGGCCCGCGCCTCGCGGGTGTGCACGATCACCGGTTTGCCGGTGAGCTGGGCGGCGTGCAGGTGCAGGCGAAAGGCCTCTTGCTGGGCCTGTGCGGCTTGCGGCTCGTAATGGTAGTCCAGCCCGGTTTCACCGATGGCCACCACGTGCGGATGGTTCAACTCGGCCAGCAACCAGTCCAGGGCAGGCGCCGCGCCGGGCTCAAGATCCAGCGGGTGCACCCCCACCGAGCAGTCGACGTCGGCATAGCGCTCGGCCAGCGCCTTGACCGCCGCAGCGTTGTCGGCGCTGACGCCGATGCAGAGAAAGTGTCCGACGCCGCGAGCGCGCGCGGCATCCAGCGCCGCATCGAGCGAGCCCTGGTGCGCGGCCAGATCGAGGCGGTCGAGATGGCAGTGGGAATCAACCAGCATGGATAGCAATCACTTGAGAATCGATGCCGCTCGCGGCATCGCGGGCCCGGACGCCCTGGTGAAAAAGTAGCGACCTACATGGTATGGGTCGGACGGTCCGACTTCAGCGCACCCGCCAGGTAGGTTTCGATCTTGTTGCGGGCGGTGTTGTCGCCCTCGTTGAACTGCACGCCCACACCCGCGGCACGGTTGCCCTGGGCGCCCTTGGGGGTGATCCATACCACCTTGCCGGCGACCGGGATCTTCTCCGGCTCATCCATCAGGTTGAGCAGCATGAACACCTCATCGCCGAGCTTGTAGCTCTTGTTGGTCGGAATGAACAGCCCGCCATTCTTGATAAAGGGCATGTAGGCGGCATAGAGCACGGACTTGTCCTTGATGGTCAGGGACAAGATTCCATTACGCGGACCCAAATTAGGTGGCAAGCTCATGCGGCATTCCTGGCTTCATTACTCAATGGCCGATTCTAGCCCGGTCCGGGCAGGCTTGCCCACCGCACCAAGAGCGCTTCGAGAAGCAACACACTGTTCAGGTTGGCCTTGCCCAGCACTTTCTGCCGCTGCTGCAACAGCCAGTCCTGGGTCTCCAGCACCCTGGCCTGCGGCGCCTTGTCGGCCAGGTACTGCACCACCTTGCGCATGTCCTCGAGCCCCAGCCCCTGCTCGTCGCGGGTCAACTGATAACGCAGCATCGACTGCGCCCAGTCGCAGAACCAGTCGAACAGCATGGACATCGGCAGGTTCTTCCAGGCCTCGGCCAACTGGCTGGCGGCGATCTGCTGCTTGAGCAGCTTCTTCACCCCGTCCACTACCAAGGCGCGCTGCTCGCGCACGCCCTGTTGCTGCAGGCTGCGCGCGGTCAGCGGCGAGCCGCCCGCCAGGCTCAGCAGCTCCCGGCACTCCACTTCGCCGCACTCAGGCAAGGCCTGGGCCAGCCAGGCCAGACTGGTCGCCGGGTCCGGCAGCGGACAGGCTTGCTGCACGCAGCGACTCTTGATGGTCGGCAACAGCCGGCTCGGCTGATGGCTGAGCAACAGCAGCACCGTATCGCCGGAGGGCTCCTCCAGGCTCTTGAGCAGGGCATTGGAGGCGGCCAGGGTCATGTCTTCCGCCGGCGGTTCGGCGATCAGCACGACCTTGCGGCCGCTCAATTGCGCGGTCTTGTTGACGAAGCCGATCAGCTCGCGGACATCGTCGACGCCGACGCTCTTCTTGTCCCCACTCGGCTTGAGCTCGAAACTGTCCGGGTGGCTGCCCGCCGCGAGCAGGTGACAGCCCTTGCACTGTCCACAGGCCTCCAGGCCCGCCGGCTGCTGACACAGCAGAAGCGCCCTCAGGGACTCGGCCAGATCGCGCTTGCCGATTCCGGCAGGCCCCAACAACAGGTAAGCGTGGGCATGCCGAGTGCGGCCGGCCAGCTGCCGCCACAGTTCAGCCTGCCAGGGATAGACCTCAGCCACGGCACAGCTCCAGAATCTGCGGCAACAGTGCGTCCAGGGCCTGCTGCACTTCGCTCAGGGGCTGCGAGGCATCCAGGACCCGATAGCGCTGCGGCTCCGCTGCCGCACGGCGCAGGTAGGTCTGGCGCACGGCATCGAAGAAGGCTCGCCCCTCCTGCTCGAAGCGATCCAGGCGTCCCCTGGCCGCGGCGCGAGACAGGCCGACCTCGATCGGCAGATCGAAGACCAGGGTCAGCGCCGGACGCAGACCGCCCTGCACATAATCCTCGAGTACGGCGATGCGCTCCTCCGGCAAACCGCGACCGCCACCCTGATAGGCATAGGTGGCATCGGTGAAACGATCGCAGAGCACCACACAACCGCGCGCCAGGGCCGGGCGAATCACCCGGTCCAAGTGCTGAGCCCGCGCCGCGAATACCAGCAGCAGCTCGGTATCGGCCGCCATCGGCTCCTCGCTCGGCGCCAGCAATAGCTCGCGCACACGCTCTGCCAGCGGCGTGCCGCCGGGCTCACGGGTCAGCAGCACCTCGATGCCGTGTTCCGCCAGGCGCGCGGCCAGGTACTCGCGATTGGTGCTCTTGCCGGCCCCTTCCGGGCCTTCCAGGGTGATAAACAGACCGCTCACGGGGCGTCCTTCTGATGGCTTGACTGTGGGGCGGGACTGGAGCGGTAGCCTGCGCGTCGATTGAGCTGATAGGCACGCACCGCCCGATTGTGCGCCTCCAGGGTGTCCGAGAAGGCATGGCTGCCATCGCCCCGGGCCACGAAATACAGGCTCTTGCCCGCCACCGGGTGCAAGGCCGCGTGGATCGCCTCGCGCCCGACCAGGGCGATCGGCGTCGGCGGCATGCCGTCGATCACATAGGTGTTGTAGGGGGTGGGTTCGCGCAGGTGGGCACGGGACAGCTTGCCGTTGTAGCGCTCGCCCAGACCGTAGATCACCGTCGGGTCGGTCTGCAAGCGCATGCCGCTGCGCAGGCGGCGGACGAATACGCCGGCGATCGCCCCCCGCTCCTCCGGCACACCGGTCTCCTTCTCGATCATCGAGGCCATGATCAGGGCGTCATAGGGCTCGCCGTAAGGCAGACCTTCGGCGCGCTGCGCCCACTCCTCGGCCAGCACCTGCTCCAGGCGCGCATAGGCCTGCTTGAGCAGATCCAGGTCGGTGGTGCCGCGCACGTAACGGTAGGTATCGGGGAAGAAGCGCCCCTCCGGATTGACCCCGGGCAGCCCGAGGCGCTCCATCAGCTGTGCATCGCTCAGCCCGGTCAGGCGCGACTCGAGCTTGCTGGCACGCTCCAGCGCCGCGCGCACCTGACGGAAGTTCCAGCCCTCGACCAGGGTCAGGCTGTATTGCACCACCTCGCCACGACGCCACTGCACCAGCATGTCGTTCACCGTCTGCCCCGGCGTCAGGCGGTATTCGCCGCTGTGCAGGGGCTGACCACGCAGATTGAAGCGCCAGTAAAGCCGCAGCCAGAATGCGTCCTGCAGAACCCCTTCGGCCTGCAGGCGGTTGAGTACACCCCCCGGCGTCGTGCCGGCCGGCACTTCGAGCAGGCGCTCCTCAGTCAGCTGCAAAGGCTGGTGAAGCGCCTTGTGTTGCTGCCAGGCGGCGAAAACCAGTAACAGGCCGGCCACTAACACGCCGGCTTCCAGAAGCAGCAATATCTTGCGTATCACAGATCAGCAGTCCAGTAGATCGCGGGCTATGGCCTGCAGTTTACGGGTGAGCGGGCCTACCGGCCAGTCGCGGCCCTGCAGCCGGCGAACCGGCCACACGCCATAGAGGCTGTTGCACAGAAAGACCTCGTCGGCGCTCAGCAACTCGGCGAGGTCGATGTCGCGCACCTCGCAGGGCACCCCAAGGGCATCGGCTTGCGCCAGCAACTCCGCGCGCATCACACCGGCCACGCCGCAACGCGAAAGGTCCGGGGTCAGCAAAACACCGCCCTTGAGCAGGAACAGGTTGCTGAAGACCCCCTCGATCACCCGTCCCGAAGCATCCTGCATCAGGCCTTCGGCATGCTCGTCATCCTGCCACTCGCTGCGCGCCAGCACCTGCTCCAGACGATTGAGGTGCTTCAAGCCGGCCAGCAGTGGCTGTTCCGCCAGGCGCGTCGCACAGGGAAACAGACGCACACCTTGCTCGGCATGCTCCGCCGGGTACGCCGGTCTCGCGCCGCCGAGCAAGAGGCGCCGCACTACCGCCGGCTGCGGCGGCGCATAGCCACGCAAACCGTCACCCCGGGTGAGGATCAGCTTGGCCACGCCCTCGCCCAACTGCCGACTGAAGGCGAGCAGTTCGTCCCGGAGCACGGTCGCATCGTATGGCAACCCCAGGCGCGCACAACCTTCGGCCAGGCGCGCCAGGTGGCGCTCCAGCAACGCTGGCCTGCCGCCACGCACGGCGACGGTCTCGAACAGGCCATCGCCGTAGGCCAGGCCGCGATCCCTTACGGACAGCAGCTCGGCCGGACGACCATCGACCCAGCTCAGCATCAACCGGCGAACCGGCGGAACACCAGCGAGCCGTTGGTGCCGCCGAAACCGAAGGAGTTGGACAGCACCACGTCGATGTCCATCGCCTTGGCCTGGTGCGGCACGAAGTCGAGGTCGCAGCCCTCATCCGGCTGATCCAGGTTGATGGTCGGCGGAGCCACCTGCTCGCGCAGCGCCAGCACGCTGAAAATCGCCTCCACCGCACCCGCGGCACCGAGCAGATGGCCGGTCATGGACTTGGTCGAGCTGACAGCCAATTGGTAGGCGTGCTCGCCGAACACCGACTTGATGGCCGCCACTTCGGCCTTGTCGCCGGCGGACGTCGAGGTGCCGTGGGCATTGATGTACTGCACCTGGCTGCCTTCGAGCCCGGCGTCGCGCAGGGCATTGGCCATGCAGCGGGCCGCACCCGCCCCATCTTCCGGCGGCGAGGTCATGTGGAAGGCATCGCCGCTCATACCGAAACCGATCAGCTCGGCGTAGATGGTCGCGCCGCGGGCCTTGGCATGCTCCAACTCCTCCAGCACCAGGGTGCCGGCACCGTCGGACAGGACGAAACCGTCGCGATCCTTGTCCCACGGACGGCTGGCCTTGGTCGGCTCGTCGTTGCGGGTCGACAGCGCCCGCGCCGCGGCAAAGCCGCCGATGCCCAGACCGCAGGCGGCCATCTCGGCGCCACCGGCGACCATCACGTCGGCTTCGCCATAGGCGATATTGCGCGCCGCCATGCCGATGCAGTGGGTGCCGGTGGTGCAGGCGGTGGCGATGGCGTAGTTAGGCCCCTGCAGTCCCAGGTGGATCGACAGGAAGCCGGAAATCATATTGATGATCGAGCCCGGCACGAAGAACGGCGAGATGCGTCTCGGCCCCTGCTCGTGCAGCGACTTGCAGCTGTTCTCGATGTTAGTCAGGCCGCCGATGCCGGAGCCCAGCGCCACACCGATGCGCTCACGGTTGGCATCGGTTACTTCCAGCCCGGAGTCACGCACTGCCTGAAAACTGGCTGCCAGACCGTACTGGATGAACAGATCGAGCTTGCGCGCCTCTTTGGCCGACAGGTATTGCTCGACGTCAAAGCCCTTTACCGAACCGCCGAAGCGGGTGGTATAGGCGGACAGGTCCATGTGCTCGATCGGGCCGATACCGCTGCGCCCGGCCAAAATGCCCTGCCAGCTGCTCGGCACATCGTTACCCAGCGGCGACACCATGCCCATACCGGTAACCACGACGCGTCTACGCGACACAGCAATCTCCTCTTGTTCGGATTACAACGCTTGGAATGCGCTTAAAGAAAAGCCGCACGCCCGATGAAGGCGTGCGGCTTTTCCAAGTCGGGAATCGACGATTCGCTTATTGCGCGTGCGCAGTCACGTAATCGATGGCTTCCTGAACGGTGGTGATCTTCTCAGCTTGCTCGTCCGGGATCTCGGTCTCGAATTCCTCTTCGAGGGCCATCACCAGCTCAACGGTATCAAGAGAGTCGGCACCCAGGTCTTCGACGAAGGAAGCGCTGTTGGTTACTTCCTCTTCTTTGACGCCAAGTTGCTCGGCAACGATTTTCTTGACGCGTTCTTCGATGGTGCTCATACCTTGTTCTCACTCCTAATGGGACAAATCCAGGCCACTGGTCTGCGGCCAAGTGTATAGAAAGGGTTTTTAGCATTTCAAGCTGAATGCCGGGGTGCCCCCAGGAACACTTCAACGATCTGTCTATAAACCTGTTGCAGCTTGATACCGGATTCTAGACAGCGACTATGACAGTTTTCCGAAGGCATCCGTCACATTCAGCTCATGTACATACCGCCGTTCACAGGGATAGTAGCCCCTGTGACGTAGGCTGCGCCATCGGAAGCGAGGAAAGCGACCACTTTCGCGATCTCTTCGGCTTGCCCCAGACGGCCCAGCGGAATCTGTGTCAGCAGCGCATCACGCTGCGCTTCCGGCAGCTCTCGGGTCATGTCGGTATCGATGAAACCGGGCGCCACCGCATTCACGGTGATCGCCCGCGAGCCGACTTCCCGAGCCAGCGCACGACCGAAACCCTCCAGCCCAGCCTTGGCAGCGGCGTAGTTTACCTGCCCCGCGTTGCCCATGGCCCCGACCACCGATCCGATATTGATGATGCGACCGAAACGCGCCTTGGTCATACCGCGCAACACGGCCTTGGACAGGCGATAGAGGCTGTTCAGATTGGTATTGATGACGTCGAACCACTCGTCGTCCTTCATGCGCAGCATCAGGTTATCGCGAGTGATGCCGGCGTTGTTGACCAGGATCAACGGCTGCCCCAGGTGCTGCTGAATATGCTCCAGGGTGCTGGCCACCGACTCATCGTTGCTGACATCCAGCACCAGGCCGGCCCCTTCGATGCCGTTGGCCTTCAGGGTTTCGGCGATGCGCTCGGCACCGGATGCGGAAGTCGCGGTACCAATGACCACGGCGCCTTGGCGCCCCAGCTCAAGCGCGACAGCCTGGCCGATACCACGGCTCGCGCCGGTAACCAGGGCAACTTTACCTTGCAGGCTCATACAACCTCTCCTCAATCAGGCCAAGGCCGCGCGGGTGGCGGCGAAGGCGTCTGGGGTATCCAAATTATGGGTATTGATGCCTTTGACACAGCGCTTGTTCAGCCCCGACAGCACCTTGCCCGGACCACACTCGACCAGATCGGTCACGCCCTGATCGGCCAGACAGACCATCGACTCGACCCAGCGGACCGGGCTATAGAGCTGGGCCAGCAAGTCGCGCTTGAGCGCATCGAGATCGGCCACTGCAGCCGCACTGACGTTCTGTACCAACGGAATCTGCGGCGCCTGCCAGGCGATCGCCGCCACGGCCTCGGCAAAGCGCTCGGCTGCCGGGCGCATCAAGGCGCAGTGCGACGGCACGCTGACCGGCAGGGGCATGGCGCGCTTGGCACCACGTGCCTTACACGCCTCGACCGCACGCGCCACCGCCGGCGCGGCGCCGGCGATCACCACCTGCCCCGGCGCATTGAAATTGACCGCGCTGACCACCTCGTCCTGCGCCGCTTCGGCGCACGCCGCCAGCACGTCGGCATCGTCCAGGCCGAGGATGGCCGCCATGCCACCCTGACCAGCCGGAACGGCCTGCTGCATCAGCCGGCCACGATGCTCGACCAATTTCACCGCCGCGGCAAAATCCAGGCTGCCGGCAGCCACCAGAGCCGAATACTCTCCGAGGCTGTGGCCGGCGACGAACGCCGGGCGTACACCGCCCTGCGCCTGCCACAAACGCCACAGGGCGATGGAAGCCGTGAGGATCGCCGGCTGAGTCTTGTCGGTTTGATTCAGTTGCTCTTCCGGACCCTGCTGGGTCAAGGCCCACAGGTCGTAGCCGAGCGCATCGGAGGCTTCGGCGAAGGTGTCGATGATCAGCGGCTGCTGAGCGCCATGCTCGGCCAGCATCGCCAGGGACTGGGAGCCCTGACCAGGAAAGACAAAGGCGAGGGATGCAGACATATATAGGTTTCCCTAGTGGTCTTAGCGTCGGGGGAATCGCGACAAGGCATAGCCAAACGCAACAAACTGACAGTTGGATGACAGGCCGCCAGCCGCGGTCACATCCTAGAACAACAGATCCTCGAGGCGGCCATGCAGGCGCTGCGGCAGGTTCTCTTCCACCTCCTGCAAGGCCCGACGAATCGCGCTCTTGAAACCTTCCTGCCCAGCCGCACCATGACTCTTGACCACGATACCCTGCAGGCCGAGAAAGCTCGCTCCATTATGCCGAGCGGGAGCCAGCTCGGCGCGCAAACGCCGCAACAGCGGCATGGCCAGGGCACCGATCAGGCGCGCCGCCGCCCCTTCTCGGAACAGCGCCTCGATACGCGTCGAGATCATCTGCGCCAAGCCCTCACTGGACTTGAGCAGGATATTGCCGACGAACCCATCGCACACCACCACATCGGCCTCGCCGCGATACAGGCCATCGCCCTCGACAAAGCCGCTGTAGTTCAGCCCCGCCGCTTGCTGCAACAGGTTAGCCGCCAGCTTGACCTGCTGATTCCCCTTGATGTCCTCGGTACCGACATTGAGCAGCGCCACCCGGGGCCGAACGATCCCCATCGCCTCGGCAGCCACCGAACCCATCACGGCAAACTGATAGAGGTGCTCGGCACTGCAATCGACGTTCGCCCCCAGATCGAGCAACTGACAATACCCCGTCCGGGTCGGCACGGCCGCCATCATCGCGGGGCGATCGATGCCCGGCAGCGTCTTCAAGACATAACGCGACAGGGCCATCAACGCCCCGGTATTGCCGGCACTGACGCAGGCCTGGGCACGGCCGCTGCGCACCAGCTCCAAGGCGACGCGCATAGACGCATCCGGCTTATTGCGCAGGGCCTGGGCCGGCCGCTCATCCATGCCGATCACTTCGCCGGCATGCTCGACGCGCAGGCGCGCACGATCGACCTCGGGACTCCGGGCGATCAACTCTTCGAGAAGGGGGGATTGGCCAACGAGGACCAGGTGCAGCGAGGGGTATTCGGCCAGACAGGCGATGCTGGCTGGAACAATGCAGTGGGGACCGAAGTCCCCACCCATTGCATCAATCGCGATGATCGGAGCGGACAAGGATTACTCGTCAGCGCCCTTGTCGATCACTTTGCGACCACGGTAAACGCCTTCCGGCGAAACGTGGTGACGCAGGTGAACTTCACCGGTGCTCTTCTCGACGGACAGCGCATTGCCCTCGAGGGCATCGTGCGAGCGACGCATGTCGCGAGCGGAGCGGGATTTTTTGTTCTGCTGAACAGCCATAACTAATTAACTCCTAAACGTTTGGGTCACGCTTTAACTGTGCCAATACACTGAACGGGTTGGACCGCGTTACCTCGTCCTCGCTCGGCTCGGGCTCTTCGAGGCCTGCCGGCTGCTGGCAATCTTCAGGATCATGGGCCGGCACTATGGGCAAGGCGAGCAGCAGCTCATCCTCAACCAGAGCCAGCAGATCCAATGGCTCTTCACCCAACTCCAGCACGTCATAGCCTTTCGGCATAGACTGGGTATTCGCACCTTCTTTCACCACAGCGTAATCACATGCGCTTTGGATCGGTAGAGCGACCAGCTCCAGACAACGCTGGCAAACCATCTTGACCTCGACCTCGAGCTCGCTGTGCATAACCACGGCGTTGCGCTCGTCGCGCTCGAAGACAAACTTCGCGCTTACCGTGCCGGCATTATCGGCAAGCGGGTCGCAGAGCCTGTGCAAGTCGGCCAGCGCCACCACTCCCTCGAGAGCGGTACCGCGATCGGCCAATTTGCGCGGATCAACGTGAGGTGGAATCGGACCATTCGACATAGGCGCCGCATTCTAGGGATGCGCCCACCCCCTGTCAAAGGAAATTCGGCCTGTCCAGCACCCGGAGCGACCGCTAGAATCGCCCTCCTTATATAAGGAGTACGTCATGCTGCCTCTGGTGCTCGCTTCCAGCTCCCCCTACCGCCGCGAACTACTGGCTCGCCTGCGCCTGCCCTTCACCTGGAGCGCGCCGGCCATCGACGAGAGTCGCTTGCCGAACGAGGACGCCAGCAGCCTGGTTCGCCGCCTGGCCGAGGAGAAAGCCCGCGCCCTGAGCGACAGCCACCCACACCACCTGATCATCGGCTCCGACCAGGTGGCCGTCCTGGATCAGGACATCCTCGGCAAGCCGCATAACTTCGCGCGCGCGCGCAGCCAGCTACTCGCCGCCAGCGACCGCAGCGTCACCTTCCTGACCGGCCTGGCCTTGCTCAACAGCGAAACCGGCCAGTGCCAGGTCGACTGCATTCCCTTCACCGTGCACTTCCGCCCCCTGAGCGAAGAGCAGATAGGGCGCTACCTGGAGGCGGAGCAGCCCTACGACTGCGCCGGCAGCTTCAAGGCAGAAGGCCTGGGCATCAGCCTGTTTCGCAGCACCGAAGGCAGCGACGCCAACAGCCTGATCGGCCTCCCTCTGATCCGCCTGGTGGACATGCTGCACGAGGCCGGCATCGACATTCCCTGACACCCGAACGAAGAAGCCCGGCCAAGGCCGGGCTTCAGCAGCAGCGAAAAACCTAGCGCAAGGCCGGCCCCTGGAAGCCCATCCACATGGCCAGATGCTCGGCGACACTGGCCCCGAGGCGCTTGGCGAAACGATCGAATGGGGTTTCCTGAACAGTGAAGTCGACCACCTCCTCCACCCCGACCACTTCCCGCGCCACATAGCTGGAATTACCCAGGGCGTCGACCAACCCCAGCTCGAGCGCCTGCTCGCCAGACCAGACCAGCCCCGAAAACAGCTCGGGATGAGCCTCCACCTTTAAGCGCTCGCCCCGCCCCTGCTTGACGCTGTCGATGAACTGCCGATGAGTGGTCTCCAGAACCCCCTGCCAGAAACGCTCCTCCTCCTCCTTGGGCGGCTGGAACGGATCGAGAAAGGTCTTGTGCTCACCCGAGGCATACACCCGACGATCGACACCCAGCTTCTCCATGACCCCGACGAAGCCGAAACCCGCCGCAGTCACACCGATGGACCCGACCAGACTGGCCTTATCGGCATAGATCTGATCCGCCGCACTGGCGATGTAGTAGGCCCCAGAGGCCCCCAGATCACTGATCACCGCATACAGCTTGATCGCCGGATACTTGGCGCGCAGCCGGCGAATTTCGTCATAGATATAGCCGGACTGCACCGGACTGCCGCCCGGGCTATTGATCCGCAGTATCACACCCCTGGTATTGGCATCCTCGAAGGCCGCGCGCAGGCTGCCGACGATATTGTCGGCACTGGCCGCCTCTTTGTCGGCGATCATCCCCCGGACTTCGATCAGCGCGGTATGAGCACCACTCTTCGACGCCCCCTTCTGCCAATCGAGCAGCGGCGCAAACAGCGCCAACGCCACGAACAGGTAAAGGAAGGTCAGCAGCTTGAAGAATATCCCCCAACGCCTGGCCCGACGCTGCTCCTGCACACCAGCCAGCAGGGTCTTTTCCAGCAGCTGCCAGCTCTTGGCATCGCCCTCACCCACAGCCGACGCCTTCCACTCATCCGACATAATGACTCACCTCATCCTTCTGCTCGGTCGCACCACCCTCGAGCCAGGTGCGCAACGCCGTGAAATCCTCAATCGCCAGCTTCGGAGCATAGCGGCGCAACGCCGATAAAGGCTGTGCACCATACCCCACCGCCACCGAATCCATGCCGGCGCGCTGCGCCATCAGCAGATCGAAAGCCGAGTCCCCGACCATCAACGCCCGAGCCGCGGAGACCCCGCAATGGGCGAGAATCTGCTCCAGCATAAGCGGGTCCGGCTTGCTCGCCGCCTCGTCCGCGCAGCGCGTCGTATCGAAATAATTCAGCCAGCCACGCTGCGCCAGCACCCGATGCAGGCCATGACGCCCTTTACCCGTCGCCACGGCCAGGGCATAACCTGCGGCACGAAACGCCTCAAGCGCCTCGGCCACCCCCGGGAACAGCGCCGATGGCTCGGCCTCCAGCGCCAGGTACTGCTCACTGTAACAACGCCGGAAACGCTCAACGAGGCTTGGCTCGTCCAGCTCTGGATACAGGGAGCGAATCGCCTCGGGCAACCCAAGACCGATGATGCCCTTGACCCGCAGATCGCTGCAGCGCTCCAGCCCACAGGCATCGGCCGCACGGTGCATCGACTCGACGATACGACCAATGGAGTCGACCAGAGTGCCATCCCAATCGAAGATCAGCAGCCGATAGTCAGACACTCAGCCGCCCCAGCGTATGCGCCCACATCTCATCGACCGGCGCCTCGAGGCGCAGCTCGCCGCCATCGGGCAGCGGCACCACCAGGGCATAGGCATGCAGGAACAGGCGCTTGCCGCCCAACTCGCGTATTTCCCGCGTGAAATCGTCATCGCCATACTTGCTGTCGCCGGCGATGCCGTGCCCCGCATGCTGGGCGTGCACGCGAATCTGATGGGTACGACCGGTCACCGGCTTGGCCTCCACCAGGGTGGCGAACTCGCCGAACCGACGCAGCACGCGAAACAGGGTCAGCGCCTCCTTACCCTCGGCGCTGACCTCGACCATACGCTCGCCCGAGCGCAAATTGCTTTTCTGCAGCGGCGCATTGACCTGCTTCTTCGCCGTCGCCCAGTGACCGCGTACCAGGGCCATATAGCGCTTGTCCACGCCATCGCCGCGCAAGGCCTCGTGCAGGTGACGCAACATGCTGCGCTTCTTGGCGATCATCAGCAGGCCGGAGGTATCGCGATCGAGGCGATGCACCAATTCCAGCTCCTTGGCATCCGGACGCAACTGGCGAAACGCCTCGATCACCCCGAAGCTCAGGCCGCTGCCACCGTGCACGGCGATGCCGGCCGGCTTGTTCAGCACGATCAGCCCCTTATCCTCATAGAGGATCGCCGCCTCCAGACGCTCCAGCAGCCCCTGCGCCACCGGCACCGGCTCGTCGCGTTCGGCCAGACGCAGCGGCGGCACGCGCACCACATCGCCGGCCTGCAGCTTGTATTCGGGCTTGATCCGCCCCTTGTTCACCCGCACCTCGCCCTTGCGCAAGATGCGGTAAATCAAGGTCTTGGGCACCCCCTTGAGCTGAGTGCGCAGGAAGTTGTCGATACGTTGGCCGGCGAGTTCCGGTGCAACCTCGAGCAGCTGGACGCCGGAGGTTGGAGAGGCAGGAATAGTCATCGCGCAATCATAACAATTTTTCATGGATTTGAAGCACTTAATCATTGCTGCTATAGTCGCGAACGCCGCCAAAAGCGGCCTGGTCTGCGGATGTGCGCCAAACTACCATCCCCACACCGACGCAACCCATTCAGGACGCGAGGCCGTCCGACGGGTTCTTCAGAGATAGAAAGGCCACAATGGCCCTCGAAGAACTCGGAAATAACGCCTTAGTAATAGATGCGCGGCCCTCCCCTTTGGAGGGCTGCGGTGAATACCAACCCGCTGCAGATTCTGCGAGCGGCACCCGATTTTCAGCGATACGTGTAGGGTGGAGATGTACAACTGTCGGCCTGCGTAGCACATAGCTTTACCAAGACGCCTCATCTCGTCCGCTACCGGCAGCTGATTCCTCCTCCTGAGCAAGTGCTTTCTGTCACAACAGCAAGCAGGAGACGTCTGTCGCGGCCCAGCACAACTGGCTGACTGCCGCTTGACAATGAAACGATTTACGACCGTTTCTGACGCGCCTGACACCGACCCTGAGAGTCGTGTGTGCCGAACGCCGTTTCCGCCAGCACCGGAAACCGACGGTACTACATGAAAAGAATGCTGATTAACGCAACTCAACCCGAAGAGTTGCGTGTTGCCCTCGTCGACGGCCAACGCCTGTACGATCTGGACATCGAATCGGGCGCCCGCCAGCAGAAGAAGGCCAACATCTACAAAGGCCGCATCACCCGCGTCGAACCCAGCCTGGAAGCCGCCTTCGTCGACTTCGGCTCCGAGCGCCACGGCTTCCTCCCCCTCAAAGAAATCTCCCGCGAATACTTCAGCAAGGCCCCCGAGGGTCGCGTCAACATCAAGGACGTACTCAAGGAAGGCCAGGAAGTCATAGTCCAGGTCGAGAAAGAGGAACGCGGCAACAAGGGCGCAGCCCTCACCACCTTCATCAGCCTGGCCGGCCGTTATCTGGTGCTGATGCCGAACAACCCGCGCGCCGGCGGCATCTCCCGACGCATCGAGGGCGAGGAGCGCAACGAACTGCGCGAGGCCCTCAACGGTCTCAACGCCCCGGCCGACATGGGCCTGATCGTCCGCACCGCCGGCCTCGGCCGCTCCAGCGAAGAGATGCAGTCGGACCTCGATTACCTGCTGCAGCTGTGGAGCGCAATCAAGGAAGCCTCCCTGGACCGCGCCGCGCCTTTCCTGATCTACCAGGAAAGCAACGTGATCATCCGCGCCATCCGCGACTACCTGCGCCAGGACATCGGCGAAGTGCTGGTCGACAGCGTCGAGGCCCAGGAAGAAGCCCTGACCTTCATCCGCCAGGTGATGCCGCAGTACGCCAGCAAGATCAAGCTGTACGAAGACAGCGTCCCGCTGTTCAACCGTTTCCAGATCGAAAGCCAGATCGAGACCGCCTTCCAGCGCGAAGTGAAGCTGCCGTCCGGCGGCGCCATCGTCATCGACCCGACCGAGGCCCTGGTGTCCATCGACATCAACTCGGCACGCGCCACCAAGGGCAGCGACATCGAGGAGACTGCCCTGCAGACCAACCTCGAAGCGGCCGAAGAGATCGCTCGCCAACTGCGCCTGCGCGACATCGGCGGCCTGATCGTCATCGACTTCATCGACATGACCCCGGCGAAGAACCAGCGCGCCGTCGAGGAGAAGGTGCGCGAGTGCCTGGAAGCCGACCGCGCCCGCGTCCAGGTCGGCCGCATCTCGCGCTTCGGCCTGCTGGAGATGTCCCGTCAGCGCCTGCGTCCGTCTCTCGGCGAGACCAGCGGCATCGTCTGCCCGCGCTGCGACGGCCAGGGCATCATCCGCGACGTCGAATCGCTGTCGCTGGCGATCCTGCGCCTGATCGAGGAAGAGGCCCTGAAGGACCGCACCGCCGAGGTCCGCGCCCAGGTGCCGATCCCGGTCGCCGCCTTCCTGCTCAACGAGAAGCGCAACTCGATCACCAAGATCGAGCTGCGCACCCGTGCGCGTATCGTCATTCTGCCGAACGATCACCTGGAAACCCCGCACTTCGAGGTGCAGCGCCTGCGTGACGACAGCCCGGAAGCGCAAACCAGCCAGTCCAGCTACGAGATGGCCACGGCGGAAGTCGAGGAAGAGAAGCAGGCCGCCGCCACCCGCACCCTGGTCCGCCAGGAAGCCGCGATCAAGGCCGCACCGCCCCGCACCGCACCGACCCCGACTCCGGTCGAGGAAGCGCCGGTTGCCGCTCCGGCTCCCGCCAGCGAACCTAGCCTGTTCAGGGGTCTGGTCAAGTCGCTGGTCAGCCTGTTCGCCGGCAAGGAAGAGGAAAAGCCCGCGGTCATCGAGAAGAAGACCAGCGAACGCCCGGCCCGCAGCGAAGAGCGTCGCAGCGGCCGCCAGCAGAACCGCAGCCGCGGCGGTCGTCGCGACGATGAGCGCAAACCGCGTGAAGAGCGCAAGCCGCGTGAAGACCGTGCACCGCGCGAAGAACGCCAGTCCCGTGAAGAGCGCGCGCCCCGCGAGGAGCGTCAGCCCCGCGAAGAACGCCAGCCACGTGACGCCGTAGAGGTACGCGAGCCCCAGGAAGTGCGGCAGTCGCGCCCACCGCGGGAAGGGCAGGAAGGTCGCCGCGAGCGCAAGCCGCGCGAAGAGCGCCAACCGCGTGAACTGCGCGCCCCTCTCGACGCACCGGAAAGCAGCGCCAGCGAAGAGCCCCGCGCCGAGCGCGAGCGCCCGCAGCGCGAACCGCGCCAGCCACGTCCGCCCCGTGAGGAGCGGGTAGCCCGCGAAGAGCAGAGCCAGGCCGAAGAGGAAGTACTGAACACCGAGGCCCAAATGGCAGACGACGACCAGGAAGGCAGCGAAGGCGCAGAGCGCCCACGTCGTCGCTCCCGTGGCCAGCGTCGTCGCAGCAATCGTCGCGAACGCCAGCGTGATGCCAGCGGCAACCTGATCGAAGGCGGCGAAGAAGCCAGCGAGACCGGTGACGAAACTGCCGCCACGCCGAGCGCGACTGCGGCCGCAGTGGCGGTCAGCGAAGTGGCCAGCGAAGCCGCGAGCGGTGAAGCGCCAGTCGTCGAGCAGGCTGCCAGCGAAACCCCGCGCGAGCAGGACGAGCGCCCGGCAACCCAACCGGCACCTGCCGCAGAAGCCGAGCAGAGCGAAGAAGCCGCTCCGGCCTCCGCCGAAAGCCCGGCACCGGCTCCCGAAGAAGCGCCAAGCGTGAGCGAGGAGAAGCCCGAAACCACCCAGGAGGTCGCCGCGGCAGAACCCGTCGCCGAACCTGCTCCGGCCGCCGAGGCGGAACCTGCTCCGGCCCCGACTCCTGCACCAAGCGCCGGTGGCCGCGCGCCGAACGATCCGCGCGAAGTGCGTCGTCGCCAGCGTGAAGCCGAACGCCTGGCTCGCGATGCCGCCGAAGCGGCCGCCGCCGCCCCGCAGGCCGAGCCGGCCCCGGTCGATGCCGAGCCGACGAGCGAGAGCAGCGACACCGCCGAGACCAAGGTCGAAGCCGTCGAACAGGTTGCAGACGAAGCCGCAGAAGCTCCTGCCAAGGCAGCCGAGCAGCAGCCTGATCACCAGGCTGAAGACGCCGAAACGCAGCAAGATGAGCAGGCGGAGAAAGAAAAGCCGCACGCCTGATGCTGTTCGGCAACAATAAAAAAGGGGATGCTTCGGCATCCCCTTTTTTATTGCGGCGTTATGGGTCCTGCGAAGCGCTTGCGTGACCCTGGCACGGCGCCACAACAGTCAGAGCACGTTGGGCTCGATCTCCAGGGTCACCGCGAAGCGCTCGGCGATATCCGCCTGGATGCGCCGCGCCAGGGCCAACAGCTGCAGCCCGGTCGCCTGCCCGTAGTTGACCAGCACCAACGCCTGCAGGCGATGCACCCCCGCATCCCCCTCGCGAAAGCCCTTCCACCCGGCCCGTTCGATCAACCAGCCGGCCGCCAGCTTCACCAGGCCATCGGCCTGCGGATAGGCCACCAGACCGGCATGCTCGGCCCGCAGGCGCTGCGCCAACTCGGCCGTGACCAGGGGATTCTTGAAAAAGCTGCCGGC
Source organism: Pseudomonas benzenivorans (assembly GCF_033547155.1). Classification (GTDB taxonomy): domain Bacteria; phylum Pseudomonadota; class Gammaproteobacteria; order Pseudomonadales; family Pseudomonadaceae; genus Aquipseudomonas; species Aquipseudomonas benzenivorans_B. The sequence continues at coordinate 2,781,517 of NZ_CP137892.1, forward strand.
ATTGCCCAGCACCTTAGGGTCCGGCAACTTCTCACTGCGAATGGCGCAGATGGCCCGACTGACATCCATCGCCGTCGGCGCCTCGATGCCCTGCTCGACCAGGCGCTGGCGAACCGGGCCATAGTCCAGATGCAGCGCCGCCGAGCGACTCAGGGCGAAGCGCACCCGCAATATCACCCAACGCCTCGCCTCGCGCTTGAAGCGGCTGTCGCGGTAGGCGAATGCGCAGTCGGCCGGGCCGAACTCATGCAACTCACCCGTCTCGCGATCCAGCGCGGTCAGGCCGGCAAACACGTCCTTGAGCTCGACACCATAGGCACCGATGTTCTGCATGGGCGCGGCCCCCACGGTGCCGGGTATCAGGCTGAGATTCTCCAGGCCGACGTAGCCCTGCTGCAGCGTCCATTGCACGAAGGGATGCCAGGGCTCGCCCGCCTCCGCCTCGATCAGCACGCGCTCGCCATCGTCGTCCAGCACGCGGATGCCGCGACTGGCCATGCGCAGCACCAGAGCCTCGACATCGGCAGTCAGCAGCAGATTGCTACCGCCACCGAGCAGCAACAGCGGCAGCCCTCGCTCGGCAACGTAGGCCAGGGCCTGACGCACCTCGCCGTCGTCATGCGCCTCGGCGAACCGGCGCGCCCGGGCCTCGACGGCGAAACTGTTATAGGCCTTGAGCGAGACGTGCTCGCGGACCTGCAATGTCATAGACGCTCCCTGAGTTCGCGCACCAGGGCGTCGCCGGCCTGCTCGATCAGGTCCAAGACCTGCTCGAAGCCGGCCTCGCCGCCGTAATAGGGATCGGGCACCTCATCCAGCGCCAGCTGGTAGCGACGCAGGAAAAGATCCAACTCGGCACCGCCGCCAGAAGGGCGCAACCGCTCAAGATGGCGCAGGTTGCTGGCGTCCATGGCCAGGATCAGGTCGAAACGGGCGAAATCCTCGGCAGATACCTGGCGCGCCCGCAGAGCCGACAGGTCATAGCCGCGGCGCAACGCCGCCTGGCCGGTCCGCGTGTCCGGTGCCTTGCCGACATGCCAGTCGCCGGTGCCGGCCGAATCGACCTCGACACGGGCCGCCAGCCCCGCCTCGCGCAATTTGTGGCGCAGCACCCCCTCGGCGGTGGGCGAACGGCAGATATTGCCCAGGCAGACGAACAGGACGCGCATCAGGCCTCCAGCAACCGGCGCACGCGCTCGAGGTCGTCCGCGGTATCGACCCCAGCCGGCGGGGCCTGCAGGGCGTCGGCGACATGGATGCGCACGCCGTGCCAGAGCGCCCGCAACTGCTCCAGGCACTCGGTGTTCTCCAGCCAGCAGGGGCCCCAGGCGACGAAATCGCGGAGGAACTGCGCGCGGTAGGCGTAGATGCCGATATGCCGGCGGTAGGGCACCCCGGCCGGCAGCTGCTGGCGATCGACGGCAAAGGCATCCCGCGCCCAAGGCAGTGGCGCGCGGCTGAAGGTCAGGGCCAGGCCGCTCGCATCGCTGGCCACCTTGACCACGTTGGGATTGAACAGCGCGGACACCTCATCGATCGGCTCGGCCAGGGTGGCGATCGCCGCCTGGGGATTGGCCGCCAGGTTGGCCGCCACCTGATCGATGATCGCCGGCGGAATCAGCGGCTCGTCACCCTGCACGTTGACCACTATGGCGTCGGCAGCCAGCCCCAAAGCGCTGGCGACCTCAGCCAGGCGGTCGGTGCCGGAGTTGTGTTCGGGGCGGGTCAGCTGCACCGCCGCGCCGAACCCCCGGCAGGCCTCGACGATGCGCGCATCGTCGGTGGCCACCACCACCTGCTGGGCGCCGCTCTTGCAGGCCTGCTCCCAGACATGCTGGATCATCGGCTTGCCGGCGATCTGCTGCAACGGCTTGCCCGGCAGGCGACTGGAGGCGTAGCGCGCCGGAATCACCACGGTGAAGGCTGTGCTCATCTACTTGTCCAGGCGCTCGTCGACGTTCAGGGTACGGGCTTCGCTTTCCAGCATCACCGGGATGCCATCGCGCACCGGAAAGGCCAGGCCGTCGGCCTTGCAGATCAGCTCGCCCTTGTCGGCGGTCAGGTGCAACGGCCCCTTGCACAGGGGGCAGGCCAAGATATCGAGAAGTTTCGGGTCCATGGGAAATCCTTGCTAGAGGGCTGCATCGGTCGCCGACGCCCCCAGACGGCCGCTAAGGACTAGGGAGCTAAGGGCAGCAAGCGGGCCAGTTGGCTGTCGAACCAGGTGACAAAGGCCGTCGAGGGCTCGGCATCCACCGCCAGGTACCACCAGTCATCGACGGCGAAGGCCCGGCATTTCACCGCATCCTTCTCGGTCATCAGCACGGGCAGACGCTGGCTGAAATCCAGCAGCTCGGCGCTGTACTGCGCATGGTCGGCGAAGGCATGCGGAATCGGCCGCCAGTGTAGCGCCTCAAGCGTGGCGAAGAAACGCTGCGGATTGCCGATACCGGCCACCGCATGGACGCCTTGCCCAGGTGGAAAGTGGCTCAGCGGCCGGCGCTCGCCACTGCGCAGGTTGACCAGGGCGCGTGGGCGCAGACAGAAGCCGTAGCCGCCCACAGGATCGCCCTCGACGCCATTGTGCAGCACCGCGTCGACGCTGCGCAGGCGCTCGACCGGCTCGCGCAGCGGCCCCGCCGGCAGACAGCGGCGATTGCCCAGCCCCCGCGCCGCATCGATCAGCACCAGTTCCAGGTCGCGGGCCAGGCGATAGTGCTGCAGGCCGTCGTCGCTGAGGATCAGGTCGAGGCGTTCCTGCTCGAGCAGGGCCCGCACCGCTCGCCCCCGGTCGGGGTCGATCATCAGCGCCACCCCGCTGCGCTGGACGATCAGCAGCGGCTCGTCGCCGGCGATGGCGGCCGCCTGTTCGGCGCGCACCCGCCAGGGAAATTGCGGCGGCTGCGCACCATAGCCGCGGCTGACCACCCCGACCCGCAGGCCGCGGGCCCGGCAGTGTTCGATCAGCCAGAGGATCAGCGGGGTCTTGCCGGTGCCGCCGACGGTGATGTTGCCCACCACCAGCACCGGCACGGGGGCCCGATATATATCGCCCTCGCCGGCGAGGAAACGGGCGCGCTTGCGCCGCGCCACCCGACGATAGAGGGCCTCCAGAGGCCGCAGCAGGCCGAGCGCCGGGTGACCGGCATACCAGGCGGCGACCAGGCGATCGGACAGCCCCATCAACCGAAGCTCATCACGGTGCGGCCTGTGCCTCGACCGTGGTGATGCGCAGGTGGGCGAAGCCCAGCTTGCCGGCGGCGTCCATGGCGGTGATCACCGCCTGGTGCGGGGTCTTGGCATCGGCGCTGATGGTCAGCGGGAGGCTGTTGTCGCCCTCGGACTCCTTGATCAGGGCGGCGCTCAGCCCCTCCAGATCGCTCTTGAGCAGCTGCCGACCGTTCAGCGCATAGCTGCCGTCGGCGGCGATCAGCACCTCCAGCTGCTTGAGCTCGGTCTGTTCCGGCGGCGTGCCGCTGGCGGCCTCGGGCAGGTCGACCTTGAGCTGGGTCTCGCGGGTGAAGGTGGTGGTGACCACGAAGAACAGCAGCAGGATGAACACCACGTCGATCAACGAGGCCAGGTTGATCTCGACGTTCTCCCGCGGTTTGCGCCGGAACTTCACGCCTTGCCCTCACCCAGATCGACGTCGCGGTCGCCCTGCACCACCTCCACCAGCTTGATCGCCTCCTGCTCCATGCCGACCACCAGCTCGTCGATGCGCCGTTGCAGGTAGCGGTGGAAGAACAACGCCGGAATGGCCACCATCAGTCCGGCCGCCGTGGTGATCAGCGCCTTGGCGATGCCGCCGGCGAGCACCGGGGCATTGGCCATGCCCGACCCCATGAAGGAACTGAAGATCTCGATCATGCCCAGCACGGTGCCGAGCAGGCCGAGCAGCGGGGCGATGCCGGCGATGGTGCCGAGGGCGTTGAGGTAGCGCTCGAGCTCATGGATGACCCGCGCGGCAGCCTCCTCGATGCACTCCTTCATGATCTCCCGGCCATGCTTGGAGTTGGCCAGGCCGGCCGCGAGAATCTGCCCCAGGGGCGAATTGGCGCGCAGCTCCTTGAGTTTCTGGCTGCTCAGCTTCTTGTCCTTGATCCAGCGCCACACCTCGCCCAGCAGGTTGGGCGGGGTGATGCGGCTGGCGCGCAACGTCCACAGGCGCTCGGCGATGATGCCGGCCGCGGCGATGGAACACAGGATAATTGGCAGCATCATCCAGCCGCCGGCTTTGACCAGTTCCCACACAGTGGTAAATCCCCTTCGGAAAAGTGGCGCCACTCTAGCATAGGGGCGCCCCCTCGCCGACCGGCGCCGTTCTCATTTTTCTCGCCAGAATCGACGCTCGGCGCGCAGCCCCCGGGCCTCGCCGAAGGTGCCCAGGCGCAGCTGCAGGGCGCCCTGCTCGGCCGTGTCATAGAGCCGCGCGGGCAGCGCCGCATAACGCGCCACAACCGTGGGATGAGGGTGGCCGAAGCCATTGTGGCGCCCCCGGGAGATCAGCGCCGCGCGCGGCGCCACGGCCTTTAGGAAGGCGGCGGAAGAGGAGCTGCGGCTGCCATGATGGGGCACCAGCAGCCAGTCGGCGCGCAGATCCAGGCCCGTGGCGAGCAAGGCCCGCTCGGCGCGACTGTCGATATCGCCGGTCAACCACAGGCGCTCGCCTGCAGCCTCGACCAACAGCACGCAGGAGGACTGGTTGGCATCGCCCGCCTGAGCCCAGCGCCAGAGGCTGAAACGCACCCCGTCCCACTCCCAGCGATAACCTGACGGGCAGTCCCGGGCCCGCAGCTGCGCCGGCAAGACGCCGGCCTCGCCGCTCCACACCCGCTCGACCGCCATGCCCTGGCCTATGGCCGGGGCGCCACCGGCATGATCGTTGTCGGCGTGGCTGATCAACAGCAGATCGAGGCGCCGCACATCCAGGGCCCGCAGCGAGGGCAGCACCACACGCTCGCCGATATCGAACTCGCCGAAGCGCGCGCCGGCGTCATACAACAGCGCATGTTCCCGGGTACGCAGCAGCACGGCCAGACCCTGACCGACGTCCAGCACCCAGACCTCGGCCTGCCCCTGGGGCGGCCTCGACTGCGGACTGCAGAACATCGGCAGCAGCAGGAGCCAGCCGAGCCCACGCAGGGGAATACCGGACGGCAACAACAGCAGCAAGGCGCCGAGCATCAGCAACAACCAGACACCGACCGGCAGGGAACTGGGCAACCAGGCCGGCAACCAGGTGGCGATCGACGCCAACAGGCGGAACAGCAACTCGAGGGCACCGCCGGCCAGCCACAGCAGCCCCTCACCTACTGCCGGCACCGGCAGCAACAGGGTGCCGAGCAGGGCCAAGGGCACGACCGCCATGCCGACCCAGGGCACGGCGACCAGGTTGGCCAGCGGGCCGCTGGCACTGATCGGCAGCCCCAACGCCAGCAGCAAGGGCAACAGCCCGACCGCCATCGCCCACTGCGCCCGCCCCAGGCTGCGCCACCAGGCCCAGGCGCCCAGACGGCCGCCGAAGATCAGAATCAATAGAGCCACCGCGCCGAAGGACAGCCAGAAGCCCGGCTGCAGGCTGCTCAAAGGCTCCACCAACAGCACCAGGGCCAGGGCTGCCAGCAACGGCAACCAGGCGCCGAGATGGCGAAAGCGCCAACGCCAGAGCAGCACCAGCGCAACCATCACACAGGCACGCCGCACCGGCACCTCGAACCCCGCCGCCACCCCGTAGACCAGTGCCCCGCAGCAGGCCAGGAGGCAGGCACTGGGCAGCCAGGGCCAGCCCCGCGGCCACCACCCCAGGCGCGCCAGCCCTGCCACCAGGCCGTAAAGCAAGCCCGCCACCAGGGCAATATGTTGGCCGGAGATCACCAGCAGATGCACGGTGCCGGTATGCTGCAACACCCGCCAGTCCGCCGCCGTCAGCCCCGAGTCGTCGCCCAGCACCAGGGCCGCCAGCGCCCCCGTGCGCGGACCGCCGCTACCAAGCAAACGCTGACGCAGCGCATCGCGCCAGGCCAGCGCTCCCGCGGCCGCCTCCAGTCGGCGTCCGCTCTTCACCGTGCCGGTGGCGCCAATGCGCTGCGCCAGCAGCCAGGCCTCGTAGTCGAAGGATTGCGGATTGACCAGGCCATGGGGACGCTTCAGCCGTACCGCCAGGCGCCAGGTCTCGCCACCTCGCACCTGCGGCCCGCCGTACCAGGCCAGGCGAATCCGCGTCGGCAGCTCGGCGCGCCGCGACTTCGCCTGGAACACTTCGAAGCGCACCACGCCCTCGCGCACCTCCGGCAACCCCGCCACCCGCCCCTCCAGCCACAGGGTGCGCTCATCCAGCTCGGGCGCCAGGCGGTCATCCAGCGCCCACTGGGCCGAGATACAGGCCCACGCGAAACCGATGAGGAAGAACCCCAGCGGATAGCCGCGGGACGGCAGTAGCGACACTCCCAGCAGTGCCAGCAGAGCCGAGAGCCAGACAGCCGGCAAGGACGGCAGAAACCGCAGCACCAGCAATCCCGCGACCAGCGCGAATATCCCCAGGCGCATAGCCAAGCACTCCTTCAGATCCTTCCATGAATCCAGCGGGGCGACGGACTCCTACATATTTGCTGTCACAAAGAGTAAAAGCAGCCGTTTTCGAATCTGTGCATAATATCGACGCTTTTCAGCCCGCCAGAGAGCTTCCATGCCGCGTCGTTTCTTCAAGCGCTACATGCCCAACCCGGATCGCATCAAGGGCAACAAGTCCCTGCGCTTTCTCGGCACGCTGATCCACGACCCCAACCTCTGGCACCTCAACCGCCACTCGGTCTCCCGCGCCATGGCCATCGGCCTGTTCTGGGCGATGATTCCGATGCCCATGCAGATGATCGCCGCTGCGGTGGTGGCGATCCCGGCACGCGCCAATCTGCCGATCTCGCTCGGCCTGGTCTGGCTGACCAACCCGATCACCATGCCGCCGGTGTTCTACTGCAGCTACAAGTTCGGCGCCTGGATGACCAACACCCCGACCCTGCACATGCCCGACGAGGTCACCCTGGGCTGGATCGGCCAGGTGCTGCAGAGTCATTGGCAGCCGCTGTATCTCGGCTCCCTGGTGCTGGGCCTGCTGCTCGCTACGATCGGTTATCTGGCCACCAACACCTACTGGCACTGGTGGGTCCGGCATAACTGGCGCAAGCGCCAGGAAAAACGGCGCAAGGATAAGGCCCGGGGCTGAAACGAAAAAAGCCGTTACCCTGGTAACGGCTTTTTCCTGTGCGCAGCTTAGCTCACTCGTAGCGCAGCGCCTCGGCCGGTTGCACCTGCGCGGCGCGCCAGGACGGGTAGAGGGTGGCGAGAAAGCTCAGAACCAGAGCCGCCGAGCAGATCAACACGACATCGGACAGCAGCAGCTGCGACGGCAGGTTGCTGATGAAGTAGACATCGGAGCTGAGCACCTCTTGGCCACTGATGCGCTCGATCCAGCCGACCAGCTGGCTGACGTTCAACGCCGCCAGCACGCCCAGCACCCCGCCGATCAGCGTACCTACGCTGCCGATCACCGTGCCCTGCACCATGAAGATGCCCATGATCTGCCGTGGCGTCGCGCCGAGGGTGCGCAGGATGGCGATATCGGCGCCCTTGTCGGCCACCACCATGATCAGGGTGGCGATGATATTGAAGGCCGCCACCGCGACGATCAGCAACAGCAGCAGGCCGATCATGGTCTTCTCCATCTTCATCGCGCTGAACAGGCTGCCCTGGGTCTGGGTCCAGTCGCTGGCCCGGTAGCCCTCGCCCAGTTGCGCCGCGACCTCGGCGGACACCTGCGGCGCCTGATAGAGATCCTTCAGCTTCAGCCGCAGGCTCTGCACCTGGCCCGGCGCCAGACGCTGGATCTGCGCGGCATCGGCCACGTTGATCAAAGCCAGGGAGCTGTCCAGCTCGGCGCCGACCTTGAACACCCCGACCACGTTGATCCGCTGCATGCGCGGCACCACCCCGCCCGGCACCGAACCGAGCTCGGGCACGATCAGGGTCAACTTGTCGCCGACCTTGAGCTGGAAGCGCCGCGCGGTGATCTCGCCGATCACTACGCCGAACTCGCCGGCCTCGAGGTCATCCAGACGGCCCTGGAGCATGTGCTGGGGCAGGATGGAGACCCGCGACTCGAATCGTGGGTCGATACCCTGCAGCTGAATCGGCTGCATCGCCCCGCGGTGCGACAGCATGCCTTCCAGCTCGGCGAAGGGCGCGGCCGCCAGCACCTGCGGGTGCCGGCCGGCGACCTCGGCGACCGCCTGCCAATCGTCCAGGGCCTGCTCATTGGCGATGCTGGCATGGGGCACCATGCCGAGGATGCGCGAGCTCATTTCCTTCTGGAAGCCGTTCATCACCGACAGCACCACGATCATCGCCAGCACGCCCAGGGCCAGACCGATCATCGAGGTCAGGGAGATGAAGGAGATGAAGTGGTTGCGCCGCTTGGCCCGGGTATAGCGGCTGCCGATGAAGATGCTCAGCGGACGGAACATCAGGCGGCCACCAGCTTGCCATCTTCCAGGCGCAGCACCCGGTCCATCTGCAGGGCCAGCTGCATGTCGTGGGTCACCACCAGGAAGGCGGTCTGCGACGAGCTGCTCAGCTCCTTCATCAGCTCCTGGATGCCCTGGGCGGTGTGATGGTCGAGGTTGCCGGTCGGTTCGTCCAGCAACACCAGCCCTGGGCGGTTGACCAGGGCGCGGGCGATCGCCACCCGCTGGCGTTCGCCACCGGACAGCTCCGCCGGCTTGTGCGCCAGGCGATGGCCCAGGCCGACCCGTTCGAGCAGCGCGGTGGCCCGCTGGCGCGCCTCGGCGATGGCCGTGCGGCCGATCAGCAGCGGCATGCACACGTTCTCCAGGGCGGTGAACTCCGGTAGCAGGTGGTGGAACTGGTAGACGAAGCCCAGTGCCCGGTTGCGCAGCAGGCCGCGCTCCTTCTCGCCCAGTGCCGACAGCTCCTCGCCGGCCAGCCAGACGCTGCCGCTGCTCGGCGTATCCAGGCCGCCGAGCATGTTCAGCAGGGTGCTCTTGCCGGAGCCCGAGCTGCCGACGATGGCCACCCGCTCGCCGGGATGCAGCTCGAGGGCCAGCCCATCGAGCACCACCACCGATTGCGGGCCCTCCTCGTAACGCTTGCCCAGGTTGCGGCAGCTCAACACGGCCTGATCATGCATGACGCGATCACCCATCGATAGATTATTCATAACGCAGCGCCTCCGCCGGCTGAGTACGCGCCGCGCGCCAGGCCGGGTACAGGGTGGCAAGGAAACTCAGCACCAGGGCGGCCGCGCACACCAGCAGCACATCCGCCCACATCAGTTGCGATGGCAGGTAGTCGATGAAGTACACATCGGCATTGAGGAACTTGATCCCCAGCAGGCGCTCCAGGGCCGCGACCCCGGCGCTGACATTCAACGCCGCCCAGATCCCCAGCAGCGCGCCTATGGCGGTGCCGAACACGCCGATCACCGTGCCCTGGACCATGAAGATCGCCATGATCTGCCGCGGCGTCGAGCCCAGGGTGCGCAGGATGGCGATATCGCCCTTCTTGTCGGTGACCACCATGACCAGGGTCGAGATGATGTTGAACGCGGCCACCGCGACGATGAGCAGCAGCAGCAGGCCGATGATCGCCTTCTCCATGCGGATCGCCTGGTACAGGTTGCCGTGGGTGCGGGTCCAGTCGCGGGCGTAGTAATCGCCCTTGCCCAGGGTCTGGGCCAGCTCCCAGGCGGTGCGCGGCGCCTGGAACAGGTCGGCGAACTTCAGCCGCACCCCCTGCACCTGACCGGGCTTCCAGCGCTGCAGGCGGGCCAGATCCTGGACATGGGCCAGGGCCAGGTGGCCGTCGATTTCACCGGCGCCGACATGGAAGATGCCGACCACGGTGAAACGCTTGAGACGCGGGAACATCCCCGCCGGGGTGACCGTGACCTCGGGGGCGACGAAGGTGAGCTTGTCGCCCAGCCCAACGCCCAGTTTGGCCGCGGCCTTGTCGCCGATGACCATACCGAACTCACCCGGCGCCAGGTCCTCGAGGCGCCCCTGCCGGAAGAAGTCGCCGATGATCGACACCTGCGCCTCCTGCAGCGGGTCGATCGCATTGATCAGCACCTTCTGCACCTTGCCGTCGTTGCTGAGCAGCCCCTGCATCTGGCTGAAGGGTGCCGCCGCCTGCACCTGCGGGTGCTTCAGTGCACCGGCGGCCAGGCCCTGCCAATCGTCGAGCGGCGTGGCGCTCTCGAGCGTGGCGTGCGGCACCATGCCCAGGACCCGGGTGCGCATCTCGTGATCGAAGCCGTTCATCACCGACAGCACCAGGATCATCACCAGCACACCGAGCGCCAGCCCGAGCATAGAGGTCAGGGAGATGAAGGAAACGAAGTGATTGCGGCGCTTGGCACGGGTGTAACGCGTACCGATGAATACGAACAGGGGTCTGAACATGTCGAGGGCTGGTTCGGGGGAAAGAGGAACGTCCTTGTGGCGGGGCTCGGCGCGCAGCCTTACACTCAGACCACTACTGCTGCCATGGGTTCGCCATGTCGTCTCAAGAAGAAGATCGCCGCGAATACTATCGTATCGTCGACACGATCGCACTGGATTTCACCCCGCTGTCGGGGGCCGAAGCGCAGGCCAGCGACGCGCTTCACGACAGTTCGCCGCTGTTCAACCTGCTCAGCGACCTGCACCTGATGGACTTCGAATCGCAACACCTGCTGCGTCATATCAGCGAACGCGACCGCACCCTGGCCAACTACCTCAAGGTGATCAACAAGCGTATCGACCTGCTCGGCCAGGCCGTGGCCCAGAGCCTGCTGCGCGATATCGGCGCACCGAAGCAGGTCTGCTTGTCCGAGGGCGGGGTCAGGTTCGATCACGCCAAAGCCGTTGCCGTCGACAGCCATCTGGCGATCAAGATGGTGCTCATGCCCCAGGCGCTCGGCCTGCTGCTGCGCGCCAAGGTCGTGCACTGCCGCGAGCGCCCCGACGGCCAGTTCGATATCGGCACCGAGTTCGAAGCATTGACCGACGCACAGCGCCAATTGCTCGCTCGGCATATCCTGCAGAAGCAGGCCTGGGAACGCCGCCAGGCCCGCGAATAGCCCTATGAGCCACTCGAAGGGAAGCCTATGCCACACCTAGCAATACTGCTCGCCCTGCTTCTGCCACTGACGAGCAATGCCGAAACCCTGCAGATCCCCATCGGCCAGCAAGGCGCCACAGACCTTGCGCTGCCGCAGCGCGGCGACTCGCAACGCGCGGTGCTCGAACGCTTCGGCCTGGCCGACGAAGAGCATGCGCCGGTCGGCCAGCCGCCCATCAGCCGCTGGGACTACCGCGAATTCAGCGTGTACTTCGAGTACGACCATGTGATCAACAGCGTGCGCCACCACCAGCCGCGCACCGCCACGCCCGAGTAAGGAGCAATCGTGACCCTGATTTACGGCCACCGCGGCGCCAAGGGCGAAGCGCCGGAAAACACCCTCGCCAGCTTCCAGACCTGTCTGGGCCACGGTGTGCGTCGCTGCGAACTGGACCTGCACCTATCACGCGACGGCGAGCTGATGGTCATCCATGACCCGACCCTCAAGCGCACCACCGGCCATCGCGGCAAAGTGGTCGAGCACGACGCCGCCGAGCTGGCCGGCTATGACGCGCGCCAGGGCGGACCGGAATGGCCCACGCCCTGCCCCATTCCGCGCCTGAGCGAACTGTTCGAGCAGTGCGACTTCGAGCACTGGCAACTGGAGGTCAAGAGCGCCTCGCGAGTCCGGGCGGCACGTACCGTCGAGGCGATTGCCGAGCTGGCCAGGCATCACGGGCTGACCGAGCGGATTACCGTGACCTCCGGCTCGCGGGAAGTGCTGCGGGCGCTGCAACGCCTGCATCCGCAAATCTCCCGCGGCCTGGTCGCCGAACACGCCTGGCTCGACCCCTTGAAGGTGGCCCGGCACTACGGCTGTGAACTGCTGGCCCTGAACTGGACGCTGTGCAGCCCGGAGCGCCTGGCACGGGCACAGAAGGCAGGCCTGCATGTGTCGGTGTGGACGGTCAACGAGCCGGCGCTGATGCGCCGCCTCGCCGATTTCGGCGCGAACAGCCTGATCACCGACTTCCCCGGCCTGGCCGTGGCAACCCTGGCGCGCTGACCCAGCCAGGCCGGCCACGGCCGGGCATGAAAAAACCGGCCCTGGGGCCGGTTTTTTCATGCTGCCTGGTCAGAAACTCTCCCGATTCGGCCAGCGCCAGGCTGGGGAGTCGCTGAACGGGTCCTCCCCGACCGGCTCAGGCCACCGGTCGGAGCCGCTTAAAAAAGCCGGTTGAGCCCATCGAACGCCGCCACCCGATAGGCCTCGGCCATGGTCGGGTAGTTGAAGGTGGTGTTGACGAAATACTTGATGCTGTTCGCCTCGCCCTTCTGGTTCATGATCGCCTGGCCGATGTGCACGATCTCCGAGGCCTGATAGCCGAAGCAGTGTACGCCGAGCACCTCCAGGGTCTCGCGATGGAAGAGGATCTTCAGCATGCCCACCGGCTCGCTGGAGATCTGCGCCCGCGCCATGCTCTTGAAGAAGGCCTTGCCGACCTCGTAAGGAATCTTCGCCTGGGTCAGCTCGCGCTCGTTCTTGCCGATCGAGCTGATCTCAGGAATGGTGTAGATGCCGGTCGGCACATCGTCGACGAAACGCCAGCTGTCGTTCTCGACTATGTTGCCGGAGGCCGAGCGCCCCTGGTCGTAGGCCGCACTGGCCAGGCTCGGCCAACCGATCACGTCGCCGGCGGCGAAGATAGTGGAGATCTCGGTGCGGTAGTTCTGGTCGACCTCGACCTGACCGCGGCTGTTGACCTGGATGCCGATATTCTCCAGGCCCAGCTTGTCGGTGTTGCCGGTGCGACCGTTGCACCAGAGCAGGGCGTCGGCCTTGATCTTCTTGCCGGACTTCAGGTGCAGGATCACCCCGTTGTCCAGGCCCTCGATACGCTCGTACTCCTCGTTATGCCGGATCAGCACGTTGTTGTTGCGCAGGTGGTAGCTGAGGGCGTCGGAGATCTCCGCATCGAGGAAGCTGAGCAGTTGCTCGCGGTTGTCGATCAGGTCGACCAGCACGCCCAGGCCGCTGAAGATCGAGGCGTACTCGCAGCCGATGACTCCGGCGCCGTAGATGATCAGGCGGCGCGGCGTGTGGCTCAGGGTCAGGATGGTGTCGCTGTCATAGACCCGCGGGTGGCGGAAGTCGACGTCGGCCGGACGATAGGGGCGCGAACCGGTGGCGATGACGATCTGCTTGGCCACCAGCGTCTCCACCACGCCACTGGGGCACACCACTTCGATGGTCTGCTCGTCGGCGAAGCTGCCGGTGCCGTAGAACAGATCGATGCGGTTACGCGCGTAGTAGCCGGTGCGCGAGGTGACCTGCTTGCCGATCACCCGTTCGGCGCTCTTGAGCACATCCGGGAAGGAGAACCAACGCGGTTCGCCGATCTGGCGGAACATCGGGTTGGTGTTGAACTGCATGATCTGGCGCACCGAATGACGTAGCGCCTTGGACGGAATGGTGCCCAGGTGGGTGCAGTTGCCGCCGACCTCGCGGCGGGTATCGACCACCGCCACCTTGCGCCCGGCCTTCGCAGCATTCATCGCCGCACCCTCACCCGCCGGGCCGGAGCCCAGCACCACTACATCGTAGTTGTAGACCGCCATGTTTACTCCTTCGGATCACACCGGAGCGCTTATGGCGCACCCTCGGCAGGACCGGCACTGCGAATGAGTGCCGGCAATCAATCTGACCGCGCAACGCGGCCGGGCATCAGCGCTTGGTCGCGTCGTATGCCAGGTCGGCGGCCGGCTGCTCCGGCGCGCGATTGACCTCTTCGCACTTCTCGCGACTGCCGCCGCAGATCGAGCATTCTTTCTCGATGCCCAGGTTGGCGATGCCGCCACAGGAGCCGGCGATGGGCTTGCGCCCCATGATCACGCCGACCGCCATCAGGCCCACCATCAGCAGCATGGCCAGAAAAACCACTACAAAAATCATTGCTCTTCTCCTGCGGCGAACAGTTGCTCGAATGCCGCGGTAGTCCGTGTGACGAAGCCCTCGCCATCACGGGTCACGAAAAAGGCCGCGATACCGGCCCCTTCAGCGTAGGCCAGGCCACGCTCGGGCCCCAGCACCATCAACAATGTGGACAAGCCATCGGCCCTTAAGGTCGATCGATCGGCCACGGTCACCGACGCCAGTTTGTGAGTGATGGGCGCGCCGGTCTGCGGGTCCAGGGTATGGGAATAGCGCGTGCCATTCTCCTCGAAATAGTTGCGGTAGTCGCCGGAGGTGGAGATGCCGTAGCCGTCCAGCTGCAGGATGCGCTGGGCCACCCGCTGATCGTCCCGCGGCGCCTCGATGGCGATACGCCAGGGCTCGCCTCCGGGCTTGCGCCCGGCGGCCTTCAGCTCCCCGGTGACATCCACCAGGTAACGACTGACCCCCAACTCACCCAGGCGGGCGACGATGCGCTCGACCGTGTAGCCGGCGGCGATGCTGTTGAGATCCAGCTGCAGGTCGACATCCTTGCACAGCTGAGCGCCTTCGATGCGCAGATGCTGATGACCGGTATGCCGGCGCGCCTCGGCCAACTGTTGCGCAGTCGGCACCTGCTCGACCCGTGCCTGGGGGCCGAAGCCCCAGAGGTTGAGCAAGGGCTCCAGGGTCAGGTCGAAAGCCCCGCCGCTCTCCTGCGCCAGCGCCTGCCCGGCGCGCACCAGCTGCAACAACGCATCCGGCATGGCCATGCAACTGCCGGCCGGGGCGCGGTTGAATTGGGAGATCAGCGAGTCGTCGCGGTAGGTGGACATCTGCCGGTCGACCTCGGCGAGGATCGCCTCGGTCTCGGTCTTGAGCCGGTCGGGGCCCGGCGTGCCTTCGGCACGTACGTACTTGACCGAATAGGTGCTGCCCATGGTCGGGCCGCCGAACTCCTCGACCCCCTCGGAAAACCAACAGCCCGTTAAGGCGGCCGCCAAGGCGACCGCGATAACGGGCTGGAGTACCGCATGCCTCATGCTTAGCCGCCGAAGTCGTCGAGCAGAATGTTCTCCTGCTCCACGCCCAGGTCGACCAGCATCTTGATCACCGCGGCGTTCATCATGGGTGGACCGCACATGTAGAACTCGCAATCCTCCGGCGCCGGGTGGTCCTTCAGGTAGTTCTCGTACAGCACGTTGTGGATGAAGCCCTTGAGGCCGGTCCA
This sequence comes from Pseudomonas benzenivorans, assembly GCF_033547155.1. GTDB lineage: Bacteria > Pseudomonadota > Gammaproteobacteria > Pseudomonadales > Pseudomonadaceae > Aquipseudomonas > Aquipseudomonas benzenivorans_B. The sequence continues at coordinate 2,796,795 of NZ_CP137892.1, forward strand.
GTTGTCCTCAGGCTGCGGATCGGACAGCGCCAGATGCCACTTGAAGTTTTCGTTCTCCGCCTGCAGCTGATCGTACTCCTCGGTGTAGAAGGCCTCGCGCATGGAGCGCGCGCCGTACCAGAAGCTGATCTTGCGCTTGGACTTCAGGCGCTTGAGTTGGTCGAAGATGTGCGAGCGCATCGGCGCCATGCCGGCACCGCCACCGATGAACACCATCTCGGCATCGGTGTCCTTGGCGAAGAACTCGCCGAAGGGTCCGTACACCGTGATCTTGTCGCCCGGCTTGAGGCTGAACACATAGGAGGACATCTTGCCCGGCGGCAGGTCGTCCTTGCCCGGTGGCGGCGAGGCGATACGAATGTTGAACTTCACCAGACCGCGCTCTTCCGGGTAGTTGGCCATGGAATAGGCACGGATCACGGTCTCGTCGACCTTGGACACGTACTTCCACTGGTTGAACTTGTCCCAGTCGCCGCGGTACTCCTCCTGGATGTCGAAATCCTTGTAGTAGACGGTGTGCGGCGGGCACTCCAGCTGCACGTAACCGCCGGCGCGGAAGTCGACGTTCTCGCCTTCCGGCAGCTTGAGGGTCAGTTCCTTGATGAAGGTCGCCACGTTCGGGTTGGACTCGACCGTGCACTCCCACTTCTTCACGCCGAAGACTTCTTCCGGCACCTCGATCTTCATGTCCTGCTTGACCGCGGTCTGGCAGGACAGACGCCAGCCTTCCTTGGCTTCGCGGCGGGTGAAGTGCGACTCCTCGGTCGACAGCATCTCGCCGCCGCCGGACTCGACGATGCACTTGCACTGGGCGCAGGTGCCGCCGCCGCCACAGGCCGACGACAGGAAGATGTCGTTGTCGGCCAGGGTCTGCAGCAGCTTGCCGCCCGCCGGGACCACTATGGTCTTCTCGCCGTTGATCTCGATGCTCACGTCGCCACTGGAGACCAGCTTGGCGCGCGCCGCGAGGATGATCAGCACCAACGCCAACACAATGGCGGTGAACATGCCGATCGCTAGGAATATCTCGAAATTGATCATCTGCTCATCCTTTCCTTACAGCTGCACGCCAGAGAAGGACATGAAGCCCAGCGACATCAGGCCGATGGTGATGAAGGTGATACCCAGCCCCTGCAGGCCGGCCGGCACATCGCTGTACTTGAGCTTCTCGCGAATACCCGCCAGGGCGGCGATGGCCAGGGCCCAGGAGACGCCGGCGCCGACACCGTAGACGGTGCTCTCGGCCAGGTTGTAATCGCGCTCGACCATGAACAGCGAGCCGCCCATGATCGCGCAGTTCACCGTGATCAGCGGCAGGAACACGCCGAGGGCGTTGTACAGCGCCGGCACGTACTTATCCAGGGTCATCTCGAGGATCTGCACGAGCGCCGCGATCACACCGATGAAGGTCAGCAGACCGAGGAAGCTCAGGTCAACCTCGGGCAGGCCGGCCCAGGCCAGCGCACCGTCCTTGAGGATGTTGGTGTAGATCAGGTTGTTGACCGGCATGGTGATGCCCAGCACCACCACCACGGCGATACCCAGGCCGATCGCCGTCTCCACCTTCTTGGAGATGGCGATGAAGGTGCACATGCCGAGGAAGAACGCCAGCGCCATGTTCTCGACGAACACCGCACGGACGAACAGGCTGATGTAGTGCTCCATTAGTAAGCCTCCTTATTCGAGACCTGCGGGGCCATCTTGTAGGCGTTGCTCTCCACCTGGTCGGTCTTCCAGCCGCGGACGGCCCAAATGAACAGGCCGATCAGGAAGAAGGCCGAAGGCGGCAGCAGCAGCAAGCCGTTGGGCTGGTACCAGCCGCCGTCGTTGACCACCGGAATGATCTCGTAGCCCATCAGCTTGCCCGCGCCGAACAGCTCGCGAATGATGCCCAGGGCGATCAGCATGGCGCTGTAGCCCAGACCGTTACCGATACCGTCGAAGAACGACAGCACCGGCGGGTTCTGCATGGCGAACGCCTCGGCACGGCCCATCACGATGCAGTTGGTGATGATCAGACCGACGAACACCGACAGCTGCTTGGACAGGCTGAAGGCGTAGGCCTTGAGCACCTGATCCACCACTATCACCAGGGAGGCGATGATCACCATCTGCACGATCATGCGGATCGAGCTGGGGATCTGGCTGCGGATCATCGAGATGAACAGGTTGGAGAACCCGGTCACCAAGGTCAGCGCCGCGGACATCACCAGGGCGGTCTGCAGGTTCGAGGTCACCGCCAGGGCCGAACAGATCCCGAGGATCTGCAGGCCGATGGGGTTGTTGTTGAAGATCGGGTTGAGCAGGACTTCTTTAATAGTCGGCTGCGACATGATCAAGCCTCCCCTGCGCGCAGGTTAGCGATAAACGGACCGAAGCCGTTCTGGCCGAGCCAGAACTTGAGCAGGTTGTCCACCCCCTTGCTGGTCAGGGTGGCGCCGGCCAGGCCGTCGACCTGGTGCTCGGCCTGCGGGCTCTGCGGATCGACGCCGCCCTTGACGATGGCCACGGCCAACTCGCCGTTGGCATCGAACAGGGTCTTGCCCGGCCACTGGCCCTTCCACTTCGGGTTGTCGACTTCACCGCCCAGACCCGGCGTCTCGCCGTGCTGGTAGAAGCCCATGCCGACCACGGTGTTCAGGTCGCCCTTGAGCGCGATGAAACCGTGCAGGGTCGACCACAGCCCATAGCCGCGCACCGGCAGGATCAGGGTCTGCACCTGACCGTCCTGCTCCACCACGTAGACGGTGCTGAAGCGCTCCTGGCGCTTGATGCCGGCGATGTCCTCGCTGGCCGGCAGCACACTGGACAGTTGCGGGTCCTTGGATGCCGTGAGCGGGTCGAAGACGACCGGATCGTGGGCATCGGAGAAGGTGCCGGTTTCCAGGTCGACCAGCTTCGCCTTGATGGTGCTGGCGAACAGCTCCTTGACCTGCTTGCCGCTCATCGCGGCATCGCCGAGACCGGCGATCGCCAGGATGCTGCGCTGCTTGTCCAGCAGGCGGTTGTCCACCTGGGTCGGCTTCAGCGCGATGGCCGCGCCGGCGACGAACACCGAGCAGACCAGGCACACCAGCAGGGCCACCGTCAGCGTGCGGACGGTGGATTCTTTTTGACTAGACATTGCGTGCCAGCCTCCGCTTGATATTGGCTTGAACGACGAAGTGGTCGATCAGCGGTGCAAACAGGTTGGCGAACAGAATCGCCAGCATCATGCCTTCCGGGAAGGCCGGGTTGACCACGCGGATCAGCACCACCATCACACCGATCAGGGCACCGAAGATCCACTTGCCGGTATTGGTCATGGAGGCGGACACCGGATCGGTGGCCATGAACAGCATGCCGAAGGCGAAACCGCCGACCACCAGGTGCCAGTGCCAGGGCATGGCGAACATCGGGTTGGTGTCCGAACCGATGGCGTTGAACAGCAGGCTCAGGCCGACCATGCCCAGCATCACGCCGGCGACGATGCGCCAGGAGGCGATCTTGGTCAGCACCAGCACGCCGCCGCCGATGAGGATGGCCAGGGTACTGGTCTCGCCCAGGGAACCGTGAATGGTGCCGACGAAGGCGTCCATCCAGCTGATGCCCTGGCCGATGACGTTCTCGATGCCGCCGGAGGCCGCCAGGCTCAGTGCCGTGGCGCCGGCGAAGCCGTCGACCGTGGTCCACACCGCATCGCCGGACATCTGCGCCGGGTAGGCGAAGAACAGGAAGGCGCGGCCGGTCAGGGCCGGGTTGAGGAAGTTCTTGCCGGTACCGCCGAACACTTCCTTGCCGATCACCACGCCGAAGCTGATGCCCAGGGCCACCTGCCACAGCGGGATGCTCGGCGGCAGGATCAGGGCGAACAGCACCGAGGTGACGAAGAAGCCTTCGTTGACCTCATGCTTGCGGATCGAGGCGAAGAGCACTTCCCAGAAACCGCCGACGATGAAGGTCACCGCATAGACCGGCAGGAACCAGGCGGCGCCCTGGACGAAGTTGTCCCACAGGCTGTTCGGGTCGAACCCGGCCAGCGAGCCGATCAGGGCGAAGCGCCAGCCCTCCTGGGCCGCCAGCAGCTCGGGGCTGTTGGCGAAGATCAGGTTGGCCTGATAGCCGGCGTTCCACATGCCGAAGAACATCGCCGGGAAGGTGCACAGCCACACGGTGATCATCATGCGCTTGAGGTCGATGCCGTCGCGCACGTGGGCGGTGGTCTTGGTCACGCTGCCCGGACGATAGAAGAAGGTGTCGATGGCTTCGTACAAGGCATACCAGTTCTCGTACTTGCCGCCCTTCTCGAAGTTGTGCTCGATCTTGTCGAGGAAATCGCGAATCCCCATGGCTTAACCCTCCTTCTCGATACGGGCGAGGTTATCCCGCAGGATCGGGCCGTATTCATACTTGCCGGCACACACATAGGTGCACAGCGCCAGGTCTTCTTCGTCGAGTTCCAGGCAGCCCAGCTTCTGGGCCATCTCGGTGTCGCCGACGATCAGGTAGCGCAACAGCTGGGTCGGCAGGATGTCCAGCGGCATGATTTCTTCATAGTTGCCGACCGGCACCATGGCGCGCGGGCTGCCGTTGGTGGTGGTGGAGAAGGCGAACTTCTTCGCCGCCATCAGCTTGGAGACGAAGACGTTCAGCACCGAATGCTTGTTCACCCCGGCACGCAGGTAGTGCATCAGCTCGCGCTCGGAGCCCTCGGCCAGGCAGGACACCTGCAGGTGGTAGCGGCCGAGGAAGGCGAAGGCGCCCTGGGCCGTGCGGCCGCCGAGTACCGAGCCGGAGATCACCCGGTTGTAGCCCGACTGCAGCTGACCCGCGGTCAGCTCCTCCAGGTTGGCGCCCAGACGGGTGCGCAGCAGACGCGGCTGCTCGACCACGGGGCCGGCCAGGGCGACCACGCGCTCGACCCACAGCTGGCCGCTGGTGAACAGCTTGCCGGCGGCGATCACATCCTGGTAGTTGATCGACCAGACGCTCTTGCCGGCACTGACCGGATCGAGGAAGTGGATGTGGGTGCCAGGCAGACCGGCCGGGTGCGGACCGGCGAAGGCCTCGGCCTGGACGTTGGCCTGCTGCTCGCCCGGCAGGCTCGCGCCCTCGGCCTTGCACAGGAACACCTTGCCCAGGCGGCTCAGCACCTTGAGACCGTTCTCGAAGTCGCTGGCGTACTCGCCGATCACCACGGACGGGTCGGCGGCCAGGGGATGGGTGTCGATGGCGGTGACGAAGATCGAGCTGGGCACCGCGTCGATGGCCGGCACCTTGCTGAACGGACGGGTACGCAGCGCGGTCCACAGGCCGGACTGCTGCAGATTCTCACGCACCTGCTCGACGCTCAGACTGTCCAGCTGGGCGGTCGGATACTGGGCGAAGGTTACCTGCTCGTCGCCGTCGAGATCGATCACCACCGACTGCAGGACGCGCTTCTCGCCGCGGTGAATGGCGCTGATCACGCCCGCCCCCGGCGCGGTGTAGGTCACACCGGGCGTCTTCTTGTCGGAAAACAGCACCTGACCGAGCTTGACCCGATCACCGACCTGAACCTCCATCGTAGGCTTCATACCGTGATAATCGAAGCCTATGACGGCGACGCTGCGCACGGGCCTTCCGGCCTCGATGCGTTGCGCCGGCGCGCCTGTTATGGGCAAGTCGAGCCCATGTTTAATTTTGATCATAGGTTTGCCTAACCACTGATTTATAAGCTTTTTTTAGAATACGACCGACACTTGGAGCGGCTCATATCGAAAACCAGTGCGAGCCAGCAATCGGTGAGAACTGGAGTGTCGAACGCGGGTAAAAAATCCGCTCAATTATAGAGAGACGGCCACTGGCTGACCACCCAAGCGCTTGCTTTTTTTGAGTTTTCAGTCAAGTAGGCACAGCAGCGACAACTTGACGCAAGGGCCCGAAAGAGCGAAACAGGGGCATCGACCGCGCACCAACACCGCCATGCCCAGATCGCTGCCACTGCTCGTCCTACTCCTATCGAGCCTCCCCCTGCTGGCCGACGACAGTGAGCGCCTACGGGAGGCAAACTTTCCGGCGCAATATGCGCTCGACCGAACCCAGTTGGAACTGAAGAATCAGAGCGTACTCACCTACCTGTGGACCGACGCCTATGCCGCCGCACTCTATACCGCCCCCCGGATAAGCCCGCGCCAGGCACTCGCCGCGCGGCACAGCAAGCGCCTGGAGCTCTACTACTTTCGCGACATTGACCGCGAAGACGTGATAAAGGCCGCCTGGCGCATCTTGCGCAGGCAGCAGGACAGCGACTCGCTACGGCGCCTGCAACTGGAACTGGACGCCCTACACACCAACTTTCGGGACATCCGCCGCGGCGACCGTTACGCACTGAACTACGCAGCCGGCAGCGGCCTGAACCTGGAGCGCAACGGCGAGACCGTCTTTTTCAGCCGCAACACCGAACTGGCAGACGCCTACCTGGGCATCTGGCTGGCGCCCGACGGCCTGTCGGATACCCTGCGAAACCGCCTGCTGGCGGACTGAAGCGCCGACCCGGAAATGAAAAACGGGAGCCGAAGCTCCCGTTTTTTTACACGCCTGCCTAAGCCTTAGCCCGGAAAGGCCGGCGGGTTAACGCCCACCATGTCTTCCATCACGCGCACGACCTGGCAGCTGTAGCCGAACTCGTTGTCGTACCACACGTACAACACCACGCGATTGTCGTTGGCGATGGTCGCATCGGCATCCACCACACCGGCATGGCGCGAGCCGACGAAATCGGTCGACACCACTTCCTGGGAATTGACGAAGTCGATCTGCTTGTGCAGATCCGAGTGCAGCGCCATGTAGCGCAGGTACTCGTTGATCTCCTCGCGGCTGGCGGCCTTCTCCAGGTTGAGGTTGAGGATGGCCATGGACACGTTGGGCGTCGGCACGCGAATCGCGTTGCCGGTCAGCTTGCCCTTGAGCACCGGCAGCGCCTTGGCCGCGGCGGTGGCCGCACCGGTCTCGGTGATCACCATGTTCAGCGCGGCGCTGCGACCACGACGACTGCCCTTGTGGAAGTTGTCGATCAGGTTCTGGTCGTTGGTGTAGGAGTGCACGGTCTCGACGTGACCGTTGACGATGCCGTACTTGTCGTTGACCGCCTTGAGCACCGGCACGATGGCATTGGTGGTGCAGGATGCGGCCGAGACGATGCGGTCGTCGGCGGTGATGTCGCCATGGTTGATGCCATGCACGATATTCTTCAGCTCGCCCTTGCCCGGCGCGGTCAGCACCACGCGGTCGATACCCGGGCACTTGAGGTGCTGGCCCAGGCCCTCGGCATCGCGCCACTTGCCGGTGTTGTCGACCAGCAGGGCATCCTGGATGCCGTACTGGGTGTAGTCGATGGACGCCGGATCGTTGGAGTAGATGATCTGGATCAGGTTGCCGTTGGCGGTCAGGGTGTTGTTCGCCTCGTCGATGGTGATGGTGCCATCGAAGGGACCATGCACCGAGTCGCGGCGCAGCAGGCTGGCGCGCTTGACCAGGTCGTTCTCGGCACCCTTGCGCACGACGATGGCGCGCAGGCGCAGGCCATCGCCGCCACCGGTCTTCTCGATCAGGATGCGCGCCAGCAGGCGGCCGATGCGACCGAAACCATAGAGCACCACGTCGGTGCCCTTGCGCGCCACGGCATTCTGCTGCCCGGCCACGGAGCCCAGCTCGTCGCGCACGAACTGCTCGATGCCGCGACCGGCACCTTCCTGCAGGTACTTGGCCATCATCCGGCCCAGGTCCACGGAGGCGGCGCCCAGCTTGAGCTCGCACATGGTCTTGAGCATCGGGAAGGTGTCATGCACCGACAGTTCGGCATCGCCATCCAGGCGATGGCGGGCATAACGGTGGGCCTTGAGGATCTGGATGACGGAGCGATTGATCAGGCTACGGCCGTAGATCGAGGTGACCACGTTGTTGTTGCGGTAGAGCTGGCCAATCATCGGAATCATCGCTTCCGCAAGGGCTTCTCGATCGATCCACTCACCAAGACACTGGTCGGGCTTCTGAGTCACGGGCAGTACCTTCCACATGTAGGGGCTGAAAAAAGGGGCTACATTATGACGGCGCACGCAGGCATGAGCAATGCGCGCCTGTCGCGACTGACACGATACGCCCTGCCCCGCTACAATCGCCGGCCTTGTACCACGACCGTGAGCCGCCCGTGTCTTCACCGACCACGTCCGTACTGCGCCTGCCGCCCCTGCCGGCCTCCGCCGGAAAACAGCACTGGGGCAACCTACCCGGCGCCGCCCTGAGCCTGGCCATCGCCGAGGCCGCCAGCGCCGCCCGGCGCTTCACCCTGCTGCTGACCGCCGATAGCCAGAGCGCCGAGCGCCTGGAGCAGGAGCTGAGCTTCTTCGCCCCGACACTGCCGGTGCTGCACTTCCCCGACTGGGAAACCCTGCCCTACGACCTGTTCTCGCCGCACCAGGACATCATTTCCCAGCGCATCGCCGCGCTCTACCGCCTGCCGGAGCTCAAGCACGGCGTGCTGGTCGTGCCCATCACCACCGCCCTGCACCGCCTGGCGCCGACCAGCTTCCTGCTCGGCAGCAGCCTGGTGCTGGATGTGGGCCAGAAGCTCGATGTCGAGCAGATGCGCCTGCGCCTGGAGGCGGCCGGCTACCGCTGCGTCGACACCGTCTACGAGCACGGCGAGTTCGCCGTGCGCGGCGCGCTGATCGACCTGTTCCCCATGGGCAGCGAGCAGCCCTATCGCATCGACCTGTTCGACGACGAGATCGAGACCCTGCGCACCTTCGACCCGGAGACCCAGCGCTCGGTGGACAAGGTCGAGTCGATCAAGCTGCTGCCGGCCCGCGAATTTCCCCTGGAGAAGAAGGCCGTCACCGATTTCCGCGGGCGCTTTCGCGAGCGCTTCGACGTCGACTTCCGCCGCTGCCCGATCTACCAGGACCTGAGTACCGGCATCACCCCGGCCGGCATCGAGTACTACCTGCCGCTGTTCTTCGAGCAGACCGCGACTTTGTTCGACTACCTGCCCCAGGACACCCAGGTGTTCTCCCTGCCGGGGGTGGAGAAGGCCGCCGAGCACTTCTGGCAGGATGCCCGCAACCGCTTCGAGGAGCGCCGGGTCGACCCCGAGCGCCCGCTGCTGCCGCCGGCCGACATTTTCCTGCCGGTGGAGGACTGCTTCGCCCGTCTCAAGGACTGGCCGCGGGTGGTGGTCAGCCAGGACGACATCGAGCCCGGTGTCGGTCGCCAGCGCTTCGTCGCCCGGCCGCTGCCGGACCTGGCGATCCAGGCCAAGGCCAGCGAACCCCTGGCAGCGCTGCGCCGCTTCATCGAGGAGCACCCGGGGCGGGTGCTGTTCTGCGCAGAATCGGCGGGACGCCGCGAAGTGCTGCTGGAACTGCTCGCGCGCCTCAAGCTCAAGCCCAGAACGGTCGAGGGCTGGGCCGAGTTCGGCGCCAGCGCCGAGCGCCTGGCCATCTGCATCGCCCCGCTGGACGAGGGCTTGCTGCTCGACGACCTGGCACTGATCGCCGAAAGCCCGCTGTTCGGCCAGCGGGTGATGCAGCGTCGCCGCCGGGAGAAGACCCGCGACGCCGGCGACAACGTGATCAAGAACCTCACCGAGCTGCGCGAAGGCGCGCCGGTGGTGCACATCGACCACGGCGTCGGCCGCTACCAGGGCCTGGTCACCCTGGAAATCGACGGCCAGAGCGCCGAGTTCCTCGCCCTGCAATACGCCGAGGAGGCCAAGCTCTACGTGCCGGTCGCCAGCCTGCACCTGATCGCCCGTTACACCGGCAGCGACGACGCCCTGGCGCCGCTGCACCGCCTCGGCTCGGAGACCTGGCAGAAGGCCAAGCGCAAGGCCGCCGAACAGGTGCGCGATGTCGCCGCCGAGCTGCTGGATATCTACGCCCGCCGCGCCGCCCGCGAAGGCTTCGCCTTCAGCGACCCACAGCTCGACTACGTCACCTTCAGCGCCGGCTTTCCCTTCGAGGAAACCCCGGACCAGCAGGCCGCCATCGATGCGGTGCGCGAAGACATGCTGGCGGGCAAGCCGATGGACCGCCTGGTCTGCGGCGACGTCGGCTTCGGCAAGACCGAGGTGGCCATGCGCGCCGCCTTTATCGCCGTGCACAGCGGCAAGCAGGTCGCGGTGCTGGTACCCACCACCCTGCTGGCCCAGCAGCACTACAACAGCTTCCGCGACCGCTTCGCCGACTGGCCGGTGAAGGTCGAGGTGATGAGCCGCTTCAAGAGCGCCAAGGAAGTCGGCGAGGCCATGGCCCAGCTGGCCGAGGGCAAGGTCGACATCGTCATCGGCACCCACAAGCTCCTTCAGGACGACGTCAAGTTCGCCAACCTGGGCCTGGTGATCATCGACGAGGAGCACCGTTTCGGCGTGCGCCAAAAGGAGCAGCTCAAGGCCCTGCGCAGCGAGGTGGATATCCTCACGCTCACGGCGACCCCCATTCCGAGAACGCTGAACATGGCGGTCTCCGGCATGCGCGACCTGTCGATCATCGCCACCCCGCCGGCGCGCCGTCTGTCGGTGCGCACCTTCGTCATGGAGCAGAACAACCCGACCATCAAGGAGGCGCTGCTGCGCGAGCTGCTGCGCGGCGGCCAGGTCTACTACCTGCACAACGACGTGAAGACCATCGAGAAGTGCGCCGCCGACCTGGCCGAGCTGGTACCCGAGGCGCGCATCGGCATCGGCCACGGACAGATGCGCGAACGCGAGCTGGAACAGGTGATGAGCGACTTCTACCACAAGCGCTTCAACGTGCTGATCGCCTCGACCATCATCGAGACCGGCATCGACGTGCCCAGCGCCAACACCATCATCATCGAGCGCGCCGACAAGTTCGGCCTGGCCCAGCTGCACCAGTTGCGCGGCCGGGTCGGCCGCAGCCACCACCAGGCCTACGCCTACCTGCTGACGCCGCCGCGCAAGCAGGTGACCGACGACGCGCAGAAACGCCTGGAGGCCATCGCCAATGCCCAGGACCTGGGCGCCGGCTTCGTCCTGGCCACCCACGACCTGGAAATCCGCGGCGCCGGCGAACTGCTCGGCGACGGCCAGAGCGGGCAGATCCAGGCGGTGGGCTTCACCCTCTACATGGAGATGCTGGAAAGAGCCGTCAAGGCCATCCGCAAGGGCGAGCAGCCCAACCTGGAGCAGCCGCTCGGCGGTGGCCCGGAGATCAATCTGCGGGTGCCGGCGCTGATTCCCGAGGACTACCTGCCGGACGTGCACGCGCGCCTGATCCTCTACAAGCGCATCGCCTCGGCCGCCGACGAGGACGGCCTGAAGGAGCTGCAGGTGGAGATGATCGACCGCTTCGGCCTGCTCCCGGAGCCGACCAAGAACCTGGTGCGCCTGACCCTGCTCAAGCTGCGGGCCGAGACCCTGGGCATCAAGAAGGTCGACGCCGGCCCCCAGGGCGGGCGTGTCGAGTTCGCTGCGGACACCTGCGTCGACCCGCTGACCCTGATCAAGCTGATCCAGAGCGCGCCGACCCGCTACAAGTTCGAAGGCGCCACCCTGTTCAGGTTCCAGGTGCCGATGGAGCGCCCGGAACAACGTTTCAATACCCTGGAAGCGCTCTTCGAGCGTCTGATCCCCGCCGCTTAAGGACTGAACCATGCGCGCACTCCGCACCCTGGCCCTGCTGCCGCTCACCCTGCTCATGCTGCTCGCCACCCCGACCTTCGCCGAAGGCCTGTACCAGGTCGAGGTCATCGTCTTCCGTCAGGCCGGCGAGCCGGTACCCGCCAGCCAGCCAGCCCCGGACGACTGGGCCCGGGATGCTCAGCCCATCGACGCCGGCAGCGAACGCGGCACCACGCTGAACAGCGAGGCCAGCAGACTCAACCCCGGCAACGGCTATCAGGTGCTGCTGCACAGGGCCTGGTCGCAGCACCTCTCCGGCACCCCCAGCCGGGTAGCGCTGAGTACCGGCAGCGAGCAGTTCGGCCACTTCCCGGTGGAGGGCACCCTGAGCCTCAAGCAGGCCCGCTTCATCGACGTGGAGGCCGACCTCTGGATCAACAGCTTCGACGCCAGCGGGCTGCTTTCCGGCAGCGAGCGCCTCAAGCAGGACAGCCGCCTGAAGAGCGGCGAGCTGACCTTCCTGGACCACGGCAGCCTCGGCCTGCTGATTCGCGTCAAACCGCTGTAACCCGACGCCACGAAAAAGGGCCGCGCGATGCGGCCCTTTTTCATCCAGTCGCCGGTTTACCCGGCCAGCACCCGCGCCAGCACCGCCTTGACCTGGCCCATCCCCTCGTCCAGCGCCCGCTCGATCTCGGCCATGGTGATCAGCGCAGTGGACTTGCCGGCCGCCGGGTTGACCACCAGCGACAGGCAGGCATAGGGCAGCGACAACTCGCGCGCCAGCACCGTCTCGGGCATCCCGGTCATGCCGACGATGTCGCAGCCGTCGCGCTCCATGCGGGCGATCTCCGCCACGGTCTCCAGCCGCGGCCCCTGGGTGCAGCCGTAGACGCCGTGACCGCTGAAGGCGCACCCCTCGGCCGCCAGGGCGCCGCACAGCTTGTCGCGCAGGGTCGCATCGTAGGGATGGCTGAAGTCCACATGGGTGACATGCTCGAGCTCGCCCTCGTAGAAGGTGTGGGCGCGCCCGGAGGTGTAGTCGATGACCTGATGCGGCACGCAGAAGTGCCCGGTACCCATGGCCGGATGGATGCCGCCCACCGCGTTCACCGCGATGATCGCCTGGGCACCGGCCTCCTTCAGCGCCCAGAGATTGGCGCGGTAGTTGACCTGGTGCGGCGGGATGCGATGCGGATGGCCGTGGCGGGCGAGGAACAGCACCTCGCGCCCGGCGTACTCGCCGCGCAGCACCGGTGCCGAAGGCTGGCCGTAGGGCGAATCGAGGTTCAGGGCCGACTTGATGGTCAGACCATCCAGTTGGGTCAAGCCGGTACCGCCGATAATGGCGTAAACAGTCATCACATCGTCCTCAATCTATAAGTTGGGCGGCACGCAGCGCGGCCAGAGCCTGCAGCCAGCGCGGGTCCTGGCGATACTCGGTCCCCGGAAAGGCCCGGCGGCGCATGCCCGCCAGCCCCGCCGGCGCGCTGACCTTGAGGCGCTGCAGGGCGCTCAGGGCCAGCTCCGCAGCGGCCCGGTCATTGCACACCAGGCCCATGTCGCAGCCCGCCGCCAGCGCCGCCTCGATGCGCCCGGCGGCATCGCCGGCGACATGGGCGCCGGCCATGGACAGGTCATCGCTGAAGATCACCCCGGCAAATTTCAGCTCGCCGCGCAGGATGTCCTGCAGCCAGCGCCGCGAGAAGCCCGCCGGCTGGCTGTCGACCTGGGGATAGATGACATGGGCCGGCATTACCGCGGCCAGTTGACCGCTGAGACGGGCAAAGGGCTGCAGGTCGCTGGCGCGAATATCCTGCAGGCTGCGCTCATCAACCGGAATCGCCACATGGGAGTCGGCCTCGGCCCAGCCATGGCCGGGGAAATGCTTGCCGGTAGCGGCCATACCCGCCGTCGCCATGCCGCGGATGAAGGCGCCGGCAAGCATGGCAGCGCACCGGGCATCGCCCTCGAAGGCGCGGCTGCCGACCACCGCGCTACGCTGGTGATCGAGATCCAGCACCGGGGCGAAGCTCAGATCCAAGCCGGCGGCCAGCACCTCGGTGGCCATGACCCAGCCGCACTGCTCGGCCAGCGCCTCGGCATTGTGATTGTCGGCCACCGCGCGCATCGCCGGCAGACGCACGAAACCCTGGCGTAGGCGCTGCACGCGCCCGCCCTCCTGATCCACCGCCAGCAGCAGATCGGGGCGCAGGGCGCGAACCGCCGCACACAGCTCCCGCACCTGGCGCGGGTGTTCGATATTGCGCGCGAACAGAATCAGCCCGCCCACCTCGGGCTGGCGCAACAGGTGACGGTCCTCGGCGGTCAGCCAGGTGCCGTCGATATCCAGCATCAGCGAACCTTGCATGCTTGAACTCACTAGAAATCCTTAATTGAGGGGAGCCGCCGCCCAGTCCGGACAAGCCGCCTCCTCGATGCGCACCGCACAGTTGAACGGCACCCGCGGGAACAGCTCGACCAGATCCGCATTGCGCAGGCGTATGCAACCATGGGAACGCGGCTCGCCCATCGGCTCGCTGTCCGGGGTGCCGTGCAGGTAGATATAGCGGCGGAAGGTATCCACGACGCCGAGCCTGTTGCGCCCCGGCTCGCAGCCACTGAGCCAGAGGATGCGGCTGAGAATCCAGTCGCGCTCGGGGAAGCGCACGGCCAACTCGGCCGACCACAGCTCGCCGGTCCAGCGCCGCCCGCGCAACACGGCGCCCAGTGGCAGCCCCTCACCGATCTTCGCTCGGACCCGGTGCAGCCCCCGCGGGGTACAGCCGGAGCCGTTGAGCTCGCCGGGACCGTTGAGCGCCGTGGAAACCGGCAGACGCAGCAACAGCTGCCCGTCGGCAAAGCCGTACAGGCACTGGTCGGCGAGGGAGATATGCAGAAGATCGAGAGCGCGCATGGGCGGCTAGCTTAGCGGATCACACCCGCCACGCCCACCCGCTGCGTATCAAACCTTGGCGGATGCGGCCGTGCCCTTGACTCGCGGTTTGTGCTGCGCCGTAGCCAGAGCTTCGTCGGCCAGCCCACTTTCAGCGCGCATGCCCGCCGCCAGGAACGGCACCATCAGGCGCATCACCTGCTCGATCGAGGTATTCACCCCGAAATCGGTCTCGGCCATGGCCCGCAGGGCCTTGATCCCGGACATGCTGAATGCCGCCGCGCCGAGCATGAAATGCACCCGCCAGAACAGCTCCAGTGGCGGAATACGCGGTGCGGCCTCGTGCACCAGGAGCATGTAACGGCGAAAGACCTTGCCGTACACCTCTTCCAGATACTTGCGCAGATGGCCCTGACTCTGGCTGAACGCCAAGCCCAACAAGCGCATGAAGATCGACAGATCGTTGCCACTGCGCGGCTTCACGGCCAGGGCCTGCTCGACCAGCAGTTCGAGCAGCTCCTCCAGGCTGGCCTTGCCCTCGGGCTTGGCCTGGCGTCGATCGAGTTCGCGCTCGAGACTGACGCAGAACGGCCCGAGAAAGCGCGAGAAGACCGCCTGGATAAGGGCCTTCTTCGAGCCGAAATGGTAGTTGACGGCCGCCAGGTTGACCCCGGCCTTGCTGGTGATCAGCCGCAGCGAGGTCTCGGCGAAGCCCTTCTCCGCGAACAGCTGCTCCGCGGCATCGAGAATGCGTTCAACGGTTTCCGACTGAGCCATGACCTTGCACCTGACAAACACTTGTTTGAAACATACGTTTCATACCGCCTCCTTGTCAAGCCGCACGAGCCGCCTTTCGGCCGACCAGTCACACTGCACGATAGCGAGCCCGGACAGCAGAACAAGACGCACGGAATGAAAGCCAAGTAACAAGCAGTCCTCAACAAAGTGCAAGGCCGAATCCGGACCGGGGCGAAAAAGGTGGATTGCCAAGTCGCCTGCACTGTATATAATCCCAGTCACTGTATAAAAAAACAGAGCCCAGACATGCTGAAACTGACGCCGCGGCAAACAGAGATTCTCGCCTTCATCAAGCAGTGCCTCGAAGACAACGGCTATCCGCCGACTCGCGCGGAAATCGCCCAGGCGCTCGGCTTCAAATCACCCAACGCCGCCGAAGAGCACCTCAAGGCCCTGGCCCGCAAGGGCGCCATCGAGATGACTCCGGGCGCCTCCCGCGGCATTCGCATACCCGGCTTCGAACCGAGCGGAGAAGAGGAAGGCCTGCCGGTCATCGGCCGGGTCGCGGCCGGCGCTCCCATTCTGGCACAGCAGCATGTGGAAGAATCCTGCCGCATCAATCCGGAGTTCTTCCACCCCCGCGCCGACTACCTGTTGCGCGTGCGCGGCATGAGCATGAAGGACATCGGCATCTTCGACGGCGACCTGCTCGCCGTGCACACCACCCGCGAGGCCCGCAACGGCCAAGTGGTAGTGGCCCGCCTCGATGACGAGGTCACGGTCAAGCGCTTCAAGCGCGATGGCAACAAAGTTTGGCTGCTCGCCGAGAATCCCGAATTCGCCCCGATCGAGGTGAATCTGGAAGAGCAGGAGCTGGTCATCGAAGGCCTGAGTGTCGGCGTCATTCGCCGCTAGAGGAGCACCTATGCAGTCCCCGCAGCCGCTGAACCGAAGCCAACTCCCCCTGTTCGATGCCTTTCTCGCCGCGCCGGCCTCGGCACTGCTGGCCGAGACGGAACCCGAGGCGTTCAGCGAACTATCGCTGCGCGGCGCTGCCGGACACTGCCTGAGCCTGCTCGCCCCCATCCTGCGGGAACTGAGCGAGAACCATGATGCACGCTGGCTGACGCTGATCGCCCCACCCCGCTCCCTGACACAAGGCTGGCTGCGCGATGCGGGACTTAACCGCGAACGTATCCTGATTTTGCAGCCGGGTGACAGGCGCAGCGCCCTGCAACTGGCCGAGGAAGCCTTGGCGCTGGGGCGCAGCCATACGGTGGTCAGCTGGTTGCATCCGCTGGAGCGGCAGGCCCGACGGCGGCTCGAACAGGCCGCTCGGCAAGGCCGGGCACAGAGCCTGAATATCAGCCTGGGCTAGAGAAAAGTAGCGAAAAGCGCCGGAGCCGAGCTAGAGAGCAGTCCTGGCCTGGAAGCGGCAAGCACGCTATTGCATGCGGGAGCATGGTCGGCAGCCATGCCGAGAACGATGCGCCCCGAGACACCTCAGTGCAGCACGCGCGCCTCTTGCTCATGCTGGAAGTCGCCCTCGGCCAAGCGGCCGGCCATCTGCACGCCCACGTTCAACATCGCCTTGGCCACCTCGACGTGCTGCCCCTGTAGGAAGGCCTTGGCATCGGAAGAGAAATCCAGCACCACCAGCGCCTCCTCATCCTCCGCTCGACGCAGGGCTATGCGCCCATCGGGCAATTCGACAATTTCCAGAAAGGATGTAGACATTGGTTCGGCTCTCCACGTAAGGCCGGCATTGTAACAGCCGGCCAGGCTTCACCCTAGCCCGCCCATCCAGAGCCGCCTCACCACTCGGTGAGCGACTCGCGAAAGCGTTGTGCCAGCACCTTGAGCTGCTGACGCCAGGCCTCGAGTGTCTCCCTCGCCAGCGGCGGCTCTTCGCGGTCCAGGCTGACCGCCTCGATCAGCGGCGCAGCCGGATCGACCTTGGCCTTCTGTTCGCCCTGGGGGGGCTGGAACAGCCCGGCGTAGGCCCGCAACAGCTGCGCCAGCCAGGTCTCCGGCTGCTGCGCCAACTCGACCAGCTCGGCCAGTTCGGGACTCGGCGCCGCCTCCAGTACCGCGCGGCTGAGCAACTGCTCGGCACGCGGCGCGGTGCGCTCCGGCAAGCGGTAATAGCCGGCGATTTCGTGACACAGCCCCAGCAGCGCCCCATACAGGTGAAACAGGACCGCCTCACGCTCGGCCTGAATCAGTGCCTGAGCGTTCAGCGCCCGCCCCTCTTGCGCCTGGCGCCAGGACTCCAGCGACAGGCCGGCGTAAAAGATCTTCTGGTTGGTACGGGTATAGAGTTCATTGGCCATCGAAACGCCCTCCACGACTTACCCGATCACTATACGCGCGCCCGCAGCTCGCCGGCGCGCGCAGAATGATCAGCGCTTGTCTTCCACTTTCCACTTGCCGCCGTCATAGAAGGCACGCCAGCCCGTGGGCTTGCCCTCGACCTCGGACTGCACGTACTGCTCCTTGGTCTTGCGGCTGTAACGAATCACCGCGGGGCGACCTTCCGGGTCTTTCTTCGGTGCCTCGAGCAGGAAGTGGTACTTCGGGTCGATCTCGTCCTTGTGCGGAATCAGCTCCAGCACCAGCGGCGCGCGGGTCTCGCGGTTCTTCGGAAACTGACTGGCGGCGAGGAACAGACCCGACGCCCCGTCCCGCAGCACGTAGGTGTCGTTGACCTTCTCGCACTTGAGCTCCGGCATCTTCACCGCATCCATCTTGGGCGGTGCCGGTTCGCCGCTCTTGAGCAGCTTGCGGGTGTTCTTGCATTCGCTGTTGGTGCAACCGAAGAACTTGCCGAAGCGCCCGGTCTTGAGCTGCATCTGGCTGCCGCACTTGTCGCACTCCAGGCTCGGCCCCTCGTAGCCCTTGATGCGGTACTGGCCCTGCTCGATCTCATAGCCCGAGCAGTCCGGATTATTGCCGCAGACATGCAGTTTGCGTGTCTCGTCGATCAAGTAGGCATCCATGGCGGTGCCGCACTTCTGGCAACGATGCTTGCCGAGCAGCACCCGGGATTCGGACTCGCCCTCGTCGTCCGCGGCGATCTCATCGCCCGGGATCAGGTTGATGGTCGACTTGCAACGCTCCTTCGGCGGCAGGCTGTAACCCGAGCAGCCGAGGAACACGCCGGTCGAGGCGGTGCGAATCATCATCGGTCGACCACACTCGCGGCAGGCGATGTCGGTCGGGGTCGGCAGGTTGGCGCGCATGCCGCTGTCGCTGGCCTCGGCCACCTCCAGCTTGCCCTTGAAGTCGCCATAGAATTCGTCGAGCAGATGCTTCCACTCGCGCTCGCCCTGGGCGACATCGTCCAGGTGCTCCTCCATACCGGCGGTGAAGCCGTAGTCCATCAGATTGGCGAAGCTCTCGGACAGGCGCTCGGTGACGATCTCGCCCATCTTCTCCGAGTAGAAGCGGCGGTTGTGCAGGGCGACGTAGCCGCGGTCCTGGATGGTCGAGATGATCGCCGCGTAGGTCGAAGGCCGGCCGATGCCGCGCTTCTCCATCTCCTTGACCAGGCTGGCCTCGGAATAACGTGCCGGCGGCTTGGTGAAGTGCTGGCTGGGATCGAGCTTGAGCAGCTCGAGCGACTCGCCCTGGCTCATCTCCGGCAGCACACCGTCCTCGCCCGGCTTGCTCTGCTGCGGCATCGCCCGGGTGTAACCGTCGAACTTGAGGATGCGTCCCTTGGCCCGCAGCTCGAACTGCGCCGCGGTCACGGTGACCGTGGTCGACAGGTACTCGGCCGGCGGCATCTGACAGGCGACGAACTGGCGCCAGATCAGCTCGTAGAGACGCTCGGCATCGCGCTCCATACCGGACAGCTGGGTCGGCTTGAGGTTGACGTCGGACGGGCGAATCGCCTCGTGCGCTTCCTGGGCGCCCTCCTTGCTGCTGTAGAGGTTGGGCTTGGCCGGCAGGTACTGCTTGCCGAACTCGTTCTCGATAAAGTCACGCACCATGCTCACGGCATCGGCCGAGAGGTTGGTCGAGTCGGTACGCATATAGGTGATGTAGCCGGCCTCGTAGAGGCGCTGGGCCATCATCATGGTCTTCTTCACGCCGAAGCCCAGGCGATTGCTCGCCGCCTGCTGCAGGGTCGAGGTGATGAAGGGCGCCGACGGCTTGCTGCTGGTCGGCTTGTCCTCGCGCTTGGCGACGCTGTAGCTGGACGCCTTGAGCGTGGCCAGGGCCGCCATGGCCTGGGCTTCGTTCAACGGCTTGAAGGCGGCGCCGTTCTCCCGGGCCACCTCGAAACGCACGCTGTCGCCCTTGGCCGTGCCCAGGTCGGCGTGCACTTCCCAGTACTCTTCCGGGACGAAGGCGCGGATCTCCTTCTCCCGCTCGACCACCAGCTTCACCGCCACCGACTGCACGCGGCCGGCGGACAGGCCGCGGGCGATCTTCGCCCACAGCAGCGGCGAAACCATATAGCCCACCACGCGGTCGAGGAAGCGCCGCGCCTGCTGGGCATTGACCCGGTTGATATCCAGCTCGCCCGGCTCGGCGAAGGCCTCCTGGATCGCCTTCTTGGTGATCTCGTTGAACACCACGCGCTTGTAACGGCTGTCGTCGCCGCCGATGGACTCGCGCAGGTGCCAGGCGATGGCCTCCCCCTCGCGATCCAAGTCGGTCGCCAGATAGATGGTGTCGGCTTCCTTGGCCAGGCGCCGCAGCTCATCGACCACCTTCTCCTTGCCGGGCAGGATCTCGTACTTGGCCTTCCAGCCCTGTTCCGGGTCGACACCCATGCGGGCGAACAGCTGGCGCTTGGCCTTTTCCTTGGGTGACAGCGCCGGCGCTTCGCCTGCCGCAGCCTTGCCGCGCTTGGCCGGCTCCTTCGCCGCGCTCGCCGAGCCACTGGTGGGCAGGTCACGGATATGGCCGATGCTCGACTTCACCACGTACTGGCTGCCCAGATACTTGTTGATGGTCTTGGCCTTGGCCGGGGATTCCACGATGACCAGCGATTTACCCATGGATCAGAAAATTCCTGAATGCGAAAGAATGAAAGGCGGGAGGCGCCTCACGCGGCACCGCTATATATAGTGGCGCTAAAGTCGAGGTCAAGCGCGGCCATGCCCCGATGTCGGCTCAGGGGCCGCTGAAAACCGGTGTCTCCGCCCGAATCAGGGCAAAGCGCGGCACACGCTGGCCATCGACCTCGACCTCCTCGCAGAACATCGAAAGCGGCCGCACCCACAAGCCGAAATCGCCGTATAGAGCCTGGTAGACCACCATCTGCTGCTCGGTCTCGGAATGACGAGCCACTCCGAACACCCGGTATTCAGGCCCCTTGTAATGACGATAAAGACCCGCCTGTAGCTGCATCGCAGAATTCCTTGAAAAAACTTAGTGCCGACAAACAAAAACCGGGGCACTGGGCCCCGGTCTTGTGTCCACCAACGCTTAGACGGGGTCGCCTAGACGCGTTCGAAGACGGTGGTGATGCCCTGGCCGAGGCCCACGCACATGGTGGACACGCCGAAGGTACCACCGTTCTGCTTCATCACGTTCAGCAGGGTACCGGAGATACGGGCGCCGGAACAACCGAAGGGGTGGCCCAGTGCAATGGCACCGCCATGCAGGTTGACCTTCTCCTCCATCTTGTCGAGCAGCTTGAGGTCCTTCAGCACCGGCAGGGCCTGGGCGGCGAAGGCTTCGTTGAGCTCGACGAAATCGATGTCGGCCATGCTCAGGCCGGCACGCTTGAGGGCCTTCTGGGTGGACGGCACCGGGCCGTAACCCATGATCGCCGGGTCGACACCGGCCACGGCCATGGCACGCACCACGGCCATCGGCTGAATGCCCAGGTCCTGGGCACGCTGGGCACTCATGACGATCATGCAGGAGGCGCCGTCGGTGATCTGCGAGGAAGTACCCGCCGTCACGGTGCCGCCTTTCGGATTGAACGCCGGCTTGAGGGCGGCCAGGCTTTCCAGGGTGGTCTCCGGACGAATGGTTTCGTCGTAGTCGAAGACCTTCAGGAAGCCGTTCTCGTCGTAGCCCTGCATCGGGATGATCTCGTCCTTGAACTTGCCCTCGACGGTGGCCTTGTGCGCCAGACGATGCGAACGCTCACCGAAGGCGTCCTGCTGCTCACGGTTGATGCCGTGCATCTTGCCCAGCATCTCGGCGGTGAGGCCCATCATGCCCGAGGCCTTGGCGGCATACAGCGACAGGTGCGGGTTCGGATCGACGCCGTGCATCATGCCGACGTGGCCCATGTGCTCCACGCCACCGACCACGAAGACGTCGCCGTTGCCGGTCTGGATTGCCTGCACGGCGGTGTGCAGGGCGCTCATGGAGGAACCGCACAGGCGGCTGACGGTCTGGCCGGCGCTGGTGTGGGGGATTTGGGTCATCAGCGACGCCATGCGCGCGATGTTCCAGCCCTGTTCCAGGGTCTGGTTGACGCAGCCCCAGATCACGTCTTCCACTTCGGCCGGATCGACCTTGGTGTTGCGCGCCAGCACGCCGCTGATCAGGTTGGCCGACATGGTTTCGGCACGGGTGTTGCGGTGCATGCCGCCCTTGGAACGCCCCATGGGGGTACGGCCGAAGTCGACGATCACTGCATCTCTAGGATTCAGGCTCATAAATTCACTCTCGCTCTAGTCTGTCCGCGATTAACCGAAGAACTTCTGGCCGTTGGCGGCCATCTCGCGAAGCTTGGCGGTCGGGTGGTACAACGCGCCCAGATCGGCGTACTTGTCGGCCAGGGCGACGAACTCGGCCACACCGATGCTGTCGATGTAGCGCAGCGCACCCCCACGGAAGGGCGGGAAGCCGATGCCGTAGATCAGGCCCATATCGGCCTCTGCGGCGGTCTCGACGATGCCGTCTTCCAGGCAGCGAACAGTTTCCATGCACAGCGGGATCATCATGAAGTTGATGATGTCCTCGTCGCTCAGTTCACGCTGCTCGCGCACGATCGACTTGAGCAGTTCGTATGCCTGCGGATCGATGACCTTCTTCGGCTTGCCGCGCTTGTCGGTTTCGTAGGCATAGAAGCCCTTGCCGTTCTTCTGGCCCAGACGGTTGGCTTCGTACATCACGTCGACCGCGGTGCGACCTTCGACCGCCATGCGATCCGGGAAGCCTTCGGCCATCACGTCGCGGCCGTGGTGGCCGGTGTCGATGCCGACCACGTCGGACAGGTAGGCCGGGCCCATGGGCCAGCCGAACTTCTCCATGACCTTGTCGATGCGCACGAAGTCGACGCCCAGCTCGAGCAGCTTGGAGAAGCCGCCGAAGTACGGGAACAGCACGCGGTTGACCAAAAAGCCCGGGCAGTCGTTGACCACGACCGGGGTCTTGCCCATCTTCTTGGCGTAGGCCACGGTGGTGGCCACGGCCACTTCGCTGGACTTCTCACCACGGATGACTTCGACCAGCGGCATCATGTGCACCGGGTTGAAGAAGTGCATGCCGACGAAG
This sequence comes from Pseudomonas benzenivorans, assembly GCF_033547155.1. Lineage (GTDB taxonomy): Bacteria > Pseudomonadota > Gammaproteobacteria > Pseudomonadales > Pseudomonadaceae > Aquipseudomonas > Aquipseudomonas benzenivorans_B. The sequence continues at coordinate 2,819,501 of NZ_CP137892.1, forward strand.
TTTTCCGGACGTTTGAGGGCCTTGGCCAGCAAGCTGATGGAGATGGTCGAGGTGTTGGAGGCGAGAATCGCATTCTCACCGACGGCAGCTTCCACCTCGGCCAGCACGGCCTGCTTGACCTTGGGGTTCTCGACCACGGCTTCGACGACGATGTCGACGTTGCCGAAATCACCGTAGGACATGGTCGGGCGAATGGCGTTGAGCGCCTCGGCCATCTTCGCCGGGGTCAGGCGACCCTTCTCGACGCGCTTGCCGAGCAGCTTGGAGGCCTCGTTCAGGCCCATCTGGATACCCTCTTCGCGGATATCCTTCATCAGGATCGGCGTGCCTTTGACCGCCGACTGGTAGGCGATACCGCCGCCCATGATGCCGGCGCCGAGCACGGCAGCCAGATTCACGTCGCGGGCGATCTCGTCGTGGTGCTTGGCCTTCTTCTTCAGTTCCTGATCGTTGAGGAACAGGCCGATCAGGCTCTCGGCCACCGAGGTCTTGGCCAGCTTGACGAAGCCGGCGGCCTCGACTTCCAGGGCCTTGTCGCGGGTGAAGTTGGCGGCCTTCTGGATGGTCTTGATCGCCTCGACCGGCGCCGGGTAGTTCGGGCCGGCTTGCCCTGCGACGAAGCCCTTGGCGGTCTCGAAGCACATCATCTGCTCGATGGCGTTGAGCTTGAGCTTGTCCAGCTTAGGCTGACGCTTGGCCTTGTGGTCCAGCTCACCGGAGATGGCGCGCTTGACCAGATCCAGGGCTGCTGCCTGGAGCTTGTCGGCGGCGACCACGACATCGACGGCCCCTACTTTCAGGGCGTCGTCTGCGCGATTTTCCTTGCCGGCGGCGATCCACTCCACCGCATTGTCGGTACCGATCAGGCGCGGCAGGCGCACGGTGCCGCCGAAGCCCGGGTAGATGCCCAGCTTGACTTCCGGCAGGCCTACCTTGGCGCTGTCGGCCATGACGCGGTAATCCGCCGCCAGGCACATCTCGAAGCCGCCGCCCAGGGCGATGCCGTTGATGACCGCGACGGTCGGCACGCCGAGGTCTTCGAAGTCGCTGAAGATCTTGTTGGCTTCCAGGTTGCCGGCCACCAGTTCCTCGTCAGGCAACTTGAAGTTGTCGACGAATTCGGTGATATCGGCGCCGACGATGAACACGTCCTTGCCACTGCTGACAATCACGCCCTTGATCGAGTCATCGGCCTTGATCGCATCAACCGCCTGACGCAGTTCGTTCAGGGTTAGACGGTTGAACTTGTTGACGGATTCACCCTTGAGGTCGAATTTCAGTTCGACGATGCCACTCTCAAGAGCCTTAACCGTGATGGCTTTACCTTCGTAAATCATCAACTGATCTCCACGGTATGGAAGCTGAACAGTACACATCGGAGCCAACCAGTGAGCTTGTCCCACGGCACTGCCGTCGAGAATAGCCCCAAGCAGCCTGGCACACCCGCCGACGCGATATTCGGACTGTAAAGGCGCTGCCGATTCAGGCAAACGCTCAATTCATACGCCCGTTTGATTTGGGTGTGCACACCTTCGGGGAAAAGCCTCGGCTTGTCAATTGGCCGAGCGTACTCCGCCCTCCCCGATGACTCCCATCGCCCCCAGAAAGCCCTGGGCGCCCGGGCATACGGCGGCAAACGCGCGAGCAACGGCATCGATTGCGCGGCATTCGACGGCTCTCTGCGGCGCAGACTGTGAACCAGCGCATGCCTAGCAAAAAGATTTTCCTCCGGGTACAGTCGTACCAGTCCGCTCGCGCATGGCGCAGGCGGAACAACAAAAACAACAAATACCCCCAGAGGGGCACACGGAGTTCCCATGTCGAGCCGACTGCTTGCCATTTCCCTGAGCACCCTGCTCGCCACCGGCCTCGCGCTGTTCAGCGCCGCCAGCCAGGCCGCCGACGCCGCCAGCAACCTGCTCCACCTGCACCAGCTGCGCCTGGTCGCGCAGAAAACCCTGGGCGACTTCTACATGTACAACGGCATGGAAGGTGATCAACGCTATGCGCGCATGATCGAGCAGTCACTGGGCCAGGCCAACGAACACTTGCAGGCTCTGACGGACATGCCGGGCGAAGGCTCGAAAGTCCTGCTCACCCAGCTCGCGCAGCAATGGCAGGACTACCAGAGCGAACTCAACCGACTGATCAAGGCATTGAGGCAGCGGGGTTACACCGACCTGCAGCCAGTGGCCGACCTGAGCGCCAGCAACCAACAGTTGTTGGCCCTGAGTAACGAGCTGTACAACAAGATCCAGCAGGAAAGCGGCCACAGGACGGCCGCCCTGACCCAACAGAGCCGTGAGCAGAGCCTGCTGATGCAGGCCATCGCCGTGGACTACGCCTCCCGTAGCGCCTCGGTGGGGGCGACATTCATTGGCGGCGGCGAAGTCCGCCCCATCGAAGAGATGGTCAGCCAGTTCGCCGAGCGCCTGGCGAGCCTGGAACAGGCCACGCAGAACAGCGCTCAGCTCAAGCAGACCCTCGACTCTGTCGCCACCAAGTGGCGTTATATCGAAAAATCGCTGATGAACTACAACGAGAACAGCGTGCCTTTCCTCGTCAACAAGTACTCGGACAGCATCATCGAAGGACTGGAGCGTGTATCCGCCCAGTATGCGGCCAAGCAGCCATAACTCGGCGTGCCGCCCACGACCTTTCCGGCCTGCCTGGCCACCCCTGCGGCCCGCCCCTTGCGTCGGGCCGCTCTTTGTTCCCTAGGCGCGCGCCCGCAGGAAGTCGTAGACGCTCTGCAGCGCATCGCCCTGCCCCCGCTCGCCCCAACACAGGGCCACCATCTGCGGCGTGGCTTCGACCTTGAACACATCGGCCGGCAACCGCGCCAACTGCTCGGCCAGGGACGCCTCGGCGCAGGGCTCACGCCACTGGTTCAGCCATCTGCCGGGTTCGACCTGCCAATAGCACCAGCTGTCCACCTGGCCGCGACGCCGCCCCAGGTGATACTGGGCACAAGCGCTCGGCGGCTTTGTCTCCAGCCAGTACGGCCACTCCTGACGCGACAACTGCATCGCCAGGCCCATGCGCCGGGCCTGCAGACGCACGTCCATCTGCCCACGCTGGGCCCGCGACGGGATCAGCCAGGCCAGCGGACTGAGCACGCAAGCCAGGAGCAACAACACTATCCACAGGGTCATAAGTACCATCTCGCAGGCAAAAGCCTGTCGTCAGCCTTCAATGCAGTCATAATTACTCTCATCGCTTGCCCATCCGAGGAGTTACCCCATGCCCTATGAGCACATCCTGGTTGCCGTCGACCTGACCGAGGAATGCGACCCGGTCATGCAGCGTGCGCAGAAACTGGCCGCCAGCAGCCATGCCAAGCTGTCCGTGGTGCACGTCGTCGAACCCATGGCCATGGCCTTTGGCGGTGATGTGCCGATGGACCTGTCGATGCTGCAGCAGCAGCAGTTCGATCAGGCCCGCGAACGCCTGGACAGCTTCGCCGGGAAATACCCGAAACTCAGCGCCGACCAGCGCCACCTGGCTTACGGCCAGCCGCGCCAGGAAATTCACCGCCTGGCCGAGGAGCAGGGCTGCGACCTGATCATGGTCGGCAGCCACGGCCGCCATGGCCTGGCCCTCCTGCTGGGCTCCACCGCCAACGACGTGCTGCACGGCGCCCCGTGCGACGTGCTGGCCGTACGCCTGAACAAGCCCGAGTAAACCGCCGCTTGGCGAATGGCGCACCCGGCGCCATTCGCCAGCCTGTCACTCGAAACTGTCGCCGGCGCTCATCACCAGCGGGCGGATCTTCTGCAACTGGGTCTCCAGGGACACCGTCATGCTCGATGCCATCGAGAAGAAGGTCAAAAACGCCTTCAGGTTCGAGTCGCCCTCGCAGGTGTCGTGGATGCGTTGCCAGAACGCCTGATTGACCAGCTGCAACTGCTGGAACATGCGCACCAGCCCCTTCAGCTCCCAATCGGCATGGCGCCCCTCGCGATGGTTGAAATACTGGCGCGCCAGATACAAGGAGAAGGTCCGCAGGATGAATTCCTGATTGCTGGCGAACGGCAGGTGGTTCTGCGCCATCGGCCGCAGCTTGCCCAGCACCGGACAGGCGCTGGTCGCCATGATGACCCCGAGCAGCGCCCGCAAGCCCTCCTCCAGCCCGACCTGCTTGGTGTACTCACGCTCCGGCGTGCGCACCCAGACCAGGGCTTTCTTGAAGGCCGGCAAGCCCTGAAAATCCTCGATCACGCGATGCAGGTCGACAGCCGCCGGGCAATGGCTGAAGGTGTCGCGGCTCAAGGGGCAATTGCTGCACTGCTGATGCTCCAGGCGGGTCCACTTCGGCGCGACCTGGGCCAGCGCCGGGTCATAGGCGCGCTCCAGCTCGATGTGGTAGGTGAACTGATGTTCGTCGTCGAGAGTGAACCGGTACTCGATGGCCATGCCTTGCTCCGCCAGACTTCCAAGTGTCCTGTTTGAGGGTTTTCGAACGAGTTGTCGACGGTTTTAGCCTTCGAGTTCGGCCCAACGCTCCAAAAGCTGATCCAGTTCATCCTGCAGCGCCTGCAGCCGCGCCAGGGCCGCGGCAGTTTCCTCAGCCGGCTGCTGGTAGAACGCAGGGTCGCCGACCTGCTCCTGCAAGGCGGCGATCTGCGCCTCCAGCCCATCGATCTGCCCGGGGATCGCCTCCAGCTCGCGCTGCAGCTTGTAACTCAGCTTCTTCTTCCCGGGAGCCGCGGCAGGTTCGGAAGCGGCCGGCGCCGGCGTCGGCGCGACCACCGCGGAAGCCAGTTCGGCCTTGCCCCCCTTGCTCTCGCCGACACCCAGCAGGCGCGCCGAACCGCCCTGGCGCAGCCAGTCCTGGTAACCGCCGACATACTCGCGCACCCGTCCCTCGCCCTCGAACACCAGGGTGCTGGTGACCACATTGTCGAGAAAGGCGCGGTCGTGGCTGACCATCAGTACCGTGCCGGGGAAGGTCAGCAGCACCTCCTCCAGCAACTCCAGGGTTTCCACGTCCAGGTCGTTGGTCGGCTCGTCCAGCACCAGCAGGTTGGCCGGCTTGCTGAACAGCTTGGCCAGCAACAGACGGGCCCGCTCGCCGCCGGACAGGGCCTTGACCGGCGTGCGGGCGCGCTGCGGGCTGAACAGGAAGTCGCCCAGGTAGCTCAGCACATGGCGATTCTGCCCGTCGATGCTGATGAAGTCGCGACCTTCGGCGACGTTGTCGATCACCGTCTTCTCCGGCTCGAGCTGATGGCGTAGCTGGTCGAAGTAGGCCACCTCCAGCTTGGTGCCGACCTCGATCCTGCCTTCGGTGGGCTGCAGATCGCCGAGCAACAGCTTGAGCAGGGTGGTCTTGCCGGTGCCGTTGGCGCCGAGCAGGCCGATACGGTCGGAGCGCTGCAGGACCATGGAGAAATCATCGACCAGCTTCGGCCCGCCCGGGTGGGCGAAGCCCACATGCTCGACCACCATCACCTGCTTGCCGGACTTCTCCGCGGCCTCCAGCTGGATACTCGCCTTGCCCTGACGCTCGCGGCGCTCGCTGCGCTCGGCGCGCATGGCCTTGAGCGCACGCACGCGGCCCTCGTTGCGGGTACGCCGGGCCTTGATGCCCTGACGAATCCACACCTCTTCCTGGGCCAGGCGCTTGTCGAACAGGGCATTGGCGGTCTCTTCGGCCGCCAGTTGCTGCTCCTTGTGCACCAGAAAGCTGGCGTAGTCGCCGTTCCAGTCGATCAGACCGCCACGGTCCAGTTCGAGGATGCGCGTGGCCAGGTTCTGCAGGAAGGCCCGGTCGTGGGTGATGAACAGTACCGCACCGCCGAAGCCCAGCAGCGCCTCTTCCAGCCAGGCGATGGCCCCGATGTCGAGATGGTTGGTCGGCTCGTCCAGCAGCAACAGGTCCGGCTCGGAAACCAGTGCCTGGGCCAGCAGCACGCGCCGGCGCCAGCCCCCGGACAGTTCGGCCAGGGTCTTGTCGGCCGGCAGCTGCAGGCGGCTCAGGGTGCTTTCGACCAGTTGCTGCAGGCGCCAGCCGTCGCGCGCCTCGAGCTCCTGCTGGACGTGCATCAGCTTGTCCAGATCGGCATCGCTGTGGATGTTCTGGCTCAGGTGATGGTATTCGGCGAGCAGGGCGCCGACTCCCTCCAGACCCTCGGCGACCACATCGAACACCGTGCGCTCATCGGCACGCGGCAGTTCCTGGGGCAACTCGCCGATCTTAAGTCCCGGCGCCCGCCAGATCTCGCCATCGTCGGCCTGCCGATCGCCCTTGACCAGGCGCAACAGGCTGGACTTGCCGGTGCCGTTGCGGCCGATGATGCACACCCGCTCGCCCCGGGCGATCTGCCAGGACACCCGGTCCAGCAGCGGCATGGCGCCGTAGGCCAGGGAAACATCGGTGAACTTGAGCAGGGTCATGGCACGCCTCGAATACGACAGGCACTGAACCGGCGGACAAGGTCTGGGAACATGCGCCGATTGCGCCGAGACTCCCGACTTTCCGTCCGTGATCAGCACAGAAACTGATTAGTCGAAGCCCAAGGGCCGCGACAAAAACTGGGCGCGCATTCTAACCGAGATGGGCCTGAGGTTTGCGGCCAATTTCATGCGCGCTCCAGCCGGTGCCGCGCTTTCGTCGCCCCCGGGCAAAAGGCTAAGCTAGGTGAATTCCGCGCCGGCCATGCCGGCGCCCACTCATCTGCCAAGCCTGGAAGTGTCATGCGCGGTCGCCTGTTCCCCCTGCTGTCCTGCCTCTGCCTCTTTGCCGCCACGCTCGCCTCGGCCCAGGCCGCCAGCCTGGAGCAACAGCGCCAATACTACGACGAGGCCAAGCGGGCCCTGGCCAAGGGCAACAGCGAGCCCTATCGGCGCTATGCCAGTGCCTTGCGCGATTACCCCCTGGAACCTTATCTAGCCTACGACGAACTGACCGCCCGTCTGAAATCGGCCAGCAATGAGGAGATAGAGAAATTCCTCGCCGAGCACGGCGACCTGCCCCAGGCCGGCTGGATGAAGCTGCGCTGGCTGCGCTGGCTGGCCGAGCGCGGCGAGTGGCAGCGCTTCGTCAACCACTACGACCCGGCACTGAACTTCACCGAGCTGGACTGCCTGTACGGCCAGTACCAGCTCGGCCACGGCCTGACCGCCGAGGGCTATGCCACCGCGGAGAAGCTCTGGTTGGTCGGCAAATCCCAGCCGGAGGCCTGCGACAGACTGTTCGAGCGCTGGACAGCCGCCGGCCAGCTCACCGAGCAGAAGCGCTGGCAGAGAGCCAAGCTGGCCGCCGAAGCGCGCAACTATGGCCTGGCCCAATACCTGATCAAGAGCCTGCCGACCCTGGGCAAACAGGGTCAGTTGCTGGTCGAGGTGGCACAGAAGCCGCTGCTGCTCGCCCAGACCGCGCGCTTCGCGCCGGCCGACGCCGCCATGGCCGACGTGGTCGGCCTGGGCCTGCGCCGCCTGGCCCGCCAGGATCCGGAGAAGGCCCTCAGCCTGCTCGACGGCTATGCCCAGCGCATGAGGTTCTCCAGCGAGGAAAAGGTGGCGATCGCCCGCGAAATCGGCCTGACCCTGGCCAAGCGCTTCGATGCCCGCGCCCTGGCGGTGATGGCCAAGTACGACCCCGAGCTGCGTGACAACACCGTCAGCGAGTGGCGTGCGCGCCTGCTGCTGCGCCTAGGGCGCTGGGACGAGGCCTACCGGTTGACCCGACAGATGTCCGCCGACTTGGCGCAGACCAGCCGCTGGCGCTACTGGCAGGCACGCAGCCTGCAGCTGGCCCAACCCAACGGCAACGGCCACCAGCCCCTCTACCAGGGCTTGGCCAAGGAGCGCGACTTCTACGGTTTCATGGCCGCCGACCAGGTCAAGGCCCCCTACCAGCTGAACAACAAGCCCCTGGCGCTGGACCGCAACACGCTGCAGAAGGTGCGCAACGCCGCCGGCATCCGCCGCGCCCTGGAGTTCCATGCCCGCGGCCAGATCGTCGACGGGCGCCGCGAGTGGTACCACGTCAGCCGCTTGTTCAGCCGCGAAGAGCTGGTCGCCCAGGCCCGCCTGGCCTATGACCAGGGCTGGTACTTCCCGGCCATCCGCACCATCAGCCAGGCGCAGTACTGGGACGACCTCGACGTGCGCTTCCCCATGGCCCATCGCACGGAGCTGACCCGCGAGGCGAAGAAACGCGGCCTCCACTCCAGCTGGGTGTTCGCCATCACCCGCCAGGAGAGCGCCTTCATGGCCGACGCCCGCTCGCCCGTCGGCGCCATGGGCCTGATGCAACTGATGCCTGCCACGGCCAAGGAAACCGCGCGGCGCTTCGGCATCCCCCTGTCATCGCCGCAACTGGCCTACCGGCCGGAGGTCAACATCCAGCTGGGCGCCGCCTACCTGAGCCAGATCTACGGCCAGTTCAACGGCAACCGGGTGCTCGCCTCCGCCGCCTACAACGCCGGCCCCGGCCGCGTACGCCAGTGGCTGCGCGGCGCCGATCACCTGGCCTACGACGTGTGGATCGAGAACATCCCGTTCGACGAAACCCGCCAATACGTGCAGAACGTGCTGTCCTACGCGGTGATCTACGGGCAGAAGCTCAACGCCCCGCAGCCGCTGATCGGCTGGCACGAGCGCTACTTCGACGACCAGTGACCGGCCGCGGCGCCGGCTACTCGAGGACCTCGACCGGCATGCCCAGGGCCAGCTCGCCGCTGCCGCAGGCGATCAGGTTCTGACCGAAATACACCTCGCCCTCGCGCTGGCGATAGCCGCGCAGGGTCGTCAGCGGCTCGCGGTCGGCACTGCGTTCGCCGGTCTGCGGGTCGAGGGTGGTCATGATGCAGCGGGAACAGCCCTTGGCCACGCGAAACTCCAGGGTGCCGACGCGAATGCGCTTCCAGTCGTCTTCGGCATAGGGCGCTGCCCCCTCGACCACCAGGTTGGGGCGAAAGCGCAGCATCTCCAGAGGCCGGCCGACCCGGCGGGACAGGTCGTCCAGCGAACCCTGGCCGATCAGCAGCAAGGGAAAGCCGTCGGCGAAGGCCACCTTGTCGCCGACCTCGGCATAGGCGGTGTCGACCTGCCGCGCGCGGGCCTCGGAGACCTGCACCAGACGGCAGTCACGCCCGAGCACCTGGCTCAGCCAGCGGGCCGCCGCCTCGCCGGCATCCGGCACCCGCAGGCTGTCGCGCCAGATGGTCACCCCGCGCAGTTCGGCCTGCTCACCCGGCACCGCGACCAGCAGGTCGGCCATGCCCGGGGCACTCAGGCGCAGTTGCTCGGCGCCTTGCCAGCGCGCCTGCAGCTGGGTCATCTGCGGCAGCAGGCGCTGCGTCAGGAAGCGTCCACTGGCCGCATCCACTACCATCCAACGACGATCCCCGGCGACTCCCAGGGCGTCCAGTTGCGCCTCGCGCAGCGGCTCGGCCATGGCCGATTTCAGCGGATAACGATACAACCCAGAGAGACGCAACATGAGCCAGCTTTCCCTTCGGCAAAAGGTTCTTATACGAGTATGCCGTCCTGCCCACAAGCCTGGCCTGGCGCTCGCGCTGGCTATGCTGGGCGCCTGCGGCGGCCACCCACCCGACCACCTGGGGGTGCAGGACGGCCAGTTGGCGCCCTGCCCGGACTCGCCCAACTGCGTCAGCAGCCAGGCCAAGGACGCCGAACATCGGGTTGCACCGCTGGCGCTGCCAGGAAGCCCGCAACAGACCAAGGCACGGCTGATCGCCCTGCTCGATCAAGAGCCACGGGCCAGGCTGGTGGCACAGGAAGATCGCTACCTGCGTGCGGAGTTCAGCAGCCGCTGGCTGCGCTTCGTCGACGACGTGGAGTTTCTCATCGGCGAGCAGGCGGTCGAGGTGCGCTCGGCCTCACGCCTGGGCTACTCGGATTTCGGCGTCAACCGCCGGCGCATCGAACGGTTGCGCCGGCACCTGGCCGAGCCCCCTTAGACAGCGGGCTCGTCGCGCAGCAGGCGCTGGCGAATCACCTCGACCAGCTTGTCCGGCTGGAACTTGGACAGGAAACCATCGCAACCGACCTTCTTCACCATGGCCTCGTTGAAGCTGCCCGACAACGAGGTGTGCAGCACCACATAGAGGTCTTTCAGGCGCGGGTCCTGGCGAATCTCGGTGGTCAGGCGGTAGCCGTCCATCTCCGGCATTTCCGCATCGGTGAAGACCATCAGCAGTTTGTCGCTCAGCACTTCCCCCGCATCGGCCCATTGCTTGAGCAGGCGCAAGCCCTTGAGGCCGTCGGTGGCCACATGCATCTTCATGCCCAGCTGCGACAGGGTATCGCGCAGCTGGGACAGGGCCACGCTGGAGTCGTCCACCAGCAGCACCTCGCGGCCGCGGGCCCGGGCCAGCAATGGATCGCTCAGGCGCTCGCTGGAGATCCGGGTGTTGTAAGGCACGATCTCGGCCAGCACCTTCTCCACGTCGATGATTTCCACCAGCTGATCCTCGATCTTGGTGATCGCGGTCAGATAATGCTGACGCCCCGCCCCGCCGGGGGGCGGCAATATCGACTCCCAATTGAGGTTGAGGATGCGCTCGACCCCCCCCACCAGGAAGGCCTGTACCGAGCGGTTGTACTCGGTGACGATGATGGTGCTGCGTTCGTCCGGCACCAGCGGGCGCATGCCGATGGCCTGGGACAGATCGATCACCGGCAAGGTCTGGCCACGCAGGTTGACCACCCCGCAAACGCAACGATGGCGCTGCGGTATCAGGGTCAACCTGGGCATCTGCAGGACTTCCTGCACCTTGAACACGTTGATCGCGAACAGTTGCCGGCCGGCCAGGCGGAACATCAGGATTTCCAGACGGTTCTCGCCCACCAACTGGGTGCGTTGATCGACCGAGTCGAGAATGCCGGCCATTGCGTACTCCTATGGGTTGTCGAGCCTAGCTACGGCTGAGCTATCGGCTGTACGCGGCAAAACTGAAGCGGCCTTGCCGGATGGCATGATGCCCGAGCCATCGCGGCGAAACCAGAGTGCCCGGCAGACCAACCCAGCAGCCACCGAAGGAGCATCAGCGCCAATACATGCCCCCTGGGCGCCGCAGTCGCTGGATCGACGCACGCCATGACCGCCCGCCTAGCCCCGGCGCCTAGGCCGGGTAGCCGGTGATGGCCCGAATACGCCGGTACAGCGGCTTGAGCTGCCGATACATGCGCAGATAGACCTCGCGGTACAGGGCGCGATAGGTCTGCTGCGCCTGCGGGCTGGGCTGGAAGACGCGGCCGACCCGGGTCATGGCGGCGATCGCCGTGGGAAAGTCCGGATACAGCCCCAGCCCCACCGCGCAGTCGATGGCCGCGCCCAGCCCGGAGGTCTCGTAGGTGTGCGGTCGCTCGGCCGGCAGGCCAAAGATGTCGGCGGTCAGCTGCATGGCCGCATCGCTCTGGGAGCCGCCGCCGGACACGCGCAGGCGGGTGATCCTGGTGCCCGAACGCTTCTCGATACGCTCCTTGCCCTGGCGCAGGGCATAGGCCAGGCCCTCGAGAATGGCGCGGTACAGGTGCGCCCGGGTGTGCACGTCGCCGAAGCCGATGATCGAGCCCTTGGCCTCCAGCCCCGGCTCGCGAATCCCCGGCGACCAGTAGGGTTGCAGCATCAGCCCCATGGCGCCGGGCGGCACCGAGTTGACCAGCTCGTCGAACAGCGTCTCGGGGGCGACCCCGAGTTCGTCGGCCCGCTGCGTCTCGTGCAGGCCGAACTCCTGCTTGAACCAGCTGACCATCCAGAATCCGCGGAAGATCATCACCTCGGTGTTGAAATGCCCGGGTATCGCCGCCGGATAAGGCGGGATCAGCCGGGTGGTCTCCAGATAGCGGCTGCGGGTGGTGTTGATGGTCGCCGTGGTGCCGTAGGACAGGCTGGCGACGTGCGGCTCCACGCACCCGGCGCCGAGCACCTCGCAGGCCTTGTCGGCACCGGCGGCGATCAGCGGCAAGCCTTCGGGAATGCCGGTGTGCCGGCTGGCCTCGGCCGAGATGTGCCCGAGCAGCTCCCCCGGCCGATACAGCTCGGGCAGCTGCTCGCGGCGCACCGCCAGCGCCTGCCACTTCCAGTCGCCGGGCGCCGCCCACTGCAGGCGCTTGTAGTCGAACGGCAAATAGGCCACGCAACTGGTCAGCGAATCGACGAAGCGGCCGCACAGGCGGTGGGTGAGAAAGCCCGAGAGCAGCAACACCTTGTGGGTCTGCCGGTGCACCTCCGGCTGCTGCTGGGCCACCCAGTTGACCTCGGCCTGGGCGCGAAAATGCGCCACCGCCTCACCGGCACCGACCAGCTTGAGCAGCCAGCCCCAGCGCCCCTTGATCGGCGCCACCACCTCGGCGCGGCGCTGATCGAGCCAGAGAATAGCCGGACGCAGCGGCTTACCGGTCGCATCGACATGGATCAGGCTGCCGCGCTGAGTGGTCAACGACACGCCTTTGATCAGGCGGCGATCGATGTCCAGCTGCCGCCACAGCCGCTGACAGGCCTCGGCGACACTGGCCCAGTAGTAGTCCGGGTCCTGCTCGGCCCAGCCGGGCTGCTGGGAATAGTAGGCCTCGAGCTCCACCTTGCCCTTGCCGACCAGGTTGCCCTGCAGGTCGAACAGCAGGGCGCGCACGCTCTGGGTGCCGTTGTCGATGGCCAGCAAATAGCTTGTCTCGCTCAAAGCGCAATCCTTCTTGTCATTCGTCCAGTCGATGGGGTGCGGTAGCGGCCGGCACGCCATAGCAGCGCCGCCAGAGCGCCAGGTAGTCCCGTTCCTCCTGCCCCCAGCGCGCATCGCTCCAGCCCAGGCGCGCCTGGCACAGCGCGCGGATGCGCGGCAACTGCGCCTGACCGCCGCCGGGCAGCAGCAGGCCGATCCGGGTGCGGCGCAGCAGCAGATCGTCCAGGTGCAGCACCAGTTCATGCTGCGCCGCCCAGGCCAGCTCGACCCAGAGCGTCTCGCTGCCGTCCACGACCTGGCCGCCGACCTCGGCCAGCAAGGTCAGCAGCCCCGGCAACTCGCGCCCATAGCGCCCGGCCAGGCGCTTCTGCCGCGCCGGGCTCAGCTGCGCCAGGGCCGGTTCGGGCCCTGGGCTGAAGGTCGGCGCGCCCAGGTCTGCCACCTCCCGCCCGACGAAACCGGCACAGGCCCGCAGCACCTCCAGGGCCAGCAGACGGAAGGTGGTCAGCTTGCCGCCGGCCAGGGTCACGCAACCGGGCTCGACCCACAGCGCATGCTCGCGGGTCTCGTCGGAAGGTCTGCGACCGGCCTCGCCGTCGCTCACCACCGGACGCACCCCGGCCCAGGTCGAGAGCAGGTCGCGAGCTTCGATCCGCGCCGCGGGAAACTGCTGGGCGCAGGCGGCCAGCAGGTAGTCGAGCTCCGCGCCGCTGATGCAGGCCTCCTGATCCAGCGGCTCGCGATGATCCAGGTCGGTGGTGCCGACCACGGTGGCGCCCTCCCAGGGGAAGACGAACACCGGCCGCCCATCCTCCCCGTGCATGAAGCTGAAGGCATGGGCCACCGGCAGCCGCCAGGCCGGCAGTAGCAGGTGGCTGCCGCGCAGCGGGCGGACCTGTGCGCCGCCGCCACAACGCAGGCGATCGGCCCAGGCCCCAGTGGCCTGAGCCACCGCGCGGCTGCGCAGGCGATAGCGGCGGCCGCTTTCCCGATCCTCGGCGAGCAGGCCGACCACCCGCCCGTCCTCGCGCAGCAACTCCACCACACGCACGCCGTTGAACGCCTCGGCGCCATCGCCGCGGGCCTCACCGAGCACACGCATGACCAGGCGGGCATCGTCGGTCACCGCATCGAAGAAGCGCGTGCCGCCGAGCAGCCCCTCCTCCTCGAGCCCGGGCGCCAGGTAGCGCAGCTGCTGCAACGGGTAATAGAGATGGTTGCGCCGGCCGGCCAGGGCGTCATACAGCGCCAGCAACCCGCCGAACACCTTCGGTCCTGGAAACCGTCCCCGGTAATGGGCCATCAGGAAGCTCAGCGGCTCCACCAGGCCCGGCGCCTCGGCCAGCAGGCGCTGACGCTCGCGCACCGAGTCGCGGGTCAGGCCGAGCTGGCCCTTGGCGATATAGCGCAAGCCGCCGTGGACCATCTTCGAGGAGCGGCTGGAGGTGCCCCAGGCGAAGTCGCGCTGTTCCAGCAGCAGGCATTTCCAGCCGCGCCGCGCCGCCTCGCGAAGGATGCCGGCACCGCAGATACCGCCGCCGACCACGATCAGGTCCCAGTCGCACCCCGCCAGCTCCGGCAACGCGCGCTCGCGCCAGGCGGCATTCCAGCCGTCCATGTTCACTCCTCGAGCAGCACGCCGGGCACCAGGCGGCGCTCCGGGTCGAAGTGCGCGGCCAGTGCCTGCAACGCCGCCATGCCCAGCTCGCCCTTCTCCGTCGCCAGGTAGGGCGCGTGGTCGCGGCCAACGCCATGCTGGTGGCTGATGGTGCCGCGATTCTCGGCGATGGTGCGGCTGGCCGCCTGCTTGAGCCGTTGCCAGCGGTCCAGGGCCTGCTCGTAACTGCCGCCGGGGCGGAACACATAGGTGGTGTAGATGCTCGACCCCTCGCCATAGACGTGGGACAGGTGGGTGAACACGTGCACCCGTTCGCCCTCGGCGGCCAGGCCCTGACGCAGGCTGGCCTCGATCTTGTTCAGCAGGCTGTCGACGTTGCTCCAGTCGGTGGCGGTCTCCAGGGTGTCCACCGCATAGCCGGCGGCCCACAGGCCATGGCGCAGGTAGGGAAAGCGAAAGCGATTTTCGGCCCATTTCTTGCCCAGCAGGGTACCGGTGAACACCCCGCCGAAGCCCTTGAGCAGGCGCCTGGCCTGTTTCAGCGAGGCGGCGTTCTGCGCCCGCGCGCCGGTGACGCCGAAGGTCAGCATGCACTTGCCCTCGCCCGCCCCGCGCAGCGCCAGGTACTTCTCCAGCCAGGCGATCTGCCGCGGATGGCCGGCCAGGGCCAGCTGGGTTTCGGTCTCGATGGCGTTGGACAGACGCAGCATGGACAGCGGCACCCGGGCCTGGACCAGGGTGCGGATAGCCTGCAGCGCCTGCGCCCAGCTGGGCATGAACACCGAATAGAAACGCTCCTGCTCGGCCAGGGGCGTGATACGCACCTTGACCTCGGAGATGATGCCGAAGCGCCCCTCGGAGCCCATCACCATCTCGCGCAGGTCCGGGCCGGCGGCCGAGGCCGGGAAGCTCGGCAGCTCCAGGGTACCGGCGAAGGTCTCCAGCGCGCCGCCGGCGAACAGCTGCTCGATACGCCCGTAGCGCAGCGACTGCTGGCCACTGGAGCGGCTGGCCACCCAGCCGCCGAGGGTCGACAGCTCCCAGGACTGCGGGAAGTGGCCGAGGGTATAGCCACGCGCGCGCAGCTGGCTTTCCACCTGGGGACCGTTGGCGCCGGGGCCGAAGGTGGCGATCAGGCTGTCCTCGTCGATCTCGATCAGCCGGCTCATGCGCGCCAGCGACAGGGTCAACACCGGCCGCGCGCCGGCCTGCGGGTTGATGTGCCCGGCCACCGAGGTGCCGCCGCCGTAGGGAATCAGCAGTACGTTCTGCTGCCGCGCCCAGGCCAGCAGCTCGCGGATCTGCTCGGCGCTTTCCGGGAAGGCGACGCCGTCGGGGAACTGGCCGAACTCGCCGGAGCGCATCGCCAGCCAGTCCGGCAGGCTCTGCCCGCGGGCGTGACGCAGGCGGGTCTCGGCGTCCAGGCTGACCAGCGGATGGGCGACCAGGCGCGAGTGCGGCACCTTGGCCAGCACCTGCTCCAAACTGGCATCGACGAGCACCTGACCCGGGCCGACCCGTTCGGCGAGAAACGCCTCGCCATGGGCCGGCAGCTGCACCTCGGTGGTTTCCTCGCCCCAGCCATTCCAACGTCGCATGCGCCTCTCCCCTGTTCCGATCATTATCGATGGCTGCCTATACTAGCCAGCCGCCGCCAGGGGTCACTGTCGAATCGGGACAGGCCCTGTCGCCAATCAAGACAGTCACCACCAGAACGCGCCATGGACAACCTCGGCTACACCTCGATCCCCGCCCTGCTCAAATACCTGCGTCACGCCGAACGGCTCGGCCTGGACATCGACGCGGCGCTAACAGCTGCCGGCATCGGCGCCGGAGACCTGCGCGACAACGCCAAACGCCTGCCGGGCGAAGCGCACGAGCGGCTGCTGGCGCACCTGCTGCAAGCCTCCGGCGACCCGCTGTTCGGCCTACGCTCGGCGCGCTTCGTACAACCCGGCTCCTGGAGCGTGCTCGGCTACATCGCCATGAACTGCGCCACCCTGGGCGAGGCCATGAGCCGCATCGTGCCCTACGAGAAGCTGGTGGGCGACATGGGCGTAAGCCGCATCGAGACCGCCGCCGATGATGTCCGCCTGATCTGGAGCTGCCGCCACCAGGGCGCGCAGATCCGCCGGCACATGGTGGAGAACGTGCTGGCCTCCTGGCTGCTGTACGCCCGCTGGATCGCCGAATCGGATCACGCACCGCGCGAGGTGTGGTTCGAGCATGCCCTGCCGAACGGCGTCGAGCAGGCCGAGTACGAGGCGGTATTCGCTTGTCCGGTGCACTTCGAACGCCCCTGCAACGCCCTCATCGTGCCGCAGGAATACCTCGGCGTGCCCCTACGCCAGGCCGACGCCAACCTGCTGCGCACCCTGGAAGAACACGCCCTGACCCTGATGGCCGGACTGGACGAGGACGAGCCACTGCCGCAGCGCGTGAAGAATGCCCTGCGCCTGCTGCTCAAGGATGGCCTGCCCCGCAAGGAGCGGGTGGCGGAGAAGTTCCACATGACGGTGCGCACCCTGCAGCGCCACCTGCAACAGGCCGGCACCAGCTACCAGCAGATCCTCGACCAACTGCGCCAGGAACTGGCCGAGCACTACCTGCTGCGCAGCGACCTGGCGATCCAGGACATCGCCTGCTACCTGGGCTTCACCGAGGCGCGCTCCTTCCACCGCAGCTTCAAGGGCTGGACCGGACAGACCCCCGGCGAATTCCGCGAGACCAGACGCCAGGCGGCTACGCCTCAGCCCTAGGCGGGGCCGCGCAACCCCGCAGCGCCCCGTGCTAGCCGAGTATTTCGCTCAGCGGGATAAAGCGCAGGCTATCGCCCTCGGCCAGGGTCGTGCCCTCCACTACCTCGGCGATGCCCTCGGCCCAGGCTGCGCTGCGCAGCACCCCGGAGCTCTGGTTCGGATAAGGCACCACCCGGCCGTTCTCCAGACGCGCGCGCAGGTATTCGCGCCGCTTGCCCGGCTTGCTCCAGCTGAAACCCGCCGGCATGGCAAAGCCCAGCGGCGCGACCCGTTGCACGCCCAGACGGCGCAACAGATAGGGGCGCGCCAACAGGCCGAAGGTGACCAGGGTGGAGGCCGGGTTGCCCGGCAGGCCGAGCACCGGCACGCCGCGGTAGCGCCCGAAGGTCAGCGGCTTGCCCGGCTTGATCGCCAGCTTCCATAGGCTCAGCTCGCCCTCCTCGCGCAGGACCAGGCCGAGGAAATCCGCCTCGCCCACCGACACCCCGCCGGTGGACAAAATCAGGTCGACATCGCTCAAGGCCCCGAGGGCGGCGCGGGTCTGCCCGAGGTCGTCGGCGAGGATGCCGCCGTCCACCACCGCGCAGCCCAGGCGCTGCAGCCAGGCGATCAGCAGGCGACGGTTACTGTTATAGATCTGCCCGGGGCCCAGCGACCGACCCGGCTCGACCAGCTCGTCACCGGTGGACAGCACGGCGACCCGCGGCCGCCGCCGCACCGCCAGCTCGGCCACCCCGAGCGAGGCGGCCAGGCCCAGCTCGATCGGCCCCAGGCGGGTGCCGGCCGCCAGCACCTGGTCGCCGGTACGGGTTTCCTGACCCTGGGGGCGGACGTTCTGTCCGGGCTTCAGGGGCTCGCAGAAACGTACTCTGCCGTCCCCTTCGAGCTCGACGTTTTCCTGCATCTCCACGGTATCGGCGCCGGCCGGCAGCGGCGCGCCGGTGAAGATGCGCGCGCAGCTGCCCTGCTGCAGCGGCCCCGGCGCACTGCCGGCGAGGATGCGCTGGCTGACCGGCAGCGGCTCGCCCTGCCAGTCGGCCAGGCGCAGGGCGTAGCCGTCCATGGCGCTGTTGGCCCAGGGCGGCAGGTCGAGGCCGGCGACCAACGGCTCGGCCAGCACCCGGCCATCGGCGTCGGCCAGGGCGACTCGCTCGGTCTCGCCGATCGGCGCCGCCTCGGCCAGACGCATCAGGCGCGCCAGGGCCTCTTCGACCGGCAACAGGCCGGGCTGCTCGCCGCCGCTCATCCGCGGCTCTCGCAGGCCTCGGCCTGCTTCAGGTGGGGGACGAAGTTGCAGGGCCGGTGGCGCGCATCCAGCTGCTCGGCGAGAATGCCGTCCCAGGCGGTGCGACAGGCGTTGGTCGAACCCGGCAGGCAGCACACCAGGGTGCCGTTGGCGAGGCCGGCCAGGGCGCGGGACTGCACGGTGGAAGTGCCGATATCGGCCACCGATATCTGCCGGAACAGCTCGCCGAAACCGTCCACCTGCTTGTCCAGCAGGCAGCCGACCGCCTCCGGCGTGCTGTCGCGCCCGGTGAAGCCGGTGCCGCCGGTGACCAGTACCACCTGCACCTGGTCGTCGGCGATCCAGGTGGCGACCTGGGCGCGAATCTTGTAAAGATCGTCCTTCAGCAGCTGGCGGGCGGCCAGCCTATGCCCTGCCTCCTGCAGACGGTCGACGAAGAGTTGCCCGGAGGTGTCGGTGTCCAGATTGCGGGTGTCACTGACGGTCAGCACGGCGATATTCAGCGGCACGAACACCGCCTCGGCCTTATGGTTCATGGCAGGCTTCCAGTTATCGGGGATAATGCCCGGAGTTATATCACAGGCCCGCTCCAGGAGGCTCCGCCATGCCCGCCGTCACCGTTTCGCCGCCCTGCTCCGTGCTGCTGCTGGCTGGTGGCCGCGGACAACGCATGGGCGGGCGCGACAAGGGCCTGCTCGACTGGCACGGGCGCCCGCTGATCGCCTGGCTGCACGATCTGGTGCGGCCCCTGACCGACGATCTAATCATCTCGTGCAACCGCAATGCCGAGCGCTACGCGCCCTTCGCCGACCGGCTGGTGCAGGACGACGACCGGGACTTCCAGGGACCGCTGGCCGGCATTCGCGCCGGGCTGCAAGTGGCCCGTCATCCCCAGCTCCTGGTGCTGCCGTGCGACGCCCCCTGCCTGGACCGTGCCCTGCTCGAGGCACTGTTAGATAAAGCCAGTACGCATCCGGTCATGGTCCGTCAGGACGGTTACTGGGAACCCCTGTTCTGCCTGCTCCCCACCGCCCTCGGCGCCTCCCTGGAACAGGCCTGGCGCGCCGGCGAACGCAGCCCGCAGCGTTGGCTGCGCGAGCTGGCGCCACTGGCCGTCGACTGCCCTCCCGGCGACCCGCGGCTGGCCAACCTGAATACCCCCGCACTGCTCGGCTAACACAGCGGTTACGGAACCAGTGCGGCAAATCTCCGTCTGAGGGTGGGTAGACTTCATCCATGTAAGGAGACACGCCATGACGCGACGGACCATCCCGGCAATACTGCTAACCCTGAGCCTGGTGACGCTGGCCGGTTGCGCCTCGCCGTCCGTGATTACCCTGAACGATGGCCGTGAGTTGCAGACTCTGGACCAGCCTCGCTACGACGAGGCCTCCGGCTTCTACGAATTCGAACAACTCGACGGCACCCGCGCCAAGGTGAACAAGGATCAGGTGCAGACCATCCACGAACTCTGAGTGGCGCCCCCCGGCGGCACGCCCCGTGCGAACCGCCCGGGGGGCTACGACAGCGAAGCCGTCGGTCATTTCGCCAGGCCGTGCGAAAAAAATCAGCCTAACCCCTTGTGCAACAAAACTTTTTCAGTACAATTTCGACTTATTCGGAGTGTAGCGCAGCTTGGTAGCGCGTCTCGTTCGGGACGAGAAGGTCGCAGGTTCGAATCCTGTCTCTCCGACCAAATCCCAGTTTCACGATTGCTTGCTGCAGTCGTTGAGACACAAAAAAGCCCGCCTAGCGCGGGCTTTTTTGTGTCTACGCCTCCCGAGCGACACAGCTCAACTGCAGCGCAGAAACGCCACGACCTGCTCGCCATCGAATGGCCAGTCCAGTTCGGCACCGGTGTCGCAGCGGCGCAGCACCGGAATGCGCAGGCCGTACTGCTCGACCCAATCCTCCTGATCGGCGATATCCACCAGTTCGACCAGCAAGCCGTGCTCGACGAACGGGATCAACAAGGCTTCGGCCACTTCGCATAGGTGACAGCCGAGGGTGCCGAACAGTTGGCATTCAGGGAGCATTCGCGCGCCTCCGCAAACAACGAGGAGAGCAGTCTAGCATCCTCAGGCCACCTCGCCCGCAGGCCGGCCTCCCAGGTCAACGAGCAAGCGGCACGGCTCGATAGAGCACGCCAGACCTGCATCAGCAGTGCCATATAGATCGCCGACGGCAGCAGAAACTGGGCCATTACCCACCGACCGCCCCCAATAATCACCAGCACTCCCGGGTAAAGGAAACGGGGACTACCAAAGTCTAAAGGCTAGCTGATTACGACCATGGTTTATTTCACAGCGCCATAACCGACCGGTCATTTGCCGACCCACCATGAGGAAACAACAACAATGAGCATGACCCCTCTTGCCCGCGCTGTCGCATTCGCCGCATTGGGCGCCAGCCTCGCCCTGCCGTCCCTGGCCCACGCCGAGTTCATCGAGGACAGCAAGGCCAGCCTGGACCTGCGCAACTTCTACTTCAACCGTGACCTGCGCGACACCACCGCGGCTCAGCAGTCCAAGCGCGAAGAGTGGGCCCAAGGCTTCATCTTCAAGGCCGAGTCCGGCTTCACCGAAGGCACCGTCGGTTTCGGCCTGGACGCCTACGCCGGCCTGGGCCTGAAGCTCGACTCCTCCGACGAGCGCGCCGGCACCAACCTGCTGCCCAACAGTTTCGGCGACGAAGGCCCGGACGAATACTCGGAGGCCACCGCGACGCTCAAGGTCAAGGCATCCAAGACCGTGGCCAAGATCGGTGGACTGATGCCCAAACTGCCGACCGTGGCCGCCAACGACTCGCGCCTGCTGCCGCAGACCTTCCTCGGCGGCCATATCAACAGCCAGGAGATCGACGGCCTGACCCTCGACGCCGGCCAGCTGCGCGAGTTGAACCAGCGCGACTCCACCGACTTCCAGGACCTCAGCCTGAACGCCGGCGCCAAGCGCAACTTCAAGTTCACCGGCAAGGGCAACCAGGGCGACGATTTCAACTTCGCCGGCCTGAGCTACAAGCTGACCGACAACCTCACCGGTGCCTACCATTACGGCGAACTGGAGCAGCTGTACAAGCAACATATCTTCAACGTCGTGCACGTGCTGCCGATCGCCGACAAGCAGAGTTTCAAGACCGATCTGCGCTACGCCCGCTCCACCGACGACGGTTCGAGCAACGTCGACAACAAGGCCTTCGGCGCCCTGTTCACCTATGCCCTGGGCTTCCACAGCTTCGGCCTGGGCTACCAGAAGATGAGCGGCGACACCGGCTACGCCTATATCAACGGCACCGACCCCTTCCTAGTCAACTACGTGCAGATCGGCGACTTCGCCAACAAGGACGAGCAGTCCTACCAGCTGCGCTACGACTACAACTTCGCCGGCCTGGGCATTCCCGGCCTGACTTTCATGACCCGCTACCTCAACGGCGACAACATCGACCGTCTGAACGCCGCCGGCGAAGGCAAGGAGTGGGAGCGCAACAGCGAGCTGATGTACGTGATCCAGGATGGCCCGCTGAAGAACCTCGGCCTGCGCCTACGCAACGCCACCGTACGCTCGAACATCGGCAATGACCTGGACGAGAACCGCTTCATCGTCAGCTACAGCCTGCCGCTGCTCTGAGCAGCGCCCCGCTGAACACGACCGGGTAGTTGCATCCTGCCCGGCCGTGACGAGGCACGAAAAAGCCCGCCGGTCGGCGGGCTTTTTTCATGCAGGAGCGCGCTTCAGTCCTGGCTGAGCGCACCGATCTTGTGCACCGAGAGGTCGGCGCCGTAGTACTCCTCCTCCTGGCTCAGGCGAATGCCCAGCAAGACCTTGAGCAGGCCGTAGACCAGGAAGCCGCCGACCAGGGCCACCGCCACACCGAGCGCAGTGCCGATCAGCTGGCTGCTCAGGCTGACGCCGCCCAGGCCGCCGAGGGCCTGCTGGCCGAAGATGCCGCAGGCGATGCCGCCCCACACGCCGCACAGGCCGTGCAGCGGCCAGACGCCGAGCACGTCGTCGACCTTCCACTTGACCTGGGTGGCGGTGAAGGCCCAGACGAACAGGGCGCCGGCCACGGCGCCGGTTATCAGGGCGCCGACCGGATGCATCAGGTCGGAACCGGCGCACACCGCCACCAGGCCGGCCAGGGGGCCGTTGTGCAGAAAGCCCGGGTCGTTGCGACCGACCAGCAGCGCCGCCACGGTACCGCCGACCATCGCCATCAGGGTATTGACCGCCACCAGGCCGCTGACGCTGCCCAGGGTCTGGGCGCTCATCACGTTGAAGCCGAACCAGCCGATGATCAGTATCCACGACCCCAGGGCCAGGAACGGGATATTCGACGGTGCGAACGCCACCAAACGGCCATCGCGGTAGCGGCCATCACGGCGCCCCAGCAGGATCACGGCGCCGAAAGCCAGCCAGCCGCCCACCGCGTGCACCACCACCGAGCCGGCGAAATCATGGAAGCTGGCGCCGTACTGTGCCTCCAGCCAGGCCTGCAGGCCGTAGTTGCCGTTCCAGATCATGCCCTCGAAGAATGGGTAAACGAAGGCTACGATCAATAGGGTGGCACACAGCTGAGGACCGAACTTGGCACGCTCGGCGATACCACCTGA
Organism: Pseudomonas benzenivorans; assembly: GCF_033547155.1. GTDB lineage: Bacteria > Pseudomonadota > Gammaproteobacteria > Pseudomonadales > Pseudomonadaceae > Aquipseudomonas > Aquipseudomonas benzenivorans_B. Next base: position 2,842,389 of record NZ_CP137892.1, read on the forward strand.
GATGATCGCCGGAATCGCCGCGGCGAAGGTCAACAGGAAGAAGAACTTGACCAGGGCATAGCCGTTCTCCTCGGTCAGCACGCTCGCCGGCTCGAGGAAGGTCACCCCGTAGGCGACCCAGTAGCCGATGAAGAAGTAGGCCAAGGCCGACACGGCGAAATCGGAGAGGATCTTCGACAAGGCATTGACCTGGTTCTTCTGCCGCACCGTGCCGACCTCGAGGAAGGCGAAGCCGGCATGCATGGCCAGCACCATCACCGCGCCGAGCAGGATGAACAGGGTATTGGAGCCGTGAATCAGGGTTTCCACCGCACTGTTGATGTCTTCCATCAGCGAAGAACACTCCGAGGTTAGGGAAAAAGCACCAAACTGGACCAGCCAGCATGCAAGGCGCACCATTTAGCGGCACACCCGGCACCCCGCTCCAGTTGCAGCGGCCTCGGACAGCCCCGAAACAGGGCTCTGCCGAAACACAATTAAGGCACTTATTCTTTATTTATCAAATAGTTATCCACGCACCACAGCATCTCTGACAAGTCCTGAAGAGCCCCATAAAAGAGCATCGAGCCGAGGGTACGCACCAACAGACTGCAAGCGCTGTACCAGACAGGTTGAGAAAGAGACTCGCCCCCTCTGCTCAGGACTCGCCGCCATCCATTCAACAGTCGAAGGAGAGCCCCATGCCCCGCAAGAGTGCAAACGCATCCAGCCAGGACGAACTGCTCGAGGAGTTCCAGGCCCTGGTGCGCGACACCGAGAAGCTCCTGCAACACTCGGCCAGCCTGGCCGGCGAACAAGCAGAAGAGTTGCGCGAGCAGATTCGCACCAGCCTGGGTCGCGCACGCAGCACCCTGCACAATGCCGAAGACTCGCTGCGCGAGCGGGGCAAGGCCGCGGTCCAGGCGACCGAAGGCTACGTGCAGAGCCACCCCTGGCAGACGCTGGGAATCGCCGCCGCCATCGGCCTGCTCCTCGGCATGCTGATCAGTCGCCGCTGATGAGTGAGGAGCAAACCGCCCCACAGACCGCCACGCCGATGCGCGGCCCTTCGCCGCGCCGCATGGGCGGCGCCCTGCTGGGATTGCTGCATGGCCACCTGGCCCTGTTCGGCGAGGAACTGAGCGAACAGCGCAGCCACACCCTGCGCCTGCTGGTGCTCAGCGGCCTGAGCCTGCTGTTTGGCCTGCTGTTGCTGATCGGCCTGTCGGCCGCAGTGCTGATCGCCTTCTGGGACAGTCATCGCCTCGGCGTGATCATCGCCCTGTGCGCACTCTACGGCGTCGGGCTGCTGGTTTGCCTGCTCGCCCTGCTGCATCGCCTGCGCACGGCCCCCGCCCCCTTCAGCGCCAGCCTCGAAGAGCTGGCCCGCGACCGCGAGCAATTGCTGCCATGAACCCACCGGAACTGCCCGCCAAGGCCTCGCGCAGCGAGCTGCGCAAGGCCTTGCTGCGCATGCGCCTGGAAATGCATCGCCAGGAGCTGCGTCACGAAACCCTGCGCCTGCTGCAACCGCTGCACCAGGCGCAAGACCTCGGCCGGCAGTGGCGCGAAACGCTAGGTGGCAGCAACGCACCGCTCTGGGCCACCGGCGGCGCACTGCTGTTGGCGACCCTGGGCATGCGCCGCAGCCACTGGCGGCGCTGGCTGCGCATCGCGCTGCTGGCCTTCCCGCTGCTGCGCCGGCGCCCGCCGCGCGCCCCCGCCAGGGCGCAGTCCGAGCACGACTAACAAGCCAGTCGACTGGTCGGCGCACGACCTCAGGCTACGACCCCGCCGACTAGGCTTCGGGGTATCCGCAGGTCGTCCATGAGGTTCGGATCATGTCCACTTACCCCGCTCGTCTGCTGGTTGTCGGCCTGCTGCTCGCGCTGCCCGCTGCCGGGGCGGCCGAGCAACGGCCTGCGTCCGAGCTGACCGTGAACTACCGCGATGTCCAGCCGATCCTCATCGGCCGCTGCGCCAAGTGCCACGCCCCCCAAGGCATCATGGGGCCGGCGCCGGAGGGCTACTCGCTGGTCGACTATGCATCGACCCTGGCCCAGAGCGAACGCGCGCGCGTGGTTCCCGGCTCGGCAGAGGCCAGCGAACTGGTGCGACGTATTCGCGGCCAGGCGCGGCCACGCATGCCCTTCGACGGCCCGCCCTTTCTCGCCGAGGAGGAGATAGCCCTGATCGTCGCCTGGATCGACCAGGGCGCCCGCGACGCCCAGGGCAAACCAGCGCCGGTTCCACGCGGGGCCAGGCTGCGCCTGCACGGCAGACTGGAAGCGAACTGGCGGCTGGACGGACTGGCGTTGAAGATCACCAGCGCGACCCGCGTCGAGGACTCGCCGCAACCGGGCGACTATGTCCAGGTCCGCGGCCGCCTGCTGGAGGACGGCAGCCTGCTGCTCGAACGCATCCGCCGGCGCTGATTCCGCCAGCCCTCGTCGCACGGGCCCCTTTCAGTCGCGCAGGTGATTGCGCCTGAAGATCTCCTCACCCATGGCCGCTATCTGCCCCTCGATCAGGGCCTCGAAGGGCTTGAGCAAGGCGTCGAAACGCGCCGGCGCCTCGAGGATATCCAGCGCTTGGACAATCGCCTCGATACTGGACAAGGCGCCCGGCATCGGTGCCTTGCGCAGGCGATAGCGCGAGGACAGCCCCTGTGGCAGCGCCACTCTCGGCAAGGCCGCCAGCGCCGGATTCAGGTGCAGCAGCTTGCGCGCCTTGCGCCAGGTGCCGTCGGGCACCACCAGCAGCGGCGGCGTGCCCTGCCCTGCCTCCGCGAACTGCGCCAGGGGCTGCGCGCCCTCCCCGGGAAACAGCAGGCAGGGCCGGTAGCCGGGCTGAGCGAGCAGCTGCGGCAAACCCTCGAGCACCTCGCCCACCCGCAACTCGGCATTGCCCAAACCCAGCGCAGCCAAACGCGCGGTATTCAAGGCATGCCCGACTTCGCTCGGGTGCTGCAGGATAAGTACGCGGGTATGGCTGTCGAGTCGGGGAATCAGGGCGCACAGGCAATGATCGAGCGGGCGGCAGCAGCGTGGACAGTGGGGGCGTGGCATCGGTATCTCCTCTGCCGCGCAGTGTGCCACACGCCCGCGTCCCACATCGCCCGGCAGGCTTGGCGGCGCATCCGCCCCTGCCGGACGAGCACGCTCTGACGCCCTTAGCGGTTGAAGCGCTCGGCCAGGCTGTGCAGGTACTCGGCCATGTCTTCGAGCTCCTTGCCGATGGCCGCTCCCCGATGCGCCTGCTCGGCGCTGCGATCGGAAAGCTGGGCGATCCGGGTGATCTGCCGGTTGATGTCCTCGGCCACCTGGCTCTGCTGCTCGGACGCCGCGGCCATCTGCTGACTCATACCGGTGATGCGACTGACCGACTCGCTGATGCCGTCCAGCGCACTGCGCACCGCCTCGACGCTCTCCACGCTGGTCCGGGAAATATCTTCGCCCCGGCCGGCCGTGGCGACCGCACGGTCGGCGCCGGCACGCAGGGTGGCGATGATGCCGTGAATCTGCTCGGTCGACTCGCGGGTGCGCCCGGCCAACGCCCGCACCTCGTCGGCGACCACCGCGAAGCCCCGCCCTTGCTCGCCGGCCCGCGCCGCCTCGATGGCGGCGTTGAGGGCCAGCAGGTTGGTCTGCTCGGCGATCGAGGTGATCACATCGGCGACACTGCCGATCGACTGGGTTGCATCGGCCAGCTCGCTGACCGCCAGGCCGATATCCACCACGGACTGGGCCATCTGCGACATCGACTCCAGACTGCCGCCGGCCAACTGCCGGCCTTGCTGGGCCAGGCGCTCGGCCTCCTCAGCGGCATGGGCGGTGTTCTGCACATTGTGGGTGACTTCCTGGATGGTGGCGGTCATCTGGTTGATAGCGGTGGCCGACTGATCGGTCTCGCTGCGCTGCTGGTCGAGCATCTCGGCCCCGGAGCGCGACAGGTCCGCGGCCTGGGACGCCCGCTCCTTGACTCTGACCCCGGCATCCTCCAGGCGCGTCAAGGCGGTCTGCAGGCGCGCCTCCTCGCTGATCATGGCTAGGTCGAGCAAGGCCTGCGCGCCGCGGTTGTCGCTGTAGGTCAGGGCCACCAGGCTGTCGGTGAAGGCTTTCGGGTGCTGGGCCAGGGTCTGGCGAATCGCTTGCCGGCGGCTGTGCAGCTGGTAGACGCCAAGGGCGCACAGCACCGCGGCGATGAAGGCCAGGAGCCAAGGGCCGGCGAGCAGGAAGTGGACGCCCAGAATGGCGATCGCCGCACAGAGCAACGGCCAGGCGCGCAGCAGCTCGTAGGTCCAGTCGTCCAGCCTGGGCACCGCCGGCTTGCCCGCCCGCAGCCGCGCGTAGAGCGCCTCGGCCCGCCGCTTCTGCGCTGCGCTGGGCAACGAGCGCACCGATTCGTAGCCGGCCATCCGGCCGTTCTCGTAGATGGGCGTCACGTAGGCGCTGACCCAGTAGAAATCGCCGTTCTTCGCCCGGTTCTTGACGATGCCCATCCAGGGCTTGCCCTGCTTGATGGTCTGCCACATCTGGGCGAAGACCGCCGGCGGCATGTCCGGATGGCGCACCAGGTTGTGCGGCTGGCCGATCAATTCCTCGCGGGTGAAGCCGCTGATGGCGACGAAGGCATCGTTGCAGTAGGTGATCTTGCTGCTCAGGTCGGTGGTGGAGATCAACCGCTGCTGCTCGGGAAAGGTTCTTTCCCGCTGAGTCACTGGGAGGTTCTGGCGCATCGGTACGGTCCCTGTCGTAGAGGAGTCGGGCATTCCATATCCACACAGAAATTAGGTCTAGCACAGCCTCGGCACTGCGCCAGCATGATTCCGCCATCACAGGGCGTTGAGCTGGGCCTTGAGCAGGTCGCGGAAGGTCTGGATCAGCGGCTCGCGCGAGCGGCCGCGGCGCAGGATCAGGGAGAACGGCGCCTGGTAGCCGAAGACGGTCGGCAACAGCACGCGCAGGCGGCCCTGGCCGACCCAATGCTGGGTGTAGTGTTCCGGCAGGTAGCCGATGTAGGCGCCCGACAGCACCAGGATCAGCTGCGCCTCCATCGACTCCACGGTCGCCGCGCTGTGCTTGAAGCCGTGTCGCGCCAGCTCCGACTGGCTCCAGTAGCCACGGCCGACCATGCGCTGCTGGGTCACCAGTTCCTCCGGAATGCGCCGTTCGGGAAACAGTGGATGGCGGTCGCTGCAGTACAGCCAGTGCTGCTCGCGGTACAGCGGCTGGTAGACCAGGCCGTTCATCCGCGTGGGGCAGGCGCTGATGGCCAGGTCCAGGCGGTTCTCCAGCACCGCCAGCTGCAGCTCGTAGGGGCTCATCACCGAGAGGTGCAGGTGCACCGCGGGATGCTCCTGGCTGTAGGCCCCGATCACCTCGGCCAGCGGCAGCGCCGGGTCGCTGACGGTGGTGTCCAGCACCCCCAGGTTGAGCGTGCCGCGCAGCTCGCCCTTGAGCTCCGCGGCATAGCGTTCGAAGCCCTCCAACTGGCCGAGCAGGCGCAGGGTCTCCTGGTAGAACAGCTCGCCCTTGCTGGTCAGGCTGAAACCGCCGCGGCCGCGGTGGCACAGGGTGATGCCCAGCTGGCCCTCCAGCTGGCTCATATAGGTGCTGATCGCCGAGGTCGACAGGTTCAGCTCCTGCTGCGCGGCGGCGAAGCCCTGATGACGCACCACGCTGACGAAGATGCGTAGCAGTTTCAGATCCGGCAGGGCTTGGCTCATCGGGGTTTCCCAGTCAGCGGCTAAGGAGGGGGTTGAGTGCAGCGATGACCATGCGGCCGAGGCGATGGATGACACCGCTATGCGGCTAACCTGCGCGGCCCGACCCATCCTACAGAGGCATTTATTAGTTTAGAAATCTCTGAACTAAGTTTTTGCCCTGGACGATTTGTCCCCCCGCCATCCTGTCCAACAATCCGGCCCAACGCTTCCTACAACCACAACGACCGTGAGGCCTTCCCATGGACAAGATCCTGCACCAGCCCCTGGGCGGCAACGAGATGCCCCGCTTCGGCGGCATCGCCACCATGATGCGCCTGCCGCATATCCAGAGCGCCGAGGACAAACGCCAGCTGGACGTCGCCTTCGTCGGCGTACCCCTGGACATCGGCACCTCGCTGCGCTCCGGCACCCGCTTCGGCCCCCGCGAGATCCGCGCCCAGTCGGTGATGATCCGCCCCTACAACATGGCCACCGGCGCCGCGCCCTTCGACTCGCTGAACATCGCCGACATCGGCGACGTGGCGATCAACACCTTCAACATGGCCGAGGCCATCCGCATCATCGAGCAGGCCTACGACGAGATCGTCGAGTACGGCATCAAGCCGCTGACCCTGGGCGGCGACCACACCATCACCCTGCCGATCCTGCGCGCGCTGAAGAAGAAGCACGGCAAGATCGGCCTGGTGCACATCGACGCCCATGCCGACGTCAACGACCATATGTTCGGCGAGAAGATCGCCCACGGCACCACCTTCCGCCGCGCGGTGGAAGAAGACCTGCTGGACTGCGACCGGGTGGTGCAGATCGGCCTGCGCGCCCAGGGCTATACCGCCGAGGACTTCAACTGGAGCCGCAAGCAGGGCTTCCGCGTGGTCCAGGCCGAGGAGTGCTGGCACCAGTCGCTGGCACCGCTGATGGCCGAGGTGCGCGAAAAGGTCGGCGGCGGCCCGGTGTACCTGTCCTTCGACATCGACGGCATCGACCCGGCCTGGGCGCCGGGCACCGGCACCCCGGAGATCGGCGGCCTGACCACCATCCAGGCCATGGAGATCATCCGCGGCTGCCAGGGCCTGGACCTGATCGGCGGCGACCTGGTGGAGGTTTCCCCGCCCTACGACACCACCGGCAACACCTCGTTGCTGGGCGCCAACCTGCTGTACGAAATGCTCTGCGTGTTGCCCGGCGTGCAGCGTCGCTGAGCGACCGGGCCTTTTCTTCGACACTGGGCGCCGAACGGCGCCCAGGCACTGCACAACAACAATTAAGGTGCTGACATGAATCACGACGAAACCATGCCGCTGTTGGACGACCAGCCGCCGGCCACCTCCAGCTTCAACCTGCGCCAGCTGCTGATCTTCCTGATCCCCTCGCTGCTCGGCGTGCTGCTGTTCCTCACCCCCATCGTCTACGACGGCAAGGTGACCATCGGCCTCGGGGTCATGGCCGATGCCCTGAAGGCGGCGCTGGCGGCCTGGCTGCCGGCCATCGCCACCGGCCTGCTGCTGTTCTCCGCCGCCCTGGGCCTGCTGGCCAGCCTGTTCAAGCCGCGCTGGCTCACCGAGCGCCGCGCGCTCAACGAGCTGTTCAACCTGCATCCGCTGTGGCTGGGCCTGCGGGTGCTCGGCGCGGTCTTCGCCGCCATGACCTTCTGGCAGTTCGGTCCCGAGTGGATCTGGAACGCCAACACCGGCGGCGTGGTGCTCAAGGACCTGGCACCGGTGCTGATCACCTTCTTCCTGGTGGCCGGGCTGATCCTGCCGCTGCTCACCGACTACGGCCTGATGGAGTTCTGCGGCACCCTGGTGCGCAACCTGTTCCGCAAGATCTTCGGCCTGCCCGGGCGCTCGGCCATCGACGCCATCGCCAGCTGGCTGGGCTCGGGCACCGTCGGCGTGCTGATCACCGCCCAGCAGTACCAGAAGGGTTTCTACAGCGCCCGGGAAGCGGCGGTGATCGCCACCAACTTCTCCATCGCCTCGATCGCCTTCAGCCTGCTGATCACCAGCTTCATGAAGCTCGACCATCTGTTCGTGCCCTTCTACCTGACCGTGGTGGTCGCCGGCCTGGCCGCCGCCATCATCACCCCACGCATCCCGCCGCTGTCGTGGAAGAAGGACGAGTACGTCGCCGGCGTCGGCAAGCAGATCAAGGAAGACGTGCCCAGCGGCACCTCGCTGCTGCGCTGGGGCGTCACCCAGGCGGTCAAGCGGGCCAACGCCAACCCCTCGCCGGCGCAGATGGTCAAGGTCGGCGTGCACAACGTGGTGGACATCTGGCTGGGCCTGCTGCCGCTGGTGATGGCCATCGGCACCGTCTCCCTGGCCATCGCCGAGTTCACCCCGGTGTTCAACTGGCTGTCCTACCCGATCGTACCGCTACTCGAGGCGCTGCAGCTGCCGGAGGCGGCCAAGGCGGCGCCGGCCATGCTGGTGGGCTTCGCCGACATGTTCCTGCCGGCGGTGCTGGGCAAGGGCATCGAGAGCGAGCTGACCCGCTTCGTGGTGGCCTGCGTGTCGCTGACCCAACTGATCTACATGTCTGAGGTGGGCGTGCTGATCATCAAGGCCAAGCTGCCGCTGAACCTGCTGGAGCTGTTCGTCATCTTCATCATCCGCACCCTGATCACCCTGCCGATCATCGCCCTGATGGCGCACTGGATCGTCGGCTGAAGCCGCGCCCTCTCCCCTGCCGGGAGAGGGCCTCGCTGTCTGAACTGAAGGAAAGACCATGACCACCTGCGGCGAATTTCTCGTCAAGCAACTCGAGGCCTGGGGCGTCGACACCGTATTCGGCATTCCCGGCGTGCACACCGTCGAGCTGTACCGCGGCCTGCCGCACAGCGGCATCCGCCATGTCACCCCGCGCCACGAGCAGGGCGCCGGCTTCATGGCCGACGGCTACGCGCGCAGCACCGGCAAGCCCGGGGTGTGCTTCATCATCACCGGCCCGGGGATGACCAATATCCTCACCGCCATGGCCCAGGCCTACGCCGACTCCATCCCGATGCTGGTGATTTCCAGCGTCAACGAGCGCGAGCGCCTCGGCCTGGGCAAGGGCTACCTGCACGAGCTGCCGAACCAGCGGGAGCTGGTGGCCGGCGTCAGCGCCTTCAGCCATACCCTGATGAGCGTCGAGGAGCTGCCTGGCGTGCTGGCCCGCGCCTTCGCCGTGTTCGAGGGCGAGCGGCCGCGTCCGGTGCACATCGAACTGCCGCTGGACATCATCACCGCCCCGGCCGGACACATGCGCCTGCAGGCCAAGCCCAGCGTGTCCCGCCCGGCCCCGGCCGTGGCCCAGCTGCGCGAGGCGGCGGCCAAGCTGCGCGGGGCCAAGCGCCCGCTGCTGCTGCTCGGCGGCGGCTGCGTCGAGGCCCAGGCCGAGGCCCGCGCCCTGGCCACCGCCCTGGACGCGCCGACCGCCCTGACCATCAACGCCAAGGGCCTGCTGCCGCCGGGCCACCCGCTGCTGCTGGGCAGCAACCAGTCGCTGCTGCCCGTGCGCCAGCTGGCCCTGGAGGCCGACGTGGTGCTGGCCATCGGCACCGAGCTGGGCGAGACCGATTACGACGTGGTGTTCGACGGCAACTTCAAGCTCGGCGGCGAGCTGATCCGCATCGACATCGACGCCCAGCAGCTGCTGCGCAACCACATGCCGAGCCTGGCGATCCAGAGCGACGCGCGCCTGGCCATGCGCCTGCTGCTGGCCGACCTGCCGCGCGGCGAGCTGCGCGCGGACAGCCCCGGCGCCCGGCGCACCGCGGCGGTACAGGCGCAGCTGGCCGAGGACTTCAGCGGCTGGGCGCACTATCGCCAGCTGTTCGCCACCGTGCTGGAGGCCCTGCCGGAGGCGCGCTTCGTCGGCGACTCGACGCAGACGGTGTACAGCGGCAACCACCTGGTCGAGCTGGACGGCGCCCGGCGCTGGTTCAACTCCTCCACCGGCTACGGCACCCTGGGCTACGGCCTGCCGGCGGCCATCGGCGCCAAGTTGGGCGAACCGGCGCGCCCGGTGGTGTGCCTGATCGGCGACGGCGGCATCCAGTTCACCCTGCCCGAGCTGGCCAGCGCGGTGGAGGCCGGCGTCGGCATCATCGTGCTGCTGTGGAACAACGCGGGCTACGGCGAGATCAAGCGCTATATGGAGCGCCGGGACATTACCCCCATAGGCGTGGACATCTATACCCCGGACCTGATCGCCATCGCCCGGGGCTACGGCTGCGCCGCCGAGCAGGCCCGCGACCACGCCCACCTGGCCGAGCTGCTGCGCGGCGCACCGGCCGATCGTCCGCTGGTCATCGAAGTGCTGGAGAGCGCCCCCTTCCATCCCTGAGCGCCCTGCCCCTGGTCCCGACTCCCGGACCAGGGGCAGAACCCAGCCCCCGCGCTCCGTCCGCAATGGAGTAGGCTGGAGTCAGTGCCAGCCCCGAGGGACAGCGCCATGCAGATCGTCAGCCGCGACCGCTGGTTCGAGGTAGCCCAGCGCCAGGACGGCATCAGCCTCATCCACGAGCCCTATATCCGCCCCTTCTATCGCTGCAACATGTGGCATGTACAGGGCCGCACCCGCGATGCCCTGATCGATTCCGGCTCCGGCCTGATCAGCCTGCGCGCGCAGCTGCCCTGGCTGACCGACAAACCGCTGCTGGCGGTGGCGAGCCATACCCACTTCGACCATATCGCCGGCCATCATGAATTCGCCGAGCGCCTGTGCCACCCGGCCGAGGCGGCCATCCTCGCCTCGCCGACCCGGGAGAGCACCCTGGCGGCGGACTGCATCGGCGACGCCATGTTCGAGGCCCATCCGGATTGCCCGCTGTGCTACGCCGAGTACCGCGTGCGCGCCGCCCCGGCCACGCGGCTGATCGAGGAAGGCGATGTGCTGGACCTGGGGGACCGGGTGCTGGAAGTACTGCACACCCCGGGCCACTCGCCCGGGGGTATCAGTCTATGGGAAGCGGCGACCCAGACGCTGTTCTCCGGCGACATCCTCTACGACGGGCCGCTGGTCGAGGATGCCTATCACGCCAACCTGGACGATTACGCCCGCAGCCTGGCCCGCCTGCGCCGCCTACCGGTGCGCTGCGTGCATGGCGGACACTTCCCGAGCTTTTCCGGAGAACGCATGCGCGAGCTGATCGACAGCTGGTTTGCCAGGCACCCCTAGCGCTCCGTGCTCAGCGGCGACCTGGTCCCGTGAGCCGGGCCCTATCTTCATGGCGAATCGCCACAGGTTGCAGATGCGCGGGCTTCACCAGCCCCAGCGCGACAAGCAGTTTCCACACCCTCAGGTTGAGCCAAGCGTTCATGGACCAGCCCCTCCATCCGTCTACCCAGAGCGGATGGCCACAGCACGCGGCCACCCTCGGCGGGCAATGGGCAACGCTGCCTGCGTGCCACTGCCCTTATCTACAGACTAGACCCGGCTGCGACCTTGCGGATGGATTCTGATCGACTGCAGGCCGCCACGGCATCGCCGCTGCGGACTCAGGCGGCGGGATCGCCCCTGCGCCGGTAGGGGAACACGTCGATCACCTTGCCGTCGCGGATCGCCTGCTGCAGGCCCTTCCAGTAGTCGGCGTCGTACAATTCGCCATGCAACTGGCTGAACAGCCGGCGCTGCCTGATGTCGGCGAACAGGAAGGGCGGAAACTCCTCGGGGAACACATCCATGGGTGACACCGAATACCAGGGCTCGGAGGCCAGCTCGTCCTCCGGGTAGCGCGGCGGCGGGATGTGGCGGAAATTCACCTCGGTGAGGAAACAGATCTCGTCGTAGTCGTAGAACACCACGCGGCCATGGCGGGTGACGCCGAAGTTCTTCAGCAGCATGTCGCCGGGAAAGATGTTCGCCGCCGCCAGCTGCTTGATCGCCAGACCGTAGTCGTCCAGGGCCTCGCGCACCTGGGCCTCGCTGGCGCTCTCGACATAGAGGTTGAGCGGGGTCATGCGCCGTTCGGTCCAGCAGTGGCGGATCAGTACGGTGTCGCCCTCCAGCACCACGGTGGAGGGTGCCACCTCCAGCAACTCGGCCAGGCACTCCGGATCGAACTTGGCCTTGGGGAAGCGAAAATCGGCGAACTCCTGGGTATCGGCCATGCGCCCGACCCGGTCGACGCTCTTCACCAGGCGGTACTTCTGGATCACCGTCGCCCGGTCGACGCTCTTCACCGGCGAGAAACGGTCCTTGATGATCTTGAACACGGTGTTGAAGCCCGGCAGGGTGAACACGCTCATGACCATGCCGCGCACCCCGGGCGCCATGATGAAGCGGTCGTCGCTGCCGGCCAGGTGATCGATCAGCGCCCGGTAGAACTCCGACTTGCCGTGCTTGTAGAAACCGATCGAGGTGTACAGCTCGGCGATGTGCTTGCCCGGCAGGATACGCCGCAGGAAGCCGATGAAGTCGGCCGGAATGTCCACCCGCACCATGAAATAGGAACGGGTGAAGGAGAAGATGATCGACACCTCGGCCTCGTCGGTGATCAGCGCATCGATCTGGATGCCTTGCCCCTCGCGATGGAGCAGCGGGATCACCAGCGGCCATTGCTCGTCGCGGGTGAAGATGCGCCCGACCAGGTAGGCGCCCTTGTTGCGGTAGAGCACCGAGGAAAACAGCTCGATGCACAGCGCCGGGTCCTTGCACACCCAGTCCGGCAGGCTTTCGCGCAGCTGCGCCTCCAGGCGCTTGAGATCCCGCGGCAGGTCCTCGAAGGCCACGCTGAAACGGTAATCCTCGACGATCGCCTCGAGCATGCCCGACAGCCCGCCGACCGGCCGGTAGCTGCGGGTCTGCACCGCCCGCTGGCGGCTGTGCGGCGACGGCCGGGTGGTGTGGATGAACATGCAGCCATCGCTGATCAGGTCATGGCTGAACAGCCCGCAGAAGATCGAGTTGTACCAGGTCTCGGCCAGCTCATCGTCGTCACGCAGGTCGATCAGGGCGATATAGGCGCTCTTCACCAGGGGCCACTGGCTCACCTCGCACAGTTCGTCACCGAAGTGCTGCTGCAGGCGCTCGACCACCGCGCCGACCTGCTCCTCGTACAGATTGATCCGCGCCGCCGAGGCCTGCTGCGCCTCCTGCCAGAGCGCCTGCTCGAAGCGCTCACGGGCGCCCTCGGTGATCTGGCGGAAATGCTCACGGTAGACGTCGAAGCCGTCGAGTATCCGTTGGGCGATCTCGGCGGCCGGCCATTGCTGCGCCATGGGCAATCCTCTGCTGGCAGAAATAGGAGTCGAGTGGCGAGCTTAGCCAGTGCTCGACGCCCGGGAAAGCCTGACATGGCGACCTCACCTGGCCGACTGCCGCGGTGCGGGCAAGAATCCCGCCCCACAAGGCCGAGAGAGCTGCACAACAACTGTGCCGGAGATTTGAAAGCCAGTTGTGGATTGCACCGCCGCCCGGGCGGCGTAAGCTCTACGGCTTCCTCCCCGGAGCCGCACCGATGAGACCCGCCGACCTGCTACGCCTGCTGCTGCTCGCCGCCATCTGGGGCGCCAGCTTCCTGTTCATGCGGATCATCGCCCCGGTGCTCGGCAGCATGCCCACCGCCTTCTTCCGCGCCAGCCTCGGCGCCATCGGCCTGCTCGCGATACTGCTGCTGATGCGCGTGCGCTGGGACTTTCGCGGCAAACTCAGGCAGTGCCTGGTCCTCGGGGTGATCAACGCCGGCCTGCCGTCGGCCATGTACTGCCTGGCGGCCCAGGTGCTGCCGGCCGGCTACTCGGCGATCCTGAATGCCACCACGCCGATGATGGGGGTGTTGATCGGTGCGCTGTTCTTCGCCGAGGCGCTGACCGCGAACAAGGCCGCCGGCGTGGCAATCGGGCTGTTCGGCGTGGCCGTGCTGACCCGCACCGGGCCGGTGCAGTTCGACCTGGAATTGCTGCTGGGCGCCGTCGCCTGCCTGATCGCCACCGCCTGCTACGGCTTCGCCGGCTTCCTCGCGCGGCGCTGGATCGCCGAACAGGGCGGCCTGGACAACCGCCTGACCGCGTTCAGCAGCCTGTGCGGCGCCAGCCTGTTCCTCCTGCCCTGGTTCGGCGGCTCGCTGCTGCTGCAGCCGCCCGCCAGCTGGGGCGGACCCGCGGTCTGGTTGTCGCTGGCCGGCCTGGGCCTGCTCTGCACCGCTTTCGCCTACGTGCTGTATTTCCGCCTGCTGAACGACATCGGCCCGGTCAAGGCCTCGACCACCACCTTCCTGATCCCGCCCTTCGGCGTGCTGTGGGGCGCACTGCTGCTGGACGAGCCGCTATCCTCGGCCTACCTGTACGGCGGCGCCCTGATCGCCGTGGCGCTGTGGCTGGTGGTGCGCCCCACCACTCCGGTCGTGCAGCCGAAGGCCGCGACCTAGGCCGGGACAGCTCGTCCCGAGTACTGACGCCGGATGCCGCACCTGCCGTCCGTCCGGCGCGGCCGGTCGGCGCCGCTCGACCTGCCTTCTTGTGCAACTGAACTAGACTTGTGAGTTACGCGGGAAATCGAGCGCCAGAGGAAAAGTCGAGCGGGCCTCTCGCCCCTCTGCTCCGCTGGCGGCGAGTTCGACCACGCCCCGTCTCGATCATCCCGGCGTGAGCCATCCGCTACGCGCATGTGTCGCCCAGACCAGCGTAAGCCCCAGGAGCACGGATGAACACAGAGGCCAAGATCGACTCTCCTGCCGAGGGCCCGCACAGTCCGCCTGGTGGAGCGTCTGCTGCTGCCACGCCATCGTCGTCGCGGCCACGGCCGACCTGGTGGCGCAAGGCGATCCAGCCACTGTGTCGCTTGAGCCGCTCGACCCAGTTCGTGATCGCCGCCGCGGTCATTCTGGGCCTGACCATGACCTTCGTCGGCAACCTGGTCAGCAAAACCATCGAGCGCTCGGCCGTGCAGTCCGCGGCCAACGCCGGCGCGCTGTACATGGCCACCTTCCTCGAGCCCTATGTCCAGGAACTCAGCACTGGCCAGCGCCTGTCGGTCAAGACCGCCGAGGCCATCGATCGCCTGATGACCAGCGCCAGCCTCAACGCCCATGTGGTTTCGGCGAAGATCTGGAGCCCCGATGGCACCATCATCTATAGCACCAACAAGGACATAGTCGGCAAGTCGTTTCCGGCCGACGACCTGACCCTGGCCCTGCAAGGCCAGACCGTCACCGAGTGGGGCGAGCTGACGGCCGAGGAGAACGCCTACGAGGCCAGCCTGGGCATCCCACTGTATGAAATCTACGCGCCCCTGCGCGAATTCGGCACGGATCGCATCCTCGCCGTCGGCGAGTTCTACGAAAGAGCCGAGATGCTGCAGAACGAGATCGATTGCATCCGTGAGGAGGTGTGGATCATCGTCGGCACGGGGACCCTGTCGATGTTGCTGCTGTTGTTCGCCATCGTTCGCCGTGGCGAGCGCATCATCCTGAAACAGCAACTGGCCCTCAGCCGACAGATGCAGGAGCAGGCGCGGCTGAGCTCGCAGAACATCAACCTGCAACGCAAGATCACCAGCGCCAACCAGTCCTTCTCCCGCGTCAACGAACTCATCCTGCGCCGCCTCGGCGCCGACCTGCACGACGGCCCGGCGCAACTGCTGACCCTGATCCTGGTGCGCCTCGACGAGCTTGCCGTGCTGCAGGAGCGCTACAAGCAGAACGGCGGCGAGTTCGATATCGACGCGCTCGAGTCCCTGCGCCACGCCGCCAAGGACGCCCTGGGAGAGATCCGCGACATCTCGCGCGGCCTGGCCTTGCCGGAGATCAACGGCATGCCCCTGCAGCAGGAGCTGGAACTGGTGGTACAACGCCATGAGCTGCGCACCGATACCCGGGTGAAGCTCAAGTGCGAGAACCTGCCGAATAACGTGCCCCTGGCACACAAGACCTGCATCTATCGCTTCATTCAGGAGGCGCTGAACAATGCCTACCACCATGCCGATGGCAAGGGACAGGCGGTCAGTGCAGTCTATGACCGAGGGCTTCTGGAAATACGGGTGTGCGACGATGGCGATGGCTTCGACACCGAACACCTGGTAGCCGCCAATCATCGGCAAAGAGCCCGCCTGGGACTGGCGGGCATGCGCTACCGGGTGGAGTCACTGGGCGGGCAGTTTCACATCGAGTCCGGCCCAGACAAAGGCACTACGGTGAGCGCCAAGTTCAAGCTGTGAAGGCGAGTCAGTCGGTTCCGAAACTCGACGCCCCCGAGCCCCGCTGCCCCGAAAGCTGCTGCCTGATATGCGCGGAGTGGCGATTGCGCCAATACTCCATGACCGCGGTAACCGCCTCCACCCGGTTACGCACCTGGAGCTTCTGCATGATGCTGGTCATGTAGTGCTTGACGGTCTTCTCGCTCAGGGACAGCTTGTCGGCAACCTCCCGATTGGTCAGCCCGTTGGCCACCTCCCGGATAATCTGCTCCTCACGGTGAGTGAGCTCGTCCACCGTCTTCTCGTCCTCGTTGTGCTTCTGCAAATTGCTGATCAACTTGCCGGCAAAACCCGGCGTGATGAAGGTCTGGCCCATTGCCACGTTCCTGATCGCCTGCGCCAGCTCCGGACCGCTCACGCCCTTGAGCACATAGCCCTTGGCCCCGGCCTCCAGCGCGGCATAGGCATCGTCCTCGGACTCCGACACGGTCAGCATCAGCACCTTGATCGCGGGGTTGGCCAAGACGATGGCCCGCACCGCCGAGAAACTGTCGCCCGGCATATGCACGTCCATCAGCATCACATCCGGTCGATACTCCGCCGCGATGCACTCCGCCTCTTCGGCCGAGCCGCCCTGCTCGACCACCTCGAAGTCGGCTATGCGCTTGAGCGCTGCGGCTACCCCCTGCCTCAGCAGCGGGTGATCGTCGACTATGCCTATCCTGATGCTGTCACTCATGCCCGGTCCCTCCCCTACCACTGGCGCCTAAACGACGCGAGCGCCTCGGTCAGGCCACTCTAAAGTCTGTTCAGTGTAGTAAAGGCAAGGCCTTGCCACAGAAAATCAAGGGCTTTTTTAAGACCTATTTAGAATGCCGGCCTCGCCCAAATCAGACCAAAGTCCACCTCAGGCTTAAGACCATAGTGGCGCAATTGCGCTAGACCTCTGCCTCTTTGACTTCACAGAGAAGCGCCTGATCCTGTAGGCCTCATAGGACTTTCCGAGCAGTGACTATGACTTACGCATTCCGCTCCAACCTTGCCCACAAAAAAAGCCAAAATATTGACGACAACGTTGAGACAGCTATCCGACAGGTTCTAAAGGTGGCCCAGTCCGTTACCCCGCCTCCCGAGGCGAAGGGCAAGCCTGAGGTGTCAACCCCGGCCAGCGTGGCGAAGCAGCATAAGTCCACCGATTACTCTCAGGCACTGGATGCCACGCGTCTGTACCTGAACGAAATCGGTTTTTCACCGCTGCTATCCAGGGAGGAGGAACTGCACTTCGCGCGCCTGACCATCCAGGGTGACGCCCTGGCCCGCAAGCGCATGATCGAGAGCAACCTGCGCCTGGTGGTAAAGATCGCCCGCGGCTACCTCAACCGTGGCCTGTCGCTGCTGGACCTGGTCGAGGAAGGCAACCTCGGCCTGATCCGCGCCGTGGACAAGTTCGATCCGGAGCTGGGCTACCGTTTCTCGACCTATGGCACCTGGTGGATCCGCGAAACCATCGAACGGGCGCTGATGAATCAGACCCGCACCATCCGCCTGCCCATCCACGTGGTGAAGAAACTCAACGGCTACCTGACCGCGGCCCGGGAGTTGACGCGCAAGCTCGACCACGACCCGTCGAGCGAGGAAATCGCCTCGCTGCTGGAGAAGGACGTGAGCGAGGTGGAACGTCTGCGCGACCTGAATGTGCGGGTGACCTCCCTGGATCACACCTACGGCCAGGACTCCGACAGAAGCCTGATGGACACCATCACCGACGAACAGCCGAACGACCCCTGCGAGCTGCTGCAGGACAGCGAACTGGCCCATAGCATTCGGGAATGGCTGTCGGAGCTCACCGAGCGGCAGAGCGAAGTGGTGATCCGCCGCTTCGGCTTGCAAGGCGAGGAAGGCTGCACCCTGGAGGAAATGGGCCGGTCCATCGGACTGACCCGCGAACGGGTCAGGCAGATCCAGGCCGAGGCGCTCAAGCGCCTGCGCCGCATTCTCGAGAAGAATGGCCTCTCCAGCGACACCCTGCTCGAGTAGGCCAAGGACGCCGAGTGACCCTCAGCCCAGGTGCGACCGCTCGCACCTGGGCTGCATCATGTCCTCGCGCATGCTGACTGGGGCCCTTGCCGGGTGCCGGGTTTACTGCACCAGCTCCTGCTCGCTGAACAGATCGCTGAACAGCATGCTCGACAGGTAACGCTCGCCGGAGTCCGGCAGTATCACCACCAGGGTCTTGCCCTGCATCTCCGGTTGCTCGGCCAGACGCACGGCCACCGCCATGGCCGCGCCGCAGGAAATGCCGCAGAGAATCCCTTCCTCACGCATCAGGCGCAGGGCCATGGCCTTGGCCTCCTCGTCGCTCACCTGCTCGACCCGGTCGACCAGCTCCAGGTCGAGGTTCTTCGGCACGAAGCCGGCACCGATGCCCTGGATCTTGTGCGGACTGGGCTTGACCTCGGCACCGGCGAGAGTCTGACTGATCACCGGTGAGCCGACCGGTTCCACCGCCACCGAGAGTATCGGCTTGCCCTGGGTCCGCTTGATGTAGCGCGACACCCCGGTGATGGTGCCGCCGGTGCCGACGCCCGAGACCAGCACGTCGATGCCGCCTTCGGTGTCCTTCCAGATCTCCGGACCGGTGGTCTTCTCGTGAATCGCCGGATTGGCCGGGTTATCGAACTGCTGCGGCATATAGTAGGTGGCGGGGTCGGAAGCGGCGATCTCCGCCGCCTTGTCGATGGCCCCCTTCATGCCCTTGGCTGGCTCGGTCAACACCAACTCTGCGCCCAGGGCCTTGAGCACCTTGCGCCGCTCCAGACTCATCGAGGCCGGCATGGTCAGCAACAGCTTGTAGCCACGGGCGGCGGCGACGAACGCCAGGCCGATGCCGGTGTTGCCGGAGGTGGGCTCGACCAGGGTCATGCCCGGCTTGAGCACGCCGCGCTCCTCGGCATCCCAGACCATGCTGGCGCCGATCCGGCACTTCACCGAATAGGCCGGGTTGCGCCCCTCGATCTTGGCCAGGATGGTCACCCCGGCTGGCCCCAGGCGGTTGATCATCACCAGCGGGGTATTGCCGATGGTTTGCGCGTTGTCAGCGAAGATGCGGCTCATGGCGAGGTCCTTGTGCGAGTTCTGCCGAAAAAGATTGCCAGCCTAAGACCCGTTCGGCCGGGCGTCCAGCCCGACACGGCGTTGCCCGGCGAGAGAGAGTCGGGGCGGGGACGGCCGGAACAGCGCCGGCATGACCCGCCATTCAGTGACTGAATGGCGGGTCTGCGTTCACAGTCGACGGGGCCCCGCGTTATAGTCGAGCCTCAATACTGAACCGGCGGGTACTGCCCCGGCCGTTACCGTTCGAGGATTTTCCGATGAAGTTCGAAGGCACCCAGTCCTACGTCGCCACCGACGACCTCAAGCTCGCGGTCAACGCCGCCATCACCCTGCAGCGTCCGCTGCTGGTCAAGGGCGAACCGGGTACCGGCAAGACCATGCTCGCCGAGCAACTGGCCGAGGCCTTCTCTGCCCGCCTGATCACCTGGCACATCAAGTCCACCACCAAGGCCCACCAGGGCCTGTACGAGTACGACGCGGTGAGCCGACTGCGCGATTCGCAGCTGGACTCGGACAAGGTCCACGATGTGCGCAACTACATCAAGAAGGGCAAGCTGTGGGAGGCCTTCGAGTCCGAGGAACGGGTGATCCTGCTGATCGACGAGATCGACAAGGCCGACATCGAGTTCCCCAACGACCTGCTGCAGGAACTCGACAAGATGGAGTTCTACGTCTACGAGACCGACGAGACCATCAAGGCCAAGCAGCGGCCGATCATCATCATCACCTCGAACAACGAGAAGGAGCTGCCGGACGCCTTCCTGCGCCGCTGCTTCTTCCACTACATCGCCTTCCCCGACCGCGACACCCTGCAGAAGATCGTCGACGTGCACTACCCCGGCATCAAGCGCGACCTGGTAGCCGAGGCGCTGGATGTGTTCTTCGACGTGCGCAAGGTGCCGGGCCTGAAGAAGAAGCCCTCGACCAGCGAACTGGTGGACTGGCTCAAGCTGCTGATGGCCGACAACATCGGCGAGGCGGTACTGCGCGAGCGCGACCCGACCAAGGCCATCCCACCGCTGGCCGGGGCCCTGGTGAAGAACGAACAGGATGTACAGCTGCTCGAGCGCCTGGCCTTCATGAGCCGCCGCGCCAGTCGCTGAAGCCTTCCAGCGAGGTATCCGACCATGCATAACGGCAGTTGCCTGTGCGGCACGGTGAAATACGAGATCGACGCGCCCATCGAGTCCGCCACCCATTGCCACTGCGGCCAATGCCGCAAGGGCCACGGGGCGGCGTTCGCCAGCTACGGCAATGTGCGTCGCGTGCATTTCCACTTTGTCGCGGGGCTGGACGCGGTGGCCGAGTTCCACTCGTCCCCCGGGGTGACCCGGACCTTCTGCCGGCAGTGCGGCTCCAACTTGCAGTGGTTCGCCGATCACCCCTACCCCGACTGGGTATCGGTAGCCCTGGGCACGCTGGACTCGCAGCTGGGTGAGATACCGCAGAAACACATCTACGTGGAGTCCAAGGCCGACTGGTACGCCATAGCCGACGGGCTCCCCCAGGAGCACCGCTCTGGACCAGACGAATAAACGAGGGCGCAGCCATGCTGCTCAACCTGTTCAATGAAATGCGCGCGGCCAAGGTGCCGGTGTCGGTGCGCGAGCTGCTCGACCTGATCAATGCATTGCAGCACAACCTGGCGTTCGCCGACATGGACGAGTTCTACTTCCTCGCCCGCGCCATCCTGGTCAAGGACGAACGCCACTTCGACAAGTTCGACCGGGCCTTCGGTGCCTACTTCAAGGGGCTGGAGAACCTCGACCGGCACATCGAGGCACTGATCCCCGACGAGTGGCTGCGCAAGGAGTTCGAGCGCTCGCTGAGCGACGAGGAGCGCACCAGGATCGAGTCCCTGGGCGGCCTGGACAAGCTGATCGAGGAGTTCAAGAAGCGCCTGGAGGAGCAGAAGGAACGCCACGCCGGCGGCAACCGCTGGATCGGCACCGGCGGCACCAGCCCCTTCGGCTCCGGCGGCTACAACCCCGAGGGCATCCGCGTCGGCGACGCCGGCAAGCGTCAGGGCCGCGCGGTCAAGGTGTGGGACCAGCGCGAGTACAAGAACCTCGACGACCAGGTCGAGCTGGGCACGCGCAACATCAAGATCGCCCTGCGCCGCCTGCGCAAGTTCGCCCGCCAGGGCGCCCAGGACGAACTGGACCTGGACGGCACCATCGACCACACCGCCAAGGACGGCGGCCTGCTCAACATCCAGATGCGTCCGGAGCGGCGCAACGCGGTCAAGTTGCTGATCCTGTTCGACATCGGCGGCTCCATGGACGCCCACGTCAAGGTCTGCGAAGAGCTGTTTTCCGCCTGCAAGACCGAGTTCAAGCACCTGGAGTACTACTACTTCCACAACTGCGTGTACGAGTCGGTGTGGAAGAACAACCTGCGCCGCACCTCCGAGCGCTTCGCCACCCACGACCTGCTGCACAAGTACGGCCCGGACTACAAGGTGGTGTTCGTCGGCGACGCGGCCATGGCGCCCTACGAGATCACCCAGGCCGGCGGCAGCGTCGAGCACTGGAACGAGGAGCCGGGCTACGTCTGGATCAAACGCTTCATGGAGAAGTACAAGAAGCTCATCTGGATCAACCCCTATCCCAAGGACACCTGGGGCTACACCGCCTCGACCAACCTCATCCGCGAACTGGTCGAGGAGCAGATGTACCCGCTGACCCTGCAGGGCCTGGAAGACGGCATGCGGTTCCTGTCGAAATAGCGCTCCCGCCGCTAGGCGCAGGCCCAGAGAAAAAGACGCCGCGTCTGCCTTTCGGTAGACGCGGCGTCTGGCTGCTGCACATGCCCTAGCGCAGACCCTGCTTTTCCCTCACTTCCCGGCGGATGGCCACGGCTGTCACCGCGCCCTCTCCTGCGCAGTTCGGCTCGTCAGGCTTCACGCCTGAGTAAGACTTAAGTCTCACGATCTGCACCTGTCAAGAACCCGGCTACCCACCGACAAAAAGCCCTTAAAAATCATAAGTCACTGCTACAAAAGAGAATTATTCAAGCGTCAAGCGGCACCTCTGTACCAAAAACGTGCCTTGCGTGAAACGCGGCACTGCACCTATACCTAGATGACAAGGCCCCCTTTTGCTTGTGGCGAGGATTTTTTTGCACAGGAATTTCACCTCCAAGGACGGACGCTAAACGGGCATCAGCCACGGCTGAGCGATCAGCGAGCAGCAGTACTGGAGGAATTCCATGGACACCTTGAAGTCTCCCCGCTCCGAACTGGCGGACGTGTTGTTCCGTCTACGCCGGACCTTTCTCGCCCTGGCGGCCTTCAGCGGCGTGATCAACCTGCTGATGCTGACGCCGGCGGTGTACATGCTGCAGGTCTATGACCGGGCGCTGGTCAGCAGCAACGTCACCACCCTGCTGATGCTGACCCTCCTGGTGGTCGGCCTCTATGTGCTGATGGGGCTGCTGGAGATGGTTCGCTCGACCGTGCTGATCCGCGTCGGCAACCGTCTGGACATGATGCTCAACAAGCGCGTGTTCACCGCAGCCTTCGAACGCAACCTGAACCGCGCCGGCGGCAACCCGGCCCAGGCGCTGCAGGACATGGCCCAGGTCCGCCAGTTTCTCACCGGTAACGGCCTGTTCGCCTTCTTCGATTCGCCCTGGACGCCGATCTACCTGTTCGTCATCTATCTGGTCCACCCGCTGCTGGGCCTGATCACCCTGATCGGCTCGCTGCTGCTGGTCGCCCTGGCCTACCTGACCGAAGTCAGCACCCGCAAGCCGCTGGCCGAAGCCAACCAGGCCTCGGTGGCCTCCGGCACCTTCGCCAACAACAACCTGCGCAATGCCGAGGTGATCGAGGCCATGGGCATGTTGCCGGCCATCCGCGAACGCTGGTTCGGCAACCATCAGCAGATTCTCGAGAAGCAGACCCTGGCCTCCGACCGCGCGGCCTACATCAACGGCACCACGCGCTTCCTGCGCGTCACCCTGCAGTCGCTGATTCTCGGCACCGGTGCCCTGCTGGCGATCGAGGGCAAGATTACCCCGGGCATGATGATCGCCTGCTCGATCCTCGCCGGGCGCGCCCTGGCCCCGGTCGAACTGGCGATTTCCACCTGGAAGCAGCTGCTCACCAGCCGCGCGGCCTGGGGCCGCCTGTCCGCCTTGCTGAGCGATTTCCCGGCCCGCAAGCCCTCCATGCCGCTGCCCAAGCCAACCGGTCAGGTCAATGTGGAAGGGGCATTCGCCAACGCCCCCGGCACCCCGCTGACCATTCTGCGCAACATCAGCTTCAACCTCGCCCCCGGCGAAGCCCTGGGCATCATCGGCCCCTCGGCCTCGGGCAAATCGACCCTGGCGCGCCTGCTGGTCGGCGTCTGGCCGGCCCATGCCGGCAAGGTGCGCCTGGACGGTGCCGACATCTTCCAGTGGAACAAGGACGAGCTGGGCCCCTGGCTCGGCTATCTGCCCCAGGACGTCGAACTGTTCGAAGGCACCATCGCGGAGAACATCGCGCGCTTCGGCGAGGTCGACGGCGAGGCGGTGATCCTCGCCGCCCAGCAGGCCGGGGTGCATGACATGATTCTGCGCCTGCCGCAGGGCTACGACACCCCCCTGAGCGCCGACGGTGGCTCGTTGTCCGGCGGCCAGAAACAACGCATCGGCCTGGCCCGCGCGCTCTACGGAGACCCCTCGCTGATCGTCCTCGACGAGCCGAACGCCAGCCTCGACGACGTCGGCGAGGCCGCCCTGGTCAAGGCCCTCGCCGACCTCAAGAGCCGCGGCAAGTCCCTGGTGCTGATCTCGCATCGGCCGACGGTGCTGAACATAGTGGACAAGGTCCTGGTACTGCGCGAAGGCACGGTGCACATGTTCGGCAGCCGCGACGAAGTCTTCAACGCCCTGCGCCAGGCCAGCGTCATGCCCACCACCATGGGCGGCGCGACCCTGGCCTCGGTCAAGACCAAGGAGTGATGCGTCATGTCGAATCTAGAGTTCGAACGCAAGAGCCTCATCCCTGACAACCAGGAAGCCGTCGACGTCGATGACCGGCGCCCCGGACGCTGGGGGCTGGGGCTGGTGCTCGCCGGCTTCGGAGGCTTCGTGCTGTGGGCCATCCTCGCCCCCCTGGATGCCGGCGTAGTGGCCAACGCCACGGTCAACGTCACCGACAACCGCAAGACCATCCAGCACCTGGACGGTGGCTGGATCAAGACCATCGCGGTACGCGAAGGGCAGATGGTCGAACGTGGCCAGATCCTGGTCGAGCTCGACGCCACCCGCGCCATCGCCGAACAGGGCGTGGTCAGCGGCCAGTACATCGTCATGAAATCCGTCGAAAACCGCCTGCAGGCCGAGCGCGACGGCATGCCCGAGGTGACCTTCGATCCGGCGCTGCTCGAACGCTTCGCCGGCGACCCGCGCCTGGACGCCTCGATCGCCCTGCAGCGGCGTCTGTTCATCACCCGCCGCGCGGCCCTGACCGGCGAGGCCGGCATCCTCCAGGAAAACATTCGCGGCGCCGAGGAGCAGCTCAAGGGCCTGCGCCAGGTGCAGGGCTCGCGCTATGCGCAGATCAAGTTCCTGCGCCAGGAACTCGACGGCGTGCGCAGCCTGGCCGCCGAGGGTTATGTCGCCCGCAATCGCATGCTGGAACTCGAGCGCAACGCGGCGCAACTGAACGCAGAACTGGCGCAGAACATCGCCGAGATCGGCGGCGTCCGCAACCAGATCGCCGAACTCAAGCTGCGCATCCTGCAGCTCGAGCAAAATTTCCAGAAGGAGGTGCAGTCGCAGCTGACCGACGCGCAGAAGGAGGCCTCGGCCCTGGGCGACCGTCTGCGCTCACTGGACCATGAGGTCACCAACACGGTGATCCGCTCGCCGATAGACGGCGTGGTGCTTGGGCTCAACGTCTCGACCATCGGCGGGGTGATTCAGCCGGGCTCGACCATCATGGACGTGGTGCCGGCCAACGAGCCGCTGCAGGTGGACGCCATGGTGCCGGTCCAGGCCATCGACAAGATGGCCCCGGGACTTCCGGTGGATATCGCCTTCCCGGCCTTCAATCATGCCCAGACGCCCAATATTCCGGGACGGGTGCTGACCGTCTCGGCCGACCGCCTGGTCGACGAAACCAACAAGCAGCCCTACTACCTGGCGCAGGTCGAGGTGACCCCGGAGGGTATGGACAAGCTCGGCAGCAATCGCATCCGCCCGGGCATGCCGGCCACCGTGACGATCAAAACCGGCGAACGCAACCTGATGAGTTACCTGATGAAGCCTATGCTTGACCGGATCGACAGTGCCTTCAAGGAGCAGTGATATGGCGATCCGTTTAGCTCTCGTTTGCCTGGCCGGGATGGCCAGCCTGCCCGCGGCGGCTCTGGATCTGCAGGAGGCGTGGAATACCCTGCGCCTGCAGGGGCCGGTGTATCGTTCCGCCTCCCATGAGCGCGACGCCGGCGTCGAGAACCGGGCCCTGGGCCGGGCCGGCCTGCTGCCACAGATCAACGCCAGCGCCAGCAGAAGCAAGGTCAACGGCACCCAGGAACTCGGCAGCTCGGCGGACAACGACCTGGACTACGACTCGCAGAACCTGGCGGTACAGCTGCGCCAGCCGCTGTTCAACCGCCAGAAGATGGCCGAGTACCGCCAGGGCAAGCAACGTGCCGAGTACAGCGAGGCGGTGTTCGATGCCAAGACCCAGAACGTCGCGGTACGTCTGGCCAGCCGCTATTTCGATGTGCTGCTGACCCGGGAAACCATCGACCTGGCCGACGCCAAGCTCAAGGCCTTCGAGCAACAGGTGGCGGCCGCCAAGCGGCGCTTCGACCTGGGCGACGGCACCATCACCGACGTCGACCAGGCCACCGCCCGGCGCGACCTCGCCCTGGCCGAGCAGATCGAGGCACGGGACAACCTGGCTATCGCCCTGCGCCTGCTGCAGGAGATGCTCGGCGAGATGCCGCGGCAGGTCGCCACCCTGCGCGGCGACTTCCCCACCCCCGGCCTGCACCCCAACAACCTGCAGGCCTGGCTGAGCAAGGCCCAGGCGAACAACCCGGCGCTACGGGCGCGCCACTACAATCGCCGGGTCGCGGAAGAGGAAGTCAACCGTGCCAGCAGCGGCCACTGGCCGACCCTCGACTTCGTCCTCGGCTACACCAACAGCGAGAGCGACTCCATCACCACCATCGACCAGAAGAATCGCTACGCCTCGGTCGGCCTGGAATTCAACATGCCGCTGTTCTCCGGCGGCGCGGTCAGCGCCCGGGTGCGCCAGGCCACGGCCAGCCGCGAGCAGGCCGGCGAGGACCTCAATGCCACCCGCGAAGAAGTGTTCTCGGCCACCACCCGCGAGTTCCGCGGCGTGCAGAGCGGCCCGGCGCGCATCAGTGCGCTGCAGCAGGCCGTGGCCTCCAGCGAGCGGGCTCAGGACTCGGCGAAGAAGGGGTTTCTCGCCGGCTCGGCCACCAACGTCGACATCCTCAACGCCGAGGAACAAGTATTCCTCGCCCGTCGCGACCTGCTGGAAGCCAAGCTGCGCTACCTGATCTCACGCCTGCAACTGGCCGCCGCCGTGGGCCTGCTGGGCGACGACGACATCCGTCAGGCCAACGCCTACCTGGGGCCGGAACTGGTGCTCAACTACTGAGCCGGACGGCTCAGCGCCAGTGGCGCTGCCGCGCTCGGCTGTCCTGGCCGGCGCCGAACACCCAGGCGAGCATCAGCAGCCCGCCCTCGATCAGCCAGGCCAGCAACAAGGCACAGGCGATGCCCCAGGCGATGGCCTGCGGCGCCAGCAGCACCTGATAGCGATAGGCCTGGTAGGTCTCCTCCAGCAACTCGCCGTCCGCCGCCGTGGCCAGGTGCCAGACCTGCGCATACCAGGCCCCGCGCATCGCCCGCTGCTCCCGCTCGAGAAAGCGCGCGCGCTCGACCAGATCGCCCACGCTACGGGCGTCGCTGCGCATCACCGGGTCATCGCTCACCCGATAATGCGCGACAAGGGCCTGGAGGTCGTCCTTGAAGAAACGCCGAGCGGTTTCGCGGAACCCCTTCAGGCCCTGCTCGGACTCCAGGCGATGGGCCTCCACGCGCTTGCCGTAGTCGTCGATGAAGCCCGGCACCTGCACCCCGACCAGCAGGCCCAGGGCGAACAGCGCCAAACGCAGATAACTTCTCAGCATATCCCCAACCTCCTTGCCATCCTTCCGGCCTCAGGCTACGCCCTGTGCCCGACATTCGCCGGCCCGCCACAGGCGCCACTCGCCGGGCTGGTAGCGGCCCCAATTCTCGTTGTCGGTGAGCGGCTCGGTGGCCAGCACCGTCACCACATCGTTGGGCGTGGTTTCGGCCTGAAAATCCACCCGCAGATCGGCGTCCTTCAACTGCGCCGGTCCGAAGGGCGCCCGCCGGGTGATATGGGCCAGCTTGCTCGAACAGAAGCTGAACAGCCAGTCGCCATCGCTGAGCAGGCAATTGAATACGCCCTGTCGGCGATAGGCTGCGCAGGCCTCGACCAGGCCCGGCAGCAGCTGCTCGAAGGGTGGCGGCTCGGGGAACGCCAGGCGCAGGCGGTTTAGCAGGTCGCAGAAGGCCGCCTCGCTGTCGGTGTCGCCCACCGGTCGGTAGAAGCCCGGTGCAGGATGGAAGTCTTGCAGCTGGCCGTTATGGGCGAAGCACCAGTTGCGCCCCCACATCTCGCGCACGAACGGGTGGGTGTTGGCCAGGCAGACGCGGCCGACATTGGCCTGACGGATGTGGCCGATCACCACCTCGCTCTTGATCGGGTAGCGCTGCACCAACTGCGCCACCTCCGACTCGCTGCTGGCCCGCGGGTCCTGGAACAGGCGCAGGCCGCGTCCCTCGTAGAAACCTATGCCCCAGCCATCGCGATGGGGGCCGGTGCGGCCGCCGCGCTGCATCAGCCCGGTGAAGCTGAAGACGATGTCGGTGGGCACATTGGCGCTCATGCCGAGCAGTTCGCACATGGCTAAAGGTCTCCTGCCAGGGCGTGGCGCAGGCGCGCCGCCTGGTGCTGAAAATGCCCCTCGAGACGCTTGCGGCCCAGAGGCAGGAAGCGTGTCAGCGAGCGCCAGAGCAGCGCCGGCAGATCGCCGGCGCGGCGGGGAATCAGGTGCAGATGGAGGTGGGGCACGTGCTGGTTGGACGCCGGGCCATCGTTGAGCAGCAGGTTGATGCCGTCGACCCCGTAGCCCTCGGCGCGCAGTGCCCCGGCCATGCGCTGGGCAACGGCGAACAGACGCTCAGCGGCGGCGGCGCCGAGGTCCTCGAGCAGGGGCGCGTGTTCGCGGCTGACCACCAGCAGGTGCGCCGGGCGCAAGGGGAAGACGTCCAGCAGGACGATGAAATGCTCGTCCTCGTACAGCCGGTAGGCCGGCAATCGATTCGCCACTATCCCACAGAACACGCAGTCCATTAGCCCTCCTAGCTGCGGAAAACCCCATGCCGAGCGCCCGCCGCACCGGACGCCAGCCGACACGCGCAGGCCGGCTCAGAGTCGCGGTTCGATCCGCAGGCGCCGCTCCCCTCGAACATCGCGAAGGCCGTCGGTCTCCTCGCCACCGCGCTGCATCAGCTCGCGCAGGGTCGGCGCCTGCTCGTCGGCCGCCTCCCGCTCCGGGCCGCGCCGCCCCTGCCACCAGCGCTCGATCGGCCAGCGGATGGCCACGAACAGCAGGTACAGGGCGAAGGCGATCAAGCCGTACAGGGCCAGGTCGGCCACCGCCCGCCAGGCGTTGTTGCCCACCTTGAACAGCAGGTCCAGGGCGGTAATGGCGATCGCCGGGGCGAACAGCTCCTCGGCCGGGTCGACTATGGTCGGGGTCAGCAGCAGCACCGCCACCAGCAGACGCAGCGGCTCGCGCACAAAGCGCCACATCCAGCGGGTCAGCCGGAACCACACCAGCAGGCAGCCGAGCGCCGCGACGGCGTAGGCGCTCCAGGCGAGTAGATAGTCGTTCTCGATCATAAAACCGTGGGTCCCTGGCATGGCGGGGCTTACAAAGGGGGGCTTATGATAGCGGCTTTTACCCGCCCCGGCGCCCCCGCCGTGGCCCCTAGCTGATTCCGGAGTAGCCGCATGTCGCACGCCCCCATCGCCCGCACCGAACCCGGCGCCGACCCCTACCGCTGGCTGGAGCAACGCGATGCCGCCGAGGTACTCGAGCATCTCCAGGCCGAGAATGCCTACCTGGAGGCCCAGCTGGCCGAGCAGGGCGAGCTGCGCGAGGCGCTGTTCCAGGAGATCAAGGGGCGCATCCGCGAGACCGACCTGTCGCTGCCCTCGCCCTGGGGGCCCTACCTCTATTACCAGCGCACCACCGCCGGCGACGAATACCCGCGGCACTATCGCTGCCCGCGGCCGAGCGACGACTCGCTGCAGATCGACGAGCGTGCCGAACAGCTGCTGCTGGACCCCAACGAGCTGGCGGGCGGCGGCTACCTGTCGCTCGGCGCCTTCAGTGTCAGCCCCGATCACCGGCGCCTGGCCTACAGCCTGGACACCAGCGGCGACGAGACCTACCGACTGTTCGTCAAGGAGCTGGACGACGGCAGCGTGCGCGAGCTGCCGTTCGCCGACTGCGACGGCAGCATGACCTGGGCCAACGACAGCCAGACCCTGTTCTTCGGCGAGCTGGACGAGACCCACCGGCCGCACAAGCTGTATCGCCACCGCCTCGGTGACGCCGGCGCCGAGCTGGTGTTCCACGAGCGCGACGGGCGCTTCTTCCTGACCTGCTACCGCAGCAGCTCCGAGCGCCAGCTGGTGCTGCTGCTGGGCAGCAAGACCACCAGCGAGGCCTGGGTGCTGGACGCCGACACCCCCGAGCAGGCCTTTCGCTGCCTGGCCCTGCGCGAGGAGGGCCACGAGTATTACCCCGACCATGGCCAGCTCGACGGCCACTGGACCTGGCTGATCCGCAGCAACCAGGCCGGCATCAACTTCGCCCTCTACTACGCCCATGCCGCCATCGACCCGGAGCGGGCGCCGACCCGCGAACACTGGCATCAACTGCGCGCGCACGACCCGCAGGTGATGCTCGAGGGCGTCGGCCTGAACCGCCGCGCACTCATCCTCAGCCTGCGCGAGGGCGGCCTGCCGATCATCGAGGTGCATCCCCAGGGACAACCCGCCTACCGGGTGCAACTGCCGGATGCGGCCTACAGCCTGCACGTGCAGGATCATCTGGAGTTCGACAGCCCGGCGATTCGCCTGCGCTACGAGGCGCTCAACCGCCCAGCGCAGATCCGCCAACTGGCCCTGGCCAGCGGCGAGCAGACGGTGCTCAAGGAGACCCCGGTGGAGGGCCCGTTCGACGCCGATGCCTATGTCAGCCAGCGCCTGTGGGCCACGGCGGCGGACGGCACGGCGGTGCCCATCAGCCTGGTGGCCCGCCGCGAGGTGCTCCAAGCCGGTCAACCCGCCCCGCTCTACCTCTATGGCTATGGCGCCTACGGCGAGAGCCTCGATCCCTGGTTCTCCCACGCCCGCCTGAGCCTTCTGGAGCGTGGCTTCGTCTTCGCCATCGCCCACGTGCGCGGCGGCGGCGAGCTGGGCGAGGCCTGGTACCGCGCCGGCAAGCTGGAGCACAAGCACAACAGCTTCGACGACTTCATCGCGGTGGCCGAGCACCTGATCGCCAGCGGCTACACCCGCCCCGAGCGGCTGGCCATCAGCGGCGGCAGCGCCGGCGGCCTGCTGATCGGCGCGGTGCTCAACCTGCGTCCCGAGCTGTTCGCCGCGGCCATCGCCGAGGTGCCCTTCGTCGATGTGCTCAACACCATGCAGAACCCCGACCTGCCGCTGACCGTCACCGAATACGACGAGTGGGGCGATCCCCATGAGGCCGAGGTGTTCGAGCGGATCAAGGGCTACGCACCCTATGAGAACGTCGGGGCCCAGGCCTACCCGGCGATACTCGCGGTGGCCGGCTACAACGACAGCCGCGTGCAGTACTGGGAGGCGGCCAAATGGGTGGCCAAACTGCGCGCCCACAAGACCGACGAGCACCTGCTGCTGCTCAAAACCGACCTCGACGCGGGCCATGGCGGCATGAGCGGGCGCTACCAGGCGCTGCGCGACGTGGCCCTGGAGTATGCTTTCCTGTTCAAGGTGCTCGGGGTGACCGGTGCCTGAATGCGCGCCCGGTCACAGCTTGTGGCGGACGGCCGTTGGCAATCGGTTGCCGGGCCGCTAACGTCGAGCCTGCACCCGCCCTTTCTTTCTTGCCGGACAGCCCCAGAGTTCCCATGCCCGACAACTCCCACCTGATCGATGAGATCCGCGACATGCTGCTGGACTGCGGCATGTTCCACAGCCTGCTGCCGGCCGAACTGCTCAACGCCGCCGGCTACTTCAACATCGGCCAGTACGAACCGGACGCCGTCATCTGCAACGAGGGCGATGCCGGCACCTTCATGTGCATCATCCACTTCGGCGCGGTGTCGATCCGCAAGACCAACTCCAGCGGCGAAACCGTCGAGCTGGCCAAGCTGCGCAAGGGCCGCGCCTTCGGCGAGATGGCCGTGCTGGATGGCGAGCGACGCTCGGCCAGCTGTGTGGCCGTCAGCGACTGTACCCTGCTGGTACTGGCCAAGGACTCGCTGGAAAAGATGCTGCAGGAGGCGCCCAAATCGGCCGCCAAGATCATCCGCGCCATCGCCGTGGCCATGTCCAAACGCCTGCGCATGGTCGACGGGCAGATGGTCGAGCAGCAGCTCTGATCAGTCGCCCAGGCGCTGGCTGTTGCGCCGTAGTTGCTGCTCCAGCAGCGGCAACTCGGCGTCTCTGGGGGGCGGCGGAGCCGGCTGTGGGTTGAGCGGACCACCCCGGTTGCCCGTGCCGTCGATGAGCAGCGGCAGATTGTGCGGGGCCGTGCCGGAAAGACTGCGCGGCTGTGGCTGACTGAAGGGTTGTGGCGTGGCGGTGCCGGGCGAGCCGGCGGGACGCTGCTGGGGAGTCGACAACGGGTAGCTCTGCGCCGCCAGCGCAGTGGCCCACGACGCCACCAGCCATGACAAAGCCAGAACGAGCATGCGCATCGGCGGCCTCCTTCGGCGGGACTCGATCTTTGGGCCGCGCCTGCCTGCAAAAGTGCCCCGCGCCCGGTTCTCGGCGACAGCCGGCAGGACTAAACTGCAAGCAAGCCCCCGAACCGCACGATGGAACAGACCATGAGCACGGAAAAATCCCCTTCGCCCACCGCCAAGCTCGACCGCATCCTCGCCGAGGCCCAGCGCAGTCGCGAGGAAGGCTACCGGGACAAGGCCCTGAAGATGTACCCCCACGTCTGCGGGCGTTGCGGCCGCGAGTTCTCCGGCAAGCGCCTGAGCGAGCTGACGGTGCACCACCGCGACCACAACCACGACAACAACCCCCAGGACGGTTCCAACTGGGAGCTGCTGTGCCTGTACTGCCACGACAACGAACACTCGCGCTACACCGACCAGCAGTATTTCAGCGAAGGCTCCACCGCCAGCCCCCAGGGCCCCAAGGCGACCCACAAGGCCTTCGCCGACCTCGCCGCGCTGCTGAAGAACAAAGAATAGGCCGGCCCGCCCTGCGCCCCTTTATACTGGCGCCCTTTGCCCGAGGGGTCAGTACGTGGCGAACAAGAGATACAGCTGCATCGGTCTGTTCAACCCCAAGTCGCCGGAGAACGTCGGCGCGGTGATGCGCGCCGCCGGCTGTTACGGGGTCAGCTCGGTGTTCTACACCGGCACACGCTATGAGCGCGCCCGCGACTTCGTCACCGACACCAAACAGGTCCACCTGGACATCCCGCTGATCGCCATCGACGACCTGCAGAAGATCATCCCCCTGGGTTGCACCCCTGTCGCCGTGGAACTAGTGGAGGGCGCCCGGCCGCTGCCCGAGTACACCCACCCGGATCGGGCGTTCTATATCTTCGGTCCGGAAGACGGCTCGCTGGACAAGCGCATCCGCGCCTGGTGCGAAGATGTGGTGTACGTGCCGACCAACGGCTGCATGAACCTCGCCGCCACGGTCAACGTGGTGCTCTACGACCGCCTGGCCAAGGGCAACAACACCCGATCCGGGCCGCAGTACTAGGGGCTTCAGCCGCGCCGCTCGGTCAGTGCCAGGCCGATGCCCATGGCCATGATCAACACCCCGGCGCCGCTCTGCTGCCAGCGGCGCCAGGCCGGGCGATTGCCCAGGCGACTGCCGAAGTGCCCGCACAGCAGCGCCACCCCGGCATTGACCAGGGTGCCGCACAGGCTGAAGAACAGGCCGAGCAGGAGCATCTGCCAGACGAAATTCGGCGAGTCGGGCCGAGCGAACTGGGGCAGGAAGGCGAGGAAGAACAGCGCCACCTTGGGGTTGAACAGGTTCACCAGCACGCCCTGGCAGAACACCCGAGACAAGCTGGCCGGGGCCAACGCCTGACCGGGGGACTCGCGCCAGGCCGCACGCACCAGCTGCACCCCCAGCCAGATCAGGTAGAGCACCCCGGCCCACTTCACCAGGCTGAAGGCCAGGGCCGACATCAGCAACAGGGCCGACAGGCCGAAGGCCGCCGCCAGGGCATGCACCAGGCAGCCGACGCCTATGCCCAGGCCCGATACCAGCCCGGCCGAGGTGCCCTGGGCACTGGCGCGCGAGGCGATATACAGCATGTCCGGCCCCGGCGTCAGGTTCAGCGCCAGGGTGGCGACGAGAAAAAGACCGAAGTGCTCGATGCCCAGCATGGTTCGACTCCCTTAAACGCTCCGCGGGTGGATGAGGCCGCGCCGCCGGTCAGCGCAGCAGCCGGGTGTCCAGCACCTCGGACGGGGCGCCCATGACGCTCTCGCTGATGTCGATCAGGTCCTGGGTGCTGACCTTGTCCAGGCGCATCAGGCCACGGGTCACGTCGTCCAGGGAGCGCGGCTGGCTGTCCTGGGTGGCCTGGCGTATCTCGCGATCCAGCTCCTGCAGCAGCAACACCGCACGGGCGGTCACCGGGCCGGTGGAACGCTTGCCGCGCAGGCTCTTGACCGGCTTGCTCCACTTGCTCAGTTGCTGGCGAATCTTCTGGTAGCGCTCCTCGCTCAGGCCGCCGGCGCGGCGCATGATCTCGATGGCGTAGTACTCGGCCAGGCCCTCGACCACCCAGTCGCTGCGATCGCGCTGGCTGATGCGGCTGAATACGTGCACCAGTTCGTGCACCAGGGAACTGGTGCCGTTCTCGCTGACCAGCGGGCGATCGGCGTGCATGTAGTAGGAATTGGTCGCCGACAGGCCGCCGCGCCACATCGGGTCGCCGGCGCCGACGATCAGCAGCTTGGCCGGGTCCCGCGGGAACACCGCCTGCATCTGCGGCCAGACGAAGGTCAGCAGGGTGAGGATGTCCATCCGCCGCATGCCCTCGCCGACCGGCGCCGCCACCGTCACCTCGGTCTCGCCGAGCTTGGCCCGGCGCGTGCCGATCTTGCCAGCGACTATCCAGCCCGTGGGCCGGTCGAACTTGCGCAGCGGGTTGTCGATGCGGAACCTGTTCTTGCCGATGCGCGGCCAGCCGGTCTCCACCCCGCGCCAGCCCTTGGGCAGGTCGAACTGCAGGCGCGCGACCAGCTCGGTGTTGTCCTCCTGGCGCAGCCGGGCGCTGGGCACCAGGTCGTCGCCGCGCAGCAGTGCCCAGTCGGGCGTCATGCGCGCATCATAGTGCTCGCCATTGCGCAGATGGCTGACGCGCACCCGGTAGCTCAGCTTCGCCCGGCCCTTGGCCGGCTGCCACAGCCCCCGCCCGGGGCTGTCCTGGGTCCACTGGCCATCGGCGGCGAAGTCCGAGTAGGCGCCCTCCTCGCCCAGGTCGAAATCCAGACCGAGCACCCGCTCGCCTTTCTCCAGGGTCAGGCTGACCTCGGCCTGGTCGCTGTCCGGCAGGAATCTCACCCGGTAGTCCAGATCGACCCGTTGGGCCGCCCACAGCGGGACGGCGAGCAGCGACAGGGCGACGGACAGCAGGGTGCGACGAATCGTCATGGGGGACATTTCCTTGGCAAGAGAGGCGGATCGATACAGAGACCGGGTCTGGGTCGAACGACTTCCGGGTCGGCGACCGCTACGCTTGCACAAAGCCGGCGGCACTGCAACGGCGTCGGGCGCCGTGGGCCTAGCCGGCGCGGAAGATCAGGTGCTCTTCCCAATCGTCCTCGGCCACGCTGTTCTCGCTGAGCATGCGGCCGGCCTGGGAGATGCGCTCGACATGCACCGCCTGCGGATCGCCACAGACCAGGTGGTGCCACAGCGGCAGGTCCTTGCCCTCGCTGACCAGGCGGTAGGCGCAGGTCGGCGGCAGCCACTGGAACTGATCGGCCTGGGCCGGGGTGAGCTGGATGCAGTCGGGCACGAAGCGCGCACGATTGGCGTAGTCGGTGCAGCGGCAGCTGTCGAGGTCGAGCAACTTGCAGGCGATACGCGTGTAATAGACGCTGCCGTCGTCCTCGTCCTCGAGCTTCTGCAGGCAGCACAGGCCGCAGCCGTCGCACAACGACTCCCACTCGTCCTGATCGAGCTGGGCGAGGGTCTTGCGTTTCCAGAAGGGTTCGACTTTGGCGGCCATGGCGGGCAATGGGGTGCGGAGAAAAGGGGGCGGCAGTCTAGCGTGGCCCCCGCCTGCGGCCAAGGACGCGGTGCCGAATGGCACCCGCTAGTAACCGCGGGCGAAATCCACCTGACCGCGCAGCACCTGGCCGCTGCGCCAGCGCGCCAGGTTGTCGAGAAACAGCCGCGCCATCAACGGCGGCTCGGTCGGCGCCGAACTGTGGCCGGTGAGCAGCAGGCGCGGCGCGGTCCAGAACGGGTGGCCGGGCGGCAGGGGCTCCTGGCGACAGACGTCGATCACCGCGGCGGCCAGCCGCCCCTGTTCCAGGGCCGCGACCAGATCGGCATCGACCACCGCCACCCCGCGCCCGGCGTTGATCAGCACGGCGCTGGGCTTGAGCCGGGCCAGCAGCGCCACATCGTAGATATCCCGGGTCGCCGGGGTATCCGGCAGCAGGTTGACCAGGTAATCGGCCTCGGCGGCCAGGTGCGGCAGCGCGTCCATGCCGGCCACTTCGACAAAGGGTGCCTGCGCCCGCGCCCGGCTGGCGACGCCGAACAGTTCGACGCCGAAGGGGGCGAGGAACTGCGCCACGCTCTGGCCGATGTCGCCGCAACCGACGATCAGTACCCGACGGCCGGCCAGGCTGCGCGGCAGGCTGTTGTCCCAGCGCTGCTCGACCTGGGCGGCCAGGCGCGCGAACAGCCGGCGCTCGTGGGCCAGCAGGTGGCCCAGCACATACTCGGCCATCACCTGGCCGAAGATGCCCACGGCGCGGCTCAGCCGGTAGTCGCGCGGCAGGTCCGGCGCCAACAAGGGGGTGATGCCGGCCCAGGTCGACTGCAGCCACTGCGGCTTGTGGCCCTGGGCCAGCAAGGCAGCGAGCAGGTCGGGCTGCCCCAACCACAGGGGACACTCGGCCGCCCAGCGCGCCAGCTCGGCGGGGTCGGCGCTGCCGCGAATTTCCAGCTGTGGCGCGGTCTGGCGCAGCAGTTCGGCGTAGGTGGCGTGGGCGGCTTCGGCGATCAGCAGGGGCATGGCAAGGGCTCCTCGGCCAATGGCACTCAGATCGGGTCGTTACGACGCAGCAACTCTTCCGGCAGGTGCTCGATGTATTCCTCCTCGGCCGGCGGCATCTGCAGGTGGAAACCCTGCTGCTCGAGGTTGTCGAGCACCTTGTGGATGTCCTCGCGGGCCAGCTGGCGCTCCGGGCTCAGCACCAGGTCGAAGGCATGGGCGGGCGGACCGAAGGCCGCCAGCAGGCTCTCGGGCACGCGCGCCAGGGCGTCGCTTTTCAGCACGTAGAGGTACATCTCGTTCTTGCGTGGGCTTTTGTAGATCGAGCAGATGCGCTTCACGCGGGGTCTCCTTCGGCGGCCAGGCAGTCGAGCAGGGCCTGGCCCATCAATTCGCGGCGCCAGCCGCGCAGGGCGTCCGGCAGTTCATAGGGGCCATCGGGGTAGCCGCTTTTCAGCAGCGCTTCGAGGATTTTCTTGCGCAGCATCAGCTCCGGGGCGATGTCCAGGCGCTCGGCCTGGCGCTGGCCGATGGCGCGCAACTTCTTCAGCAGGCCCGAGGCCTCCACCGGCAAGGGCTCGGGCAGCGCCTCGGGCCAGGCGGCCGGCGGCGTGGCGGCGGCCTCCTCGATCAGCTGCAGCAGGGTCTCGCCATCCTGGCGCACGGTCTTGGGGTGCATGTCCTCGATCCGCGCCAGGGCCACCAGGTTGTCCGGCTGAGTGCGGGCCAGCGGCCACAGCGAATGCTCGCGGATGATGCGGTTGCGCGGCTGGTTGCGCGCCCGCGCCTCGCGCTCGCGCCAGGCGCACAGCACGCGCAGCACCGCCAGCTGCTGACGGGACAGTTTCCAGGCCAGCTTGGCCTCGCGGTAGAGCTCGTCCGGATCGGTTTCACGGCGCAGGTTGGCCACCAGCTCGGCGCCGTCTTCCAGCACCCAGGCGTTCTTCTGCGGCGACAGGCGCTGTTGCAGCGCGGCGTAGATCTCCGCCAGGTGCAGCACATCCTCGGCGGCATAGCTGATCTGGGTGTCCGACAGCGGCCGCTGCAGCCAGTCGGAGCGGGTCTCGCCCTTGGGCAGTTCGATGTTCAGCACCGCCTGCACCAGGCGCGAATAGCCCATGGAGAAGCCCAGGTTGAGGTAGCCGGCGGCCAGCTGGGTGTCGAACAGCGGCGTCGGCAGGCTGCCGGTCAGGCGCTGGAAGACCTCCAGGTCCTCGCTGCAGGCGTGCAGCACCTTGACCACGCCCGGGTCCGCCAGCAGGGCGGCGAAGGGTTGCCAGTCGGCGATCTGCAAAGGGTCGATCAGGTAGGCCCGCTCGCCCGTGCCGACCTGCAGCAGGCCGGCGATCGGGTAGAAGGTGTCGACCCGCATGAACTCGGTGTCCAGGGCCACGAAGGGCAATGCCCGCCAGTCGGCGCAGTGCCGGGCCAGGCTGGCGTCGTCAAGAATCCAGTGAATATCGATAGCCACGCGGCACTCCCGTCAAGAATGTCGCGCAGTATATATCGCCCTCGCCCTTTGCCGGGCATCGGGGCCGGCAAAGAGGGCACGCGCGCTGCGCGATCTGTGTAATCTGTCGCCCCCGCGCCACCCGCCCTCTTCAGCACAAGGAATGACCACGATGAAGAAACTGCTTGGCCTGCTCGCCCTGGCAATCGCCGCCGGCGCCGCCTACCTGGCCGTCACCCCAAGTCCCATCGAGCCGCTGGCCTGGCAGGCACCGCCGGCCCCGGCCATGACCGGCGTGCTGGAGCCGAACGACACCCTGATGAAGGCCGAGCTGATCGCCAAGGGCCAGCTGCCGGGGCCGGAGGACAGCGCCTTGGACGCCCAGGGCCGGCTCTACAGCGGCCTGCAGGACGGGCGCATCGTGCGCATCGACGCCGACGGCGCCGTGGCGACCTTCGTCGACACCGGCGGCCGCCCGCTGGGCATGGACTTCGATGCGGCCGGCAATCTGATAGTCGCCGACGCCTACAAGGGCCTGCTGGCCATCGACCCGCAGGGGCGCATCGAGGTGCTGAGCACCGAGGCCGCCGGGGTGCCCTTCAAGTTCACCGACGACCTGGCGATCGCCCGCGACGGCCGCATCTACTTCAGCGACGCCTCCTCGCGCTTCGAGCAGCCGGATTACCTGCTCGACCTGCTCGAGGCCCGCCCCCATGGCCGCCTGCTGCGCTACGACCCGCGGACCAAGACGACCGAGGTGCTGCTCGAGGGCCTGTACTTCGCCAACGGCGTGGCGCTGTCGGCGGAGGAGGACTTCGTGCTGGTCAACGAGACCTACCGCTACCGCATCACTCGCTACTGGCTCGCGGGCGACCAGGCCGGCACCGCGGACACCTTCATCGACAACCTGCCGGGCCTGCCGGACAACCTGGAGGGCGACGGCGCCGGGCTGTTCTGGGTCGCCCTGCCGACGCCGCGCAAGGCCGACGCCGACCTGCTGCACCGCCACCCCTGGTTCAAGGCGCAGCTGGCCAAGCTGCCCCGGGCGCTGTGGCCCAAGGCGATTCCCTATGGCCTGGTCGTCGCGATCGATGAACAGGGCGAGATCGTCCGCAGCCTGCACGACACCAGCGGCAGCCACCTGCGCATGATCACCTCGGCCAAGCCGGTGGGCGATTACCTGTACCTCGGCAGCCTGGACAACGACCGCATCGGCAAGCTGCGGATTCGCTGAGACTCGCCGCGCCAGGGCCCGCTTGCGACGAACGCGCCCCTAGCCGAGCTTCTCGGCGATCCACAGGGTGTGGCGGGTGCCGCGGTTGCCGTGGGCATACACCTGCACCTCCTCCACCTTGAAGCCGGCCCGGCGCACCCGCTCGCCGAACGGGCGGTCGGCGCTGGCCGACCACACCGCCAGCCGGCCCTTGGGCCGCAGCGCCCGGTGACAGTGGCGCAACCCCTCGGCCGAATACAACCAGCCGTTGCCCTTCTGGGTCAGCCCTTCGGGACCGTTGTCGACGTCCAGCATGATCGCGTCGAAGGCCTGATTGGCGGTCTTGAGCAGCTTGGCGACATCCTCCTGCACCACCCGGGTGCGCGGGTCCAACAGCGGGTAGCCGGCCTTGGCCCCCAGCGGCCCACGGTTCCACGCCACCACCCCGGGCACCAGCTCGGCCACCGTCACCTCGGCATCGGCGCCCAGGTGCTGCAGCGCCGCGGCCAGGGTGAAGCCCATGCCCAAGCCGCCGATCAGCGCCCGCACCTGTGGGCTGCTCGCCACCTGCTTGCAGGGAATCGCCGCCAAGGCATCCTCGGAGCCGTGCATGCGCGTGTTCATCAACTGACCGCCATCGCCGCCGGCGATCTTGATCACGAAGTCCTCGCCGTATTCGAACAGGCACAACGCGCCGGCGTTGTCGGGAATTTCAACCGTATCCAGCAGTACGAAGCGCTTCATGACTCTCTCTTGGCTGGGGGAATGGGAGGAGCGCGCACGATACAGCAGACTGACTCAAGCCACAGTCGCCATGTGCCCAATAATCCCCAGCACGAAGCCCAGCAAGGCGCCCAGGGACGGAGCCCAGTGCTTGTCCAGCTTGGCCTGCGGGGCGATGTCCTGAAAAACCGAATAGAGAATGCCGCCGGCGGCGAACAGCATGATCGCCGCCACCAATACGGGGCTGTCGGCCAACCACAGGTAGCCGCTCACCCCCGCCAACGGGCCGAGCAGCGCCATGGCGGCGAAGGTCAGGATGATCTGCCGGCGACTGTACGCAGTCGCATCGCTCAGCTCTCGGTAAGCATTGAAACCCTCCGGCAGGTTCTGCAGCGCCATCAGCAACGCCAGCAGCACGGCGCCCTCGCCGCCGAAGGCAAAGGCCGCGCCCAGGGCCAGGGACTCAGGAATGAAGTCGGCAAGCATCGCCAGCAACTGGCTGGCCGAAGTGCGCAGCCGGAACATCAGGACGTCCACGCCCATAAAGGCCGCGCCACCCGCAGAAAAATACAGCACCACCCACCCTGGGCTGAGGTCGTCGATCGCCTCCGGTACCAGCACCAGGGCGACCGCCGCCAACAAGGCGCCACCGCCGAAGGCCATCACGCCGTGGCGAAACTCCTCCTCCAGCCAGCCCGGGCTGATCCGTCCGACACTGGCCAGTGCCGCACCGCAGGGCATGGCCATGCCGGCCAGCAAGGTAAAGAGCACGACTGTCAGCAACTGCGGCACAGACACCTCTATCGCTAAACCATGGACAACCTAGTGGCGGGCGGAAATCGGCGAAGCGCGGGCCAGCCAGTCTGGCCGCGCCCAGCAACGGGACTATTCAGACAACGTCACAGTGGCCCCACCTTCAGCCTTCCACTGCTCGATGCCGCCGCGCAGGTAGCAGGCGCGCAGCCCCTGGTCGGCCAGATACGCGGCGACGCCCTGGCTGACCTCATGGCCGTGCACGCAGTACACCACCACATCCCGCCCGCCGGGTAGGGTCCCGGCCCAGGCCGCGACGGCCTCGGGCAGGCGCCGCAACGCGCCGGGAATGACCTGCGGGCTGCCGATGAACGCCGGCTGCCGGCGCACGTCGCACAGCAACGGCGGCTCGGAAGATGCCAACCGGGCCTGCAATTCGGCGACCGACATGGCCTCAACCATCGGCGCTCTTCCCCCGGCGAACAGGATCGAATAGGGCTGCCGGACTGTGCATATGGCCTCCTCTGCTGGTCGCGCCGACATGTGCGCGACAGGCCAATCCCAGCCTAGCCCAAGTACT
This sequence comes from Pseudomonas benzenivorans, assembly GCF_033547155.1. GTDB lineage: Bacteria > Pseudomonadota > Gammaproteobacteria > Pseudomonadales > Pseudomonadaceae > Aquipseudomonas > Aquipseudomonas benzenivorans_B. The sequence continues at coordinate 2,883,618 of NZ_CP137892.1, forward strand.
TTTCCTGTGCCTCGGCCCCGGGTTTATCATGCCCCTGACCCCATTGGCCACAGGATGCCCGCCATGCCCCTCGCCCAGTTGATCACGCCCGCGGCACTCGCCCTGCGCCTGGAACAGCCCGACCTGCTGATCCTCGACTGCCGCTTCGCCCTCGAAGACCCGAGCTATGGCCTGCGCAGCTACGCCGCCGGGCATATCCCCGGTGCCCAGTTCGCCGACCTGGAACAGGATCTCTCCGGTCCGGTGCACCAGGGCGTCACCGGCCGCCATCCGCTGCCGGAACCCCAGGTCCTGCTGGAACGGCTGCGCCAATGGGGCCTGAACCAGGGCAGCGAGGTGGTGCTGTACGACGACGGTCCCGGCGCCTTCGCCGCCCGCGCCTGGTGGCTGCTGGCCTGGCTGGGCAAGCGCGACGGCGTCTACCTGCTCGACGGCGGCCTCAAGGCCTGGCACAAAGCCGGCCTGGGCCTGAGTCACGAGCAGCCGAGCCCGGCCCGCGGCGACTTCAGCTGCGCGCCGGACCAGGGCCTGCTGGTCAGCGCCGCCCAGCTGCAACAGCGCCTCGGCAGCAGCGACCTGACCCTGCTCGACGCCCGTGCCTTGCCGCGCTTTCGCGGCGAGGTGGAACCGCTGGACCCGGTGGCCGGACACATTCCCGGGGCCCGCTGTGCGGCCTTTACCGACAACCTGGACAGCGACGGCCACTTCCTCCCCGCCGAGCAGCTGCGCCAGCGCTTCGCCGCGCAGCTGGGGTCGCGCCCGGCCGACGAGCTGGTGGCCTACTGCGGCTCCGGCGTCACCGCCTGCCACAACCTGTTCGCCCTGTGCCTCGCCGGCTACCCGCTGGCAAGCCTCTACGCCGGCTCCTGGAGCGAATGGATCACCGACCCGAGCCGTCCCGTGGCGAGCGGAGACTGATAGGCAACAGGCACGCAACGTGAGCCTGCGGTGACGTGGCGCTCTATGCCACTAGCAACCCCGGCTAAGCACCAAGCGGAATATGGGCAATAACCGAAAGCTGAAAACAATTTAAAAACAGCCCTTTACAGCTCAAAGGTCGCACTAGACTTGAAGATGAGCGGCTAACCACCGCTTCCGGTGGGGTCTTTAGAGAACAAGCAGAAGCTGCCACGCGCCACGGCCCCACCGGCCATCTTTCGCGAGGGCTTTATGGGAATCGCCGCCTGCGAGTTGTGCCAGCATGTCATCCGCCCCACCCTGGTCTACCTGGGGCGCCACTCAGTTTCCGCCGAAGCCCTGCTGCTGGGCGCCGCCGCCAGCCAATCGGGCCTCGGCAGCGCCCTCGACGACCGCCGTGGCCACGGTCTGTACCGCATCACCGAATGCCGCCATCAAGGCTTGTGGGATCTGCATCTGGCTCAAGACCCGGACCTGGCCAGCCAGGTGCGCGGTCTGGCCAGCCAGCATGCCTTTCTCGCCGCCCCGCACCTGGAACTGACGGTCAACCTGCGCTATGCCACCGCCATCGCCTGGCTGTTGATCGAGGTGGAGCACCTCGTCCTGCCCGCGGCGGACGACCTGCTCGGCCTGGCCCAGGTCTGGCGCCGGGTGTTTCAACCCAACGGCCAGCCCGGGGCCTTCATCGAGGCATGGCAGCGCTGCGTCGGCAACGTCAGCCGGGTCGCCTGATCCCCGCGATGCTCGCCGCACGACCTTAGCCCGGTGACGCAACGGCTCGCGTCATCGCCTCGCCCGTCAGTGACCCAGCGCTACCTATTCCGCGGCGCGATTGCGTTACACTCGCGCGGCGTCGACAACTACAAGAACAGCCGCGTGGGACACCCCATGACCACAGTCTGCACCGCCCTGCCCGACCAGCTGCGCCTGCTGCTGGTGGACGACCACCGCATCTTCCTCGATGGCCTGAGCCTGGCCCTCGCCCCGCTGTGCCCCGACCTGCGGGTACAGACCGCGCACAATGCCGCCGAGGCCGAGACCTGCCTGAGGCGGCAGGACTTCGACCTGATCCTGCTGGACCTGCGTCTGCCCGACCTGCCCGGCCTCGAGCTGCTGCAGCGTTGGCAACGACAGGGCCGCATGACCCCGGTGGCGATCCTCAGCGCCAGCGATTCCAGCCTGGACGCCCAGGCCGCGCTGGCCGCCGGAGCCCTGGGCTTCATTCCCAAGAGCGCCGACGGCGACGACCTGCGCCGAGCGGTGACCCGCGTACTACTCGGCGAGACGCTGCCAGCGCCCGGCGTTGGCGAGAAGCCGCAGCTCACCCCGCGGCAGCAGGAGATCCTTCTGCTGCTGGCCGACGGCCTGCCGAACAAGGCCATCAGCCGCCACCTCGGAGTGGCCGAGGACACGGTCAAGACTCACCTCAAGGCACTGTTCCAGGAACTGGGCGTGCACACCCGTACCGCCTGCGTCAGCGCGGCACGCCAGCGCGGCTGGCTCTGAAGCGACGCCGGCCGCCGGACTACGCCTGGGCAGCGGCGACAGGCGCGGCGCCCGGCAGCAAGACCGTCAGAACCTGGCGCAGGCGGGCCGGCAACAGCGGTTTGCCGAGCAGAGTGGCGTGGGCCGGAATGCAGCGTTCCTGCAGCTCCGGGCAGACATCGGCGCTGATCAGCAGCGCCGGCACCATCCATCCGCTCGCCTCGCGCAACCGTTCGAGGGCGACCAGACCATCTTCCGCCGCGCCCAGGCGGTAGTCGCTGATCAGCAACTGCGGCCGGGCCTCGTCCAGGCACTGCAGCGCCTGGGGCAGGTCCGCACAGGCCCAGACCTGACACCCCCAACGCCGCAGCAGCCCGGCCAGTGCCTCGCGCCCTGGGCCGTCGTCCTCCAGCAGCAGGATGCGCCCGCCCAGCGCCGCGCCGGCCGCCGCGGCCAGCGGCCTTTGCCCGGACTCGGCCAAGGGCAGGCGCAGGCTGAAACGCGCGCCCTGCCCCGGCGCGGAATCCAGGCGCAGCGGGTGCTCCAGCAGCGTCGCCAGTTGCTGGACGATGGCCAGGCCCAGGCCCAGGCCGTGCTCGGCGTTGCGCCCGGGATTGTCCAGCTGACGGAACTCCTCGAACACCTGGGCCTGTTCCGCCTGGCTCAGGCCACGGCCATCGTCGGCCACCTCCAGCAGCACGGCGCCCGCCTCCTCCCAGGCGCGCAGCCACACCCGCCGCGCCTGGGCATGACGCAGGGCATTGACCAGCAGGTTGCGCAGCACCCGCTCCAACAACAGTGGATCGCTGCGCACCCAGAGCTCGCTGCAGTCCAGCTCCAGCTCGATGCCCTGGGCCCCGGCCTCATCCGCGGTTTCACCACTCAGGCGCTCGAGCAGGGGGCGCAGGGCGAAGGCTTGCGGCTTGACCGGCACGCCCCCCGGCAGGGTCAGGCGGCTGTAGTCCAGCAAAGATTGCAGCAGGCGGCTGAGCTGCTCGACCGAGGTCGCCAGGCGCTCGCAGACCTGGCGAGTGGTCGACTCAAGGCTCTGCTCCAGCAGATGCTGGGCATACAGGCCCATGGCGTTGAGCGGCTGGCGCAGGTCGTGGCTGGCGGCGGCGAGCAGGCGCAGCTTGCGCGCATCGTCGGCCTCGGCGCGCTGGCGCGCCAGGTCGAGCAGCCTCATGTTCAACCAGGCACCACGCTGACCATGCTCCTGCAGATAGGCCCCGCCACTGCCGATCAAATTGGCACAGACCAGAAACAGCCCCTGGTACGCCAGCTCCGGCCCCGCCTCGGTGAGCAGCACACCGAGCAGCAGGTACAGCAGGCAGAAACCCCAGGCCGCCAGGCTGATAGCCCGGAACGACACGCCGAGCAGCACGTAGCCGAACAGCAGGATAAGGAACAGGCCGTCATAGGGCATGGCCTCGCCCTGGGCCGCGCTCAGGTAGATCATCACCACCACGCAAGCGCCGTTGAAGGCATAGGCGCCGGTGTAGGCCAGCTGGGTACCGCCCAAGGCACTCTGCGGACGGCGACAGTAGGCGCAGGCCGCCAGCACGGTGCAGATCCCCAGCAGGCGCAGGGGCAGTATCGACAGGCCCACGTCCAGCGGCATCAGGCTCAGGTCCAGGCCGGCGTAGATCGCCTGGAAGGCGATGGCGATGCCGGCGATCAACCACAGGCGGCGGCGGATGCGCTGCACCCGGTGCTCGACGAACCCTCGCTCCAGGGCCTCGACGAAACGCAGGCGGCCATGGCCGCGGCGCTGTTGCGCCAGCAGCAGACGCTCCTCGGCCTGCAGGCTCATAGACGAGTGCCCCGGAACTCAGGGTGTGGGGCTGGCGCCCTCCTGCTGCTTGGCGGCGATCGCGTCATAGGTGTCCACCCGGTGCTGGTCTTCGGCGTCGAACAGGCGCCGACGCAGGCGTTGGCGCTCACGCTCGCGGTCGGCCGCGCTCAGGCCCTGGCCTTGCAAGCCGGCCAGCTCCTCGCGGTAGGCCCCGTAGCGTTGCTGCCAGGCGCGTTCGCGGCGTTGCTCGGCGAGCAGGCGTTCGACCGTGGGCGGATCATAGGTCATGGCGAGCGACTGCCGCACCTCTTCCTCGCTGGCCCCCGCGCGCCACAAGCGCTCGCTCTCGGCCTGCCGGGCCAGCGCCTGCTGCTGACGCTCCTCGCTGGCGCGCAGGATCTCGGGCAACTGCTCGCGCAAGCGCACCTGCGCCATGGCCTTGGCCGGCTCGCTCAGGTCCTCGCGGGCGAGCAGCGCCAGGTTGTCCAGGGTGTAGCGGGCATAGGCTTCCTCGGCGCCGAACAATGCCTCCACCGCGCCGGCGGAGAAATGCGCGCGACGCAACTGCGCCAGGCTGTCGAACGCCTGACGCAGGGTCGCCAGCTGCACCTGCGGCTCGGTCTGCTGCTGTGCGCTCAACGGCTGTTGCAGCAGCGCCAGGCTGGCGCGCTTGTAGTCCAGGTAATCGCCCAGCAGGCCGACCAACTGGCCCAGCGCCGGCTCCTGCAACCGGCCGCCGGCATCGGCCAGCAGCGCCGCGACCGCCGGCTCCAGGCCCAGCTGGTCGGCGCTGCTGAGGAAATAGTCGAAATAGTCGCGCACGCCCAGGCCGAGCAGCAGGTTACCGCGATTGTCGGTGTGCAGCTGGCCGTCGACCTCGGTGTCGGCCATGGCCGGCACCAGGGGCCGCGGCGTCGGGCCCTGCCGTTCTGCTGCCGCACTCTGCGCCGACAGCGGCGCAGGGACTACGACAACGGGCGTCTCGAGCACAGGAGAAGCATCAGGCGGCGGCAACGGCGCAGCCGGCCATTGCCAGTAGAGCGTCAGGCCGGCTGCGCAGGCGACCAGCGCGAGCGCCGGGAGGATGGAGCGCACAGACAAGGACATGGGGTCTCCAGGTGGCGGACGGCCCGGGGCCGCCCGCTCGTGCGGTAGGAATCAGACGCCCTTGTTCTTCAGCCGGTTGGCGTGCTGGCGATACAGCGAGACCGGGTCGGTCCAGCCGCGAATGCCGAACAGGTGATTGATCGCGTCGGCATGGTTGAGGTGGTAGCTGTCGCCCAGCACCTGGCCCAGGTAGGTCGAGCAGACGCCGACCAGGCCGTCGTTCTTCTCGCCGCCGAAGGCCAGGCCGGTGGTGGCCAGCAGCGGATCGGTGGCATCGAAGATGTTGGTGAAGGCGGTGTTGCCGGTCCAGGAGAAGTAACGGATGTTGTGACCGCGCACGTTGTGCAGCTCGGTGGACTTAGCGCAGTAACTGGCGTTGTTCACGCCCCAGGGGTGACGGCTGTTGAGGGCCGCGGTGCCCGGCGTGGTCAGGGTCTCCAGGGAGGCCAGCGGGTCCTGGCTGTTGTTGCTGCCGGACAGCAGGTTGATGAAGCCGCCCAGCGCCGCGGCGATGGCGGCGGCACCGCCCTCGATGGCGCTGTCCGCCGGCACCACCCCGCGCACCACATCGGCCACCTTCGAGCCTTTGTTGACGCCGTTGACCGAGGTCACCGAGGCCACCAGGTCGGGGCGCAGCGAAGCGGCCACCCGCGAAGTCGGCGAGCCCTGGCTGTGGCCGATCAGGTTGACCTTGCCGCCGTTGGCTGCGGCCCAGGGCTGGATCTGCCGGGCCAGCTCGGCACCGCGCTGCTCGCTGTCGTTGAACGCCGCGACGCTGGCGACATAGACCTTGGCGCCGTCGCGCTCGAGATTCCAGGGAATGGTATGGAAGTAGTTGACCAAGCCACCTAGGTTGCTAAAGCCGGAGATGCCGTGCACCAGCACGATGGGGTACTTGGTCTGGGTGTAGCCGGCTTGGGCCTCGACGGCGCCAGCCAGGGCCAAAGCGGCCATAGCAGAAGTGAAAACGCGACGCATGGGTGCCTCCTTATGGTTCTTGTGGGCACGCCGGGAAACTGCGTCCGGCGTCCCACGAGTCTAGGGAGGTCGAGCAGACGGCCCCATCGCCCAGATGGGTGAGGGCCGTGACCGCTCCGTCCTAGCAGATGCCCACGCCCAGCTGCAGCAGGTCGAGGCCGCCCTGCTGCCAGCCCCACCAGCTCAACGCCAGCAACGCGGCGCCGGCCAGGACCAGGCCGGCCCCCGCCCAGAGCCTGGCGCTCACGCCTCGGCTCCGGCGCCCTGCAGGCGCGCCACCGGCTGCTCGCGCACCGGCCAGTTCAACGCCGCGGCCATCAGGCTGAGGACGATCGCGATCTGCCACACCAGCATGTAGCTGCCGGTCTGGTCGTACAGGTAGCCGCCCAGCCAGCCGCCGAGAAAGGAACCGAGCTGGTGGAAGAGGAAGACGATGCCGCCGAGCATCGACAGATTGCGCACGCCGAACAGGGTCGCCACCGTGCCGTTGGTCAGGGGCACAGTGGACAGCCACAGCAGGCCCATGGCGATGCCGAAGGCATAGGCGCTCCACTGCGTCAGCGGCGTCATGACGAAGGCGGCGATCACCACCGCCCGCGCCAGGTACAGGGCGCTGAGCAGACGCGGCTTGGCCATGCGCCCGCCGAGCCAGCCGGCCGCATAGGTGCCGAACACGTTGAACAGGCCGACCAGCGCCAACACCGTGGTGCCGACCACCGCCGGCAGGTGCTGGTCGACCAGGTAGGCCGGCAAATGCACGCCGATGAACACCACCTGGAAGCCGCAGACGAAGAAGCCCAGCGCCAGCAGCCAGAAGCCGGAGTGGCCGCCGGCCTCGCGCAGCGCCTCCAGCAGGGTCTGTTCGTTGCCCTGTTTGGGCAGCGGCCGGTCCTCGATCATCGCCGCCAGCGGCACGATCAACGCCACCAGCAGGCCCAGGGCGAGCAGCGCCGCCGACCAGCCGAGCCAGCCGATCAGGCCCAGGGTGCCGGGCAGCATGGCGAACTGGCCGAAGGAGCCGGCGGCACTGGCGATGCCCATGGCCATGCTGCGCTTCTCCATCGGCACGGCACGGCCGATGGCGCCGAGGATCACCGAGAAGGAGGTGCCGGACAGGCCCAGGCCGATCAGCAGGCCGGCGCTCAGCGACAGCGACCAGGACGAGTCGGCCAAGCCCATCAGCACCAGGCCGACGGCATAGAGCACCCCGCCGACGACTATGGTGCGCTTGGCGCCCATGCGGTCGGCCAGCGCCCCGGTGAAGGGCTGGGCCAGGCCCCAGATCAGGTTCTGCAGGGCGATGGCGAAGGCGAACACCTCGCGTCCCCAGCCGAACTCGGCGCTCATCGGCGGCAGGAACAGGCCGAAGCCATGGCGAATGCCCAGCGACAGGGCCAGGATCAACGACCCGCCCAGCATGATCCACAAACTTGCCCGCCCCACCGACTTCATCGCTCACCCCTGAAAAGCCCTTGCCGCCGAGCGGCAAAACGCAAGCTTGAGCCTCGCAGGCGGATAAGGCAATCCGCCCCTCACTCCCCCTTGTCACGCCAGGCATTGCCTGGGACCGATCGATGCCACAGCCGGCGCGCGGGCAGTGGCAATGGACGAGGCCGGCTGAGGGTCATCAATGATGACTTGGAACGGCCAGCCACCACTGACTCCCTCCAAGGGCTGCCCCTGAAGCGCAGACTCCACATGATTGCGCAACACCGGAGTTTCCGCTGTTAAGCTTGCGGCCCCATCAAAGTGCTCCCCAGGGATTGGACGCATGACGTCATTGAGCAACCAGCGCGTAGTAGCGCTGGCCATGGAAGACCCCATCAATGCGGCGCTGCTCGAACTGATGGCCCAACTCGACCTTCCAGCCTGCATGTTGACCGCGGGCTGCCTGTTCCAGGCCGTCTGGAACCATCGATCCGGCCTCCCGGCCGGATGGGGCGTGAAGGATTACGACGTCATCTATTTCGACGATGACCTTTCCTGGGAAGCCGAAGATCGGGTGATCCAACGCGTGCGCCAGGCCTGCCGCGGCCTAGAAGCAAACGTCGAAGTCAGGAACCAGGCCCGTGTTCATCTCTGGTACGAAGGTAAGTTCGGCGTAGGTTATCCGCGCCTGCAAGCGGTTACCGAGGGGATAGACCGCTACCTCATCATCGCGACGTGCCTGGGGCTGGATGTCCGCAGTGGCGAGCTATACAGCACTCATGGACTGGACGATCTACAGAGTGGGGTTCTGCGGATCAACCCATTGAACCACCAACCCGAATTGTTCCTGCGCAAGGTGGAAAGTTATCGAGAGCGTTGGCCGTGGTTGACGGTGGCTAGCTAGCCTGAATAACCGCATGGCCCCCGCCCCCCGTCACAGCGCCAGCACCACCAGCACTGCGCATTCCACCAGCTCCAGCAGGGCCCCTGTCGTATCGCCGGTGGTACCGCCGAGGCGCAGCAGCAGCTGCCGGCGTAGCCAGAGAAACAGCAACCCGGCCACCAGCAGGGCCAGCAGGCCCATGGCGCCGAACAGGGCGATGGCGACGGCATGGGCGGCCAGCAACCAAGGCAGCTGACGCCGCGGCAGGTGGTCGACCAGGGCCTGGCCCAGGCCGCCGGGGCGTACGTAGGGGGTGCAGAGCAGCAGCAGCGGCGGCAGCGCCCGCGCCAGCCAGGGCACCAGCAGCAGCGCCAGGGCCCGGTCGGCCTCGAGCAGGGCCACCAGGGCAGCGAACTTGAGCAGCAGCAGCAGCCCCACCACCACCACCGCCATGGGACCGCTGCGCGGGTCCTTCATGATCGCCAGGGTGCGTTCGCGGTCGCCCATCCCGCCGACCCAGGCGTCGGCGCTGTCGGCCAGGCCATCCAGGTGCAGGCCGCCACTGAGGCCGACCCAGAGCGTCAGCAGCAACGCCGCCTGCAACAGCGACGGTACATCCGCGAGCAGCCGCTGGGCGGCCAGCAGCAACAGGCCGATAAGCAAGCCCACCACCGGATACCAGAGCAGCGAGCGGCCCAGCTGCGCAGGTGTCGGCATGCCGGTCAGGCGCACCGGAATGCGGGTGAGAAACTGCAGGGCGATCAGCAGCGCGGTCACGCCAGCTCCCTCAGTCGACCGTGAGCGTCCAATTGCAGGCGCACGCGCTGGCCGTGGGCCACCTCGACCTGCAGCAGGTCCGCCGGCGCCAGGCCGCGGGCCCGCGCCAGCAGCAGGCGCATCACCCCGCCATGGCTGACCAACAGCAGGCGCTCGCCGGCATGGCGCTGCTGCAGGCGGCGCAGCGCGCCCAGCACCCGCGCCTCGAAGTCCGCCATGGCCTCGCCGCCGGGGGGCGGGCAGGCGTAGGGGTCGGTCCAGAAGCGCCCCAGGGCCTCGGCATCGGTGGCCATCAGCTCGGCGGCACTGCGCCCTTCCCAGGCGCCGAAGTGCAGCTCCTGCAGATCCGGCTCCAGGCTCAGCGGCAGATCGCGCTGCGCCGCCAGCTCCTCGGCGAAGCGGGCGCAGCGCTGCAACGGCGAGCTGATCAGGCGGTCCCAGGGGCCGGCGCCCTGCACCGCCCCACGCAGCTGGGCCCAGCCGGCATCCGTCAGGGCGTCGTCGATACGCCCGCGCAGGCCGCCACCCCGCTCGGTCTCGCCATGACGCAGCAATTCCAGGTGGACCGTCACGGCGCGCGCTCCGCCACCGCCGCCTCGGCGAAGGTGGCCATCTCGCTGTGCAGCTGGCAGGCCAGGCGCAGCAGGGGCACGGCCAGGGCCGCGCCGCTGCCCTCGCCCAGGCGCAGGCCCAGGTGCAGCAGCGGCTCGGCCTCGAGGGCCTGCAGCACGCGCCTATGCCCCGGCTCGGCGCCCTGGTGGGCGAACAGCAGCCAGGGGCGGCAGTCGGGGTTGAGGCGCACCGCCGCCAGGGCGGCGACGCTGCAGATAAAGCCGTCGACCAGGGCCGGCACGCCCTGCCGGGCGCAGGCCAGGTAGGCGCCGACCAGGGCGAGGATCTCGAAGCCGCCGAGGCGTTGCAGGGCATCGAAGGGCTCGACGATGGCCGGCCGGTGCAGGGCCAGGGCCGCCTCGATCACCGCCGCCTTGTGGGCCACCCCGGCGCCGTCCAGGCCGGTGCCTGGGCCGACCAGCGCGGCCGCCGGACAGTCCAGCTGCCAGCAGGCCAGGGCCGTGGCCGCGGTGGTGTTGCCGATGCCCATCTCGCCGCCGATAAACAGCTCGGCGCCATCTTGTTGCGCGCGCAGCAGGGCGTCGCGACCGGCCTGCAGGGCCAGGCGGGCCTGCTCGGCGCTCATCGCCGGGCCCCGGGCGAGATTCGCCGTGCCGGCGCCCAGGCGCAGGTGGCGCACGCCGGGCAGTTGCAGCGGCTGGGCGGTGCCCAGGTCGACCACCTCCAGCGCCGCGCCCAGCTGGCGGGCCAGCACGCTGATGGCCGCACCGCCGGCGACGAAGTTGCCCAGCATCTGCCCGGTGACGGCCTGGGGAAAAGCCGACACCCCCTCGGCGACCACGCCATGGTCGCCGGCGAAGATGCCGATCGCCACCCGTTCGACGCTGGGCCGCTGGCGCCCCTGCAGCGCCGCCAGCTGCACCGCCAGACGCTCCAGCTGACCGAGGGAGCCGGCCGGCTTGGTCAGTTGCAGCTGGCGCGCCTCGGCCTGGGCGCGCGCCGCCTCATCCGGCGCTCGGCAGGCCTGCTGCCACCAAGCCTGGGTCATAGTGGCTCCCCCTTCAGCACCATCGGCAGTCCCGCCACGGTGAACAGCACCCGCTGGCAGCGCTCGGCCAGGGCCTGGTGCAGCCAGCCGGCGGCGTCCACGTAACGGCGGGTCAGCTCGCCCAGCGGCACTATGCCCAGGCCGGTCTCGTTGCTGACCAGAATGATCCGACCCGGCAGCTCGGCCAGGCACTCGAGCAGGGCCTCGCGCTCGGCCTCCAGGCGTGCCTCATCGTCCAGCATCAGCAGGTTGCTCAACCACAGGGTCAGGCAGTCGACCAGCAGGCAGCGCCCCTCGCCGGCCTGCTCGCGCAGCACCCGGGCCAGTTGCAGCGGCTCCTCCACCAGGGCCCAGTGCGCCGGACGCCGGGCCCGATGCTGCTGGACCCGTGCGTCCATCTCGCCGTCCAGCGCCTGGCTGGTGGCGATGTAGGTCACCGCCAGGCCGGACTCGGCCGCCAGGCGCTCGGCCAGGCGGCTCTTGCCGGAACGGGCGCCGCCGAGGATCAGTTCATGCATGGCCTACTCCACATAGTTCACGCAGCCTTTGGGTATCCAGATGGGCCTCGACCAGATCGGCCAGGCGTTCGATGTCGCGTTCGCGCAGGGCCTGGTAATCCACCGTCCGTACCTCGCGCAGGCCGGCCCAGCGCAGCACCGCGCTGCAGGCCGGGCCCGACTCGAACAGGCCGTGCAGGTAGGTGCCGAGCACCCGGCCGTCGGCGCTGAGGGCGCCGTCGCTGCGGCCGTCGTCCAGGTGCACGGCGCCGTTCAGGCCGGCCCCCGTGCTGACTCCGGCATGGATCTCGTAGCCGGACACCGGCGCGTCTTCCAGGCACAGTCGGCCGCGGACGTTGCGCAGCTGCTTCTCGGGCTCCAGTACGGTGGCGAACTCCAGCAGGCCCAGGCCCTGGCTGCTGCCGGGTGCGCCTTCCAGACCATGGGGGTCGTCGATACGCGTGCCAAGCATCTGCAGGCCGCCGCAGATGCCGAGCAGCTTGCCGCCGTAGCGCAGGTGCCTGTGGATGGCCGCCTCCCAGCCCTGCTCACGGAGGAAGGCCAGGTCGGCGCGCACGCTCTTGGAGCCGGGCAGGATGATCAGGTCGGCCGGCGGAATCGCCTGGCCGGGACCGACGAAGCTCAGCTCGACCTGCGGGTGCAGGCGTAGCGGGTCGAAGTCGGTGTGGTTGCTGATGCGCGGCAGCACCGGCACCGCCACCTTGAGCAGCTCGCCGGTCTTGGTCGCCTGGCGCTGATCGATGGCGTCCTCGGCTTCCAGGTGAAAATCCATCAGGTAGGGCAGCACACCGAGCACCGGCTTGCCGGTGCGTTGCTCCAACCAGTCCAGACCGGGCTGCAACAGGGCGATGTCGCCGCGAAAGCGGTTGATCACGAAACCCTGGATGCGCGCCTGCTCGCTCTCGGAGAGCAAGGCGAGGGTACCGACCAGGTGGGCGAACACCCCGCCCTTGTCGATGTCGGCGATGAGGATCACCGGGCAGTCCACCGCCTCGGCGAAGCCCATATTGGCGATATCGCCGGCGCGCAGGTTGATCTCCGCCGGCGAACCGGCGCCCTCGACCATCACCACCGGGTAGGCGGCGGACAGGCGCTGGTGCGACTGCAGCACCGCGTCCATGGCCACACGCTTGTAGTCGTGGTAGGCGGCGGCATCCATGCTGTCGATGGCGCGGCCGTGGATGATCACCTGGGCGCCTATGTCGCTGTTGGGCTTGAGCAGCACCGGGTTCATGTCGGTGTGCGGCGCCAGGCCGGCGGCCTGGGCCTGCACCGCCTGGGCGCGGCCGATCTCGCCGCCGTCTTCAGTCACGGCGGAATTGAGCGCCATATTCTGCGGCTTGAACGGCGCCACCGCCACGCCCTGGCGCCTGAGCCAGCGGCACAGCGCGGTCACCAGGGTGCTCTTGCCGGCATCGGAGGTGGTGCCCTGGACCATCAATGTCGTCATGCCGAATGCTCCTCGAATGCCTGTAGCGCCCGCTCCAGCCGGCCCCAGCCCGCCTCGTCCGGCGGCAGGCCGAAGCGCAGGCTCAGGGGCTGCTGGAACAGGCGGGTGAGGATGCCGCGGGCGGCGAGAAACTCATGCAGCGCTGGCGCCCGCGGGTCGGCGCACCACTGGAACAGCGCGCAGCCACCGCTGGGCGGCCAGCCCCGGGCGCTCAGCAGCTCGGCCAGGCGCCGGCCATCGGCACGCAGGCGCCGGCGCTGTTCACGCTGGCCGAGCGGGTCCTGCAGCAGCACCCTGGCCAGGGCGCGCGCCGGGCCGTTGACCGCCCAGGGCCCGAGCAGTTCGGCCAGGCGTTCGAGCAGCGCCGGTGCGGCCAGGACGAAGCCCAGGCGGATGCCGGCCAGGCCGAAGAACTTGCCGAACGAGCGCAGCACGATCAGCCCGGGCCGGTCGCAGTGGGCCGCCAGGCTGTGCTGCGGCGTGCAGTCGATAAAGGCCTCGTCCACCAGCAGCCAGCCGCCGCGCGCGGCCAGGCGTCCGTGCCAGGCCAGCAACTGCTCGGGGGCGAAACGCCGTCCAGTGGGATTGTTCGGGTTGACCAGCAGCAGCACGTCGAGCGCTTCGAGCTGCCGGTCGATGGCGTCGCCGTCCAGTTGCAGCGACTCGTGGCCCTCGCGCTCCCAGGCCGCGGCATGTTCGGCGTAGGCCGGCGCGAGCAGGCCGACCCGCGAGCGCTCGCGCAGCCGCGGCAGGGCCTGGATCGCCGCCTGGGACCCGGCCACCGGCAGCAGGCTGACGGCATCGTAATAATCGCGGGCGGCCGCCTCCAGGCCGTCGTCCGCCTCGGGCAGGCGGGTCCAGGCGCTCGCGGGAACAGGCGGCAAGGTCCAGCCATAGGGAGCGATGCCGGTGGACAGGTCCAGCCAGTCGCCCAGGGGGATGCCCTGGCGCTGCGCCGCCGCGCGCAGCCGGCCGCCGTGCTCAAGCAAGAAGCACCTCCAGCACCAGCAGCAGCGCCAGCCACAAGGCCACGCCGCCGTACACCAGGTTCAGCGCCCGCTCGATATCCCGCGCCCGCGGCTCGGCGCCCTCGCCCAGTGGCGGGCGCCACTCCTCGCGGCCGTGGTAGATGGCCGCGCCGCCCAGGCGCACGCCCAGGGCACCGGCGCCGGCGGCCATCACCGGGCCGGCGTTGGGGCTGTCCCACTCTGGCGCCTGACGCTGCCAGCAGCGCAGGGCCAGGGCGGTGCGGCCGAGCAGCGCGTAGCTCAGGGCCACCAGGCGCGCCGGCAGGTAGTTGAGGGCGTCGTCGATCTTCGCCGCGGCCCAGCCGAAGCGCTCGAAGCGCGCATTGCGATAGCCCCACATGGCGTCCAGGGTGTTGCTCAGGCGATAGAGCACCACCCCCGGCGCGCCAGCGACGAGGAACCAGAACAGCGCGGCGAACACCGCATCCGAGCCGTTCTCCAGCACCGACTCGGTGCCGGCGCGCGCCACCCCGGCGGCGTCCAGTTCGCTGGTGTGGCGGCTGACCAGATAGCCGACCCACGCGCGTGCCAGCGGCAGGTCCCCCAGGCGCAGGGCCTGGGCCACCGGCAGGGCATGCTCGCCGAGACTCTTGAGGCCCAGGGCGGCATACAGGGCGAGCACCTCCACCGCCCAACCGAGGCCCGGCAGCTGGGCCAGCAGCGCGGCCAGCAGGGTCAGGGGCAACACCGCCAGGCACCAGGCCGTGACCCCGTGGCTGCGCCAGCCGCGCCCGGCCGAATTGAAGCGCCGTTCGAGGCGTTCGGCCAGGCGGCCGAAGGCCACCAGCGGATGCCAACCCCTGGGCTCGCCGAATACGGCGTCCAGCGCCACCCCGGCGACCGCGCCGAACACCAGGCTCATGGGCCCGCCTCCACGCAGCCGCGGATCAAGGCGTGCAACTGACGCACGCCATCGGTCAGGGCGGCCGGGCCGGCCTGGAGGATGTCGGCGGATTTGATCTCGTGCAGCTGGCCGCTGCGCACCGCGGCGATGGCGTCCCAACCGGGACGGGCGGCGAGTTGCTCGGGGCGGAAGCGCTTGCCGCACCAGGAGCCGATGATCAGCTGCGGGTCGCGCCGCACCACCTCCTGCGGGTCCGCGATGATGCGCTCGCGGGCGCGCTTGAAGCGGCCCAGCTCGGCGAAACAGTCCTCGCCGCCGGCCAGCTCGATCAGCTCGCTGACCCAGCCGATGCCGCTGATCAGGGGCTCGTTCCACTCCTCGAAATACACCCTGGGCCGCCGGGGCAGCTGCGCGGCGCTGGTGCGGATCGCCTGCAGCCCGGCCTGCAGCTCGGCGACCAGGCGGGCGGCGCGCTCGCGGGCATCGACCAGGGCACCGAGGGTCTCGATCATGTGCAGGATGCCGGCGATGTCGCGCTGGTTGAACAGGTGTACTTCCAGGCCCTCGCGCGCCAACTCGGCGAGGATATCCGCCTGCAGGTCGCAGTAGCCCAGCACCAGGTCGGGCTGCACGGCGAGGATCTTGTCGATCCGCGCGGTGCTGAAGCCGCTGATCTTCGGTTTGTCCCGGCGCGCCTGGGGCGGGCGCACGGTGAAGCCGGAGATGCCGGCGATGCGCTGCTGCTCGCCGAGCAGGTAGAGGGTCTCGCAGGTCTCGGTGGACAGGCAGGCGATGCGTTGCGGGCCTTTCATGACGTTCCCCATTGGTCCTCGAACAACAGCTCGCTCAGCGCTCGCGACTCGGTCCAGCCCTGCTGCACCAGCATCGGCGCCTCGTAGAAGGCCGTCACCGGCCCCAGGCACAGCAGCGCCAGCGGCTGACTGCCGGGTGGCATGGCGAGCAACTCGGCCAATGCCTGGGGCTCGAACAGCGATACCCAGCCCATGCCGAGCCCCTCGGCGCGGGCGGCCAGCCAGAGATTCTGAATGGCGCAGGCCACCGAGGCCAGGTCCATCTCCGGCATAGTACGGCGGCCGAACACATGGGCCTCGCGCTTGTCCATCAGGGCCGCCACCAGCAGCTCGGCGCAGTCGCCGATGCCCTCGACCTTGAGCCGCATGAAGGCGTCGCCCCGTTCGCCCAGGGCCTCGGCGGTGCGCAACCGCTCGGCCTCCACCAGCGCCTGGATGGCCTGGCGCAGTTCCGGTCGGGTGATGCGGATGAAACGCCAGGGCTGCATCAGGCCGACGCTGGGTGCCTGGTGCGCCGCCTGCAGCAGCCGCGCCAGCACCTCGGGCTCGACCCGCCCGCCGGAGAAGTGACGCATGTCGCGGCGCTCGGCGATGGCCCGGTACACCGCTGCCCGCTCCGCCGCGCTGAAGGCCTGCTCGCTCATGGCTGGAACAGCTCGGCGGCGGCCGCGGGATCCGACGGCAGGTAGAAGTGGATGTAGGAGGCGGTCAGCCGCCCCTGGCGGTACACCGCCTCGGCGGTGCGCCGGTAGTTCGGGCACTCGCCCCGGGCGATGGGCTGCAGGTCGCAAGTCAGGGCCGAGTGATGGAAGGTGTGGCCACGCAGGCGCCCGCCCGGCAGCTCGACCTCCTGCAGGGCCAGGGCCGTCAGGCGCGGTTGCAGGGTCGCCGCGCCGGGCAGCAGGCCGAGCATCCGCCCGCTCTGCCCCTGCTTGTCGGTGAGCCTGTCGAGCAGGTAGAGCATGCCGCCGCACTCGGCGTGGATCGGCTTGCCGGCCTGATGGTGGGCACGGATCGCCTCGGCCATGGCCTGGTTGGCTTCGAGCCGCGCCAGGTGCAGCTCGGGGTAGCCGCCGGGCAGGTAGAGGCTGTCGACCTGCGGCAACCGGCTGTCGGCCAGGGGCGAGAAGAAGCACAGCTCGGCGCCCAGCGCCCGCAGCAGGTCCAGGTTGGCCTGGTAGAGGAAGGCGAAGGCGGCATCCAAGGCCACGCCGATGCGCACCCCGGCCAGCAACGCGTCGACCCGCTGCGCTTCGGGCGCGGCGAACGCCACCGGCGGCGGCAGGGCCACCTCGGCGCTGGCGGCCAGGGCGTCGGCGGCCGCGTCCAGGCGCGCGTCCAGATCACTCAGTTCCTCGGCCTGGACCAGGCCCAGGTGGCGGCTGGGCAGTTCCACCGCGGCGCTGCGCGGCAGGGCGCCGTACCAGCGGATCGCTTCGGGCAGGGCGTCGCGCAGTATCTCGCCATGGCGGGCGCTGCCGACGCGGTTGCCGAGCACCCCGGAGAACGGCAGGTCCGGCTGGAAGCTGGCCAGGCCGTGGGCCAGGGCGCCGAAGGTCTGGGCCATGGCCGAGCCGTCGATCACCGCCAGCACCGGCACGCCGAAGCGCCGGGCCAGGTCGGCGGCCGAGGGGCTGCCGTCGAACAGCCCCATCACCCCCTCGATGAGGATCAGGTCGGCCTCCCCCGCCGCCTGCCAGAGCAACCGGCGGCTCTCGGCCTCGCCGACCATCCACAGGTCCAGCTGGTACACCGGCGCGCCGCTGGCGCGGGCGAGGATCATCGGGTCGAGAAAATCCGGTCCGCACTTGAACACCCGCACCCGCCTGCCCTGGCGCGCATGCAGCCGCGCCAGGGCGGCGGTGACCGTGGTCTTGCCCTGGCCCGAGGCCGGCGCGGCGATCAACAGCGCCGGGCAGCTTCTCTCACTCATCGTGGCCTCCCGTCGGCCAATGCGCTGCGCGCGAGCAAGCGCCGCGCAGACAGTACAAACTGTACGGCAAGTGGCGCTGACGAAGCGCCCGGTGCATTGGGGGCGGGAGCATCAGAACTCCACGCCCTTCTGCGCCTTCACCCCGGCCTTGAAGGCGTGCTTGACCAGGCTCATCTCGGTGACGGTATCGGCCGCCTCGACCATCCCCGGCGGGGCGCCGCGGCCGGTCACCACCACATGCTGCAGCAGCGGCCGCGCCTCGATGTCGGCGAGCACCGTCTCCAGCTCCAGGTAGCCGTACTTGAGGGCGATGTTCAGTTCGTCCAGCACCACCAGGCCGATGGCCGGGTCGTTCAGCAACCGACGCGCCACCACCCAGGCCTCCTGGGCTTTCTGGATATCGCGCTGGCGGTCCTGGGTTTCCCAGGTGAAGCCCTCGCCCATCACGTGGTAGCTGACCTCCTCGGGAAAGCGGCGGAAGAAGGTCTCCTCGCCGGTGCTGGCGGCGCCCTTGATAAATTGCACGACCCCCACTTTCATCCCGTGGCCCAGGGCCCGGGCGACCATGCCGAAGGCCGAGCTGCTCTTGCCCTTGCCGTTGCCCGTGTGCACCAGCAGCAGGCCGTATTCGTCCTGGGCCTGGGCGATCTTCTCGTCGATCAGCGCCTTCTTGCGCGCCATGCGTGCCTTGTGCCGCGCGTCGCGTTCGGCCGACTCGCTCATCCCTGCACCTCCGCGCGGCGCTGCGCCAGTTGCCAGGAGCGGGCGCCGACGTAGAGCAGCGCCGCCAGGCCGATGTAGAGCGCCAGGGTGCCGAGGTAGCGCGGGTAGTACACCGCGATACGTTCGGCCAGCAGGGCCAGGCTCGGCTCCGCATAACGCCCGGAGAAGAACAGGAAGCCGCCGCCGGAGAACAGGTAGGCGACGAAGGCGCCCAGCGCCACGGTCGCTGCCAGCAGCGCCAGGCTCTGCAGGCTGTCGCGGTGCCAGCCGGCATACAGGCGGCCAGCCAGCCACAGCGAGCCGTAGGCCGGCACCAGCAGCCAGTAGGCGGGCGACAGGCACCAGTCGCTGACCCCGGCCCACTGCATGGCGGCGAAATCCAGCAGCGAGGCCTCGACGAACAGCGCCGGGAACACCCAGCGCGGCGCGAGCAGCACGCCGGCAAGGAAGAACACCGCCCAGGAGGCGCTGGGCAGATTGACCGAGGCGAAGTGATGGCCGCGGGTCATGGCCAGCAACGCCGCCAGGGCGAGGCCGAGCAGCAGTTGCAGGGAGGGTGACAGCTTGGGCATGGGGGTTCTCCTGGTGAGGGCGCCGACGGGTCAACCCGCCGGCGCCGGGGGATTACAGCGCCTGGTAGCGCACGGTCAGGTAGAGCGCCTGGCCGGGCTGGTTGAAGCCCTCGGCAGTCTCGTAGTCGGCGTCCAGCAGGTTGGCGACGCGGGCCTGCAGGCGCCACTCGGGGTCGATGCGGTATTCGCCGCGCAGATCCAGGGTGGCGAAGCCGGACAGCTCCCTGGTGTTGGCCAGGTCGTCGTAGCGCTGGCCTTCGGCATGCAGGCTGGCACCGAGGCTGAAGGCGCCGAGGCGGCGATCCAGATCCAGGTTGAACAGCTGCTTGGCGCGGCGCGCCAGCTCGTTGCCATCGTTGGCCCCGGAAGAACGGTTCTCCGGTTCCAGCAGCGTGTAGTTGGCGTTCCAGTCCCAACCGAGCAGCTGGCTGGCGAGCACCAGCTCGACGCCGCGGATGCGCGCCTCGGCGACGTTGGCCGGCGCCCGGATGCTCGAATCGTAGGCGATCAGATCGTCGATGACCGTGCGAAAGGCATTGATAGACCAGTGGCCCCAGGCGTGCCGGCCGGCCAGACCGGCCTCCAGACTCTTGGAGGTTTCCGCGTCCAGGTCCGGGTTGCCATAACCCGGGAAATACAACTCGTTGAAGGTCGGCGCCTTGAACGCGGTGCCGTAGCTCAGGGTCGCCCGCAAGGCGTCGTTCAGGGCATAGCCGTAACCGAGGTTGCCGGTGTCGTGCTGGCCGAACTGCTGGTTGTTGTCGCGGCGCAGCGCCAGCTGCCAGTCGTGCCGGCCCGCTTCGCCCAGGTACTGGGCGAAGCCGCCCTTGTTGTCGCGGGAATCCTCGGCGTAGGCGGTGCTGCCGTTGACCTCGTCGTGCTGGTAGTCGGCGCCCAGGGTCAGGGTATGGCCGGGTGCCAGGCTCAGGTCGTTCTGCCAGCTGGCGCTGTCGCGACGACTGTCGAAACGCGAATAGAAGGCGCCGTCCTGGAAGGCATCGGACTTGTCTTCGCTGCGCCCGGCCTGCAGGGTCACCAGCCAGGGCTCCAGGGGGGCGAAGCGGGCGCGGGTGCCCAGCACATTCGACTCGCCGTCTGCATGGGCGTGGAAACCGCTGGTGCGCCGGCGGTTGACCTGGTCGTAGTCGTTGTGCGACTTGGCCCGCAGCAGGTTGGCGTCCAACTCCAGGCCATTGGCGAAGCGGTAGCCGGCGCTGAGTGCGGCGGACAGGTTGCGGTAGCCGTCGGCATCGTCCTCATAGCCGCTGGCATCCATCGGCTTGACGTTGATGCCGTCGGTGTCCAGGCCACTCAGGCCCAGGCTGTACCAACCCTGGCCATCGCCACCACTGACCCCGACGCTGCCGCTGTAGCTGTCGTGGGTGCCGTAACCGGCGGAGAAGAACGGCTTGATGCCGGCGCCGGCGCCCTTGCGGGTGAAGATCTGGATCACCCCGCCTATGGCCTCGGAGCCGTACAGGCTGGAGCGCGGCCCGCGCACCACCTCGATGCGCTCGATCAGCTCCAGCGGCAGGTCCTGCAGGGCCGTGGCGCCGGCGGTCACCGAGCCGACCTTGATGCCGTCGATCAGCACCAGTACATGGTCGGACTCGGTGCCGCGCATGAACAGCGAGGTGGTCTTGCCCGGACCGCCGTTGTTGGCGAAGGACACACCCGGCACGCGCTTGAGCAGCTCGGGCACAGAGGCCGCCTGGCTCCGCTCGATCTGCTCGCGATCGAATACCGTGACCGCCGCCAGGCTCTGCTCGGCGGTCTGCGCGGTACGGGTGGCGGTCACCACCTGGTCCTGCAAACGGTTGGGCTCGGCCGCCAGGGCCTGGGAAATACTGGAAACGCCGCACAGCAGGGCCGCTGCCGGGGTCAGAAGGGACTTACTCATTGTATCTGCATGCTCCGTCGCACCCACCCGGGCGACTTAGGCCGATAAGGGCATGCGGAGAGCAATGGACGGGCGGCTCGCAAACGACGCAGCCCACCCGCCAGACAACGCCCTCCGCGATGCCGTGGACTGCTACAGGCCGGTCTCCGGGCTCACGAGCGGCGATCCACCTGGGGATCGCCGGCCAGCGCACCTTCCCATGCCGGGGCACAGTGGTTGCAAAAGCGCTGGTTTGGCTCGTCTACCGTTGCGGGGGCAGCGTCGGAATTGCGGGCGTGAATCGCCACGCGCACCGACTTCCCTGTTTCACCCCACGGACGCGCAGCGTCGGGGGCACCTGAAGCAAGGCGCGCAGGGTAGTGGCTCGGCGCGGCAACGTCAAACGACGGCGCATCGCCCGGAGCAAGCCCCTCCTGCGCCTCACTGGCCGATGAGGATCAGCTTGCCGGTCTGCGGGTCGCGATAGACCTGGCCGACGCTCTCCAGCCCCTCGCCGCCCTGGCCCTTGAGGCTGTCGGGCAGGGCCGGCAGCTCGCGGCCGCGCTCCACCGGCAGCGGCTGCCGGCGCGCCTCGAGCCGGGTCAGCAGGTCGGTCTGCGCCACCAGGGCGGCGATCAGGCCGCAGGCGAACACCAGCACCACGTCGACCAGATTGGCCAACGGTCCGAGGGGGTCGTCGTCGCCCGCGGCGAAACGGCTAGAGCGCCAGCGCCGGCTCATCGGCCCGCTCCTCGCCCGCCCGGGCCTCGCACTGGTCCAGCAGCTCGTCGTACCAGCGCCGGCGCAGGCGCCCCAGGCCGAAGCCGAGCAGCCCGGCGAGCAGGCCGAACACCGTGGTGTCGAAGGCCACCCGCATGGCCACGCTGAGGATCTGCACATTGCCCTCGCCCAGGGCCGCCAGCCCGGGCCCCAGGGGGATCAGGGTGCCCATCAGGCCGAGCATGGGGCCGATGCGCGCGATCAGGTCGGCGCGGTCCAGGCGCCGGCGCGCCCGCCGCTCGATCTCCGCCACAGGCAAGACGCGCCAGCGGAGCAGGCCGCCGCAGCGCTCGCCGACGGCCACCCCGCAATCCCACACCGCCACGGCCAACAGGGCGAACAGGCCGAGGGTGACCGGCTGCAGCAGCCAGCCGACCAGCAGGTGCAGCCAGGTGAATACTTGACTGTCGAACATCCTTAACCTCCTACCGGGGTATGTGGGCCGCGGCCGCGCCAGACGCCCAGGGCGAGCAGGCCGGCCAGCAGCGCCAGGGCGAACCAGAATGCCTGGCTCAGGGCTTGGGGCTCGCCTTGGGCGGCGCCCGATTCGGCGGCGGGCTCGGCCCGGGGCGCCTGGATCTCGCTGAGGCTGCTCGGCACCGGCGCCGGCTCGTAGTGGATGCGCGCCGCCTGCAGGCGCTGCTGCAGGGCGCTGCGCAGCTCCTCCGGCAGCTGCGGCAGCAGCCACTGCAGCATGGGGTGATCCGGCCGGGTGTGGCCGCTGCCGGGCAGGCCGTGGGCGACCACCAGGCGGGCGAACTGTTCGCCGAGCTGCTGGCGGGTGGCCGCGTCGGCCTGCCAGAACTCCTTGTGGATGGCCACCAGCATGATCGCCAGCATGTTGCTCTTCACATGCACGTTGGCGCCCTGTTCGAGGAAGTCGTCCAGGCCGACGCCATAGCGGTCGTCGACATACACCGCCTTGACCTCCTCCCAGGCGCTGCCCTTGATGATCTCCGGGTTGGTCACCTGCCAGCCCCAGAGGTATTCGAGGAACTCGCTGCCCATGGTCCGCGCGCCGGCGTAGTCGTGCTGCATCAGCGCCTCGATCCAGGCCGGGTTGAGGAAGCGCCCGCGCAGCTCGGCCAGCAGCGCCTGCTGCAGCGGCTCCAGGCGCACCCGCGCCGGGTCGTTGTGCCAGCTGACGAAGTTCTCCGGGGTGCTGCCGGAGACCTGCTCCACCGCCAGGCTCAGGCCGCCCAGGTAATCGAAGGAGTCGTTGTTGTCGAGCAGGCCGTAGAGGTTGCTGGAGCGCCCGAGGTAGGTGCGGCGCACCGTCTTGAGGTTGTCGCGGAACACCTCCTGCTCCGGCTCGCCCTGGTGGCGCAGGCCGTAGGCATGGCCGAGGCGGCTGACATAGGCCTGGGCCAGTTCGCCGCGTTGCTGCCAGCTGCCGGAGCGCTCCACCAGGCGGTTGATGCCGGCGCCATAGGCCCCCGGGGCCACGCCGAACAGGCGCAGGGCCGCCAGGCTGCCGGCCTGCTCGGCACCGAGCCCGGCCTCCAGGCGCCGCGCGGCGTCCGCCACCCAATGGGCGGCGACGCGGTTGACCGCCAGGCTCTCGCTGCCGCCGCCGGCCGCCGCGCCGAGGGGCTCCAGGGCCGCGGCCAGGGCCGGACGCAGCGCCGGGTAGTCGCGGCGGATGGTTGCAGCGGCGCCGTCCAGGGCCAGCAGCACCGCCCGTTCGAGCAGCGCCAGCTGGTCGGCGTAGAGGTCGCGGAACAGCCCGGAGGTGGTGAACAGCAGGTCGCGGCGCTCCTCCCCCGCCGCCAGGGGCCGGCGCCGGATGCCCTGGACGATGCCACGACCGTTCCACTGCGGCTCGACGCCGAGCAGGTCGAGGCCGAAGGCGATCATCGCGCCTTCGTCGCGCACCGTGTCCGAGGCCCAGAGGATCACCGCCTCGCGGCCCTCGGCGGCGAGCGGCCGCTGCCGCGCCTGCTGCGCCATCTCGCGGCCGATGCCCCAGCCGATGCGGCTGGGCAGCAGGCTGCTGTCCAGGGCGTGGAAGTTGCGCCCGGTGGGCAGCGCCTGCGGCGTGCGGATCGGGTCGTTGCCCTTGCCGGGGGCGACGAAGCCGCCGTCCAGGGCGCGCAGCAGCGCCGCCATCTCGGCCGCCGGCGAGTCGACCAGGGCCTGGCGCTGGCCCGCCCCGGCGGCGCCCATGGAGGTCAGCAGGGTCTGCACCGCCTCGGGCCGCCAGGGCTTGCCGAACACGTGCAGGCCCATGGGCATGAAGCGTTCCTGGATGTTGGTCAGGTAATGGCCGACCTCGTGCACCAGCAGGTCGTCATCGACCTGCTCGAAGTCGATGCCGCGGGTGACCAGCACCTCGGCCATGGATTCGCGCAGCTCCGGTTCCAGGCCGGCGCTGCCGACCAGGCGCTTGATCTCGGCGATGGTGGCGCGTCGCGCCGGCCCCTCGCCCTGCCCGGCGCCGGCCTCGAAGCTCTCGATCAGCTGGCGCAGCTTGAGCAGGTCGTCGTACAGCGGCGTGGCCACCAGCGGCGGAGTCAGGTGGTCGATCATCACCGCCAGGCCGCGGCGCTTGGCCTGGATGCCCTCGCCGACCCCGTCGACTATGTAGGGGTAGAGGCTCGGCAGATCGCCGAGTATCTGCGTCGGATAGTCCTCGTCGCTCAGGCCCGCCCGCCGCCGCGGCAGGAACTCGTAGGTGGAGTGGCGGCCGAGGTGGATCAGCGCGTCGGCACGGAAACCCTCGCGCAGCCAGTGGTAGAAGGCCAGGTACTGATGCGGCGGCGGGAACACCAGGTTGGCGTGCAGCAGCTCCTCGTCCACCTCCCAGCCGCGCGGCGGCTGCGGGCCGACGAACACCTTGCCGAAGCGCAGCCCCGGCAACAGCAGGCGGCCGTCGTGGACCATCACCCGCCCCGGGCCCTCGCCCCAGCCGCGCAGGCCCTCGATGCCGGTCGCCGCCAGCGCCGCGATCAGCCCCTCGGCCTGGGCCCAGTCGGCCTGGGTCGGCTGCGCCACGGCCGCGCGGTACAGCGCCTCGAGCTGCGCCAGCAGGTCCAGGGCCCGAGCCCGCGCCGGGTGCTCGACTCCATCGAGCACGTGGTGCAGCTCGCTGGAGCCGCTGGCCAGGATATCCGCGGCGATCTGCAGCTCGGAGGCCGCCAGGGCCCGGCGCAGCTGGGCGTGCCAGTAACCCAGGGGGCCCTGGACCATCTCCGCCTGCAGCGCGGCCGGCAGCGTGGCGAACCAGTCGCGGTACTCCTCAGCGCCCAGGCTCTGCACCCTGCCGGCCATCTCGGCCAGGGCGTCGCCCTGCTCCGGCAGGTTGACGCCGCGCTCCTGCAGCAGTTCGAGCAGCGCCGCGGGGCTGTCCGGCAGCGGCCCGGTGTCGTAGCCCTCGGCCTGCAGGCGCTGGAGGATGTGCCACAGCGACTGCGGCACGTCGAGGTTGTCCGCGCCGATGTTGTGCCGGCCCGGCGGATGGTTGTAGTAGATGATCGCCAGGCGCTTGTCGGCGTTGGCCGTGCGCTGCAGGTGTCGCCAGCGCTGGATGCGCGCGCTCATCGCGGCGACCTGCTGCGGCAGCGGCTCGCCGATGGCGAAGCGGATGCCGGACAGCGGGTCGAGCTGGCGCTCGCGCCAGGCCGCCAGGACCATGGCCTGGCTGGTGCCCTGCAGCTCCGGCATGGCCAGCTGGTAGTGCACCTTGTCGCGCGCCAGGCCGTCGCTGGACAGCTGCCAGACCGCCTCGCTGCGGTCCTCCAGGCGCAGGCCCTTGAGCACCGGCACGTTCAGCTCGCCGAGCAGCTCGGTGACCTGCTCGCGGTGCTCGCCGCCGCCGATGACGAAGTCCTGCAGGGCGACCACCGCCGCCAACGGCGGGTGCTCGCCCTCCTTGAGCCAGCGCACCGCCTGCAGGGAGCCCGCGCCCCAGTTGGCGAACAGGCTGACGCAAGCCAGACCGGCCTCGCCCAGGGCCTGGCACAGCGCGTCGTTGAGCGCCTGGTCGCCGGCACGATCGGCGCGCCCGTGGTCGACCAGCGCCACCAGGGCGTCGCCGCGCCAGCGCAGCTGCTCGGCGCTGCGCAGCTCGCCGTCCTGGTAGAAGCGCAGCGGCGCCCGCGCCTTGGCCGGCGCCACCGCCACCTCGGCGTCCACCCGCGCCGCCAGCCAGGCGAGCAGCCCGGCGATGTTCTCGCTGCCGCCGGCCAGCCAGTAGCTGCGCGCGCTCAGCCAGTCGGCCTGACGCGGGTGTTCGCGCTGCTGCGCCTGCAGCCAGGGGGCCAGCGCCCCGCTCGGCTTGGCCGCGCCCAGGCGCTCGGCCTCTTCGCGGGAGGCGAACAGTGGACGGCCGGCGGCGCGGCTGAGCTGCACCAGGCCATGGTCGCTGTGCAGGACGAACAGCTCGGCGGCGGCTGCCCGGCCCAGCAGGGGCCGCAGACGCTCCACCTCGGCGCCGAAGATGCCGGCGCCGAACAGCACCTGGCCCGCATCCAGCCACTGCGCTAGGGCGGCATCGTCCAGCTCGGCCAGCTGCTCGGGGGTCCGCGCGCTGACCCGCTGGCCGGGATACTGGCGCTGGAACTGGGCGACCGCCGCGGCGAACTCGGCGGCGCTGTAGGCGGAGACGATGGCGTTGATCTGCGCCGCACCGGCCAGCGGCGCGCTCAGCGCCAGGCAGGCGGCCAAGGCCAGGCGCCGGCTCAGGGAAAGGGCGCGCGTCAGCAAAGACGCAGGCCGTGGAAGGGACATGCTCATGTCGTAATAGCTCCGCCGCGCTCACCCGCGCGGCCCAGACCGCAAGAGGCAGACGGAGGAACGACGACGCATGGGCCACGACAAGGGCGCGGCCCACCCGCCGGACAACGCCCTCCGCGATGCCGTGGACTGCGACAGGCCGGTCTCCGGGCTCACGAGCGGCGATCCATCTGGAGGATCGCCGGTCCGCGCACCTTCCCGTGCCGAGGCACAGTGGTAAAAAGCGCGGGTTTGACTCGTCTACCGTTGCGGGGGCAGCGTCGGAATGGCGGGCCGCAGAGGCCACACGCACCGACTTCCCTGTTTCACCCCTCGGACGCGCGGCGTCGGGGGCACCTGTTGCAAGGCGCGCAGGGTAGAGACAGGCCGGCGGGGCGTCAATGCATGGGTGCGCCCGATGCCTCCCGCAACGGGAGCTAAGCTTCTACCTCCCCTTACTCGTCAGGAGCGTTGCGATGAAATACCGAGGAAGCTGTCACTGTGGCCAGGTGGCGTTCGAGGTGGAGGGCGAGATCGCCGGAGCCATGGCCTGCAACTGTTCGATCTGCCAGCGCAAGGGTGCCTTGCTGTGGTTCGTCCCGCGGGACCGGTTGAGCCTGCTGACCCCGGACAGCGACGCCGCCACCTACAGCTTCAACAAGCATGTGATCCAGCACCGCTTCTGCCCGC
This sequence comes from Pseudomonas benzenivorans, assembly GCF_033547155.1. GTDB lineage: Bacteria > Pseudomonadota > Gammaproteobacteria > Pseudomonadales > Pseudomonadaceae > Aquipseudomonas > Aquipseudomonas benzenivorans_B. The sequence continues at coordinate 2,910,552 of NZ_CP137892.1, forward strand.
GCTGCGGCATCCACCCCTTCGGCGAAGGCACCGACCCCAAGGGCAATGCCATGGCGGCGATCAATATCCGCTGCCTGGAAGGCATCGACCTGGACGCCGTGCCGGTTCAGCAGTTCGACGGCAGGGCGCTGTAGAGCGGCCACAGACGCACCGGAGACAAAAAAGCCAGGCCGCCGGGGCCTGGCTTGTCGACTTGGTGGACCGAAGGAGGATCGAACTCCCGACCTCCGCATTGCGAACGCGGCGCTCTCCCAGCTGAGCTATCGGCCCTTGCCCAGTCAATCTAGCCCGCCGCCGGGCCGACGGCAACGCCTCAGTGCCGGGGCATGAACCCCGCCGGCTTGGCCGCCAGCCAGGCGACGAAGCTGCGCAGGCGCTCGTCGCCGAGCAGCGCCTCGCGGCTGTTGTAGGTCAGGGCCAGTTCCTTCTCGCCGAACAGCCGGTGGATCTGGTTGTGGCAGGCGCGGCAGACCCACAGGGTGGCGGTGATGCGCTCGCTCCTGGCATAGCGCTTCTGCACGTAGGGCTTGTCGTGCAGGGCCTTGGGGATCAGGTGGTGGCGAGTCAGCGCCGTGGCGCGGGTACAGAGCTCGCAGGCCTCGGGCTGGGGCGGCAGGCGAATCGGCTCGGCCATGGGTCCGTCAGCGCTTGCGGCACAGGGTCAGGCCGTCGCCCAGCGGCAGCAGGGACAGGTCGATGCGCGCGTCGTCGCGCAGCGCCAGGTTGAGCGCCTGGATGGCCCGGGTGTCGGAGCTATCCGGGCTCTGCTCCAGCACCCGGCCGCTCCACAGGGTGTTGTCGAACAGGATCAGGCCCCCTTGGCGCACCAGCCGCAGGGCCTGTTCGAAGTAGGCCGGGTAGTTGGCCTTGTCGGCGTCGATGAAGATCAGGTCGATGCTGCCGGCCAGCCCCTCGGCCTCCAGCGCGGCGAGGGTCTCCAGGGCCGGCGCCAGGCGCTGCTCGATGCGCCCGGCCAGCCCCGCCTCGCGCCAGTAGCGCTCGGCCACGGCGTTGTAGTCGCCGGGGATGTCGCAGCAGATCAGCCGGCCGTCGTCCGGCAGCGCCGCCGCCATGCACAGGGCGCTGTAGCCGGTGAAGGTGCCGACCTCGACCAGCTTTCTGGCACCGATCAGCTTGACCAGCAGGGCCATGAACTGGCCCTGCTCCGGGGCGATCTGCCACCGGGCGTTGGCCAGCCGGGCGGTCTCGGCGCGCAGACGCTCCTGCAGCGGGGTTTCGCGCAGGGACACATCCAGCAAGTAGCGGTACAGGTCGTCGTCGAGATTCAGGGTGCGGTTGGTCATGGGCGAAACCCTCTGCGCGTCAGGGATTGCGCGCCAGTTCGGCGCCGAACACGCGCTTGGCGTCCAGGTAGGTGCGCTGCCAGTAGCTGTTGCTCAGGCTGTCCAGACGCACGGTGCCGCCGCTGGACGGGGCGTGGACGAAGCGCCCCTCGCCGACATAGATGCCGGCGTGGCTGACCTGGCGCCCACCGTTGGTGGCGAAGAACACCAGGTCGCCGCTCTGCAGGGCCTCGCGGCTGGCGATGGTCGGCGCGCGCAGGGCACTGAGCTCGCGGGTGGAACGGGGCAGGCGGATGCCGGCGGCGTCGCGGTAGACGTAGCCGATCAGGCCGCTGCAGTCGAAACCGCCGTCCGGGGTGTTGCCGCCGTAGCGGTAGGGCGTGCCGACCAGGCCGAGGGCACGGAACAGCACGTCGGCGGAGCTGCCGTGGGGGCTACCGGTCGGTATCTGGATACTGGTGGGTGCGGGCGACTGGCCGGCACAGGCGCCGAGCAGCGCAATGAGGAGCAACAGGGCGACACGGGACGTGACGGGCATGTGCGAGGCAATCCTAGGCCTGGTTGCGCCCTACTCTGCCGTCTCGAGGCTTACCGCGCAACCTTAGAGGCCGCGCGGGCACTTCAGGGATGGCGCTCCTGCGCCTCGTCCGGCGCCATGGCCAGCACGCGCTTGGCCTCGAGGAAACTGCGTTTCCAGTAGCGGTCGTCCAGGCTGTCGACCCGCACGCCACCGCTGCGGCGGCTGGCGGAATGGATGAACTGGTCATCGCCCAGGTAGATGCCGGCGTGGCTGACGCGGCCGCGGCCGTTGGTGCTGAAGAACACCAGGTCGCCCGGCTCCAGCTCGTCGCGCTCGACCAGCGGCGCATCGATATTGATCATCTCGCGGGTGGAACGCGGCAGCTGCAGGCCCGCCTCTTCGCGGAACAGGTAGCCGATGAAGCCGCTGCAGTCGAAGCCCGACTTCACCGAGCTGCCGCCGAAGCGGTAGCGGGTGCCGACCAGCGACAGGCCATGGGACAGGATGCTGTCGGCCAACTGGGGCATCTCGTAGGGCTGATCGTCGGTAAGGTCGGCGAGCTCTTGTTCCGTGGGCTCGGCGTGGGGTGCCTTGGATACGAAGGTGTCCGATTTGCTGAGTGGGCCGAACACGCCGGATTGAGTCTGCGGAGACTGGCCGGCGCAGGCGGCGAGGAACAAGACCAGTGCGAGGGGCACGAGGGGTGCGAAGCGTTTGCGCATGGGCACGACCGTGTCGGGAATTCTGATAGGGCCGCGACTATGCCCTCAATCCGGCCTATTTGCAAATTCTATGGGCGCACGATGTGACCCAGCAATCTCGGCAGCACATCTAAGGCCCGCCCCTGCAGGTGGATATCGACCAGTTCGCTCAGATCGGTGCGGGCCGGATTGACTTCCACCGTCAGTCCGCCGGCCTGGCGGGTGCGCAACACCGGTTCGATGATGTAGGGGAAGCTGGCACTGGTGCCGACGCTCAGCACCAACTCGAAGCCCTTGCCCAGCTCGGTGTAGAGGCTGTCGACGGCGGTCTCCGGGAGCATTTCCTCGAACAGCACCACCGGCGGGCGCAGGATGCCGCCACAGAGCCGGCAATGCGGGGGCAAGGGCCGCGCCAGGTGCTCGGCCAACTCGGCATCCTCGGCGCCGCAGGACTGGCAGAACAGCGGCGCCAGTTCGCCATGGATCTCGATCAGGCGCTCGACCGGGCTGCCGGCGGCGCGGTGGTAGCCGTCGATGTTCTGGGTCAGCAGCCAGCACTGGGGCTTGCGCCGCTGCAGCTCGGCGAGGGCGAAGTGACCGGCATTGGCCCGGGCGCCGAGGCAGGCCTTGCCCAGCTCGGCCAGGTACTTCCAGCACAGCGCCGGATCGCGCCGCAGCATGGACCCGGACAGCGCCGCCTCGATCGGCAGCCCCTCGTCCGTGTGGCCGTTGTACAGACCGCCGAGGCCGCGATAGGTGGGCAGCCCGGAATCGGCGGACAGCCCCGCGCCGGTGATCACCAGGATGCGCTCGGCCCGGGCGATAGCCAGGGCGACCCGCTGGATGTCCGCCTCCATCGCCCCTCCTCGCTCAATGATTGACGGTATGGGCCAGCATCACCGACAGCTGGCACAGCGGCCGGCCGCTCTGGGCGTGCCACTGATTGAACGCCGCCTGCACCGCGGCCCGGTCCTTCTGGCTGGTGGGCGCCTTGTCGACTATGCCCTGGGCCTTGAGCGCGGCGACCATGTCGTTGGTGGGGATGAAGGTGTCCTTGCCGACCATGCGCAGCAAGCGCGGCGCCGACAAGCCCCCCAACTGGCTGCCGTGCTTGGCCAGGTACTGCCACAGGCCGACGATATCGGTCACCGGCCAGTCGGCGATCAAGGCGCCGAAGCCGCCCCGTTCCCGCCGCACATCGAGGATGAACTGGGCGTTGCGCGGCACGCTCTTGAGCTTGCCCAGATGACGGATCAGCCGCGCGTCCTGCATCAGGTTCTCCAGGCGCTCGCCCCCCATCAGCACGACCTTTTCCGGGGCGAAGCCGAAGAACACCTCCTCGAAGGCCGGCCATTTGGCGTCCACCAGGCTGTGCTTGAGGCCGGCGCGGAAGATCCTCAGGCTGAGCAGCGACAGGTAGCGGTCGTCACTCAGCGCACGCAGCTCGTCCGCACTCGCCGGCTGTGGCAGCATGGCCTCCAGTGCCGCCGCCGAGCCGAAGCGGTTCAGGCAGTATTCGTTCAGCCATTGATAGTCGCGCATCGCTCGCCCTTGCCAGTTCCAGTGACCGCACAGGGTGCCTGCAACTCGCGCCTGCGCGCAATATTCCTGCGCCAAGGCGACTGCTCGCGCAAAGAGGCGAGCCCCCTGGCGGCACCTATCTATGCCGTTTAGCGGCGCCGGCGCCCTGGCTCGGCCTTGTTGTACTTGCGCGCGTGCGCACTCGACGCCGCCGCCTTGACCAGGCGCTGGAAGGTGGGGCATTCGGCGTGGCTCGGGGCCGGGCAGGCCGCCGCATGGCGCAGCCCTCTGCTCATGGCCCGCAGCCGCTTGATAGTCCCATCCAGCTCCTCGGCCTTGGCCAGAAGCAGCTGGCGATCGATTGCCGGCGCCCCGTCGGCGGCGAACATCGAGCGGATCTCATCCAGGGTGAAGCCCGCCGACTGGCCGAGGGCAATCAGCGCCAGCTGATCCAGCACCCCCGGCGCAAAGCGGCGGCGCTCACCCTGGCGACCGAGGGAGGCGATCAGCCCCTTCTCCTCGTAGAAACGCAGGGTCGAGGCCGGCACACCGGCGCGCTTGGCGACTTCGGCAATATCCATGCGACACCTCTTGACTTCAAGTTCACTTGAACTTGTAGAGTCGAACCAAACCCTCCACGAGTCAAGCTGAACGAGGTACTTATGACGCAACTCATGCAAGACATCGCCCTGACAGCAGGCATCGGCATCGGCGCGACGGCGGTCATGGACGCCTGGCTGCTGCTGTTGAAACGCCTGGGAGTCCCCACGCTGAACTTCGCCTTCATCGGCCGCTGGGTCGCCCACCTGCTGCGCGGCAGGCTGGCCCACCCGGCCATCGCCCAGGCCGAGCCGGTCAGAGGCGAGCTCGCCCTGGGCTGGCTGATGCACTACGCCACCGGCATCGCCTTCGCCGGCCTGCTGCTGGCCAGCGAAGGCATGGCCTGGGCCCACAGCCCGACCCCGCTGCCGGCACTGCTCATCGGCATGGCCACGGTCGCCATTCCCTTGCTGGTGATTCAACCGGCGATGGGCGCCGGCTTCGTCTCCCTCAAGACGCCCACGCCACTGCGCAACTGCTTCAAGAGCCTGGTCAACCACAGCGTGTTCGGCCTGGGCCTCTACCTGGCCGCCGTGCCGCTCGCCTGGCTGGGGCGATAAGCCCCTGTCGAACGTCCTCTTCCTAATCCAGGAGCACTTGCAATGAAGAAAATCGCGGTCATCTACCACAGTGCCCACGGGCACACCGAACACATCGCCGGTCACGTGGCCGAAGGGGCGGGACTGGTGTCCGACACCGAGGTTCAACTGGTACAGGCCCAGGCCCTCACCGCCCGGCCGGATGAGCTGCTCGCGTTCGACGGCTACATCCTCGGTTCACCCACCTACCTGGGCGGGGTCAGCGCACCGGTCAAGGCCTTCATGGATGCCACGGGAGGGCTGTGGCGCCACCAACAACTGCGCGGGCGGCTCGCGGCGGGCTTCACCGTGTCGGCGCTGCCGGCCGGCGACAAGCAATCGACCCTGTTGTCGATGTTCGTGTTCTGCATGCAACACGGCATGCTCTGGGTCGGCAACCCCATCCTGCCGGAGCAGCACCTGGGCGTGCCATACGACGAGGCGGCGAATCGCCTCGGCTCCTGGTCGGGGCTGATGGCCCAGGCCGACAAGGCCTCGGCCGCCAACGCGTTTGCGCCGGGGGATATCAAGACCGCGCGCCTGTTCGGGCAGAACTTCGCCGAGACGCTGCACCGCCTGCAGGGCAGCGGCACACACCAGCACAGCACGGAGCCCCTCAGATGATCGCGCGCAAATACAGCCCACTGCTCTTCGCCCTGGTCCTCTCGGGGCTCATGTCGCTACTGGTCTCCGGCATCTCCACCTTCCGCGCCGTTGGCCCGATAGCCGGCTTCGCCACGCTGTGGCTCGGCGCCTGGCTGGCCGCCTGGTTGTTCGCCTTTCCCAGCGTGCTGCTGGTCACCCCGCTGGCCCGCGGGCTGGTCGAACGGCTGGTGGAGAAGCCATAGCCCAACCGACGCCCAGGGACAGTCCTGCGGGCCACAAAGAAAACCGGCTGTCCATGGCAGCCGGTCATCGATCACAGATTCATCACATCGAGGAAGCGTGGCGTGGCGCTGTCGTCGATCTTCAGGCTCTTGAAGTCGAACAGGTTGCGGTCGGCCAGCTGCGACGGCACCACGTTCTGCAGGGCGCGGAACATGATCTCGGTGCGCCCCGGCGTCTTGCGCTCCCACTCCTGGAGCATCTCCTTGACCACCTTGCGTTGCAGGTTCTCCTGGGAGCCGCACAGGTTGCAGGGGATGATCGGGAACTCCTTGAGCTTGGCGTAAGCCTCGATATCGGCCTCGCTGCAATAGGCCAGCGGGCGGATCACCACGTTGCGCCCGTCGTCGGCGCGCAGCTTCGGCGGCATGGCCTTGAGGGTGCCGCCATGGAACATGTTGAGGAAGAAGGTCTCGAGGATGTCGTCGCGATGATGCCCCAGGGCCATCTTGGTCGCACCGATCTCGTCGGCGAAGGTGTACAGCGTGCCGCGGCGCAGGCGCGAACACAGCGAGCAGGTGGTCTTGCCTTCCGGGATCTTCTCCTTGACCACCGAGTAGGTGTCCTTCTCGACTATGTGGTACTCGACGCCGATGGACCCCAGATAGGCCGGCAGCACGTGCTCGGGAAAGCCCGGCTGCTTCTGGTCCATGTTCACCGCCACCAGGTCGAACTTGATCGGCGCGACCTTCTGCAGGTACAGCAGCACATCGAGCATGGTGTAACTGTCTTTACCGCCGGACAGGCAGACCATGACCTTGTCGCCGTCTTCTATCATGTTGAAGTCGGCGATGGCTTCGCCGGCCTGGCGACGCAGGCGTTTTTGCAGTTTGTTCTGGTTGACCGAGAGGGTGCCCATGGTGCGCTGAAGTCCGCATAGAAGTGCTAGAGCGCGACATTTTACGCAGAAAGCGCGGCACACCCCACCCCATTGCCGGTGAAGTGTTAGGCTGCCCCCCATGAACGACGCCATCGACCCCGAGCTGGAGCTCGCCGATCAACTGTTGCAACTGCTGCAGGCCGCACCTGCCGGACTCAGCGAATACGAGCTGATTCGGCAGCTCAAAGGCGGCCACTCGAGCCACATCCCCAACCTCCCCCTGCTCGACAATCTGGTGCTGTTTCGCACCCACTTCCTGGTGTTCAACGCCCTCTACCTGCTGCGCGAACGCCTGTGGGACGAGCAACGCGCGCACCTGGCCATCAGCCCGCTATGCGTCCAGCTGCAGCCCTATCGCGCCGGAGGCGCCGGGCTCAGCGAGCACGATCCGCTGCGCGACTATTACCTGGACCTGAACAACCTGCGCGACACCCGCGAGGACGATGTCCAGAAGCTGCTCACCAGCTTCTGGACCCGAATGCAGGGCGGCGAGGAAAAACAGGCGGCCCTGGAACTGTTCGAGCTGCACGACAGCCTGCAACCGCTCAACCTCGCCACCATCAAACGTCGTTACCGCCAACTGGTGAGCCAGCACCACCCCGATCGCGGCGGCAGTACGGAGCGCCTGCAGTCGATCAACAAGGCGATGGAAATTCTAGAGCGCTATTACGACTAAGTCTTAGAGATCAATTTGCTCTAACACTACACCCCGCACGGCCTACACCCCTTGCCTATACTGCGACATACGGTCGCATAGGTTCGGCCTGGCACCCGGTGGCGCTGCTCACGCGCGCCGGGCGCTCCGCTGGGGGGCGATCGCTATAAAAATAGGAGGTGTTTGGCATGATCCATCATGTTTGGGGGCTCTTCACCCATCCTGACCAAGAATGGCAAGAAATCCGTGGCGAGGAAGAAACCATCAGCCACATGTATCTCACTCACATCCTGATCCTCGCGGCGATTCCCGCGATATCCGCGTATATCGGCACCACCCAGGTCGGCTGGTCGATCGGCGATCGAGCGCCGGTGATGCTGACCGAAGCCAGCGCGTTACAAATGACCATCATGTCCTACCTGGCGATGCTCGCCGGCGTCGCAGTGATGGGCGCCTTCATCCACTGGATGGCGCGTACCTACGACGCCAGCCCCAACCTGACCCAGTGCGTGGTGTTCGCCGCCTACACCGCCACCCCGCTGTTCGTCGGCGGCCTCGCGGCGCTCTACCCGCACCTGTGGCTGGCCATGACGGTGGGCACGGTCGCCATCTGCTACACCGTCTACCTGCTGTACGTGGGCATACCGACCTTCATGAACATTCCCAAGGACGAGGGCTTCATGTTCTCCAGCTCGGTACTGGCGGTGGGGCTGGTGGTGCTGGTGGCGATGATCGCCTGCTCGGTGATCCTCTGGGGCTTCGGCGTCGGCCCGGTGTACACCAGCTAAGACTGCGAGGGCGGCAAAGCGAAACCACCTGCGGGTGGTTTCGTCGTTTCAGGGCTGTGGATGGCGCCCCGCTTGGGCATAATCGCTGGCCCAACCGAGAACCACCACCATGCCCGAACGCCTCCATGCCCGTGTCGAGGCCTGTTACCGCCAGGCCGAAGCCTTCTTCAAGCGCCCTTTCAGCCGCCCGCAGGTGAGCTTCGAGCTGCGCGGACAGAAGGCCGGGGTGGCACACCTGACGGAGAACAAACTGCGCTTCAACCCGCAGCTGTACCGGGAGAATCGGGACGATTTTCTCAGGCAGACGGTGGCCCACGAGGTGGCACACCTGATCGCCCACCAGCTGTTCGGCGCGGGCATCCAGGCCCATGGCGAGGAATGGCAACTGATCATGCGCGGCGTCTACGAGCTGCCGCCGCAACGCTGCCACAACTATGAGGTACAGCGTCGCCCGGTCAACCGTTTCATCTACCGCTGCACCTGCCCCCAGGGCGAATTCCCCTTCTCCGCGCAGCGCCACAACCTGGTTGCCAAGGGGCGGCGCTATTACTGTCGGCGCTGCAAGGCGACCCTGAGCTTCACCGGCGAACAGCGCCTGGAGTGATTCGGGCCGTCCGATAGCCGCCGCCGAGCCGTGGCGGCCCCGCTGCACGGGTCAACCAGCGCTCTAGGCGAGCAGGCGTTGATAGACCTGCAGGTCGCCGGCAGAAAAGCAGCAGAAGATCACTTCCTCGATCGTGGTGAGATCCCTGAGGGTTGCACGCACCGTATTCACGGCCGTGCGAGCCGCCAATTCCACCGGATAGCCGTAGACGCCCGTGCCGATGCTGGGAAACGCCAGCCTGCGCACCCCGTGGGCGGCCGCCAGCTCCAGCGAGCGCCGATAACAGGACGCCAGCAACTGCGGCTCCCCGCGCTCCCCGCCCTTCCAGACCGGGCCTACCGTATGGATGACGTGCCGGGCCGGCAGACGGTAGCCCGGGGTGATCTTGGCCTCCCCTGTCGGACACCCGCCGAGCAATCTGCAGGCCTGCAGCAGCTCGGGGCCGGCGGCGCGATGAATGGCGCCGTCCACGCCGCCGCCACCGAGCAGGGAGCTGTTCGCCGCGTTGACTATGGCATCGACCTGCAGGGTGGTGATATCCGCACGCATGGCACTGAGCTTGGCTGGCATGATCCGCATGACCTCCCGGGGCCGTCCCCTCAGCAAGTTTAGCGGCCCGCAGCGTGTTCGGCAGACCAAACGATAGGCCCCCATGCACATCGCCTCGCCCCTGGCACCAGAGCGCCGAGCGCTTGACGCAAGAACAGGCATCTGCTAGCGGAACCTCCTGGGTGCTATACTTTTCTGCGACTGCAGTCAGTGCGCAATCTGTCTCACGGGGGCAATTACCAACTGCAATTTTCACTCATCGGCTTCTGGATGGAGGGGTCTGAAGCAAACACGAGGTGGGAGGTGTGTCATGAATCGGCACTACTACATCAGTGACGATCTCGACGATCTTGAAACCGTTGAGAACGAGCTGGAAGCCAACGGCATCAGTACCGAACAAATCCACGTGCTCAGCGAGAAGGATGCCGACGTGGAGCATCATCACCTGCATGACGTGCCCTCCTTCATGAAACAGGATGTCGTGCACTCCGGGGAAATCGGCGCGCTGATCGGCGTGGTGCTCGCCGCCGTGGTTTTGGGCGGCGCCTATCTGCTGGGCTGGACCGCGTCGGCTGCGGGTTGGGTGCCCTTCGTCTTCCTGGCCATCGTGCTGTTCGGCTTCTGCACCTGGGAAGGCGGTTTCTTCGGCATTCAGGTGCCGAACGCGCATTTCCGCAACTTCCGGCAGAAGCTCAAGGAAGGCAAGCACGTGTTCTTCGTGGATGTCGAACCCGAACAGGAGTCGGTACTGGACCGGATCATCCAGCACCACCCTTCCCTGAGGGACGCCGGCACCGGCGCGGCCTCGCCGCACTGGATAGTCGCCTGGCAGCAGAAATGGCATCAGTTCAAGCGCACCATATAGCCATATAGCCAGCCCCCTCGAATCCCCCGGATGGCCGCAACGGTCATCCGGAAGAGGTCTCACGACCCGAAGAAGAAGGCCCGACTGAGAAAGACGTAGTCCGCCTCGGCGGCCATCAGGCCGACCAGCACCAGCAGGCACAACGGCGGCACCAGGATGGCGTAGACCATGGCCAGGCGCTCCCAGGCCATGTGCATGAAGATGGCGACGATCAGCCCCGCCTTGAGCAGCATGAAGACGATGATCAGCGACCAGCGCAGGTAGCCGACGAAGTGAAAGTAATCCACCAGGTAGGACAGGGTACTGAGGACGAACAGCAGCCCCCAGATCTTCAGGTACAGGCCGATCGGATGTTGCTGGCCCTGTGCATGCGTCATCGCCTGGCCTCCCTAGCGCCTCACCATAGATAGAAGAACGCGAAGATGAACACCCACACCAGGTCGACGAAGTGCCAGTACAGCCCGGCGATCTCGACGATCTGGTAGTTGCCCGAACGCTCGTAGTCACCGCGCAACACCTTCAGCGCCACGATGCTCAGGTAGATCACCCCGATCGACACGTGCAGACCGTGAAAACCGGTGATCATGAAGAAACTCGCGCCGAACTGCGCCGCCCCCATGGGGTTGCCCCAGGGTCTGACGCCTTCGCTGATCAGCTTGCTCCACTCGAAGGCCTGCATGCCGACGAAGGTCAGGCCGAAGGCCGCGGTGGTCAGCATCAGGGCCGCGGTTCTGACCCGATCGCGGCGGTAGGCGAAGTTGACCGCCATGGCCATGGTACCGCTGCTGCTGATCAGCACGAAGGTCATGATGGCGATCAGGATCAACGGAATCTCGGCCCCGCCTATGGTCAGGGCGAATACCTCGCTGGCATGGGGCCAGGGCTCGGTGGTGGTGATGCGTACTGCCATGTAGCCGGTGAGGAAGCAGGTGAAGATGAAGGTATCGCTGAGCAGGAAGATCCACATCATCGCCTTGCCCCAGAACACCCGCTGGAACGCCTCCTTGTCCGCGGCCCAGTCCCGGGCAACGCCCTGCCAGCCGGGCACCGCGTCTTCGGCCGGACTCAGCGTGGGGGAACGGGGCTTGCCCGGGGTGGGCGTGTCGGCGGCCATGGCGTCACCTCAACCCGCAGAACACCGCGATGGCTCGATAGGTTTCCGGCGTGCTGGTCAGCAAGGCGAACAGCAGCAGCCAGAGCCCCAGCAGGTAGTGCCAGTAGATGGCACAGAGCTCCACGCTGCTGCGCAGCTGCAGCGGGGACGCGTGGCGCAACAGCTTGCCCAGGGTCCTGCCCCAGGCGACCAGCCCACCGAGCAGGTGCAGCCCGTGCAACCCGGTCAGCAGGAAGAAGAAGCTGTTGGCCGGGTTGCCCGCGACGCCATAGCCCCAGGCGATAAACAGGCGCCACACCCAGAGCTGCCCCAGCAAGAAGGCCAGGGCGAAGAGCCCGGCGAGGCCGAAGCCAAGATTCGTTGCCACCGGCCAGTCGCGCCTGGCCGCCACCCGCGCCCATTGCAGGGCGAGGCTCGCGGCGATCAACAGGCCGGTGTTCAGCCACAGTGGCCAGGGCTGGGAGAGTGGCGCCAGCGGCTCGGTCAAAGGCTGCCAGTCGGCCACCTGCGAGCGGGCGATAAAGGCGATCAGGAACAGCAGGAACAGCGAGCTGACCACTACCAGCAACAGGCGCAGGCCGACCCGGGCGGTGCGTGCCCGGTGACCATCGGCGAGCGGAGCCCCATCCGACGGCTGGCCCCAGCTGCCGCCGGGGTCGGCGCCGGCGGCGTCGCGCAGCAGGAGCCTGTTCATGGTTTGGGCTCCACTGGCTGACTGCTGCCGGCGCGGTGGCGCCAGTGTGCCAGTTCCTCGTCCGACACCGTCTGCGGCACGAAGTCCTGCTCGATGCCCGGCACGCTGTAGTCATAGGCCCAACGGTGCACCACCGGCAGCTTGGCGCCCCAGTTGCCGTGCACCGGCGGGGTGTCCGGCGTCAGCCATTCCAGGCTGGTGGCGCCCCAGGGGTTGGCCCCGGCCGGCTTGCCCTTGAACAGGCTCCAGGCCAGGTTGAACAGGAACAGCAGCTGGGCCACGCCGACGGTCAGGGCCGCCACCGTGATGAAGGCGTTCAGATCCTGGGCCGACTGCGGGATGAACTCGTAGTTCTCGTAGGCGTAATAGCGCCGCGGCATGCCGAGAAAGCCCAGGTAGTGCATGGGGAAGTAGATGGCGTAGGTGCCGAGGAAGGTGATCCAGAAATGCAGCTTGCCCAGGCGGTCGTCGAGCAGGCGCCCGGTGATCTTCGGGTACCAGTGGTAGATGGCGCCGAACACCACCAGGATGGGCGCCACGCCCATGACCATATGGAAGTGGGCGACCACGAAATAGGTGTCCGACAGCGGGATGTCGACTATGACGTTGCCGAGGAACAGGCCGGTCAGGCCGCCGACCACGAAGGTGAGGATGAAAGCCAGGGCGAACAGCATCGGCACCCGCAGGTGGATGTCGCCACGCCACAGCGTCAGCACCCAATTGTAGACCTTGAGCGCGGTGGGCACGGCGATGACCAGGGTGGTGGTGGCGAAGAAGAAGCCGAAATAGGGGTTCATGCCGCTGACGTACATGTGGTGCGCCCAGACCACGAAACTGAGCACGCCGATCGCCACGATCGCCCAGACCATCATGCGGTAGCCGAAGATGTTCTTGCGCGCGTGGGTGCTGATCAGGTCGGAGACCAGGCCGAAGGCCGGCAGCGCCACGATGTACACCTCCGGATGGCCGAAGAACCAGAACAGGTGCTGGAACAGGATGGGGCTGCCGCCCTCGTGCTCCAGCGGCTGGCCGAGGGAGATGATCGCCGGCATGAAGAAGCTGGTGCCCAGCAGCTTGTCGAACAGCATCATCACCGCGCTGACGAACAGCGCCGGGAAGGCCAGCAGGGCGAGGATCGAGGCCATGAAGATGCCCCACACCGACAGCGGCATGCGCAGCAGGGTCATGCCGTGGGTGCGCGCCTGCAGCACCGTGGTCACGTAGTTGAGGCCGCCCATGGTGGCGGCGACGATGAAGATCGCCAGGGACACCAGCATCAGCACGATGCCCCATTCGGTGCCCGGCGAGCCGGCGGTGATGGCCTGGGGCGGATAGAGGGTCCAGCCCGCCCCGGTAGGGCCGCCGGGGACGAAGAAGCTGGCCAGCAGGACGATGACCGACAGCAGGTAGAACCAGTAGCTGAGCATGTTGACGTAGGGAAACACCATGTCCCGGGCGCCGACCATCAGGGGGATCAGGTAGTTGCCGAAACCGCCGAGAAACAGCGCGGTGAGCAGGTAGATGACCATGATCATGCCGTGCATGGTCATGGCCTGGTAATAGGCGCTGGCGTCCATGAACTCCAGGCTGCCGGGGAAGCCGATCTGCATGCGCATCAGGCCGGACAGCACCAGGGCGATGAGGCCGACGAAGATCGCCGTCAGCGCATATTGAATGGCGATGACCTTGTGGTCCTGGCTCCAGATGTAGCGGGTCAGGAAGCTTTGTGGCTCGTGCAGCAGCGCGCTTTCCGCCTGCTCCGCATAGGCCATCGGATCACCCTCCTGGCGAAGTTCCGGGCGCCCTCCGCTTGCGTGGGACTACGGGCCCGACTCCGCCTTGCCGGCATCGGCATTGCTGTGCGCCTTGGACTTGATCAGCGCGATCAGCGCCTGCAACTCGTCGTCGCTGGGAGCATAGGCCGGCATGATCGCGGCATAGCCCCTGACGATCTGGCTGTTGGGATTAAGAATAGACTCTTTTAGGTAGGCCTCATCGACCCGCACCTGGGTGCCGTCGGCCAGGGTCTCGGCCTTGCCGTACAGGCCCAGCCAGCCCGGACCGACCCGCGGGCTGCCGTCGAGGCTGTGGCAGGCCAGGCAGCCGAGGGACTCGGCCAGCTTCAGGCCCTGCGCCGGCAGATCCTCTGCGCGCGCGGACTCCGCGGCGGGCGCGTCGCTCAGCGACTTGATCAGGGCCACCAGGGCGTCCAGCTCGTCCTCCTTGAACGAATAGGCCACCATCACCGGCGGATAGCCCCGGACCATCTTGGCCTTGGGCTCGAGGATCGACTCCTTCAGATAGGCTTCGTCGACCTGCACGCTGCTGCCATCGGCCAGGGGTTCGCTGCGACCGTACAGGCCCTGCCAGCTCGGCCCCAGGCTGGGGCTGCCATCCAGGCTGTGACAGGCCAGGCAGCCGTGACTCTCGGCGAGCAGGCGGCCCTGCTCCAGCAGGTCGTCCCGGCTGGGCCTGGCCGCGCTGGCCAGGGTCTGGGCGAAGGTCGGCTGGGCGCCGAGCCACTGCTCGAACGCCGCCTGCGGTTCGACGTGCAGATAGCCGCGCATGTTGTAGTGGCCGACGCCGCAGAACTCGGCGCAGAGTACTTCGAAGCGGCCGGTCTGGGTCGGGGTGAACCAGAAGTACGACACCATGCCCGGCACCATGTCCATCTTGCTGCGGATCTGCGGGACATAGAAGTTGTGCAGCACGTCCTTGGAACGCAGCAGCACCTTGACCGGGCGGCCGAGGGGCAGGCGCACCTCGTTGCTCTTGATCAGTACATCGTCCTGCCCGGCCGGGTCATCGGGGTCGATCCCCAGGGGGTTGGCGGCGTCGATGAACCTGATGTCCGACTTGCCCAGCCGGCCGTCGTCGCCGGGAAAGCGGAAGGCCCACTGCCACTGCTGGGCGACCACCTCCAGCTCGTGGGCCTCCTCCGGCACCCGCACGAAATCGTCGTAGACCACCAGGCCCGGGGCCAGCATGCCGACTATGCCGACGCTGGTGACGCCGATCAGCCACCATTCGAGCTTCTTGTTCTCCGGTTCATAGGCCGCCCGCCGGCCTGCACGATGACGGAAACGCATGACCGCCACCGCCATGAACAGGGTGACGGCGATGAAGAAGACTCCGGTGATGACCAGGGTGATCAGCAGCGTGGTATCGATCGAGCCCCAGTTGGAAGCGGCCGGGGTCAGATGCCAGGGGCTGAACAGATGAAAGAGCACCGATGCGACGACTATTAGCAGCAAGATAATTGCAATTGCCATGGTCATTTCATCCTGTCTTCGTTGGCACCTGGCAGGGCAAGTGCGGCCAGATCAACAGCGGCGCGCAATCAATCTCAGTCCGTCCCCCAACGGCGCAGGCAGGCATCGGCACGGCCGGCGGCAAAGTCAGCGAAAGTATAGTGCACGGCCAGAACGGCCACCCTCGGCCTCGGCGGACGCCGCCAGGACGATGAGACCAGGCGGCTCAGGCGATGACTCTGCTGGCCCGCAGCTCGGCGATCCGCTCGGGCGAACAGCCCAGCTCGCTCAGCACCTGCTCGGTGTGCGCACCGAGGGCCGCGCCGATATGCCGGGGCGCGGACAAGCCGGCGGAGAACTTCAGCGGGCAGGCGATCTGCCGCTGCGCCGGGGCGCCTTCGCGCGGCACCTCGGCCACCAGGCCGCGGGCGTCGAGCTGGGGATGCGCGAGGGCCTCGCCCAGACTCAGCACCGGCTCGACGCAGGCATCCAGCTCGGCGAACAGGCGGTTCCACTCGGCCAGGTCGCGCTTCTCGATCTCGATCTCGATCTCGCGCTTGAGCGCTTGCTGCTCGGCGGGGTCGTTCGACAGCCCGCGCCCGGCCAGCTCGGGGCGGCCGATGGCGGCGCAGAATTGCTGCATGAACTGCGGTTCCAGGCTGCCCACCGACAGCCAGCGCCCATCGCGGGTGCGGTAGTAGTCGTAGAAGCTGCCGCCGTTGAGCACCTGACTCTCCATGCCCGGCTCGATGCCGGCGGCCAGATAGCCGGCCCCGGCCATGCCGTGCAGGCTGAAGGCGCAGTCGGTCATGCTCACGTCCACCTGCTGGCCCTGCCCCGTTACCTGGCGTTGGACCACCGCCGCCAGCAGGCCCACCACCCCGTGCAACGAGCCACCGGCGATATCCGCCAGTTGCACCCCCAGGGGCAGCGGTCCGCTGTCGCGCCGGCCGGTGTAGCTGGCGATGCCGGACAGCGCCAGGTAGTTGATGTCGTGGCCGGCGCGATCCTTGTAGGGGCCGCTCTGGCCATAGCCGGTGATGGAGACATAGATCAGCCGTGGGTTGACCGCCTTGAGTGCCTCATAGCCGACGCCCAGCTTGTCCATGACCCCGGGGCGAAACTGTTCCAGGACGATGTCGTATTCGCTCACCAGCTGCTTGACCAGCGCCACCGCCTCGGCTCGCTTGAGGTCCAGGGCGATGCTGCGCTTGTTGCGGTTGAGGTAGGCATGGCTGGCCGAGACGCCGCCATCGTGGGGCGGCAGCAGCCGCACCAGGTCCATGCGGCTGGGCGACTCGACGCGCAGCACCTCCGCGCCCAGGTCGGCCAGCAGCAGCGAGGCGAAGGGCCCCGGCAGCAGGGTGGAGAAGTCGAGAATCTTCAGGGAGGACAGCGGGCCGTTCATTTCAACTCCTGGTATCGCAGGCGAGGCGCGGCAGCGCCGAAACTCACTAGGCCCAGGGTAGACGTCGGCACCGCGCGCCTCAATGACGCGAGCGCTCAGCCGCGGTTGACCCATCCGCTCGGCCGGCTTGTCCTGCCAGGCTGCACCTGCCTACCATCGGCGGCTGGAACAGGAGCCCCGCCATGCGCGAACGCACCATCGCCTGCCACTTCGTCCGCGCCGCCCTGCGGGGTGCCGCACGTCAAGGCCAGGACTGCCACGCCCTGCTGCGCCAGGCCGGCATCCAAACGGCGCTGCTCGACGAGCCGCGGGCGCGCGTCGCACCCGAGCAGTTCGCCCGGCTGCTGCAGCTGCTCTGGGAGCAGCTGGACGACGAATACCTGGGCTTCGGCCGCCTGCGCAGCAGACGCGGCACCTTCGCCATGATGTGCCACGCGATCATCCACTGCCGCAGCCTGGGCAAGGCCCTGGCGCGTGGCGCGCTGTTCTACGGCCTGTTCCCCGAGGCCCCGGGCATCCGCCTCGAACGCGAAGGGGATTGGGTACGCCTGAGCGTGGACGACTCCCGCCTGTGGGACCCGGAACATTTTCTGGTCGAGAGCCTGCTGGTGATCTGGCATCGCCTCGGCAGCTGGCTGATCGGCCAGCGCATCCGCCTGGAAGAGACCAGCTTCGCCTACGCCGAACCGGCCCACGCCGGCGAATACCAGCTGCTGTTTCCCGGCCGCCGACGCTTCGGCGCCGCCAGCAGCGGCCTGCTGTTCCATGCCCGCTACCTGGCGATGCCGCTGCTGCAGGACGCGCGCACACTCAAGCAGTTCCTCGAACACTCGCCGGCCGATCTGCTGGCTCGCCCCGATGGCGGCGACAGCCTGAGCGGGCAGATCCGCCGCCTGCTCGGCCGCGATGGCGCCCGCTGGGCCGACCTGGAAGGCATCGCCCAGCAGTTGCACATGAGCCCGCAGACCCTGCGCCGCCACCTGCGCGAGGAGGGTTCCAGCTTCCAGCTGCTCAAGGACCAGCTACGCCGTGACCTGGCAATCTACCAGCTGGGCCGCGACGAACTGTCGATCCAGCAGATCGCCGAGCAGCTCGGCTTCTCCGAGCCCTCGGCCTTTCACCGCGCATTCAAGAAGTGGACCGGGCTGACCCCCGGCGCCTACCGCGCCCAGGAGCACTAGGCGCCGCGCCGTTACAAGCGCCGGGCGCGCCAGGCAGCCAACAGGAATAGGCCGGCCAACACCGCCAGCAACGGCAGCCAGCCGGCATGCTCCCAGACGAATCCGGCGCCGTAGCCGATCAGGCTGGAACCCAGGTAGTAGGCCCCCAGGTACAGCGCCGAGGCCTGGGCCTTGGCGCCCCGGGCGCGCTGGCCGACCTGACCGCTGGCCACCGCATGGGCGGCGAAGAAGCCCAGGGTAAACAGCGCCAAACCGACCACAGCAGCCGCCAGCCAGGACGTGGCACACAGGGCCACGCCGACCAGCATGATGCCGATGCCCCCCTGCAGCACCTGGCGGGCGCCGAAGCGCGGCACCAGGCGTCCGGCCCAGCCGGCGCTGAAGATGCCCAGCAGGTAAACGCCGAACAGCAGGCCGATGGCGGTCGGCGACAGGTTGAACGGCGCCGCCGCCAGGCGGAAGCCCATGTAGTTGAACAGCGCGACGAAGCCGCCCATCAGCAGGAACGCCAGCAGGAACAGGCCACGCAACTCGGCGTTGCCCAGGTGCCGGGCGAAGTTGCCCAGCAGCCCGCGCAGCGACAACGGATGGGCCTGGAAATGCCGGGAAGGCGGCAGCAGCCAGAGGAACAACGCCAGGGCCAGCAGCCCCAGCCCGGCGATACCGCCCAGCGCCAGCTGCCAGCCGCCGAGGTCGCTGAGCACCCCGGCGAGCAGACGCCCGAGCAGACCGCCCAGTGCCGTGCCACCGATATACAGGCCCATCGCCGCCGGCAACGCCTCGGGATCGAACTCCTCGCCGACATAGGCCATGGCCAGGGCCGGCAGACCGCTCAGGGCCAGGCCCAGCAGTGCCCGCAGCAGCAGCAGGTAGTCCCAGCTCTCGACCAAGGCGCAGCCGATGCCCAGTACGCTGGCCAGGGCCAGGGCGGCGGCCATCACCGGCTTGCGCCCCCAGCTCTCGGCCAGGGCCCCGGACACCAGCAGACACGCCGCCAGGCTCAGGGTCGCCAGGGACAGGGCCAGGCTGCTGGCGGCGGCCGACACCGAGAACTCGGCGGCCAGCTGCGGCAACAACGGCTGCACGCAGTAGAGCATGGCGAAGGTGGCAAACCCGGCACAGAACAGCGCCAGGGTGGCGCGCCGATAGGCGCCGGTACCGCGTTGCAGATGCGCGCTGACAGGAGAGGTCGACATGGGAAGACTCGCTGATCCGGCCTCCAGCAGGCCGCCGCCAAGCCTAGCATGGGCGCTGGCCCGAGCGGCGCGGCCAACTGGCGCCAGCCCGCCGCGCGCGGATATGGCAGTATCGCTGTACCGACCCGCCACGCGCCTGCCGGTACAAGGAAGAAGCCGCTTGGAAACCCCCGTATTTCTCGCCGTGATGGCCGCCGCCGCGCTGCACGCCGGCTGGAACGCCCTGCTCAAGATCGGCCTCGACCGTTTCCTCACGGTCTGCCTGATCCAGATCGCCGCCGGTGCCGTGGCACTCTGTGCCCTGCCCTTCGTGGCCTTGCCCCAGGCGGCGGCCTGGCCCTGGATCGCCCTGTCGGCCCTGCTGCATGTCGGCTACAACGTGTTCCTGTCGCGTGCCTACCAGTACGGCGACCTGGGCCAGGTCTACCCCCTGTCCCGCGGCAGTTCGCCGCTGATCGTCGCCTTGCTGTCGCTGCCGCTCTTGGCCGACAGCCTGCCCCAGGGCCAATGGCTCGGCCTGCTGGTGCTGGTCGCGGGCATCTGGCTGATGGCCCTGCGCGGCCACCACCCTACGGCTGGACTCAGTGCGCCGATGCTGTTCAGCGCCCTGATGACCGCCGGCTTCATCGCCGGCTACACGCTGTCCGATGCCATCGGCGCGCGCAACAACCAGGACGCGCTGTCCTACTCGATGTGGCTGTTCGCGGTAAACGGGCTGGTCATGCTCGGCGTGGTCGCAACGAGCCGCGGCCCCGACGCCTTCCTGCGCCTGGGGCCGCACTGGCGCGGCGGCCTGGCCGGCGGCGCCCTGTCGCTGGCGGCCTACAGCATCGTCATCTGGGCCATGACCCAGGCGCCGGTGGCGCTGGTCTCGGCGTTGCGCGAGTCCAGCGTGCTGTTCGCCCTGCTGATCGGCAGCCTGTGGCTCAAGGAAGCCCTGCCCCCCATCCGCCTGCTCGCCTGCGGTCTGATCCTCGCCGGCGTGCTGGTGATGAAGCTGGCCTGAGCGCCGCCGACGCCACGACGGGCAGCCGCGGCCTAAAGGCTTCTGCCGTCGATTACGGGCGGCGTCCCCGACTCGGCCCGCCGACAAACACCTCGGTCTGCAGGCAGGTCGAGCCCTGTACCTCAACCTGCGTTACCGCAGCTCCGCCTCCAGAGGTTCGACGCTGACCGAGAAGCTACGCACGCGTCCCTGCTCCTCGATCTGGTGCACACCGATACCCGTGACGGTACCCGCGGCGCCGAGTGGGAAAGTCCCGGCATCCTCGGCCTTGATCTTGAAGTCGCGGTCCGATTCGCAGTCGCAATCCTCGGCTCCGACGAACGGCCCGGGGTTGAAGGTGCCATCGTTGTGGAAGTGGGCGAACCCGGGATGCGCATTCTCGACGAACTCGTTCTCGTCATCGTCGAGCTTCTCCGTGTTGTCGAACGCCCGTCCCCTGATGCCGCGCAGCAACTGGTAGTTGTTGTTGAGGCTCAGGTTCCAGGTAATGCGCAGACCGAAGCTGTCCTCCGCGGCCGCCACGGCCTGCACGAAACCTATGTCGATGGGCTTGGCATTGGCGATGTTCAGCGTCAGATCGAGCGTGCCCTTGTTGCGGCCGATCCCGGCGTTGCCGGTGAAGACGCAATTGCTCACCTGGGCGTCATCGAAGGTCAGCAGCCAGCCGG
The DNA here is from genome assembly GCF_033547155.1 of Pseudomonas benzenivorans. Lineage (GTDB taxonomy): Bacteria > Pseudomonadota > Gammaproteobacteria > Pseudomonadales > Pseudomonadaceae > Aquipseudomonas > Aquipseudomonas benzenivorans_B. Next base: position 2,931,520 of record NZ_CP137892.1, read on the forward strand.
TGTCCCGGTTACCGTCCGCCAGTACGCAGGTGCCTGCGCTGGCCGGTCCCGCGTAGAGGCCCGCTCCGGCTATGCCGATTGCCAGTGGCACCGAGTAGATTTTCAACCAATGAGTAAACATGGTTTCCTCCTTTCTCTTCTCTGTACAAGGCCCCAGACTTCGCGTTCGCGCCCTCCCCGCTTGGACATAGCCGAAGAACCGCCGAGCCTCTCTACACTGGAAAGGCTCTGCCGACAGCGACCGTCTACGACCGCCGACTGCCCGCTTCCAGTATGGACTTCAGACTAAAGTCTGATTTTGCTGCCGTTGCAGAACGCTATGCGTTATCTGGACAGGGCCGGGCGCTGGGCAGATCGCCCCGATACTGGGACGGCGTGATCCCGATGCGCTGGTGAAACAGTCGGGAGAAGTGGGAGGCGTTGCGGAAACCAGCGGCACAGGCCACCTCGGAGATGCTGGCGTTCGAATGCTGCAGCAGCTCCAGGGCGCGTTTCAGCCGATACCGGCAGAGGTATTCGCGGAAGGTCAGGCCATAGGTGCGCTTGAAGCTGCGGCTGAACGCGTAGACGCTCATGTGGCAGCAGCGGGCGACGTCCTGCAGCCGCAGCATCTCGCCGTAGTGGCGCTGGACATAGGTCAGGGCGTATTGAGTCATCCGCTCGGCGGCGTCGGGCCTGCCGATGCGGGCCTCCGGGGGAATCAGGGGCACGGGCATGGCGATTGCTCGGCCACCCTCCTGGCCCGCCGGCAAAACGTCCAGCAACCGCTCGAGACGCCACCACAGCTCCTTGGCCGAGAACGGCTTGACCAGATAGTCCCAGACTCGGGTGCGGAACGCCCACACGGCCAATGCCTCCGAATGATGGACGGTGAGCATCAGAATCGGCAGCGAGGGATGGGCCTGCTTGGTCGCCCGCAGCGCCTTGAGGCCACTCAGGTTGGGGTAGTCGTACTCGAAGCAGGCCAGCAGTGGCGCGCTCTGCTCGATGCCCCGCACGGTGTCTGCCGGGCCAACCACGTGCCGCAGTCGGAAATACGCCTGCAGGGCGTCAACCGGGCTGGGCTCAAGGGGGTCGTTGCGCAGGTCGGCCCACACCAGGCACGGCAAACTCATCACTCGCCTCCCGTCGTACTTAGCGGCCCGCCAAGGGCGCGAGAGCCCGATGCAGCCCACGCCTGCCAGGCAGGAACAGACTCACGCGGCGCAATGGCGCTTCAACCGGCGGGCAGTATGGGGTTCGAGTGACAGTCCGCCCCGGGGTTCCCGAGTGACGAATGCCGTCGGTCAGGCCAAAAAAAACGGGAGCCCAAACGGGCTCCCGTACTCGATTCAGAGAAAAAGGTCGACACCGGCAGACACCGGCACCGACTACAACCTCACCTGCGCTCCATTGAAGCGCGGGGCCAGTCTGGCAAATACGCGGCCGACTATCCGTTTAGCTTTGTTGCCGCTTTGCAAAGAAATGTAAACGCCCACTGCCGGCTGACAGGCCGGCCTAGGCTCGGCAGAATGCCGGCATGAGCGAAACCTACCTGCCCTCCTGTTGCTCCCCGCTCCACGACCACTGGCCGCTGCCCCAGGCGCTGCCCGGCGTGCAGCTGCTCAGCACCCGTTTCACGGCCGAGCGGCTGGCGGCCGAGGACTTCGGCCGCTGCGGCATCGCCCCGGTGCCAGGAGTCGCCAAGCGCCAGACGGAGTTTCTCGCCGGTCGCCTGTGTGCCCGCGAGGCCCTGTTGCGCCTGACCGGCCAGGCCCAGGTGCCGCCTATAGGGGCCGACCGGGCGCCGCAATGGCCGGCTGGCGTGGTCGGTTCCATCACCCACGGCAATGGCTGGGCCGCCGCCCTGGTGGCCAGGCGTAGCGCCTGGCGCGGCCTGGGCCTGGATGTCGAACAGCCCCTGGCAATCGCCCGCGCCGAGCGCCTGGCCGCGGAGATCCTCACCCCGGACGAGCTGCGCCGCCTGCAGCCGCTGTCCGCCGCGCAGCGCGCCTGGCGCGTCAGCCTGACCTTCTCGCTCAAGGAAAGCCTGTTCAAGGCGCTCTATCCCCAGGTGCTGCGCCGCTTCTACTTTCAGGATGCCGAACTGCTGAGCTGTGGCGAGGACGGCCAGGCGCGGCTGCGCTTGCTGATCGACCTGGATCGCGAATGGACCGCCGGCCGCGAACTGCAGGGTCAGTTCGGCGAGTTCCAAGGACAACTGCTCAGCCTCGTCGCCATCCCCGCCTGAGCCGGCCGGGTAATGCCCGCCCCAATGCGCCGGGCAAATCCGATAAACTCCGGCCATTGCCGCCAGGAGTGCCCCATGCGCGAAGAATTCAACCAAGGCCTGATCGACTTCCTCAAGGCCTCGCCGACCCCCTTCCATGCCACCGCCGCCCTCGCCCAGCGCCTGCAGGCCGCCGGCTTCCGTCATCTGGACGAGCGCGCGCCCTGGCACACCGAGGCCGGCGGCCGCTATTACGTGACCCGCAACGATTCCTCGATCATCGCCTTCAAGCTCGGCCAGCGCTCGCCCGTCGAGGGCGGCCTGCGCCTGGTCGGCGCCCACACCGACAGCCCCTGCCTGCGGGTCAAGCCGCACCCGGAGCTGCAGCGCCAGGGCTTCTTCCAGCTCGGCGTGGAGGTCTACGGCGGCGCCCTGTTCGCCCCCTGGTTCGACCGCGACCTGTCCCTGGCCGGTCGCGTGACCTTCCGCGAGAGCGGCAAGGTGCAGAGCCAGCTGATCGACTTCCAGACGCCGATCGCGGTTATCCCCAACCTGGCCATCCACCTCAACCGCGAGGCCAACCAGGGCTGGGCGATCAACGCGCAGACCGAACTGCCGCCGATCCTGGCCCAGCTCACCGGCAGCGAGGCGGCGGACTTCCGCGCCCTACTGGCCGACCAGTTGGCCAGCGAACACGGCCTGAGCGCCGATGCGGTGCTGGATTACGAGCTGAGCTTCTACGACACCCAGGCCGCCGCGGTGATCGGCCTCAATCGCGACTTCATCGCCGGCGCTCGGCTGGACAACCTGCTGTCCTGCTATGCCGGCCTGCAGGCGCTGCTGGCCGCCCCGGACGCCGAGAGCTGCGTGCTGGTGTGCAACGACCACGAGGAAGTCGGTTCCACCTCGGCCTGCGGCGCCGACGGCCCCATGCTCGAGCAGGTGCTGCGCCGCGTGCTGCCGGACGGCGACGCCTTCGTGCGTTGCATCCAGCGCTCGCTGCTGGTGTCCGCCGACAACGCCCACGCGCTGCACCCCAACTACCCGGACAAGCACGACGAGAACCACGGCCCCAAGCTCAACGCCGGCCCGGTGATCAAGATCAACAGCAACCAGCGTTACGCCACCAACAGCGAAACCGCCGGTTTCTTCCGTCATCTGTGCCTGGAGAACGAGGTGCCGGTGCAGAGCTTCGTCACCCGCAGCGACATGGGCTGCGGCTCGACCATCGGCCCGCTCACCGCCGGCCATCTGGGCGTGCGCACCGTGGACATCGGCCTGCCGACCTTCGCCATGCACTCGATCCGCGAGCTGGCCGGCAGCCATGACCTGGCGCACCTGGTCAAGGTGCTGACGGCCTTCTACACCAGCCCGGAGCTGCCCTGATGATCGCCGGCAGCTGCCTGTGCGGCGCCGTTGCCTACGCCATCGACCAGCTGGACAAGCCGATCGGCCATTGCCACTGCCTGACCTGCCAGAAGGCCCACTCCGCGGCCTTCGCCAGCACCGCCGGGGTGCTGCGCGAGCATTTCCGCTGGCTGCGCGGCGAGGACAGGCTGGCCAGCTACGAGTCCTCGCCGGGCAAGTTGCGGCGCTTCTGTTCGGTCTGCGGCTCGCAACTGGTCGCCGAGCGCGCCGGCCAGCCCCATGTCATCGTGCGCGTCGCCACCCTCGACCAGGACCCCGGCGCGCGGCCGGCCCAGCATATCTGGACCGACCACGACCGCCCCTGGCTGGCCACCGACGAGCTGCCCCGCTACCCCGAGTGGCAGCCGGGCCGCTGACTCACTCCGGCACCTCGACGCTCACATGCAGGGCGTCGTGGCGCCAGAACTCCAGATCGCAGTCGATCAGCCGGCCGTGCTGATCGCGATTGACCCGCACGATGCGCAGCGCCGGACTGCCCAGCGCCACCCTGAGGGCCGTGGCGGCCTCGTGATGCAGCGCGGTGGGCATCATGTCGAACCGGACCCGGCCATAGTGAATGCCGTATTCGCGGGCATACAACTCGGTCAACGAGCGAGTCAGGTCGAAATCCAGCACGCCGGGGAAGTAGCTCGGATTGAGGTAGTGCTCGACATAGAGCACCAGGCGCCCATCGATGCGCCGCGCCCGGCGGATCTGGTAGACGCTGGACAGCGCCGGCAACTCCAGTAACTGACAGATCTCCGCATTGGCCGGTATCAGCCGCGCACTGAGCACCTCGGTCGCCGGCACCCGCCCCTGTTCGCCGACCATGGCGTGGAAATGGCTACGCACCAAGGGGTTGTAGGTCAGCCGCGGCGGCGACACGAACCAGCCGCGGCGCTCCTCGCGATAGACCAGCCCCTGGGCCTCCAGCTGCCCCAGGGCCTCGCGCAGGGTAATGCGCGTGGTGTCGAACAGCTCGCTGAGCTTGCGCTCGGCCGGCAGCTTGCTGCCGCAGGCCAACAGGCCGTGTTCGATCTGTTCCTGCAAGGCACGGCAGATGGTGGTGACGGCACGCGGCGCTGCTTCGCGCATCGAAGATTCCTCAATATGGACTAGTCCAGGACCGCTCCAGGCCCTCTGACGCCGGGTCGAAGCCCGGCAAACCTGTTACAAGTCTAGGCAATCCAGATGACCGTGCGGTGACAGCAGCCGGGCAGGTCTCCCCGGGACATCCGCAAGATGTGCGTCCAGGCTGCGAAATCAGCCACTTTGCCATGGTCTACGCTTCTTCTTCGCCGCCTGGGCAAACAACAGGAAAAACAGCATAGGCGCGCCGGACATAAAACTGTCACCTCCGCTAATTAGATTGGCCTCGATCCTTCTGATCTAGACCAACACCTTCATCGCAAAGGAGTTTCCAATGAAACAACTGCTGCTGGCTTCACTGATGGGCTCGGCCATCGCCCTGGCCACCCAGGCCATGGCCACCACCACCGACCTCCAGGCATTGGAACAGGCCGCGCGCGCCGAAGGCGCGGTGAACAGCGTGGGCATGCCCGACAGCTGGGCCAACTGGAAGGACACCTGGACGGACCTGAACAAGCTCTATGGCCTCCAGCACCTGGACACCGACATGAGCTCGGCCCAGGAAATCGCCAAGTTCGCCGCCGAGAAGGACAACGCCACCGCCGATATCGGCGACGTCGGCGCCGCCTTCGGTCCCATCGCCGTGCAGCAGGGCGTGACCCAGGCGTACAAGCCGAGCACCTGGGAGCAGATCCCGGACTGGGCCAAGGATGCCGACGGCCACTGGATGCTGGCCTATACCGGCTCCATCGCCTTTATCGTCAATAAGAACCTGGTCAAGGACATCCCCACCTCCTGGGCCGACCTCCAGCAGGGCCAGTACAAGGTCGCCATCGGCGACGTCAGCGCCGCCGCCCAGGCGGTCAACGGCGTGCTGGCCGCGGCCATCGCCGGCGGCGGCGACGAGAAGAACATCCAGCCGGGCCTGGACTTCTTCGCCAAACTGGCCGAACAGGGCCGCCTGTCGCTGTCCAACCCGACCATCCAGACCCTGGAGAAGGGCGAGGTGGAAGTCGGCGTGGTGTGGGACTTCAATGGCCTGTCCTACCGCGACCAGATCGACCCGAGCCGCTTCGAGGTGCTGATCCCCTCCGACGGCTCGGTGATCTCCGGCTACAGCACCATCATCAACAAGTACGCCAAGCACCCCAACGCCGCCAAGCTGGCCCGCGAATACATCCTCTCCGATGCCGGGCAGATCAACCTGGCCAAGGGCAATGCCCGGCCGATCCGCGCCGATCACCTGAGCCTGCCGGCCGAGGTGCAGGCCAAGCTGCTGCCCAACGCCCAGTACGCCAAGGTGCGACCGATCATGGACGCCGCCGCCTGGGAAGCCACCTCCAAGGCCCTGCCGCAACTGTGGCAGGAGCATGTGATCATCAATATGGAATGACGCCCCGACAAGGGGGCGAATGGCCGGGGCCGCCCATCGGGCGCCCCGGTATTGTGCTTGAAACTGGTTTGGGAACAGTCACCTCCATGAAACACAACGTCATCCTGGTCGTACTGGATGGCCTGAATTACCAGGTGGCCCGGCATGCGCTGGGTCACCTGCAGGCCTATTGCGACGCCGGCCGCGCCGCGCTGTACCGGCTCGACTGCGAACTGCCGTCGCTGTCGCGTCCACTCTACGAGTGCATCCTCACCGGCGTGCCGCCCATCGCCAGCGGCGTGGTGCACAACGATGTGGTGCGCCTGTCCAACCAGCGCAGCATCTTCCACTATGCCCGTGCCGCCGGCCTGACCACCGCCGCCGCGGCCTATCACTGGGTCAGCGAACTGTACAACCGCGCGCCCTTCGAGGCGGTGCGCGACCGTCATACCGACGACGCCGACCTGCCGATCCAGTACGGCCACTTCTACTACGCCGACCACTACCCGGACTCGCACCTGCTGGCCGACGCCGAGCACCTGCGTCTGCGCCATAAGCCGAATTTCCTGCTGGTGCACCCGATGAACATCGACGACGCCGGCCACAAGCACGGCCTCGACAGCCCGCAGTACCGCAACAGCGCCCGCCGCGCCGACATCATCCTGGCCGACTACCTGCAAGCCTGGCTGGAGGCCGGCTACCAGGTGCTGGTCACCGCCGACCACGGCATGAACACCGACCGCTCGCACAACGGCCTGCTGCCCGAGGAACGGGAAGTGCCGCTGTTCGTCCTGGGCAGCGCCTTCAGCCTGGACGCCGCGGTCCGCCCCAGGCAGACCGAGCTGTGCGGCACCGTCTGCGAACTGCTCGGCGTGGAGCACGACAAGCCCGTCTGCCGGGAGCTGCTCAAATGACTAGCCGAATCGAATCCAGCGGCGAAATCGCCGCCACCCGGCCGGCCGTGACGCCGCAGCCTCGCGCCGCCTTCCACAGGCGCAGCAGGTGGCTGGCGGCGCTGTGCCTGCTGCCCTTCGCGCTGTTCTTCATCGCCTTCCAGGTCGCCCCGCTGGTCTGGGTCGCGGTGCACAGCCTGAGCGTCGGCGACGGCTGGGGGCTGGACCACTTCGAGAAGATCTTCGCCTCCAGGTTCTACCTGCAGGCGATCAAGCACAGCCTGCAGATCGCCTTCTGGTCGAGCCTGATCGGCATCGCCATCGCCATCCTCGGCAGCTATTCGCTGCGCCAGGTGGACTCGAGGCTGCGCGACTTCGTCATCGCCTTCTCCAACATGACCAGCAACTTCGCCGGGGTGCCGCTGGCCTTCGCCTTCATCATCCTGCTCGGCTTCAACGGCGCCCTGACCATCCTGCTCAAGCAGATCGGGGTGATCGAGGACTTCAACCTCTACTCCAAGACCGGCCTGATCGTGCTCTACAGCTACTTCCAGATCCCCCTCGGCGTGCTGCTGCTCTATCCGGCCTTCGACGCCCTGCGCGAGGACTGGCGCGAGTCGGCGGCACTGCTCGGCGCCGGCACCTGGGCCTACTGGCGGCACATCGGCCTGCCGGTGCTGACCCCGGCGCTGCTCGGCACCTTCGTCATCCTCCTGGCCAACGCCCTGGGCGCCTACGCCACGGTGTACTACCTGACCACCGGCAACTTCAACGTGCTGCCGATCCGCATCGCCGGCCTGGTCTCCGGGGACATCTCGCTCAACCCGGACCTGGCCAGCGCCCTGGCCATGGTGCTGGTCGGCCTGATGGCGGTGATCACCCTGGCCCACCAGCTGCTGCTGAAGAGGAGCTACCATGTCGCGCGCTGACACCGCCCCCGCCAGCCTCTACCACCGCCTGGTGGTCTGGCTGCTGTTCCTGATCCTGTTGCTGCCGCTGGCCGCCACCCTGCTCTATTCGCTGTCCACCAGCTGGGGCGCCACCGTGCTGCCGGACGGCCTGACCTTCAAGTGGTACCTGGCGCTGTGGAGCGATGCGCGCTTTCTCGCCGCCTTCGGCCAGTCGCTGCTGGTGTGCGTCGCTGCCCTGCTGCTGGCGGTGCTGCTGATCCTGCCGCTGCTGTTCGTGGTCCACTACCACTTCCCCAAGCTGGACGGGCTGATGAACATCCTCATCCTGCTGCCCTTCGCCGTACCGCCGGTGGTGTCCTCGGTGGGCCTGCTGCAGGTCTACGGCTCCGGGCCGCTGGCCATGGTCGGCACGCCCTGGATCCTGATCGGCTGCTACTTCACCATCGCCCTGCCGTTCATGTACCGGGCCATCACCAACAACCTGCAGGCGATCAACCTGCGCGACCTGATGGACGCCGCCCAGCTGCTCGGCGCCAGCACCTGGCAGGCGGCCTTCCTGGTGGTGCTGCCGAACCTGCGCAAGGGCCTGATGGTCTCGCTGTTCCTGTCCTTCAGCTTCCTGTTCGGCGAGTTCGTGTTCGCCAACCTGCTGGTCGGCACCCGTTACGAGACCCTGCAGGTGTACCTGAACAACATGCGCAACAGCAGCGGCCACTTCAACAGCGCCCTGGTGATCTCCTATTTCTTCTTCGTGCTGCTGTTCACCTGGGTCGCCAACCGTCTGAACAAGGACAAGTCATGAGTTACCTCTCCATCCGCGGGCTGCACAAGCGCTACGGTGCCACCCCGATCTTCAGCGACATCCACTGCGAAATCGGCCAGGGCGAGTTCGTCACCCTGCTCGGCCCCTCCGGCTGCGGCAAGTCCACCCTGCTGCGCTGCATCGCCGGCCTCACCGAGGTGGACGGCGGGCAGATCCTCCTCGGCGGCGAGGACCTGGTGCCCCTGGCGCCGCAGAAGCGCGGCATCGGCATGGTGTTCCAGAGCTACGCCCTGTTTCCCAACATGACGGTGCGGGGCAACGTCGCCTTCGGCCTGCGCATGCAGCAGGTGGACAAGGCGCAGAGCCGCCGCCGCGTGGACGAAGCCCTGGAGATGGTCGAACTGGGGGAGTTCGCCGAGCGCTACCCGCACCAGCTCTCCGGCGGCCAGTGCCAGCGGGTGGCCCTGGCCCGCTCGCTGGTCACCCGTCCGCGCCTGCTGCTGCTCGACGAGCCGTTGTCGGCGCTGGACGCGCGCATCCGCAAACACCTGCGCGAGCAGATCCGCAGCATCCAGCAGGAACTGGGCCTGACCACCCTCTTCGTCACCCACGACCAGGAGGAAGCGCTGGTGATGAGCGACCGCATCTGCCTGATGAACGCCGGCCAGATCGTCCAGAGCGGCGACGCCGAGACCCTCTACACCGCCCCCGTCGATGCCTTCGCCGCCGGCTTCATCGGCAACTACAACCTGCTCGACGCCAACAGCGCCAGCCGCCTGCTCGGCCGGCCGGTGGCCGGGCGCATCGCCATCCGCCCGGAGGCCATCGTCCTCGGCGGCCAGGGCGGCATCGAGGCCCAGGTGCGCGGCCACAGCCTGCTCGGCAACGTCATCCGCTACCGGGTCGAGGCCCGCGGCGTGGAGCTGCTGGTGGACGTGCTCAATCGCTCGGCGGCCGACCTGCACCCCAGCGGCCAGACCGTCGCCCTGAACATCGACGCCCACGCCATCCGCGAGGTGGCCTGATGGCTCTGGCAATCTTCGATTTGGACGAAACCCTGATCGCCGGCGACTGCGCCAGCCTGTGGAGCGCGGAGATGGCCCGGCTCGGCTGGGTCGACGGCGCCAGCTTCCTGGCCCGCGACCACGAGCTGATGGCGCTGTACGCCGAGGGCCGGCTGGCCATGGAGGACTACATGGCCTTCAGCCTCTCGCCCCTGGTCGGGCGCAGCGTGGCGAAAGTGGCCCATGTGGTCGAACCCTTCGTCGAGGCTGTGATCGAACCGCTGCTGTACGGCGATGCCGTCGCCTGCCTGGCCCGACACCGTACGGCAGGCGACCGCCTGCTGGTGATCTCCGCCTCGGCGCACTTCCTGGTCAGCGCCGTCGCCGCCCGGCTGGGCATCGAAGAGGTGCTGGCCATCGACCTGGAACAGCGGCACGGCTGCTACAGCGGCCACACCCAGGGCGTGCTGACCTACCGCGAGGGCAAGGTCAGCCGCCTGCAGGCGTGGCTGGAACAGCATGGCGGCGCCCTGGACGACGCCTGCTTCTACTCCGACTCGCGCAACGACCTGCCGCTGCTGCAACGGGTCGGCCGCCCCCACGCGGTCAACCCCGATCCGCTGCTGCGCATGCATGCCGAACGCGCCGGCTGGCCGATACTGAACTGGCGTTAGCGCTTCCCGACGCAGACGGGGATCTGTAACGTGGCGTCCTCGGGCCTACCCGCCCACTTTACCGATTCCCTGACCGCGGAGCGCTCCATGCCCCAGCTCGATCCCCAACTGGCTCTGGCCCGCCAGGCCGTCCTCGACCACCCGGAGTCCCAGGACTGCACCCTCTACCGCCCGGACGAGAACGACCCCGACGCCGAGGAGCGCGACCTGGGCGATGCCAAGGTACTCTTCGCCGGCACTTTCCAGCCACCGGCGGACTGGGATGCCGCGCAGCGGGACGAGTTCTACGGCGACAGCGCCCCCGAGCTGTTCATGAACGCCGCCCTCGAGTGCGAAGCCAAGCCCGAATCGGCCGCCTACTTCACCGCCGAGATCGGCGACTACGTGGCGACCATGCCGGGATTGGGCGAGGTGGTGATGTTCTATGTGCACGACCGCGTGGACGACGAGAACGGACGCCGCTACGTGCTGCAGCGTGACGACGAGTCGCTGGACTGAACCTGGGCCGGCGCAAGCCGCGCTCAGCTCAGCGCGGCCTGCGCGAACTCGGCCTGGAACCACTCGATAACCGGCTGGAGCAGGCTGCTGTTGCGGTGCTTGCTGGCCAGCAGGTAACCGTGATCACGCCGGACCACCCGGGGTTGCAGCGCCAGCAGCCGGCCTTCGGCGAGCGGCTGCTGCACCAGCTCCGACCAGCCTAGCGCCAAGCCCTCGCCCTGCAGCGCCGCCCCCAGCAGCAACGGGTAATTGTTGAACTTGAAGCGTGCCGCATCCGCGACGGGCGCCAGGCCCGCCAGGCTGCACCAGCGGGCCCAGTCGAGCCAGCGCGGGTTGTTCTGATCCATGTGCAGCAGCGGCACCCGCGCCAGCACCGCCTCGTCCACGCGACCGGCCAAGCCATGGCGCCGGGCGAAAGCCGGGCTGCAGATGGGGAACACCACCTCCTGAGCGAGCTGCACCTCGTTGTGCCGACAACTGCCCAATTGGCCGAAGCGGATGGCGATGTCCGCCTCGGCCATTTCCAGGGCCGACTCGGAGTCCGCCGGGGCAATCTCGAAGCGGTAACGGGGAAACGCCTGCTGCAAGGCGCCCATCCGGGGCAGCAGCCAGGCATGGGCAAAACCGAAATTGGCGGCGATCGACAGGCTCGGCTCGACGGCCTGGGCCTCGTCACGCAGTTTTGCCACCGCCGTATTGATGCTCGCCAGCGCGCCGGCCAGCTCGCCGTAGAGGAAACGGCCCTGTTCGGTGGGCGTCAGCCTGTTGCCGGAACGGTCGAACAACACCCGCCCGATGCTGTCCTCCAGCACGCGGATGCGCTGTGAAATCACCGGCTGCGTGGTGCCCTGCTCCTGAGCGGCGGCCGTCATGGAGCCCAGGCGATAGGACGCCTCGAACGCGACCAAGGCTTTCATCGAAGGGGGATGGTTGCGCTCGGTTCCCATAAGAGTTCTGCTTACCTCGGCTACAAGAGAAAAGGTCTGTGCAGCCCGCAGCAAAGATGCTTATCCTAGGCGGCGCAACGGCTGCGGACGCACGTAGCATCGCGTCCGGCAGATCGTGGCACACTCATGCGGCTCGATCCAAGCGACGCCTCGTCAGCCCGATCGAGCTGCACAGCAAAAATAAAAACAAGGGTCACCCGTATATGGCATTAGCCAAACTCTTCAAGCTGACGCTGGGCAACCGGCGCATACCTCACGCCGCCCCCAAGGCGCGACTCGACTCGATGGCCAGAACGGCCACGCCCGGCCCAGCGCCTGCCCGCCAGTCACGGGAAATCCCGGTCCACCGCTGGCTGACCCCGCCGCTGGTCTAGATCGCGCACCAGCGCGGGACGGCAGCGACCACCCCGGGCCTCGGCCAGGGCCGAGGCGCTGAGCCCCGCATCCCGCCGCGAAGGCTGGCTCCCTGCAAGGCAGCCAGCCGATGCCCAGCACGACTCGATCCGGAGCGCCGCTGCCGTTTCGACGCCCCTCTCGGGCGCCTGCTCGCACCACGCTCCGCCGCCACCGCCGAGCGACTTCTCCGCCCCCAGCCCATGCCTCAACGCTCGGGGTCCAAGGGATCAGTGCATAAATTTTCTGCATGCCTGGGCATCAACTTATGGCCCAGTGCCGGATTCCGGCCGGGTGAGTACCATGCGCCGAAGACACCAGGGAACACATACCGGGCAAGCCTCCCGACCGGGCCAATAGCCCGGCCAGTCGTGGTGCCGCACCACCCGCGACCAGCCCCCGTCCGCCCACTGTCCTGCAGCATGGAGTGAGCCTGTGAATACGATCGAGTTCATCTTCGAACAGACCCGCCCGGCGGTCCACGTCCGCCTCCGCGGCGAGCTAACCGAACTGCCTGCGCTGTGGCTGCGCGAACGCACCCAGGACCCGCTGCAGCTCGACAGCAAGACCCAGCAGCGGCTGTTCGACTCCCACGCGATCGACCCGGACATCGTCTTGCGCTCGGTCGAACCCATCACCGCGACACAAGCCTGGCTCGAGTTCAGCGATGGCCATCGCAGCCTGTACGACTGCTCGCGCCTGGGTGCGGAGCTGTCCCAGGACGACGGTTTACCGACCGCCATCGCCTGGGACAGCTCGCTCGACCAGGCCGCGATGCGCTTCCACTGGCCTGACATGGCCGCGCCTACTGGCTTTCTCGCGGCCCTCGAGACCTACCTGAAACACGGCTTCATCATCCTGACGGGAGTCCCCACCGCCTCCGAAAGCATCCTCGAAGTGGCCAGCAAGTTCGGTTACCTCAAGGAAACCAATTTCGGGCGCTACTTCGAGGTCTACTCCCGGCCCGACGCCAACGATCTGGCCTACACCGGCGTGCACCTGGGCCCCCATACCGACAATCCCTATCGCGATCCGGTGCCGGGCATACAGCTGCTGCACTGCCTGATCAATGAGACCTCCGGCGGCCTGTCGACCCTGGTGGACAGTGTTCGCGTGGTCAGTGAGCTGGCCGCGACAGACCCCGAAGGCTATCGCCTGCTCAAGGACACCGCGGTCAAGTTCCGTTTCATCGACCGGGGCACCGAGCTCGTCAGTCACAAGCCGATCATCAAGACCGATGCGCAGGGCCGCACGCTGGGCGTGCACTACAGCCCGCGCCTCGATGGCCTGCCGCTGATTCCTGTCGAGCACATGAAGGCCTTTCACCGGGCACGCCAGCGCCTCGGTCAGCTGTTCTGCGATCCGGCCTACGAGATCCGCTTTCCCCTGCGAGCCGGCGAACTGATGCTGTTCGATAACAGCCGGGTTCTGCACGGTCGTACCGGCTTCGATCACTCCGAGGGCCGCCGGCACCTGCAAGGCTGCTACATCGACCTAGATGGCCCGCGCGAGCGCTACGCCAGCCTCCACCTCCAGCCAGAAACCGAAAAGGACGCAGCCTGATGCACAGCGTGAACTTCACTCAGATGAAAGACGGCACGCGCGAGGAGTACCACTTCCTCGAGCGCCTGGAAAACGAGTTCAACCAGAACCTGCCGGAGCGCATTCTCAAGGCCCTGGCCGCACTGGAGCACAGCCTGAGCGGCTACCGGGTGAGCCGCTTGCAGCACTCGCTGCAGAGCGCGGCCCGGGCCGAGGCCGACGGGGCCGACGAGGACATGATCGTCGGTGCCCTGATCCATGACATCGGCGATGACCTGGCCCCCTACAACCACTCGCAACTGGCGGCGGCAGTCATCCGGCCCTATGTGCGTGGCGAGGTCACCTGGGTGCTGCATCACCATGGCCTGTTCCAGAACTACTACTACGCGCACCACTTCGGCGGCGATCGCCACGAGCGCGACAGGTACCAGGATCACCCGGCCTACCAGCTGTGTGTGGATTTCTGCGAGAAGTGGGACCAGGCGTCGTTCGACCCCAGCTACCCGACCCCGGACCTGGAATACTTCCGGCCTATGGTCCAGCGCGTCTTCAGCCGCAAACCCTTCGACCCTGCGGTGATAGGCGAAGAATATTCGCTGGTGTGAATGCCCCGGGGCCTAGGCGGCCCGCTCGCTGGCGCCGCGACTCAGCGCTGCGCCGCAGCGTCGCGATCCGCCGGGCTCAGGGCGCAGCAGACGCGCCCGCGTCCCTGCTTCTTGGCCCGATAGAGCTGAGCATCGGCCAGGGCAATGAGCGCTTCGCAGCTGTCGCTCGAGTCCGCCCCCAGCACGGCCACGCCGATGCTGATAGTCACCACTGGGGCGACATGGGAGTCGAGGTGTTCCAGATTGAGCCGGCGCACCGCATCCACCAGCCTTTGCGCGATGACGCGTGCACCCGCCTCGTCCGTTTCCGGCAGCAGGAAGACAAACTCCTCACCGCCGTAGCGCGCCACCAGGTCGCCGGGGCGGCTCATGCTCGCCCTCAGCAACGACGCGAGCTGACGCAGGCACTCGTCACCGGCCTGATGACCATAACGATCGTTGTAAGGCTTGAAGAAGTCGACATCGATCATCAACAGCGCCAGCGGGCTGCCGCTGCGGCGGCAACGGCGGAACTCCAGCTCCAGCCGCTCCTCGAACTGGCGACGATTGGCGATGCCGGTCAGGCCGTCGACGAAGGCCATCTCGCGCAGGCGATCGGTCTGAAACTTCAGCGCCAGGTGGACATTGACCCGATTGCGCAAGGTCAGCGGGTTGAAGGGCTTGCTGACGAAGTCGACTCCACCGGCGGCCCAGCAGGCGGTCTCCTCGTCCAGGGACTCACGCGCGGTGACGAAGATCACCGGGATCGCCTGGGCCTCCGGCAGCTTCTTCAGGCGCCGACACAGCTCCCGCCCGTCCATACCCGGCATCATGACATCCAGCAGAATCAGGTCCGGTACCGAGCTGGCGCACATGTCCAGGGCCTGCTCGCCGCTGGTGGCCATGAACACCTCATGCTCGGCGGAAAACAGCTGGTGGATCAACCGGACGAAGACCGGCTCGTCATCGACCACCAACAGGCGTGCGCGTCGACCACCAAGATCATAAGGGCCTGGCCCGATGCCGTAGTTTGCAGTCATTCCCTCTCCCTGCCTTCCAACAAAACCTGGCACTGCTCCGCCGCCGCGGAGAAATCGAGTCGCCCTATCGCCTCTCCGAGTTGGGCGAACAAGGGCGAAGCGGCGTCCTGATAGTGCGCGCTCAACCGGTCGTAGGCGAACACTGCGTCCATATTATTGGCCTCCAACAGCTGCCTCAACGCCAGCAGCTCCTCCCGCGGTAGCACTTCGCCCATGCCCGCACCTGTCGGTGCCGCTTCCTCCTGCATCTGCGCGAGCAGTGCCTCGGCCGCATCGACCGCTTCGCGACCGGCTTCCTCCAGCGCTGCGCGCAGCGCCGCCCAACGATCGGGCGTGCAGTCGCCGGCGAGCAGCTGGCCGGCCTCACCCGCCAGTGAGGCGAACACCTCGGCACCCAGGGTGGCGGCGAGCCCCTTCAGGTTGTGCAACCGGGCGGCGAGTCGCTCGCAACCTTCATCGAGCGTAGTCGGAAGTTCGGCCAGCTGCGCCCGGGCATCGGCGGAGAACTTGGTCAGGGCCCGCCGGTAGATCGCCCGGTTGCCGTCGAAGCGGCGCAACGCAGTGGCGCTGTCGAGCACGGCCCGTGATGCCTGCAGCGGCGCCATGGGCGTGGGCGTGGGCGTCGCCACCGCCGCGGCCCGGCCGGTCAGCCCCTGGATCACCGCGATCAGAGTCGCCAGCTCGAACGGCTTGCCGACATGTTCGTTCATCCCCGCCGCCAGCGCGGCGGCACGGTCGTCCGGCATCGCGTTGGCGGTCATGGCGATGATCGGCAACTGCTCGGGAGCATGCTGGCGGCGAATCTCCCGGGTGGCCTCGTAGCCATCCATGCCCGGCATCTGAATATCCATCAGCACCGCATCGAAGGGCGTCTCGGCATGTTCGACCGCGTCGACCCCGGCCTGGCCGTCGCTGGCGACCTCCACCTCGGCCCCGGCGCTGACCAGCAGCGCCTGGGCCACCAGTTGATTGGTGGGATTGTCCTCGACCAGCAGCAGGCGCAGCCCGGCCAGTTCCCGCGACCTTGGGCTGGCGTTTGCGCTGGCCCTGGTCGCCCCGCCCACGTCCGCCGCCGGGGCTGTCGCGACAGTGGCGGGCTCGGCGGTCCTGGCCGGGCGGTTCTCGGTTGCCGGCGGCTCGCGCCGGCCCTGCACTTGCCGCGGGATGTCCACGGCCGTGAAGACGAAGCCCTGGATGGCCCCCCCCTCACCGCGCAACGCGGTAATCGTCAGCAACACCAGGACACGCGAGCCATCCTTGCGAATCAGGGTCCACTGTTGCTGGTTGGGCAGGTTGCGCCGGGACTTGCCGAGCAAAGTCGCCAAGCCCGGTGCCGGCGCCTGCCGCAGTTCTCCCGAGACGACCTCGGCACGCTGCGCGACTTCCTGCGAGTCGTGCCAGAGCGGCGTCTGCCGGCCGATCAGCTCCTCGGCGGCGTAGCCAAGCAAGCGCTCGGCGGCCGGGTTGCACAGGGTGACGACGCCCTCCAAATCGGTGGCGACTACGGCATGACCGGCCTCGGCGAGGATCGCCTGGGCCAGGGCAGCGGAACCTGCCACCTGCTCCTGCGCCGGGTGCCCATGCACGGTTTGCAGCGCCTGGGCAGGAGCCTGTGCCTGGGGCTGCGCGCCGATAGCGCGGATGGTGTCGGCCAGCCCGACCACGTCGCCAGACGGGTCGACCAGGGGGCTGACCGTCAGGCTTACCGACAGCAGGCTACCGTCCTGACGCCGACGCATGCGCTCGACGCCGGGCAGCGCTTCGCCGCCCAAGACGCGCAGGTGAAGCATGCGGTCCTCGTCGACCTGCGCCTGGGGCACTATCAGCTCGGCCAGACGCTGACCGATCGCCTCTTCGGCAGGGTAGCCGAACAGCCGCTCGGCCGCCGGATTCCAACTGGTGACCAGGCCGTCCGGCGAACTGCCGATGATCGCATCCCGGGAGCCCGCCACTATCGCCGCCAGCTCGGTCCGGCTACGGTGCAGCGCCCGACGCTGCCAATGCAGGGCGATGGCCAGCAGGGCGACGAGCAGCCCACCGCCGAGCAGCGCCAGCCCGGCAGTCCAGCGCGCCCTGGTCACCGCGGCCGTGACGACAGTGTCCGCCATGGCCAGGGTGAGGGTCAGGTCACGCTCATCGCCCGTGCCCGGATTGAGCGCCATCCGGCGGCTGATGGCATAGGCGCCGGTACCTGGCGCCAATACGACCGGCTGCATGCGCTCCCCGGGCGCATCGGCTCCGCGGAACTCGTCCTGCCAACGCCGGGTTCGGGCGCTGCCCGCCATGCCGCTGCCGGAATCCGGATGCAGCAGGAAGTCGCCGTCCCGAGTGCTCACGTAGACCCGCAACTGCCGCTCGTCCGGGCTGGCTCGTAGCGAGGCCAGCAGCCGGCTGGCATCCAACTCGACCAGCACGATGGCGAACAGCGCGCCATCGTCGCCGATGACCGGGGCCGCCACCCGCATCGTCAGCACCGCCGACGACTGTTGCTCGGCGCTCCCTGGCTCCTGCTCGATATCCGAGACGAACACCTCGTTGTTGCGCAGCCTGACGGCCTCCCGGAAATAGGTACTATCGCCCCTGCGCTGTAGCTGGGAGGGGTCCAGCACCTGGACCCGGCCGCCGCGCTGAACGATCCGCGCTAACTCGCGCCCCCCATCGGCGACGCCGATCAGGCTGACCTGAAGCACGTTGGGGGTGGTGGTGGCGAAGGCGGAGAAGATGCTTTCCAGGCGCCGCTGCCAGGCTTCCTGGGAGATCTGCTCGAGCGCATCGAAACCCTGATTGCGACTGGCCCGCGCCAGGCCGAAAACGGGCGGCAGCTTGGCGAGCAGGCGCACCTGATGGCGGCGTCGGTCGACCTGGCGCGCCAGGGACTCCAGGCGCAGCTGACTCGACGACTGCAGCCCGTAGTTCAACAGGGCCAGCATGTGCTCCCGTTCGGCGCGCCCGGCAACGCCGGTCACCAGGCTAACCAAGCCTCCCCACAGCAGCAGCGCACCGAACACCCACCGCCAATCGAGGGCGCGTAACGGATTGGCTCTGATTGGGCCCACTCACTCGCTCCTTCGACTCAGATGACGCAGGGTGCACTGGAAGTCGCCCCTGGCGGGCGAGCACCTTAGCGTCGGCCCCGGGACAGGCCGCATGCTGCCTGCAGATCGCTCGAACCACAAGCTGCCAGTGCGCCGCAAGCCCGCCAGGCGCCCCCTGCGCAGGCCATCGCCAGGGCGGCCTACCCCATTGAAGGTAGCCGATTGCCCGCCATCACGCGCGCCGCCAGGCGAAGCCATGGGGCAGCGTGCTGCAGGTGGCCGGCAAAATCGACGCCGCGGACGGCGCGCAACAAGCGCCGCCGCTCTTGTGGAGCCTGGGCGCTTGCGCGGAGGGGGTATGGAGAAAGACCGCCGGGACGGTGTGATGGCCAGCCCGGCGGGATGAGTGCCCTGGGGGCACTCGCTGCGCTGCCGTGGGTCACGGCCGGCGCGGCAGCAAGGCGAATCAGGCGGCCGCGTAGACCACCAGTTCCACCAGCATTTCCTCGCGCGCCAGGCCGGCGATGACCATGGCGGCACGATTCGGGTAAGGCGCCTGGAAGTATTCGGCGTAGAGCGCATTGACCGTGGCCAGGTAGCTGCGGTCGGTGACGTAGATCAGCACCTGGGTCACGGCGTCCAGACCCAGCCCCGCGCATTCGAGGGTGTGCTTGAGGTTGTCCAGGGTCTGCCGGGTCTGCGCCTCGATGCCGCCGGGCACCACCTGGCCCTGGGCGTCGATGGGGATCTGCGCGGTGTACAGGGTGCCGTTGCCGATCACCGCCCACTCCAGCGGGGCCTTGGACGGAAACAGCTGGGTCTTCACGGCCTGTTTCATGACGTGCTCCTGGTTCGAGAGAGGAATAAAAAAGAGGGAGGCGGCTTGCGCCACGCTCCCCCAAAAGTTGCGGGGATTAGAGCCCTTGCTCGTCGGCCATGCGCTTGGCGATCTGTGGCGCGTTCCACAGCGACGGCAGCAGGATCAGCGACACCGGCACGGCGGTGATGACGATGAAGGATTGCAGTGCGCTGATACCGCCCGAACCGATGGAGATCAGCAGGGCCGCCACCACGCCCATCATCACGCCCCAGAACACGCGGATCTCGGCACGGGGATGGTCGTTGCCGGTCATCACCATGGAGATGGTGTAGGTCATGGAGTCGCCGGTGGTGGTGACGAAGATCACCGTGAGGATCAGGAACAGCACCGACATCAGGTAGCCCAGGGGCAGCTGCGCGGTGATCGCCAGCAGGGCACCGGGCAGGTTGAAGCCAGCGAAGGCCTCGGACACCGAGCCGGGGTTGCTCAGCTCGAAGGACAGCCCGCTGCCACCGACTATGGTGAACCAGAAGCAGGTGATCAGCGGCGCCACCACCGAGATGGTCAGCACCAGCTCGCGCAGGCTGCGGCCGCGGGAGATACGGGCGACGAACATCGCCATCAGCGGTCCGTAGCCGAGGAACCAGCCCCAGAAGAACACCGTCCACCAGTCCAGCCAGGCCGGGTCGGCGCGGAAGGTCGCCATGGGGATGAACTTGTCCAGGTAGATGCCCATGGCCTGCAGGTAGCCATCGACGATGAAGCCGGTCGGGCCGAACAGCAGGATGAACAGCATCAGCGCCACCGCCAGCACCACGTTGATCTGGCTCAGCCACTGGATGCCGCGGGCCACCCCGGACACCGCCGAGAGGGTGTAGACCGCCACCAGCACACCGATGATGCACAGCTGGGTGCCATAGTCGTTGCTGATGCCGAACAGCTTCTCCAGGCCGAAGCTGACCTGCAGGCCGAGGAAACCGATCGGGCCGATGGTGCCGGCGACCACCGCCAGCACGCAGCAGGCATCGACCAGGGCACCGAACCAGCCGGTCATGACTCGCTCGCCGAATACCGGGTAGAGCAGCGTACGCGGCTTGAGCGGCAGGCCCTTCTCGTAATGCAGGTGCATCAGCACGACGCCGGTCAGGCTGCCGAGGATCGCCCAGGCGAGGAAGCCCCAGTGCATGAAGCTCTGCGCCAGCGCGTTGTAGGCGGCCTGCGGGGTGCCGGTCTCGCCGCCGTGCAGCGGCGGCGGCGAGAGGAAGTGGGCCATGGGCTCGGCCGCGGCCCAGAACACGCCGCCGCCGGCCAGCAGGGTGCACATGATCACGCAGACCCAGGTGAAGGTCGGCATCTCCGGTGCCGCCAGGGCGCCGAGGCGCACCCGGCCGGTGCGGCCGAGGGCCAGGTACAGGCCGATGCCGAAGGTCAGCAACAGCAGCACCTGCCAGTAGGCGCCGAACAACTTGGTCGACCAGGCGAAGGCCGTGTTGACCCACTGGGTCATCAGTTCGATGTCCCACAGGGCGAGAAGCGCGAACAGCAGGACGAAGCCTCCGCTGATGAGGAACACCGGGATGTCCACGCCCTGCAGCAGCTTGCCTTTGTCGCTCATCACGGGAGCCCCCGCTTGGGTAGCCGATTGCGTGCTATTCATTACAGCCTCCTGACAAGGATCTTGTACTTGTTGGTTGTTCAGGACAGTTACTGGGCAGGCTTGAGACCCTGTTCCAGGGTGCGTAGCCAGTTGAGGCCCATCACCTTGGCGGTATCCTCTGCAGTGAAACCGCGCTGCAGCAGGCCCTGGGTGATAGTGGGGAAATCGCGGCTGTCGCCGAACCAGCCGAGCGGCTTGGGCCAGTCGGCGTTACTCGCCGAGCCCTCGCCATAGTCAACCTGCTTCGACCAGCGGCCGCTGCGCATCCACTCCAGCACCGACTGCGGCTGGTTCTGGCACAGGTCGGTGCCGATGCCGATGTGGTCGATGCCCATCAGGTCGGCGGTGCGCGCGACCATGTCGCAGAACTGCGCCAGGGTGCAGTCCGAGCCGTTGTGCAGGTGGAAGGGATACAGGCTGAAGCCGAGCAGGCCGCCGGAGCGGCCCAGCTCGCGCAGCACGGTCTCCGACTTGTTGCGCTTGGCCGGGTGGAAGAACCCCGGGTTGGCGTGGGAGATGATGATCGGCCGGCTCGACAGCTCGATCGCCTCCAGAGTGCTGCGCTCGGCGCTGTGGGACATGTCGATGAGCATGCCGACCCGGTTCATCTCGGCGATGGCCTGCTTGCCGAAGCGGGTGATGCCGCTGTCGCTGCCCTCGTAGCAACCGGTGGCCAGCAGGCTCTGGTTGTTGTAGGTCAGCTGCATGATCAGCAGGTTGAGCTGGCGGAACACCTCGATCAGGGCGATATCGTCCTCGATCGGCGAGCAGTTCTGCGCGCCGAAGAACACCCCGACCTTGCCCAGCTGCTTGGCCCGGCGGATGTCAGCGGCGCCCGCCACCGGCATGATCAGGTCGCCGTGCTGCTCGAAGCGGCGGTTCCACTCGCCGAGGCGGCTCAGGGTCTCGCGGGCATTCTCGTGGTACACCAGGGTGGCGTGCACGGCGCTGACGCCGCCTTCGCGCAACTGGGTGAAGATCTCGCGGGACCAGTTGGAGTACTGCAACCCGTCGATGACTATCAGTTCGTCATGCATGGCGCACGCCCTCAGGCACGGATGTAGGTGGTCTTGACCACGGTGTAGAACTCGCGGGCGTAGGTGCCCTGCTCGCGCGGGCCGAAGCTGGAGTTCTTGCGGCCGCCGAACGGCACGTGGTAGTCGGTGCCGGCGGTCGGCAGGTTGACCATCACGCAACCGGTCTTGGCGCGGCGCTTGAAGTCGCTGGCGACCTTCAGCGACTGAGTCATGATCCCGGCGGTGAGGCCGAAGTCGGTGTCGTTGAGGGTGGCCAGGGCCTGCTCGTAGTCATCGACCTTGATCACGCAGGCGATCGGCCCGAACACCTCGTCGCGGTTGATCTGCATGTCGTTGCGGGTGTCGACGAACAGCGCCGGGCGCATGTAGAAGCCCTCGTACTCCTCCTCGATACGCTCGCCGCCGCAGGCCAGGCGGGCGCCCTCGGCCTTGGCCTGCTCGATGTAGCGCAGGTTCTGCTCCAGCTGCTTGCCGTCGATCACCGCGCCGATCTGCATGCCTTCGCGCAGCGGGTAGCCGACCTTGAGCTCGCCCATGCGCTCGACCAGCCGGGCGACGAAGCGGTCATGCACACCGGCGGTGACGATCAGCCGCGAGGAGGCGGTGCACTTCTGCCCGGTGCCGAAGAAGGCGCCGTTCAGGGCACAGTCCACGGCCTGCTCCAGGTCGGCATCGTCCAGCACGATCAGGGCGTTCTTGCTGCCCATCTCCAGCTGGCAGCGGACGAAGTTGACCGCGGTGGCGGCGGCCACCTTGCGCCCGGTCTCCACCGAGCCGGTAAAGCTCAGCGCATCGATCTTGGGCGAGTGGATCAGCGCATCGCCGACCGTGGCGCCGCTGCCCATGACCAGGTTGAAGGTGCCGACCGGCAGGCCCTGGCGGGCGATGATCTCGGTCAGCGCCCAGGCACTGGCCGGCACCGCGTTGGCCGGCTTGAACACCACCGCGTTGCCGAAGGCCAGGGCCGGGGCGATCTTCCAGGCAGCGGTGGCCATGGGGAAGTTCCAGGGGGTGATGACGGCGACCACGCCCACCGGCTCGCGGCGGGTCTCGATCTCCACGCCGGGGCGCACCGAGTCGGCGGTCTCGCCCATCTGACGCAGCACTTCGGCGGCGTAGTAATGAAAGAACTGGCCGGAGCGGTAGACTTCACCCATGCCCTCGGCGAGGGTCTTGCCCTCCTCCCGGGCCAGCTGCTCGCCCAACTCGGCCTTGCGCGCGATCAGTTCGTCGCCGATGGCCATCAGCACCTGGTAGCGCTGCTCGAGGCCGCTCTGCTGCCACTGCGCCTGGCCGGCCCGGGCCGCGGCCAGGGCCTGCTCGACCTGCCCGGCATCGGCCTGGGCGTAATGACCCAGCACGTCCTGAACGTTGGCCGGGCTGATGTTGGCCAGGCTGCTGCTGCCGGTGACCCACTCACCGTTGATGTAGTTGCGGAAGATATCAGTGGACATGTGCGCCTCCTCTCAAGCTGTAGCCGAATGGTAGGCGCCGTCCGAAATAAACTAAAATTAATAGTAAATATTGTTTGATAAGGAAAACTTACCATGTTGCCCGAGCTGAAGATCGCCCAACTGCGGCATTTCGTCTGGGTCGCCGAGCTCCAGGGTTTCCACGCCGCGGCGGAGAAGGCGCACCGCACCCAACCGGCGATTTCCCTGTCGATCCGCGACCTGGAGGGCAAGCTCGGCCAGCCCCTGTTCGAGAAGCGCAACGCCCGCGCTGCGCGGCCGGAGCTGACCCCCTTCGGCGTGCAGTTCATGGTCTACGCCAAGGAGCTGATCGCCCACCACGACCGGGTGGTCAACGACATGAACCTGATCGCCCAGCACAAGTCCGGGCACCTGCGCATCGCCTCGGTGCCCTCGATCGCCAGCCGCCTGCTGCCGGACATCCTCGCCCGCTTTATCGGCGAGGCCACCGACCTGCACGTCAGCCTGTTCGACGACAGCTCCGAGGCGGTGCTGGCGATGGTGGAGAACCAGCAGGTGGACTTCGGCATCGCCAGTCTGTGGGAGGCGGACAGCGACATCCGCTTCACCCCGATCTGGGAGGACAGCATCGGCGTGGTCTGCCGCGACGACCACCGCCTGGCCGGCGAGGCGCAGCTGAGCTGGCAGCAGCTGCGCGGCGAGCGGCTGATCGCCAACGGCACCTCGCGCCTGCTGGCCGGCACCGAGGCCGAGGAGCTGGTGGCCGACTCGCAGTTCTATATGTCCAACATGATTTCCCTGCTGGCCATGCTCGAGGCCGGCATGGGCATCACCACCCTGCCGCGCTTCGCCTTTGCGGCGGGACATGAGCGCCTGCGCTTCATTCCCCTGAGCGATCCACTGGTCAGCCGCGACATCGGCATCGTCTGCCTGGCCAACCGCTCGCTGCCGGTGGCGGCCCAGGCGCTGTTCGAGTTCATCCTGCGCGAGGCCGAGCTGAATCCGGCCCGGGCCGACAACGGCTGATCCTGATTGAAACCACCAAGTAGATAAGTTTCACTTATCAGCTGATAGGCCGATCTGAATTGCTCGGGCCGCGGCCTTGCACCACCATCGACGGCAGAAAACAACAATCCGCCGCACTCGCACGGCCCGTGCATGGGCCCGATTACCGAGTGCGCACTGCGCCAGTCGAGGGCAAGCCTATGAGCACTCCTTCCAGTATCGATCCGGCCAAGCAGGGAGCGCAGGCGCTGCCCATGCGTCCGGCCTCCGTGGTCATGGACCTGGAGCGTCTCGGTAGCCTGCACCAGAGCCGCCTGAGCTTCATGCGCAGCCTGGTGCGCAAGGTCATGCGCGAGGGCTGGCGCATCGAGCCGCGCCGCTTCGAGCTGGACGCCGAGGGCTACGGCACGGTGATCTACCGGGTGCAGACCAGCGGCGATCTGTTCAGCTTCGTGCTGTTCTCCCAGTACCTGGCGCCGGAAAATCGCAACGACCGGGTCATCGCCACCGAATGGGACCTGACCATGGCCCTGTGCGAGGGCGAGGTGGACGACGAGTATGTCGAGTTCCTGCGGCGCAACGTGCCGCTGCAGGAAGCCGGCCGCCTGGATTCGCGAGTGATGGTGCTGTCGCGAGCCAACCGCAGCGTGCGCAATTTCGACTCGGTGGTGGTGGCGCTGAGTGCCGGCCAGCAGCCGGAGGTCGAACAGATCGCCCGGGTCGGCTACCTCTATCGCACCACCGCGGTGTATGGCAGCGGCAAGCTGGGCATGGCCGACTGGGAGAAGGTCAGCGGCAAGCACCCGGACTTCGCCCGGCCCTACGCCGCCGAGATGTTCGTCTGCTACATGCTGCGCAACTTCAGCCTGCTGCAGGCCGAGCACATCGCCCGCCAGCGCGCACCGCACACCGCCGTGGCGCTGCAGCCGCAGCTCAAGCGCTACTTCGGCATCGGCAACTCCACGGGCCTGGGCATGGCGCCCTATCTGATCAACCACCCGCAGCTGGTCAGCCGCTGGATCGAGATGCGCGAGCTGGCCCTGGCGCGGGTCTGCGGCCTCGGCCAGGTGACGGCCGAGCGCCTGGCCCGCCTGCAGTCGCTGGTCGTACGCGGCATCCGCCATATCGAGCAGACCGTCACCGAAGACGCCTGGCAGACCGAACACAACCAGCGGGTGCTGGAGGACCTGGCCAGGCTGCAGGACTGGCTCGCCAGCCAGCCGCTGCAGAGCTGGGCGCAGTTGCAGGACTGGTCGGCGCGCATGCTCGGCCTGCAGGGCCAGGAACTGCTCAACTGCATCCTGCTGGAACTCTACCCCGAGCTGGTCGACAACCTGGAAGATCGCCTGACCCTGGTCGAGAGCCTGGAGCTGCAGCCGCAGATGCCGGCCGCCGAGCTGCGCGCGCTGATCGAGCGGCACTACGCCTGGGCCCTGGCCATCGATTTCGACGCCGAGGGCGCCACCGAGACCTTCTGGTACCGCTCCGAGGAGAAGCAGGAGCCGCGCCTGGGCAACTGCAGCCTGGAGAGCGGCCGCGACAAGCAGATGCCCCTGGGCATCGGCTACCTGGCGCAGCAATGCCACCGTCAGCTGTGCGCCTACCTGGCCGAGCACCCCGGGCAGTGCACCGCCAGCTTCCTGCTGCGCCACCCCGAGCAGCGCGGCATAGTGCGGCGCATGCAGAGCATGGCCAGGACCCACTACGGCGAGATTCAGGCCAACCTGCTGGACCGCGACGTGCTGCCCATGCACCTGTTGCGCTGCAAGCTGGCCTTCTTCGGCGTCAGCAAGTTCGACCCGCGCTCGCGTCTGTGGGTGCGCAACACCATGTTCCAGGGCGCGCCGCTGCTCGAAGACATCGGTCAGCCGTTCGAGGACGACTGGTTCCTGCCCCTGGCCCCGACCCTGGAGACCCGCTGATGCTGATTTCGTCGAATGAACTGACCGCCCTGCTCAAGCGGGTATTCGAGGGCATGGGCTACCCGGTCGGCGCGTACGAGGACGCCGCCGCCCTGGTCAAGTGGCTGCAGCTGCACGGCGAGCTGGGCTTCGGCGAACTGCAGCGGGCCCTGCCCTATGTCGCCGACCGCAGGCGCCCGGCGCTGCAGCTGCTGGCCGAGGAGAGTCAGGCGCTGCTGTTCGACTGCCATGGCCGCAGCGCCCTGAACTGCCTGCCGAGCATCGTCGAGCTGGCCGAGACCAAGGCCCTGGAACAGGGCTGCGTCAACGTCAAGGTGCGCAACTGCCACAACCGCAAGTTCGTCCTCAAGCTGCTGGTCGACTGCGCGCGCCAGGGCATCAGCGGCCTGGCCTACTGGCAGAACGGCAAGCAGCCGGTCAGCGAGCACGTCGCCAGCATCGCCGCCGGCGCCGCCTACCCGAGCTACAGCGAGGCCCTGCTGGTCGATCCCGCCACGGCCGACACCCAGACCCTGACCCTGCTGCTGAGCACCCGCATCGACCTGCTCGGCCAGCTGCACGGCAACGCCAGCCAGCGCAGCGGCTACCGCCAGGTCGGCCCGGAACAGTTCGCCCGCGCCGGCCAGGGTGCCCTGGAAGGCGGCATGGATATCTCCATCGAGCTGTGGCAGCAGCTCAACCAGCTGGCCGAGGCGGTGCTGGTGGAGAACTCCGAGCAGTCGCGCAGCGGCGCCGGCGGCCGCTGACCGCGGGCGACGGGTCACGCCCGCATGAGCTACAGCGCCCTCGAGTGCCTGGCGCTGCTGATCGTGCTGGGCGGCTGCCTGGTGCAGGCCCTGCTGGGCATCGGTTTCGCCCTGCTGGCCGCCCCCCTGCTGTACCTGCTCGACCCCGGCTATGTGCCGGGGTCGGTCCTGCTGCTGGGCTTCCTCCTGGCCTGCTGCATGCTGCTCGGCGAGCGCCGGGCCCCGGCCTGGCGTCGGCCGCTGCCGGCCATCCTCGCGCGGCTGCCCGGGGCCTGGTGCGGCGGCCTGCTGCTGGGGCTGCTGCCCGGCGCCTGGCTCGGCCTGCTGCTGGGCGCCAGCGTGCTGCTGGCGGTGCTGTCCAGCTACCGCTGGCTGGCGCTGCGCTGCAGCCCGCGTAACCTGGCCATCGCCGGCTTCTGCTCGGGGCTGATGGGCACCGCCACCGCGGTGGGCGGGCCGCCTATGGCCCTGGTCTACCAGGACCGCGCCGCGGCCGAGACCCGCGCCGAGCTGGCCGCCTTCTTCCTGCTGACCACCCCGGTTTCGTTGCTGGCGCTGCTCTACCAGGGGCGTCTGCCCCTCGACCACCTGCTCGACTCGCTCAAGCTGGCTCCCGGCGTGCTGGCCGGCTACGGCCTGGCGCTCGCTCTGCGCGGGCGCTTCGATCGGCACAACCCGCGGCGGCTGTTGCTGCTGCTCGCCATGCTGGCCGCCGTCGGCCTGCTGCTGCTCAGCCTGTGGCGCCTGGCGGCTCAGCGGTAACCGGTCATCTCCAGATAGCCCACCCCCGCATGGCTGCCGGCGAAGCGGATCGGCCCCTCCCAATAGGGAAAGCGCGTGGCCATCCAGGCCTGCTCCTGCAGCGGCACGGTGTCGATGGCCAGGCCCTTGGCCGGGACGCGCAGGGTCCAGGCGGTCGGCAACCGGCGGCCGGCGACCCGGCTGTGGTGGCGCGGGATCATCTGGATATCGCCCCCGGCGAGGGCCTGGCTGCTGCCATCGGCGGCGATCCAGGTGCCGGCGCGGTAGGGCTGGCCGTCGGCGTGGCGCAACTGGAACAGCATGAGCTTCTCGCCCGAGTCCAGATGCAGGGAGAACCAGTCCCAGCCCAGCTGGTCGGCCGCCAGCGGCTGGCTGCTCCATTCGCGGTCGAGCCAGGCCTGCCCGGTCACCGCATAGCTTTGGCCGTTCAGTTCGACCCGGCCCTCGGCCTGGAGAAACGGCTGGCTGTAGTAGTAGGACGCCTGACCCTGGCCGGACTTCTGGCTGTAGCCGCCGTCGCCGTGCAGCACCGGCCCCTGGTCGCTGGTCAGGTGCAGGCGATAGGCGAAATCGCGGCCGCGGGCCTGCAGCTGCAGCTCGCCCAGGCCGCCCTGATCCGGCGACAGGCTGCGCAGCTGCCAGTCGTCGACCCAGGCACGGAGCGGCGTCGCCTCGACCCCGGCCTGGCCGATTCCGCCGCGGGCGAAGGTTTCGGCGAAGCGATGGCCGTCGGGGCCGGTCAGGGCCGCGTGGCCCATCCACAGCTGGCGGTTGCTCCAGTCCGCGGCGTTGGCGCCGGGCTGCAGGGCATTGCGAAACAGCGTCCACTGCAGGCCCCAGGCGCGGCCTTGCTCATCCTCGAGGTTGGCGGTGAGGTACCACCACTCGATGCGGTAGTCCGGGTGGGCGCCGTGGTCGGCCGGGAACGTCATGGCCCTTCCCGGCTCGACCCGGGCGAAGGCGTCGGCGGCGCGGCCGAGCCCGGCGAAGCCCTCCGGCGGCGCCTCGCCCTCGCAGGCGACCAGCAGCAGCCCCGCGAATGCCAGTCCGACGGCCCTAGCGTTCATCGACGAAACTCCGCAGTAGCGCGGCCGGAGTACAGTGACCGAGTCGCCACAAAGGCCCGGCGGCGGCCAGCAGACTGGCCAGCAGCGCCAGGCCGGACAACTGCAGCAGTTGCCCGGGGAAGACCTGCAACGGCAGGCGCCAGCCGAAGGCCTGCACGTTGATCACCGCCACCAGCCACCAGGCCAGCAGCAGCCCCAGGGGCAGCACCAGCAGCAGGGTCAGGGCGGCCAGCAACAGGGTCTGGCCGAGACTCAGCCAGGCCAGTCGCGCCCGTGTCACTCCCAGTGCCCAGAGCGGCGCCAGCTGGTTCAGACGACCCTGGCCGAGGGTCAGCAGGCTGATGAACAGGGCCACCCCGGCCACCCCCAGGGTCAGGCTGTTGAGCGCCGTGGTGGCGGCGAAGGTGCGCTCGAACACCCGGCTCGACCAGGCCTTGAGCGTCGTCTGGTCGATCAGCCGGCTGTCGTCCAGGGCGAAGCGCGCCTGCAGCGCCTGGATCAGCCCGGGCACGTCCTCTCCGGCCAGGCGCAGGCCGAAGCTGCGCGGCGCCAGCCCCGGCCAGTGGCGCTGCAGGCCAGTCGCCTCGACCAGCAGGTGGCCCTTGGGATTGCCATAGTCGGCGTAGATGCCCAGCACCTCCAGCGTCCAACCGCCCTGGGGGCTGGGCAGGCGGAGGCGCTCGCCCAACCGCAGACCCAGGCGCCGCGCCAGTTGCTCGCTGAGCAGCAGTCCCTGGCCGGCGGCCAGGCGCTCCCAGGCATCGTGCGAGGCCTGCAGCAGCGGCCAGTGCGCGCGGTAGTGGGGGTGATCGCGAATGCCGGTCAGCTGGGTCGGCCAGCCCTTGAGCGGCAACTCGACCCGCCAGCTCGGCAGCACGGCACGGACCTCGGGGCGCCGTTGCAGCCAGCTCTCGATGGCCACGCTCTGCTCTGCATCGGTCGGGGTCAGGTACAGCTCCGCGGCCAGGCGCTGGTCGAGCCAGGTGCCGAAGGTCTGGCGAAAGCCCTCGGTCATGCTGCCGACCCCGACATTCGCCGCCAGGGCCAACAATAGTGCCATCAGCGCCAGGGCCAGGCCCGGCAGCTGTTGGCGACTGTCGGCGACGAACCACTGCGCGAGCGGCCGCCGGCAACGGGGCAGCACCGCCCGCAGCAGCCCATCCAGCAGCACCGGCAGGAGCAGGGCCGCACCCAGCAGCAACGCGGCGAGGCCGACGAAGCCGGTCTGCAGGCTGTCGCCCAGCCACAGCGTCAGCCCGGCCAGCAGTCCCAGGGCCGCGGCCAGCCAGGCCTGGCGCCGCAGACCTCGCGCCTGGGCCTGCTGCCAGGCCTGCGGCTGGGCCAGGGCCAGCACCGGCAGGCGGGCGGCGCGCAACAGGCTGCCGGCGCCGGCCAGCAGGGCGCCGAGCAGGCAGATGGCCAACGCGCCCCACCACCAGCTCGGCGCCAGGCCGAGCTGCCCGGCCACTTCGGCGCCATACAGGCCGCGCAGGCTGGCCGCCACATCCGGCAGCAGCCAGGCCGCCAGGCCATAGCCGCTGAGCAATCCGGCCAACCCGCCGAGCAGCCCCAGCGCGAGCAGCTCCAGAGTGAGCGCCAATAGCAGACCGCGCAGACTGACCCCGCAGGCGCGCAGGCTGCGCAGCAGCGCGCGACGCTGCTCCAGGGCCAGGCCGATGGCGGCATGCGCGATAAACAGGCCGACGACGAAGGCCAGCAGGCCCAGGGCGCTGAGGTTGAGGTGAAAGCTTTCGGTGAGCTGCGCCAGGCCGACCGCCTCCTCGCCACGGCGCAGCACCAGCTGCCCGGCCAGTTGCTGCGGCAGCTCGGCTTCGCCGAACGCGCCATCCAGCAGCAACCGCGACAACTGCCCGGGGGCGTCGAGCAGGCGCTGGGCCACGCCGATATCGACCAGCAGCACGCCCGGCGGCAACCCGGGCCAGGCCTGCAGCGGCGGCAGGGCCTGGCCGGTGACGCGGAGCGGCCGAGCGCCTGGCGCCAGGCCCAGTTGTGCCAGGGTCTCGACGGCAATCCAGGTACGCCCGGGAGGGCCGAGGAAACGGCTCAGCTGCTGGTGTCCGGCCGCCCGTCCGGCCAGAGCGCTGCCGGCGGGCAGGGTCAGGGGCTCGATGCCGATCAGCTGCAGGCGCTGCTCTTCCAGCCCGCGCAGGCGCAGAGGGCCTTGCAGCAGCGGCGAGACCGGCCAGCCGGCCCGGCGCAACTCGACGAAATGGCGCTGCGGGAACAGCCCGCCGTGCCGCGCGACGAGGGCGTAGTGGCGATCGCCCCCGAACAGCTGGCTGGCCCGGGCATAGCTGTCGCGGGCCTGGCCGTTCAGCGCCTGCACCCCGACCCACAGGCCGCAGGCCAGCCACAGGCCGGTCAGCACGGCGAACAGCTGCACGGGGTGACGCCGCCAATGGTTGGCCAGGGCGAGCAGGGTCCACCCCAGCACGGCCACCTCAACAGCCCTCGGTTGCCAGCAGGCATCCACCCTGCAGACGCAGGCGGCGCTGCAGGCGCGCCGCCACCCGTGGACTGTGGGTCACCATCAGCAGGCTGGTGCTGCTGCCGGCGAGCAGTTCCAGCAACAGCTCCAGCACCTCGTCGGCGCTGCGCTCGTCCAGGCTGCCGGTGGGCTCGTCGGCCAGCAACAGCGACGGCCGCGCGGCCAGCGCCCGGCCCAGGGCCACGCGCTGCTGCTGACCGACAGAAAGCTGCTCCGGATAACGCTGCAGCAAGGCCGCCAGGCCCAGGCGCTCGCTCAGCTCGGCCTGCCAGTGCGGATCGTGGCGCCCGGCCAGACGCGCCTGGAAGGCCAGGTTGTCGGCGACGCTCAGGCTGGCGATCAGGTTGAACTGCTGGAACACCAGGCCGATGCCACTGCGCCGCCAGGCCGCCAGGCCGGCTTCGTCGAGCCGCTCCAGGGCGCGGTCGCCGGCCCGGATGCTGCCGGCATCGGCGCGGTCGAGCCCGGCTATCAGGTGCAACAGGGTGCTCTTGCCGCTGCCGGACTCGCCCATCAGCGCCAGGCTGGCGCCGGCATCCAGCTGCAGCTCGACCCCGCGCAGCACCGGCAGCGGCCCCTGGGGGGTCGGGTAACTCTTGTACAGGCCCTCAATGCTGAGCATCCGCATGCACCTTAGCGCCTTGGCCCATGGCGAATGCCGGGCACTGGCCAAGAAGAGTCTAGCGCCGCCCGGCACTCGACCGGGCGCATCGGGCAGAAGCTGATTTACTGAGACTATGCAGCGTCCGTTACCGCAACCGCACAGGAGACACGCGATGAATGTTCTGTACTCGACCCAGGCCACCGCGACCGGCGGCCGCACCGGCCAGGCCAGCACGGCCGACGGCGCCCTGAGCGTGACCCTGACCACGCCCAAGGAACTGGGCGGCCCGGGCGGCGACGGCAACAACCCGGAACAGCTGTTCGCCGCCGGCTATGCCGCCTGCTTCCTCGGCGCGATCAAGTTCGTCGCCGGCAAGCAGAAGGTCAAGGTCGGCGACGACAGTACGGTGACCGCCACCGTCGGCATCGGTGCCCGTGACGATGGCGAAGGCTTCGGCCTGGATGTCGCCCTGGAAGTCAGCCTGCCGGGCGTCGATCACGCCCAGGCCGAGGCCATAGTGGGCCAGGCCCATGTGGTCTGCCCCTACTCCCACGCCACCCGTAACGGCCTGGTGGTGCGCACCCTGGTGGTCTAGGCACGCCCCGCGAACGGCAAAGAAAAACGGCCGAGCCGAAGGTCAGCTGTGTTCCATTCAGCCGCTGGCGCGGCCCGTCAGGTCGAACGGATCAGGTGATCGAAGGCGCCGAGCGAGGCCTTGGCGCCCTCGCCCACGGCGATGACGATCTGCTTGTAGGGCACGGTGGTCACGTCGCCGGCGGCGAAGATGCCCGGCACCGAGGTCTCGCCGCGCGAGTCGACGATGACCTCGCCGCGCGGCGACAGCTCCACCACGCCCTTGAGCCAGTCGCTGTTGGGCAGCAGGCCGATCTGCACGAAGATGCCTTCCAGCTCGATCTCATGCAGCTCGTCGCTGTCGCGGTCCCGGTAGACCAGGGCGTTGACCTTCTGCCCGTCGCCCTTGACCTCGGTGGTCAGGGCGCTCTTGATCACCCTGACGTTGGCCAGGCTGGCCAGCTTGTTCTGCAGCACCGCATCGGCGCGCAGCTTGTCGTCGAATTCGATCAGGGTGACATGGGCGACGATTCCGGCCAGGTCGATGGCTGCCTCGACGCCGGAGTTGCCGCCGCCGATCACCGCCACCCGCTTGCCCTTGAACAGCGGGCCGTCGCAGTGCGGGCAGTAGGCCACGCCACGGCCGCGGTATTCCTGCTCGCCGGGCACGTTCATCTCGCGCCAGCGGGCGCCGGTGGCGAGGATCAGGGTCTTGGCCTTGAGGCTGGCACCGCTGTCGAAGCGCACCTCGTGCAGGCCGCCGGCGCCGCTCGCTGGGATCAGCGCGCTGGCGCGCTGCAGGTTCATGATGTCGACGTCGTACTGCCTGACGTGCTCCTCCAGGGCGCGGGCCAGCTTCGGTCCCTCGGTCTCCTGCACCGAGATGAAGTTCTCGATGGCCATGGTGTCCAGCACCTGGCCGCCGAAACGCTCGGCCGCCACCCCGGTGCGGATGCCCTTGCGCGCGGCATAGATGGCCGCCGCGGCGCCGGCCGGGCCACCGCCGACCACCAGCACGTCGAAGGCGGTCTTGGCGCTCATCTTCTCGGCCTCGCGGGCGCTGGCGCCGGTGTCGAGCTTGGCGAGGATCTGCTCGGCGTCCATACGGCCCTGGCCGAACGGCTCGCCGTTCAGGTAGATGCTCGGCACCGACATGATCTGCCGCGCCTCGACCTCGTCCTGGAACAGCGCGCCGTCGATGGCCACGTGACGAATCTTGGGGTTGAGCACGGCCATCAGGTTCAGCGCCTGGACCACGTCCGGGCAGTTCTGGCAGGACAGCGAGAAATAGCTCTCGAAGTGGAAATCGCCTTCGAGCCCCTGAATCTGCTCGATCACCTCCTGCGCCAGCCTGGACGGGTGACCGCCGACCTGCAGCAGGGCCAGCACCAGGGAGGTGAATTCGTGGCCCAGGGGGATGCCGGCGAAGCGCAGGCCGATGTCCGCTCCAGGACGATTGAGCGAGAACGAAGGCACGCGACTGTCGCGGCCATCGGTCTTCAGGGCGATCTTGTCGCTCAGGCCGACGATCTCCTGCAGCAGGCCGAGCAGCTCGCGGGATTTGTCGCTGTCATCGAGGGTCGCAACGATCTCGAACGGCTGGGTGACCTTCTGCAGATAGGCCTGCAACTGGGTTTTCAGATTGGCGTCCAACATGGCGGATGTTCCTCGATGACGAAATTCGGGCAATAAAATGCCCGGGCGGGTCGCGCCCGGGCATCGGGCGCCTTAGGAAGCAGTTGGGCTTCTTGAGGCGGAAAATGGGATGGAGAGCGTCGCGAGCGACGGCAGTGCAAGGCGAAATCAGGCGAGGGCGCGGAGTTTACGCGCTGTAAATGAGCAGCCCGAGCCTGATTTCAACGCAGCAATGCCTAGCGCAGCAGCTCTACACCCATTTTTAGATCTTGCCGACCAGGTCCAGGGAAGGCGCCAGGGTGGCTTCGCCGTCTTTCCACTTGGCCGGGCAGACTTCGCCCGGGTGAGCGGCGGTGTACTGGGCGGCCTTCAGCTTGCGCAGGGTCTCGGAGACGTCGCGGGCGATTTCGTTGGAGTGGATCTCCACGGTCTTGATCACGCCTTCCGGGTTGATCACGAAGGTGCCGCGCAGGGCCAGGCCCTCTTCCGGGATGTGCACGCCGAAGGCGTTGGTCAGCTGATGGGTCGGGTCGCCGATCAGCGGGAACTGGGCCTTGCCGACCGCCGGGGAAGTCTCGTGCCAGACCTTGTGGGAGAAGTGGGTATCGGTGGTGACGATATACACCTCGGTGCCGGCATCGCGGAACGCCGCGTAGTTGTTGGCGGCGTCTTCGATCTCGGTCGGGCAGTTGAAGGTGAAGGCCGCCGGCATGAAGATCAGCACCGACCACTGGCCCTTCAGGGACTGCTCGGTCACCTCGATGAACTTGCCGTTGTGGAAAGCGTTGACCTTGAACGGTTGGACTTGGGTGTTGATGAGGTTCATCTCTGACTCCTTCGAGGGTTGAAAAGTTGACCCGGCGAATCTTAGAGCGAGATGTTCTAAAAGCCTTATTGATTGAAACCATGAGATTGATTGGGTCACTCAATCGCCACCCGGCTGGAGCGACGCCCCGGGCATCGCCGCCGCCAGCGGCGATGCCCGTATCGGCTCAGACCAGGCTCTCGTCGACCAGCAGCACCAGCTTGCCGTTGACCCGGTTGCCGGCCAGTTCGGCGAAGGCCTGTTCGGCATCCGCGACCGGATAGCCGCGTACCAGTTGTGGCTTGAGCCGGCCCTCGGCGAACAACGGCCACACCTGGTGCTGCAGGTCGCGCAGCAGGTCCGCCTTGAACTGCTCGTCGCGATTGCGCAGGGTCGAGCCGATCAGCTGGATACGCTTGCCCAGCAGCAACGCCATATCCAACTCGGCCTGGCGCCCGCCCATCAGGCCGATGTTCAGCCAACGGCCGTCGCGCGCCAGCAGCTCCAGGTTGAGCGCGGCATACTGGCCGCCCACCGGATCGAGGATCACATCGAAGGGCCCGAAATCGCGCAACGCCTGCAGGCCATCATCGCCACGCAGCACGCCGCCCTGGGCGCCCAGGGCCTCGCAATAGGCCAGGCGCTCGGCCGAACCGACGCTGACCCAGCAGGGGTTGCCGAAGGCCTTGCACAGCTGGATAGCCGCCGAGCCCACGCCACTGGCGCCGGCGTGCAGCAGGACCCTGTCCCCCGGCTTCAGGCCGCCCAACTGGAACAGATTGAGCCAGGCCGTGGCATAGACCTCCGGCACGGCCGCCGCCTCGGCCAGGGACAGCCCCTCGGGCAGTGGCAGCGCGTGCCGGGCATCGACCACCACCTCCTCGGCCATGCCGCCACCGGCCAGCAGGGCGCAGACCCGGTCGCCCACCTGCCAGTCGCAACCGGCGCCGACTTCGCTGACGATGCCGGCGCACTCCAGGCCGAGCGCCGTGCTGGCCCCCGGCGGCGGCGGGTAGAGCCCCGCCCGTTGCAACAGGTCGGCACGGTTGAGGCCGGCCGCCGCCACGCGAATGCGAATTTCCCCCACATCGCAGGCCGGGGCGGGCTGCTCCGCCCATTCCGCGCGGCCTTCAACGCCTTGCAATGCCTTCACGCTGCCTCCATAGTGAATCGAAACCGGGCCCGGCGCTCAGCGTCGGGCCTCTGCATTGCGCCGATGGAACTGGCGCCCTCTAAGACGGCCTAATATGCGTTATCAATTACCCCCACGTCGAATCAGCATGAAGCGCTCCCTGCTCTGCGCCACCCTCGCCTTTGCCCTCGGTTTGGGCGCGCTGCCCCTGGCGGCGAAGACCACCCAGTCCGATCCCTGGGAATACCTGCAACCCGACCGTGAGCAGGTCATCGCCAGCCTCAACGTCGTGGAACTGTTGAAGCGCCATCACTACAACAAGCCGCCACTGGATGACGAGCGCTCGGTGAAGATCTACCAGGGTTACCTGAAGATGCTCGACCCGGCGCGCAGCTATTTCACCGCCGGCGATATCGCCCAGTTCGACCGGTGGCGCGAGCAGTTCGACGACCTGCTCAAGAGCGGCAATCTGGAGCCCGGTTTCGTCATCTACAAGCGCCAGCTGGAGCGCCTGCAGGGACGCCTGCAGTTTGCCCTCGACCTGCTCGACCGGGGCATCGACAAGCTCGACTTCAGCCTCGACGAGAGCCTGCTGATCGACCGCGAGAACGCCCCCTGGGCCAAGGATGTCGCCGAACTGGACGACCTGTGGCGCAAGCGGGTGAAAGACGAGGTGCTGCGCCTGAAGCTCGCCGGCAAGGAGCCCAAGGCCATCCAGGAGCTGCTGACCAAGCGCTACAAGAACCAGCTGGCGCGCCTGCAGCAGACGCGCGGCGAAGACATCTTCCAGGCCTACATCAATGCCTTCGCCAGCTCCTACGACCCGCACACCACCTACCTGTCGCCGGACAACGCGGAAAACTTCGACATCAATATGAGCCTGTCCCTGGAAGGCATAGGCGCGGTGCTGCAGACCGACAACGAGTACGTCAAGGTGGTGCGCCTGGTTCCGGCCGGCCCCGCCGAGAAGAGCAAGCAGATCGCCCCGGCGGACAAGATCGTCGGCGTGGCCCAGGGCGACGACGAGATGGTCGACGTGATCGGCTGGCGCCTGGACGAGGTGGTCAAGCTGATCCGCGGCCCGAAGGGCTCGCAGGTGCGCCTGGAGGTGATTCCGGCCAGCAACGCGCCGAACGATCAGACCAGCAAGGTGGTCAACATCACCCGCGAGGCGGTCAAGCTGGAGGAGCAGGCGGCGAAGAAGTCGGTGCTGCAGCTGAACCACGAGGGCCGCGACTACAAGCTGGGGGTGATCGAGATTCCCGCCTTCTATCTGGACTTCAAGGCCTTCCGCGCCGGCGACCCGAACTACAAGAGCACCACCCGCGACGTCAAACGCCTGCTCAGCGAGCTGGAGAAGGAGCAGGTCGACGGCGTGGTCATCGACCTGCGCAACAACGGCGGCGGCTCGCTGCAGGAAGCCACCGAACTGACCGGGCTGTTCATCGATCAGGGGCCCACCGTGCTGGTGCGCAACAGCGACGGCCGGGTCGACGTGCTGGCCGACGAGAACAGCGGCACCTACTACACCGGTCCCATGGCCGTACTGGTCAACCGCCTGTCCGCCTCGGCCTCGGAGATCTTCGCCGGCGCCATGCAGGACTACCACCGCGCGCTGATCCTCGGCGGCCAGACCTTCGGCAAGGGCACGGTACAGACCATCCAACCGCTCAACCACGGCGAGCTGAAGCTGACCCTGGCCAAGTTCTACCGCGTCTCCGGGCAAAGCACCCAGCACCAGGGGGTGATTCCCGACATCCAGTACCCGGACGTGATGGACACCAAGGAAATCGGCGAGAGCGCCCTGCCCGAAGCCCTGCCCTGGGACAGCATCCGCCCGGCGATCAAGCCCGAACTGGACCCGATCATGCCGTTCCTCGCCGAACTGCAGGCGCGCTACGCCAACCGCACGGCGAAGAATCCCGATTTCACCTTCACCCGCGAGCGCCTGGCACTGGCCAAGAAGCTGATGGGGGAAACCACGGTCAGCCTCAACGAGGCCAAGCGCCGGGCCCAGCAGAACGACATCGAAGCCCAGCAGCTGGTCATCGAGAACAACCGGCGCAAGGCCAAGGGCCAGGCACCGCTGACCGAGCTGAAAACCGAAGACGAGGACGCCCTGCCCGACGAGGAGAAGACCAAGGTCCAGGACGATGCCTTTCTCGCCGAGAGCGGACACATCCTCCTCGACTATCTCGGCCTCAACGCCTCCCTAGCGAAGCAGTAACACCTAGCGGTCATTAAACGGTCACAAATCTGTCGTGAAATGCAGGGGTTGGTAGGGATATCAGCCCCTTCGCATTTTCAGGACAGTGAGCCCCCAGATGACCGTCACCGAGCAGTTGAGCGCACTGAGCCACATCCTCGCTCACGGCGACTTGCACAGCCTGTTCCAGCCCATCGTCTCGCTATCCGAGCGACGCATCCTCGGCTACGAGGCCCTGACCCGCGGCCCCTCCAACAGCCCACTGCACTCGCCCATCAACCTCTTCGCCGTGGCCCGTCACGCCGGACGGTTGAGCGAGCTGGAGCTGGCCTGCCGGAAAAGCGCCTGCCGGCGCTTCAGCGAGCTGACGCTTGAGGGCAAGCTGTTCCTCAACGTCTCCCCCGACTCCCTGCTGGAGCCCCGCCACCAACCCGGGCGCACCCTGCAGCTGCTGCAGGCCTTGGGCATCCCCCCGAGCCGGGTGGTGATCGAGCTGACCGAACAGTCCCCCACCGAGGACTTCTCCCTGCTCGACAACGCCCTGCACCATTACCGTGCCATGGGCTTCTCCATCGCCCTGGACGACCTCGGCGCCGGTTACTCCAGCCTGCGCCTGTGGTCGGAGCTGCGCCCGGATTACGTGAAGATCGACCGCCATTTCATCGACGGCATCCATCAGGATGCGGTCAAGCGCGAGTTCGTCGGCTCCATCCTGCAGATGGCCAAGGCCTCCCGCGCCGAGGTGATCGCCGAGGGCATCGAGCTGGAGGAGGAGCTCGCCGTCCTCTCCGAGATGGGCGTCAACCTGGTTCAGGGCTACCTGATCAGCCGCCCCCAGGAGCAACCGCCACGCGAGGCGCTCGGCCTGCTGCCCAGGCTCGATACGGCCCCCAACGGCCTCGGCGAGGAAGGCAGCGACCTGTCCGCCCTGCTCAACGAACAGCCGGCGGTGCCCCTGCACACCTCGACGGCCGAGGTCCTGGAGGCCTTCCGCGCCCAGGCCAACCTCAACTCCCTCGCCGTGCTCGACCAGGCTCGGCAGCCGGTGGGCATCGTCCATCGTCACTCGCTGGCCGATGCCTTGCTCAAGCCCTTCGCCACCGAACTGTTCGCCCGCAAGCCGATCAGCCGCCTGATGAGCGACGACTTTCTCGCCGTCGAACTGGGCCAGTCCCTGCAGCAGGTCAGCCGCCTGCTCACCAGCCGCGCCCGCCAGCGCATCGAGGAGGACTTCATCATCACCCAGGGCGGCCGTTACCTGGGCATGGGCCGGGTCATCGACGTGCTCAAGCTGATCACCGAACTGAAGATCCAGCAGGCCCGCCACGCCAACCCCCTGACCCTGCTACCGGGCAACGTGCCGATCCAGCAGTGCCTGAGCCGCCTGCTGCAGCAGGGCCGGGAGGCCGTGGTGTGCTATGTGGATATCGACAGCTTCAAGCCGTTCAACGACCTCTACGGCTATGCCAAGGGCGACGAGGTGTTGCTGTGCCTGGCCCAGTGCCTGGGCGAGCGGGTCGATCCGGCGCGCGACTTCGTCGGCCATATCGGCGGCGACGACTTCCTCCTGGTACTCGGTTCCGAGGACTGGCGCACCCGCCTCAATCGCCTGCTGGAGGACTTCCAGAGCCAATGCCGGCGCTTCTACAGCGAAGAGCACCTGCATGCCGGCTGCTTTACCGCCTACAACCGCCAGGGACAGCGCCAGGAGTTCGCCCTGCTCTCGCTATCGCTCGGCGTCGTGCACCTGCGCCCCGGACAGTGTGCGCAGCTCGATGCCGCGCAGCTCGCCGGCCTGGCCTCGGAGGCCAAGCGGCAGGCCAAGGCCGTGCCTGGCTACAGCCTGCATATCATCGATACGGGAAAGTTGTCCGCCTAGAGCCCGAGTGCCTGTGCCCGCGCGGCCAGGCGCGCCGCCTGCTCGGCATCGGCCGGCAGCCCCTCGGCGCCATCCCGGTAGAGTTCGGCCAGGCGCCGCGTGGCCAGGGGATGCCCCGCCGCGCTTGCCAGCGACCACCAGCGCACCGCCTCGCGGGCGTCGGGCGCCTTCCGCGCGTCGCCGGCCAGACTCGATAACCCCAGCTGATAGGCGGCCTTGCCATCGCCGCCTTCGGCGGCCAGGCGCAATAGCCGAAGGCCCTCCTCCCGCGCACCCAGGCCCTGGCCGCGAAACAACAGGATATGCCCGTAGAAACTTTGCGCACCGACATCGCCCAGGCTCGCCATGCGCGCGAACCGGCCTTCCAGCCAGCGCCAACCACGCGGCTGCCTGACCCACCAGGACCAATGGAACAGGCGCCTGGCCAAGGCATAGGCCAGACGCGCGCGCAGCCGG
This sequence comes from Pseudomonas benzenivorans, assembly GCF_033547155.1. Taxonomy (GTDB): domain Bacteria; phylum Pseudomonadota; class Gammaproteobacteria; order Pseudomonadales; family Pseudomonadaceae; genus Aquipseudomonas; species Aquipseudomonas benzenivorans_B. The sequence continues at coordinate 2,972,129 of NZ_CP137892.1, forward strand.
TGGAGCATCAGATGTCGTCCGGGTAGCTGAACTCGAACACCCGCGCCACTTCCCCGGCGTGCCAAGACGCCGCGGCGACGCCATCGGAGGCACCGTTGAAACGGCCCAGGCGGGTCACGCAGTCGAAGAAGCCGGTCCGCGGCAAGCGGCTGGCCCCCTGGCTGATCACCAGGGCGCTGCGCAACGGCCGCTCGGCCTGCGCATCCAGGGCAGCCAGATGCTCCAGGGCCGCCGTCAGGGTCTGCATCGCCGGGCTTGGCAGGGCCAGGCGCTCGATCAATGCACGATAGGTCAACAGATGGCGCTGACGCCGCGCCTCTTCCAACTCGCTGAGCAATGCCTGCCAGTGCTGGCGACTGATACTGACCGTCAAGACTTCGCCTCCCAGCCCGCGACCCCGAGCGTCCAAGCCAATGCACGTTGAATAGCGGCATCCGGCTGGCGTTCGCCGCTTTCGATCATTCCCAAATAGTGCGGGCTGATGCCCACAGCCCGGGCCAGCTGCTCCACCGACAGCCCCTTGGCCTCACGCAGGCGCGCGAGCTGGTCCAACCCTGGCACTTCCTCGGCCGGCGGTGCATCCGCCGGCTCGACTCGGCCGGCGGCCTGCAGCAACGCCTGATACTCCGCCCACGGCAACACCGCGTATTGCGGCTCGCCGTCATTCTTGATCACTTGTACGTTCATCTTCGACGCTCCTTGGAAAGCGGTACCGAGAGCTTCAGTACATTCCTTGCAGGGCCCTATGTTAACAGCCCGAGCCTATAAGAGGCGCGCGCTCGGGACCGCGCCTTGGATACGCCGCCGAAGAAGCGAACAGGGGATTCGTGGCACCGCTCAGGAAAGCGGGCGGTCCGGTACCGCTTCGTCGTCCGCCGGCAGCCGCTCGATCGCCTCCAGCACCTGTGGCGCCTGGGCCTTGCGCCAGGCGCGAAAGGCTTCCAGCTCGGCGCTCCAGGTCCGCAGCACCCAGGCCAGCACGGCCAGATCGTCGATAAAGCCCACACCGATCAACCAGTCGGGCAAGGCATCCAGGGGGGTGACGAAATACAGCAGGGCGGCGACCACCGCCAGCATCGCCTCGGAACCGATCGCCCGGTACTCGCCGCGCCACCAGGCCGCACAGAGGCTCTGCAGCAGGCGCAGGTCCTCCTTCAGGTCGGCGAGACGTCGACCTTGCTGGCCACTCTTGCGGGCCACCGCCAGCAACAGGCCGGGTAGCCGGGCCCGACTCAACAATTGCTGCGCCAATGGCAGAAATCGGGCGAAACCCCAGGGTGCTTTCATGGTCGCTCCTCGCCAGCCCGCATGGCTGCTGGGCTCCTTGAGGTTATCCACGCAAGCTGTGGATAACCCTGTGAACATAAGCTGAACGAGCCTGCCAAAGGCCCGTGCTATCGGGCCTTGCGACAGATCGGACATTTTTTACACAAAGCATAAAATCCATGTAAATCAAATAGTTAAAAAATCAAACAGTTATTCGCCCCAGTGTTGACAACCCCTATCGAGAGCGCCTGCGCGAATGTGCATAACCGTAACACCAAACGGGCCGAAACAGCCCCCTTACAGACCGACCGGTCGATTACCGGCACCCTGTACACCCCAGAAACGACAACGCCCCGTCGAGACGGGGCGCTGCGATGAAACGCGAGCTTACTGTTCGGCGCTGGCGCCCGCGTCCTTGATGGACAGCAGCTCCAGTTCGAACACCAGCACCGAGTTGGCCGGAATCGCCGGAGTCGGGCTCTGCTCGCCATAGGCCAGCTCACTGGGGATGTACAGCTTGTACTTCTCGCCGACATGCATCAGCTGCAAGCCTTCGACCCAACCCGGGATCACGCCGCTGACCGGCAGATCGATCGGGCTGCCGCGCTCGATCGAGCTGTCGAACACGCTGCCATCGGTCAACTTGCCTTCGTAGTGAACGGTCACCACATCGTTGGCTTTCGGCTGAGCACCCTCGGCCTTGGTCAGCACTTCGTACTGCAGGCCGGACTCGGTGGTCACCACGCCCTCACGCTTGGCGTTGTCCTCGAGGAACTTCTTGCCGGCCTTGGCCGACTCCTCGTTCATGGCCGCCATGCGCTCCTCGGCACGCTTCTGCAGGAAGGCGAAGGCCTCGATCAGCTCTTCATCCTTCAGGCGTTGCTCCTTCTTGCCGATGGCATCCTCGATGCCCTGGGCGACGGCCTTGGAATCCAGGTCATCCATGCCTTCCTGGGCCAGGCTCTTGCCCATGTTCAGGCCGATGCCGTAGGAGGCCTTCTGCGCCGGGGTCTCCAGCTCGACGGAGGTCTGCGAATCGCAGCCCGCGAGTACCAGGCCAACCAGCGCAACCGCCGCCGCTAAACGATGCTTCTTCATGCTTGATCCTTGTTCCGGTGCGCCCTAGGGCAATCGAGTGAAGGCGCGAGCTTAGCAGGCCGTCGCGATCACTGGCTACCGGGATAGGAACCAGAAAATGCGCATAAGTTCAGGTGTTTAGCAGGTTTTTCGAAGGAGTACGGCGAATGTTGCGGAGGGATAAAGCAGAGGTGAAGCGAGGAGGGAAATGGCGCAGCGGACGGGACTCGAACCCGCGACCCCCGGCGTGACAGGCCGGTATTCTAACCGACTGAACTACCGCTGCGCGTAACCCCGAAAGCGAGATTGGTGGGTGATGACGGGATCGAACCGCCGACCCTCTGCTTGTAAGGCAGATGCTCTCCCGGCTGAGCTAATCACCCTTCACTCTCGAAGTGGGGCGCATTCTAGAGAGCCATCGGCACCTTGGCAAGCCCTGATCGAAAAAAAATTTATCGACGCAGCAAAGGCTTAGCTCAGGGTTGGCCTGCGCCCCCGAGGGGAGAATAATGCGCGCTTTGCGTTAATGGAGAGTCACCCCCTCATGTGGTTTCGCAACCTGCTGGTCTACCGCCTCACCCAGAACGTCCCCTTCGATGCCGAGGCCCTCGAAGCCGCATTGGCCGCCAAGCCGGCACGCCCCTGCGCCAGCCAGGAACTGACCACCTACGGCTTCATCGCCCCCTTCGGCAAGGGCGCCGATGCGCCCCTGGTGCACGAGAGCCAGGGCTTCCTGCTGATCGCCGCGCGCAAGGAGGAACGCATCCTGCCCGGCAGCGTGGTGCGTGACGCGTTGAAGGAGAAGGTCGACGAGATCGAAAACGAGCAGATGCGCAAGGTCTACAAGAAGGAACGCGACCAGCTCAAGGACGAGATCGTGCAGGCCTTCCTGCCCCGCGCCTTCATCCGCAAGTCGGCAACCTTCGCCGCCATCGCCCCGGCCCAAGGCCTGATCCTGGTCGACGCCTCCAGCGCCAAGCGCGCCGAAGACCTGCTCTCCACGCTGCGCGAGGCCATCGGTTCGCTGCCGGTGCGGCCGCTGACCGTGAAGATCGCCCCGAGCGCCACTCTCACCGATTGGGTCAAGGCACAAAAGGCCGCCGCCGACTTCTTCGTGCTGGACGAGTGCGAGCTGCGCGACACCCATGAGGATGGCGGCGTGGTGCGCTGCAAGCGCCAGGACCTGACCAGCGACGAGATTCAGCTGCACCTGAGCGCCGGCAAGCAGGTCACCCAGCTGGCCCTGGGCTGGCAGGACAAGCTGTCCTTCGTGCTCGACGACAAGCTGGTGATCAAGCGCCTGCGCTTCGAGGACCTGCTGCAGGAACAGGCCGAGCAGGACGGCGGCGACGATAACCTCGGCCAGCTGGACGCCAGCTTCACCCTGATGATGCTGACCCTGGTCCAGTACCTGCCCGCCCTGTTCGAGGCCCTCGGCGGCGAGGAAATCCCCCAGGGCATCTGAGCCGCTCGGCCCGGGACCGGCGGCAGCCAGCCTCCGCCGGTCCCCAGCGGCTTGCCCCGGCAGCCGGTCTGTGCACAATGACCGGCAGCGTGAGGACGACCTCACCACTCCATGAGTGACCACCCGGGGACGGCCCCTGCCCTTATGCCCCGGAGGTCGTTATGTCCTGGATCATTCTGTTTTTCGCCGGCCTGTTCGAGGTCGGCTGGGCCGTCGGCCTGAAATATACCGACGGTTTCACCCGCCCCCTACCCAGCCTGCTGACCATCGCCGCGATGGTCGTCAGCCTGGGCCTGCTCGGCCTGGCCATGAAGGAGCTGCCCCTGGGCACCGCCTACGCCATCTGGACCGGGGTCGGCGCGGTCGGCACGGTGATCGCCGGCATCATCCTGTTCGGCGAATCCATGGCCTTGATCCGCCTGGCCAGCGTGGCGCTGATTCTCTGCGGCTTGCTCGGGCTTAAACTCAGCCACTGAGGCGCCCACAACCAAAAGCCCGCCATCCGGCGGGCTTTTTCGTTCCGGCTGGCTCAGCGCAGGTCGCCGCGCAGCTCGGCGACCTGCGCCTGCAAGCGTTGGCGGTCGGCGCACTCGGGACCGAGCGGGGCGCCGGCCACCAGCTGGATGCGCGACCACAGGCGCCTGAACACCCCCTTGTCGGGGTCACGGCTGAAGAAGCTGCCCCACAGTCCCTTGAGCGCCATCGGGATCACCGGCACCGGGTTTTCCGCGAGGATGCGCTCGATGCCGCCCTTGAACTCGCTGATCTCGCCATCACCGGTCAACTTGCCCTCCGGGAAGATGCACACCAGCTCGCCGTTACGCAGGTATTCGGCGATCTTCTTGAACGCCGCGTCGTACACCAGCAGGTCCTCGTTGCGCCCGGCGATCGGCACGGTGCCGGCGGTGCGGAAGATGAAGTTGAGCAGCGGCAGGTTGTAGATCTTGTAGTACATGACGAAACGCACCGGCCGGCGCACCGCACCGCCGATCAGCAGGGCATCGACGAAGGACACGTGGTTGCACACCAGCACCGCCGCGCCGTCCTCGGGGATGGCCTCCAGCCCCCTGTGCTCGACCCGATACATGGAGTGACCGAGCAGCCAGATCAAAAAGCGCATGCTGAACTCGGGGACGATCTTGAAGATGTAGCTGTTGACCGCGACGTTCATCAGCGAGATGGCCAGGAACAGCTGGGGGATCGACAGCTCGGCGACGCTGAGAAAGAGGATCGAGGCGATCGCCGAGACCACCATGAACAGCGCGTTGAGGATGTTGTTGGCGGCGATCACCCGCGCCCGCTCCTGCTCCACCGTGCGCGACTGGATCAGCGCATACAGCGGCACTATATAGAAGCCGCCGAACAGGCCGATGCCGAGAATGGCACCGAGTACCCACCAGGCCTGGCCATGCCCCAGCAGCGTCAGCCAGTCATGGGGCGCGGCGCCCTGGACGAAACCGTCGGAGTGCCACCACAGCAGCACGCCGAACAGGGTCAGGCCGATCGAGCCGAAGGGCACCAGGCCGATCTCCACCTTGTGCCCGCTCATGCGCTCGCACAGCATCGAGCCCAGGCCTATCCCTAAGGAGAACACCGTGAGAATCAGGGTCACCACGCTCTCGTCGCCGTGCAGCCAGTCCTTGGCATAGGCCGGGATCTGGGTCAGGTAGATCGCGCCGAGGAACCAGAACCAGGAGTTGCCCAGCAGCGAGCGCGACACCGAGACCGGCTGCTCCTTCAAGCCCAGGCGCATGATCCGCCAGGACTGACGCAGGATATTCCAGTCCAGCGCCAGTTCCGGCAGGGCCGCATGGGCGCGGGGGATGGCGCGGCTGGCCAGATAGCCGAGCACGGCGACCACGACCACGGAACCGGCGACGATCTGCGCGTAGGCGCTGCTGGCCATGATGATGCCGGCGCCTATGGTGCCGGCGAGAATGGCCAGGAAGGTGCCCATCTCCACCAGGGCGTTACCGCCGACCAGTTCCTGCTCGCGCAGGTGCTGCGGCAGGATCGAATACTTCACCGGACCGAACAGCGCCGACTGGGTGCCCATGCAGAACAGCACGGCGAGCATCAGCGGCAGGCTGTCGAGCAGCACCCCGGCGGCGCCGGCCAGCATGATCAGGATTTCGGCGAACTTGATCGCGCGGATCAGGCTGTCCTTGGCGAACTTCTCGCCGAACTGCCCGCCGAGTGCCGAGAACAGGAAGAACGGCAGGATGAACAGCAGCGCGCAGAGGTTGACCAGCAGGCTCTTGTCGGCGCCGGAACTGAGCTTGTAGAGGATGGCGAGGATCAGCGACTGCTTGAAGATGTTGTCGTTGAAGGCGCCGAGCAACTGGGTAAGGAAGAACGGCAGGAAACGCCGTTTACCGAGCAAGGTGAATTGCGAATCTGGGGTCATCGTCCGTGTACCTGTCTGCTGTGACCGAGCGGGCCGTCCAGCATTGGACTGCAACAACCCGCCGACAAGCCACAGCAATCGTCGACTTTTGCCGAGGTCACGGCAAAATCGCCGCTCAGATCGGCAGTTGCCCCAGCGCCCAGCGCAACAGGAAGAACACCAGCAGGCCGCCGCCGATGGTCGCCAGCAGATGCCGGGTCAGCGCGGCGATGGCGATGGCCGCCAGTCCGCCCAGCAGGTAGGCGTTGTCCAGGCGCAGGGCCCAGTGCTGGCCGTCGGGCAGCAACATGCCCGGCACCACGATGGCGGTGAGCACCGCAGTCGGCACGTAGTGCAGCCCCTGACGCACCAGCGGCGGGAAGCTCAGGTTGGGGAAGGCAAACAGGCTGTAGCGGATGGAAAAGGTGATCGCCAGCATGCCGAGGATCAGCACCCAGTTGTCCATCAGACCACCTCCGCGCATACGGGCGCCTGGCGGCGCTCGAGCAGCACACCGACCACAATGCCGCTGAACGCGGCCGCCAGCAGGCCGAGCTTGTATGGCAGGCCATGGAAGGCCAGGGCCACCGCCCCGGCCACCAGGGCCGCGGCCACCTGCGGACTGTTGCGCAGCATGGGCACGACTATGCCGATAAAGGTCGCCAGCATGGCGAAGTCCAGGCCCCAGGCGGCGAGGTTCGGCACGCTCTGGCCGAACAGCACGCCGACCAGGGTACACAGCTGCCAGTTCAGGTACATGGCCAGCGCCGCACCGAGGAAGTACCAATGCTTGTTCGGCGAGGCATCCGCGTCCAGATAGCGGTGTTGCACCACGGCATAGGCCTCGTCGGTCAGCCAGAAGGCCAGCGGCACCCGCCAACGCTTGGGCAGGTGGCGGACGTACGGCTGCAGGCTGGCGCTGTACAGGGCGTGACGCAGGTTGACCACCAGGGTGGTGAGCAGCAGCACGGCCAGGCCGGTGCCCACGCCGAGCAGGCTGATGGCGATGAACTGCGCCGAACCGGCGAATACCAACAGCGACATGCCGAGGGTCTGCCAGGGGCTGAGGCCGGCGGCGCCGGCCAGGCTGCCGAAGATGATGCCGAAGGGCATGGCGCCGAGCAGCATCGGCAGCATGTCGCGGGCGCCCTGGGTGAATTCTTGCGAGCGGGTCATAGCACTCTCCTCCTTGAGCTGCAGCCTATGCCACCTTCCCGGGCGCTGTATTGAACAATATTGCGCAGTTGCACCCCTGCGTTCAGGCGCCGCAGGCCTTGCGGTATTCGCCGGGGGTGACACCGTAGGCCTGCTTGAACTGGCGGCTGAGGTGGCTCTGGTCGGCGAACCCCAGCTGCATGGCCACGGCGAGCGGCGTCGAGCCCCGCTGCAATTGCGCCCTGGCCTGCTGCAGGCGTCGCTGCCGCAGCCAGGCGTGGGGCGGCAAGCCGGTGGCGCGGCGGAACACCCGGGCGAAGTGGAACGGCGACAGGCTGACCGCCGCCGCCAACTGCTCGAGCGAGGGCGGGTCGGCCAGGCGACTGTCCAACAGCGCCTTGGCCTGCGCCACCGCCCAGGGCTCACGCCCCGGTTCGCGCGCCTCACGCACCCGTCCGTGGCGCTGGAACAGCAGCAGGATCGCCTCGCGCCAGGCGACCTGACACTGCAAGACGGTGGCTGGACCGTCCAGCAGGCAATGCAGTTCGGCGAAAGCCCGAGTCAGTTCGAGGTCCTGTATCACGCTGCTGGCGAATCCGGGCAGACCAGCGGCATCCAGCTCCAGCTCTTGCAGCACACCCCGGATCTGCTGCGCATCCGGATAGCAGGCCCGATAGCGCCACCCCTGATCGCCCGCCTTGGAACAGGAGTGCAGCTCATCGGGGTTGATCACGATCATGCTGCCCACGGACGCCAGGTGACCGCTGCCGCGATGCTGAAACAGGTGGGCGCCCTGCTCGACCACGCCGAGCACGAAACCCTCGTGTACATGGGGGGAAAAGGTGTGTTCGATGTAGCGCGCATGCAGCAACTCGACCCCGCCCAACTGGGGCGCGCGCCAGAAATGCGTCTGCTCGTTCGCACTCAAGTCCATCGCTCAGCCCCCAACGCGCGGCCGTTGCCGGCCGCCACTGCCACACAGTGCGTGCGCCCCAGGCGCTCAGCGGCTAGGCCGCGATGCTTGCACGAAACGCCCGCCCCCTGCGGGATGAAAGATTGCAACGCGGACATGACGCCCCTCCCTGGCCATTGACGCAAACGCATCACGCTATCAGGGCGATGCGCCGGGCACAAATGCCGGCGCCATAGCCCTCCACGCCCGGCGCCTGCGACCTTGGTCGCGCCTGACTGCGCCGGGCTTTGCTGCGACACTGTGCGGCCAGAAAGAGTATCGTCTGACTCTGGACCTGGTCCCCACATCCTTCGTCGCCGGAGTGTGCATGTCGCTGTCCAGCGGGCTGATCGCCACGGTCGCCCTGATCTACATGGCCATCCTGTTCGCCATCGCTTTCTATGGCGACCGCCGCCGCACGCCCCTGCCGCCGCGGATGCGCGCCTGGGTCTACAGCCTGTCGCTGGCGGTGTACTGCACCAGCTGGACCTTCTTCGGCGCGGTCGGCCAGGCCGCCGAGCAGCTCTGGTCGTTCCTGCCGATCTACCTGGGTCCCATCCTGCTGATGCTGCTCGCCCCCTGGGTGCTGCAGAAGATGGTGATGATCAGCAAGGAGGAGAACATCACCTCGATCGCCGACTTCATCGCCGCGCGCTACGGCAAGTCCCAGACCCTGGCGATAGTCGTGGCGCTGATCTGCCTGGTCGGCGTGCTGCCCTATATCGCCCTGCAACTCAAGGGCATCGTCCTCGGCGTCAACCTGCTGATCGGCGCCGGGGCCGACGCCAACGGCATTCGCGCCCAGGACACGGCGCTGCTGGTCTCGCTGATCCTGGCGCTGTTCACCATCCTGTTCGGCACGCGCAACCTGGATGTCACAGAACACCACCGCGGCATGGTGCTGGCGATCGCCTTCGAATCGCTGGTCAAGCTGCTGGCCTTCCTCGCCGTCGGCGCCTTCGTCACCTACGGCCTGTACAACGGCTTCGCCGACCTGTTCCAGCAGGCCCACAGCGCCCCGGAGCTGAGCGGTTTCTGGGCCGAGGCGATGAACTGGCCGGCCATGCTGACGCTGACCGGCATGGCGATGATCGCCATCGTCTGCCTGCCCCGGCAGTTCCATGTCACCGTGGTGGAAAACATCGAACCCAAGGACCTGCGCCTGGCGCGCTGGGTGTTTCCCGCCTATCTGGTGCTGGCGGCACTGTTCGTCGTACCCATCGCCCTGGCCGGGCAGATGCTGTTGCCGGCGGGGGTGACGCCGGACTCCTTCGTGATCAGCCTGCCACTGGCCCAGGCCCACCCGGCATTGGCCCTGCTGGCCTTCATCGGCGGCGCCTCGGCCGCCACCGGCATGGTCATCGTCGCCTCGGTGGCCCTGTCGACCATGATCTCCAACGACATGCTGCTGCCCTGGCTGCTGCACAGAAAGAACGCCGAACGCCCCTTCGAGGCGTTCCGCCACTGGATGCTCACGGCACGCCGGGTGAGCATCGTGCTGATCCTGCTGCTGGCCTACGTCTGCTACCGGCTGCTCGGCGAGGGCGCCAGCCTGGCAACCATTGGCCAGGTGTCCTTCGCCGCCATCGGCCAGCTGGGCCCGGCGATGTTCGGCGCCCTGGTGTGGAAGCAGGCCAACCGCCGCGGGGTGTTCGCCGGCCTGGGGGTCGGCTCGCTGCTGTGGTTCTACACCCTGATCATGCCGCTGGTGGCACGCAGCCTGGGCTGGCCGCTGAGCAGCCTGCCCGGCCTGCAGGCGCTGCTGCACGCCCCCATCGGCTTCGAGGTCGACCCCCTGACCCGCGGCGTGGTGCTGTCGCTGGCCGGCAATTTCCTGCTGTTCGCTTGGGTCTCCTACTTCTCCCGCACCCGGGTCTCCGAGCACTGGCAGGCCGGGCGCTTCATCGGTCACGACTTCGGCGCCAAGCCGAGCAGCCGCAGCCTGCTGGCGGTGCAGGTCGAGGACCTGCTGCTGCTGGCCAGCCGCTTCGTCGGCGAGGAGCGGGCACGGCAGAGCTTCCAGCGCTTCGCCGCGCGTCAAGGCCAGGACTTCGCGGCCGAGCAGCCGGCCAACAGCGAATGGATCGCCCACACCGAACGCCTGCTCGCCGGTGTGCTGGGCGCCTCCTCGACCCGTGCCGTGGTGCGCGCGGCCATCGAGGGGCGGGAGATGCAAGTCGAGGATGTGGTGCGCATCGTCGACGAGGCCAGCGAGGTGCTGCAGTTCAACCGCGCCCTGCTGCAGGGCGCGATCGAGAACATCACCCAGGGCATCAGCGTGGTCGACCAGTCGCTGCGCCTGGTGGCCTGGAACCGCCGCTACCTCGAGCTGTTCGACTACCCCGAAGGTCAGGTCTACGTCGGCCGGCCGATTGCCGAACTGATCCGTTTCAATGCCCGGCGCGGCCTGCTCGGCGCGGGCGACGTAGATATCGAACAAAGCGTCGCCCGGCGCCTGCACTGGATGCGCCAGGGCACGCCGCACACCTACGAACGCACCTTCCCCAACGGCCGGGTGATCGAACTGATCGGCAACCCGATGCCCGGCGGCGGCTTCGTCATGAGCTTCACCGACATCACCGAATTTCGCCAGGCCGAACAGGCCCTCACGGAAGCCAACGAGGGCCTGGAGCAGCGGGTGGCCGAGCGCACCCGCGAACTGTCGCAGCTGAACCAGGCCCTCGGCGAAGCCAAGGCCGTGGCCGAGGCCGCCAACCAGTCCAAGACCCGCTTCCTCGCCGCCGTCAGCCACGACCTGATGCAACCGCTCAACGCCGCCCGCCTGTTCTCCGCCGCCCTCTCCCACCAGAACGAGGCCCTGCCGCGCGAGACCCGGGAACTGGTGCGCCACCTGGACAGCTCGCTGCGCTCGGCCGAAGACCTGATCAGCGACCTGCTGGACATCTCGCGCCTGGAAAACGGCCGCATCAGCCCGGAGCGCAACGCCTTCGTCCTCGACAGCCTGTTCGACACCCTGGGCGCCGAATTCAAGGTACTGGCCGCCGAGCAAGGCATCGACTTCCGCCTGCGCGGCAGCCGCCTGCGCGTGGACAGCGACTGCAAGCTGCTGCGCCGGGTGCTGCAGAACTTCCTCACCAACGCCTTCCGCTATGCCAAGGGCCGCGTGCTGCTCGGCGTACGCCGCCGGGGCGGGCAGCTGCGCCTGGAGGTCTGGGACCGCGGGCCGGGCATCCCGGAGGACAAGCGCAAGGTGATCTTCGAGGAGTTCAAACGCCTGGACAGCCATCAGACCCGCGCCGAGAAGGGCCTGGGCCTGGGCCTGGCGATCGCCGACGGCCTGTGCCGGGTGCTCGAGCACAAGCTGGAAGTACAGTCCTGGCCCGGCAAGGGCAGCGTGTTCAGCGTCAGCGTGCCCCTGGCCCGGTCTGCGGAGGTCAAACCCAAGCCGACCGCCGCCGAGCTCAACGGCCAACTGCTCACCGGCAGTCAGGTGCTGTGCATCGACAACGAGGACAGCATCCTCGCCGGCATGCACAGCCTGCTGTCGCGCTGGGGCTGCCAGGTATGGACCGCGCGCAATCGTCTGGAGTGCGAGCACCTGCTCAGCGAGGACCTGCGTCCCCATGTGGCGCTGGTCGACTACCACCTCGACGAGGGCGAGACCGGCACCGAGCTGATGGCCTGGCTACGCACCCGCCTCGGCGAGCCGCTGCCAGGCGTGGTGATCAGCGCCGATGGCCGCCCCGAGCTGATCGATGCCGTGCACGCCGCCGGCCTCGACTACCTGGCCAAACCGGTCAAGCCGGCGGCCTTGCGCGCCTTGCTCAGCCGCCACCTGAGCCTGCGCTGAGGCGAGCAGCGCGGCCTCCCCGCCTGCCGGCTGCCGCCCGGTCGAGGTGCGAGGAGCGGCAACCCTGACCTCCGACAATACGGGACGAGCCCATCTGGCTAGACTGCCTCGATATGCTCCGGACTGAGATTGCCCCGTGCCCCCAGCCCTCGACACCCTGCTGAATTTCGCCAGCGCTCTGGCAGCCGGCCTGTTGATCGGCGCCGAACGTGGCTGGCAGCAGCGCGACGCCGAGGACGGCCGCTTCGCCGCCGGCATCCGCACCTTTGCGCTCAGTGCCCTGCTCGGCGGTTTCGCCCAGTTGCTGGGCGAGCACCTCGGCGTCACCGCCTGGGCGGTGGTCTTCGCCAGCTTCGCCGCCCTGGTGATCGCCGCCTATTTCGGCGAGCTCAGGCTGCAAGGCGACATGGGCATGACCAGCGAGGTGGCGCTGCTGATCACCTTTCTGCTCGGCAGCCTGGCGGTCGCCGGCCATCCGCCCCTGGCCGCCGCCGGCGCGGTGGCGGTGGCCCTGTTGCTGAGTCTCAAGCGGGTGTTGCACGGCTCGCTGCAGCGGCTCAGGGAGATCGAGCTGTCCGGCGCGCTCAAGCTGCTGTTCATTTCCCTGGTGCTGCTGCCGGCGCTGCCCAATCGACCCTATGGTCCCTGGCAGGTGTTCAATCCCTACATCACCTGGTGGATGGTGGTGCTGATTGCCGGCCTGGGCTTCATCGCCTACATGGCGATGCGTCTGATGGGCACCCGTCAGGGGCTATTGATCACCGCGCTGCTCGGCAGCGTCGTCTCCTCCACGGCGATGACCATCACCCTGGCCCGCCTCGACCGCGACGCCGGGCTGAGGTCCCTGCTGGCCTGCGGGTTGCTGATCACCTCGGCCCTGATGTTTCCCCGGGTCCTGCTGGAAGTCGGCCTGGTCAACGCCCGGTTGCTGCCGCAGCTGCTCTGGCCCTTGAGCGTAGCCGCGCTGGTCTATGCCGGCGGCGCGCTGGCCTATGCCCTGCGCCCGGCCAAGCAGCCGGCGGAGCCGGCCGCCCCGCCCCTGCAGAACCCCTTCGAACTGGCCCCGGCCCTGCGCTTCGCCGCGCTGCTGGTACTGATCCTGTTCGTCGTCGAAGGGGCCAGGCGTTGGCTCGGCGATGTCGGCGTGTACCTGGTGGCGTTGCTCTCCGGCCTCGCCGATGTCGACGCCATTACCCTGTCCCTGGCACGTAGCGCCCACAGCGAACTGAACGAGCAGATCGCGGTGCAGGGCATCTTCCTCGCCGTGCTGAGCAACAGCCTGGTCAAGGGCCTGCTGATCGCCCTGATCGGCGGGCGCGGGCTGGCCCTGCGGACCCTGCCGGTGATGGCGGCCGGCCTGCTCGCCGGGCTCGGGGTGTTGTGGCTGGCTTGAGCCGCCCGCCGCCGGCATCCGGGCGCAATCGACCTGCGCGCCCTATTCGCCCGCCTCGTCCAGCAGCGGCACAGCGGCGGCCTGCTCGAGCAGCTCGGCCGGCAGGCTCTTGCTGGCCCTGGCACCGAGCAGCTTGAGGTTCTCCACCCGGCTGATGATGTTGCCGCGCCCTTCGCACAACTTGTTGCGCGCCGCCGCGTAGGCCTTGTCCAGCTGCTGCAGGCGCCCGCCCATCTCGTCCAGGTCCTGGATGAAGGCGACGAACTTGTCGTACAGCGCGCCGGCGCGCTCGGCGATCTCGCGGGCGTTCTGGCTCTGCCGCTCCTGGCGCCAGAGACTGTCGATCACCCGCAGGGTGGCCAGCAGGGTGGTCGGGCTGACGATCACGATGTGCTGCTCGAAAGCCTCCTGGAACAGCCCGGGATCGGCCTGCAGGGCGGCGGCGAAGGCCGCCTCGATCGGCACGAAGAGCAGGACGAAGTCCAGGCTGTGCAGGCCCTCCAGGCGCTGGTAGTCCTTGCGCGACAGCCCCTTGAGGTGACCGCGCAGCGACTGCACATGCAGCTTCAGGGCCTGCTGGCGGGCCGCCTCGTCCTCGGCGGCGACGAACTGCTGGTAGGCGCTCAGGCTGACCTTGGCGTCCACCACCACCTGCTTGTCGCCGGGCAGCTGGATCAGCACGTCCGGCTGGAAGCGCTCGCCCTCGACGCTCTTCAGGCTGACCTGGGTCTGGTATTCGCGGCCCTTCTCCAGGCCGGCATGCTCCAGCACCCGCTCCAACACCAGCTCGCCCCAGTTGCCCTGGGTCTTCTGCCCCTTCAGGGCCCGGCTCAGGCTCAGTGCCTCGTCGCCCAGGCGCTGGTTGAGCTGCTGCAGACGCTCCAGTTCCTTGCCCAGGGAGAAACGCTCGCGCGCCTCCTGCTGGTAGCTTTCTTCCACACGCTTTTCGAAGGCCTGGATGCGCTCCTTGAGCGGGTCGAGCAGCTGGCCGAGGCGCTGCTGACTGGTCTCGGCAAACCGCTGCTCGCGCTCGTCGAAGATCTTTCCGGCCAGTTCGGCAAACTGCGCCCGCAACTCGTCACGCGAGCCTTGCAGGTCCGCCAGGCGCTGCTGGTGGCTCTCCTGCTGCTCGCGCAGCTCGGCGCTCAAGGCGGCCTTCTCGGCGCCCAGGCGACGCAGTTCGGCCTCCTGCTCCTCGCGCTGCGCCTGCCAGGCCTGGGCCGCCTCGCGAGCGACCTGCCGCTCGTGCTGCAGCAGCTCGGCCTCACGGCGCAAGGCAGCCAGCTCGGCCTGCTGATCGGCCTTGATCTCGCCGATCTCGGCGATCTCCTGGCGGCAGGCATCGAGCTGGGCGCTCAAACCAGCCTGGGCCAACTGTGCGCCATTGAGACGCTCCTGCAGCAGGCTGCTCGCCAGGCGCGCCTCGCCGGCGCGACGCTGCAGCGACCAGGCCAGCGCCAGCAAGGGCACGGCGGCAATCGCCATGCCGAGCAGCAGGGCCGGCAGCATTGAGGGCAGATCGATGGGCATAAACGGCTCCGAGCAAGACTGCCGGGCAGTATAACCAGCCGTACCTTGGGCGGTCAGGCGCGGATCAGAGGCTGTTCAACAGGCGCCTGGCTTCATGGGAGCCCTGCGTCGCGGCCAGCTCCAGCCAGTGCCGGGCCTGCTGCGGCTCATGGCTGCGCGGCAGACTATAGAACCGGCCCAACTCCAGTTGCGCCCGGCGATCTCCGGCACGCGCCGCCTGGCGCAACAGCTCCAGGCCGATGCGTCGGTCGCGGGTGTTGCCGCAATCCCGACAGAGCATCTGCCCCAGGCGGCTCTGCGCCTGCACCACGCCCTCGCGGGCCGGCTGCTTGAGCAGATGCCCGGCGAAACGCTTGACGCTACGGGCATGGCCCAGGCGGGGGTTGTCCAGCAGCCACAGGGCGACACGCAGCGGCAAGCGCGGACGGGGGGAAGGGGTTTCGACGGGCAAGCGAGGCAAAGCGCGGGACATAAGGGAACAGCGGCGGTGGCAGCGGGAAAGGCGCGCACTCTACTCTTTTTTAGCGCGAGGTAAAGTCTTGCCAAGCACCCACTCCGACGTTCTAGAGCCGCTGCCGCCGACAATCCACAGAACCTGTGGATAACTCAGTGGACAACATGGGCGCAAGCGCCCCTATCGCCTATGGCATAAGGCCTCGAGTCAAACTGACGATTTTTTCACCAAGCCAAAAAAATCATATTTTTCATTGACTTATGAAATCACAACGAAGAATCAAGGGTTTACATCGAACATTAATTCTGGCTTGACAAGAGGCTGCGCCATTGTGCACAAGTCTTGCGCCGAGGGCCGTGGATGCCCCGTTTCAGAGCGTTTCCGGGGCAAAATTGCTCTGCGCGCAGGCGCCCGGAGGAGCGCGCTCACCCACGCCTGGAGCCGCTGTCGCGCCTGAGCCACAGCCCCAGGGCCCCTGCAATAGACGAGGGCTCAGCTGCACGAACGACAGCCTCTGCGATAAATAGCCGCAGGCCTGCGCCAAGCCGGTGCACGGCACTCCATGCCCTCAGGCCGGCAGGGGCAAGCGGCCGTCGATCAGGTAGTCCGTCAGCTGGAACAGCCGCGGCGTGTCGGGCGCCTGAGCATTCTTGAAGGCCACATAGGCGGCCGTGGTTTCGCACAGCCAGGGCAACAGGTTGCGCGGACGCTTCTCCGCCAGCGCCTGAGGGCTGTACAGCGCGACGTTACTGCCGCCGAGGGGGCAGCGTGCCGAGCGGTACTCGAAAGCCGCGACCCCGGCCGCGCGCATGCTCGCGCCCAAGGCCTGGCAGTGTCGATAGTCGCTCGGATGACACAGCTCGGGCTGGAACTGGCTGAACGGTGTTCGCTGCAAGCGTATGCCGCGCTCGACCTGATAACGCGCCTCGAACGAGGAATGCTCGGACAGCACGCGCCCACTGGGCGGAGCGCTGGCCATGCCGTCCCACAGCACGAAGCGGTAGTAGGCCGCCTCCGCCATCGCCGTTTCCAGGCGCAGCGCCGCATAGAACAGACTGGGTTCCTGGCGCGTGCCGAAGCGCGAGCCCCAGCGCAAGGGCGGATAGCGGAAGGGGGTTTTCAGCAGGTAATGCAGGGGCTCGACCTCCTGCGGCAACGGCGGCTTGCTGGTTTCCAGCAGCGCCTCGAGCAGCGCCTGCTCGGCCAGGGTATCCACCAGTTGCACAGTGGCGACCTGTTCCTGGCTCTCGACCAATCGCACCAGCCGCCCCCTCAGGGGGGCGATCTGCTCGGTCCCGCGGCACTCATGCCAGATGTCCATGGCGGCTCTTCCTTATTCTTGGTTATCTGCGGCCCAGCGAGCCCGCTGCCGCAGCGAAGCCCGGCCGTATGGGGGCGCCACCCTCGAGTCAGACTTTGCCGCGAATCGCGTCCAGATACTCCACCACGTGCACCAACCCCTGCACCCGCCCCATCAACTCCAGCGGCACGCCGGCCAGGTGACGGTTGTCGGTACGCAGGAAATGCCGCATATCCTGCAGATTGCCGCCAAACAGGGCGAACAGGGCGCGATAAACGCGGATCAACAAGAGCGCCAGCTCACCGCTCTTGCTTTGCGGACGCAGGCCCGTGTCTGCCCAACGGCTGATCGCCGTGCGGTGCACGCCGACGATGTCGGCCAATTCCTGCTGCGTCAGCCCCAGCTGCTCACGGGTATTGAGCAGGGCCTTGGCCAACACCGCATCGGCGTCGGCAACCGGTCGAACTAGTGCGCTCATGATCCACCGCCTCATCGCCTGTTTGCATCAATACTACTATCAAATGATGCAAAATCACAAACAAGACCAGAGCAGGATTGGCAGCCCAGAGTCCATGGGTTAACGTCCGGTAACCATTCCCGCTACGGACCCAGCCCAATGCCCAGCCGGCACCTCTGGCTGCGACTCACCTGCCTGCTGCTAGTCCTGGCGCTGCTCGGCGGCTACGGCTATGCCAGCTGGATGCAGCTGCTCGAACGCCACCACATCCAGCGACTCGACTGGCGAGGCCCCAGCCTGAGCCAGGACGGTCTGCACCTGGCCCACCTCGGCCTGCATCAACAGGGGCCGGCAGGCGAGCTGCGCATGCAGGCCGAGCACATACGCCTGGGTTGGCAAGAGCTCGGCAGCGCCGCCCCCTTCTGGCAGCAGATCGAGGTCAGCCGGCTGGCCCTGGATTGGCGGCCCGCCCCCCAGCCCCCAGCCTCCGCCGAGCCGTCGCTGGATCTGCAGCGGCTCGCCAATGCCCTGCCCCTGGTGCCGCACAGCCTGCGGGTCGACCAGCTCACCGCCGAACTGCCCTGCGCCAAGGGCCGCTGCACCCTGCGCGGCGAAGCGTTGCAACTCGGCCGCTCCCAGACGCTGCTGAACCTGCGGCTCACCCTCCTCGATGCCGGCAACCGCCTGGCCTGGCGCACACAGCTGCGCAGCGCAGCCGATGCCCTGGAGGCACGGCTGGTACTGGCAATAAACGGCCGCCCCCAACTGGAGCTGCGCAGCAGCCTACAAGACGATGCCGATGGCATGCTCTGGCGCGGAGAACTGTCGGCCCCAACACTCGGCGAAGCCGCCGCATTGCGCGACTGGCTCAACGACTGGACCTTTACTCCAGACACCCAGCCCCCCGAGACGCCGCGCAACGCAGCATTATCGGCAAGCTGGCAGCTGCAGCTGACGCCCGGCGCGCCGAACCTCAAACACCTGCGCCAGGCCAGCGGCCGCCTGGAGGCCAGCGGCACACTCCCCGAACCCTGGCCCATCCCCGGAATCGGCCAGCTACAGGGCGACTTCAGCCTGGCACTGCGCAGCCGCCAAGGCCAATGGCTCGCCGAGCAGCTGACCGCCGAGCTGACCCTGCAGCAACCATTCAACGACTGGCAACGCGCTCTACCCCAGGCCTTGCGCAGCGACTCGCTTCAACTGCGCATCGCCGCCAGCCCAGACTCCGGCGAGCTGCCGGACACTCTCGCCGGACGTGCCCTGCCCTTAACCCTCGATCTGCGCGGCAAGGGGCCGACGCCATTCGAGCTGCGCGGCAGACTGGCACTGACCAACGCGCCGCCCTGGGCACTGCAGCTCTCAGGGGCTCAATTCGAAACCAGCAGCCCGAACCTGTACCTGGGCGACTGGGCGGCCCACCAGGTGGCGGCCACACTGCATTTCGACGCCTATCTGGATAGGCAGCGGCTGAGCCTGGACCTGGGGGCGGAGTCCCTACTACGCGCCGCTAAACTGAGCGGCCCCGATCTGCGCCTGGAGCGCTTAAGCGCCGACCTGAGCGACCTGCAGCTGAATGCACAACTGTCGGACGACGCCTTACGGGACTGGCGCCTGGAGGGAACCAGCACGCTGACCGCCCAGCGCCTCAGCCATGCCGCACTGCACCCCCAGGGCTGGCGCTGGGAAGGCCGACTGAACGCGACCGAGGAGCGACTCGAACTCGACGGCCAGGTAGCGGCGGATGTCGGCCTCAGGCTGCCCTTCCAGCTGCAATACGACGATGCCCGCGGCCTGCACGCCCACGCCCGGTTGCCGGAGCTGTTTCTGCGCGCCGGCAATCCCCTGGCCAAGACCCTGGAGGCCTGGCCGGCGCTACTCGAGCTGAACAAGGGCCGACTGAGCGCTACGGCCAGCTTGACTCAGCGCCCCGGCCACGACTCGCCCCTCGTTCGGCTCGAGCTGACCGGCAAGGGCCTCGCCGGCCTCTATGACCGAACCGCCCTCAGCGACCTGGATGCTCACGCCCAGGTTCGGCTCGATCACGGCGAACTGAACGTGGAACTGACCGAACTGCGTCTGGCCGAGGCGGACCCAGGCATCCCCCTCGGTCCGCTGCTGCTGCGCGGCCACTACCGCGCGCCTATCACCCGAATGAAGCAAGGCACCCTGCAGCTGCGCCGAGCCGAGAGCGGCCTGCTCGGCGGCAACGTCCGGTTGCAGCCAGGACAATGGAACCTGAGTCAGGACAACCTGCTGCTGCCTCTGGAACTGCGCGGCCTGCGCCTGGAGCGACTGTTTACCCTCTACCCGGCCGAGGGCCTGGCCGGCAGCGGAGTGCTCGACGGCCAACTGCCGCTGCGCCTCGGCCCGTCCGGCATCCAGATCTCCCGGGGCCAATTGGCCGCGCGCGCGCCCGGCGGTCACCTGCAGTTTCGCTCGGAGCGCATGCAGGCATTGGGCCGCAGCAACCCCGCCATGCAGCTGGTCACCCAGTCCCTGGAGGATTTCCGCTTCACCACCCTACGCAGCCGGGTCGACTATGATCCCCAAGGCAAACTGCTCCTGACCATGCGCCTGGAGGGGCAGAATCCGGCGATCGAACAAGGCCGGCCGATACACTTCAATATCAACCTGGAGGAAGACCTCCCCACCCTCTTGGCCAGCCTGCAATTGACCGATAAGGTGAACGAAATAATCAGGCGGCGGGTGCAGCAGCGCATGCTGGAACGCCGCGCCGCAAACGCTCCGAAAGAGCCTTAAGGAGAACACGCCATGCGCTTGCAGCGCTGTTTTGCCGTCCTGTTCATGGGCCTGCTGAGCGCAGCCTGTACCCCGACGGTGCAGCTGGCGATGCCCACCGAGCCAATCAACATCAACCTCAACGTAAAGATCGAGCACGAAATCTACATCAAGGTGGACAAGGCCCTGGACGACATGTTCAGCGAGTCCAGCGGACTGTTTTGAGGAGCACTGCCATGACCCTGCCTAGACGCATCGCCAGCCTGCTACTGCTGCTCAGCCTGAGCCTGAGCCTGCCGGCCCTGGCCCTTAACCTCAACGAAGCCATGTCCGCCCTCGGCCCCGCCAAGGCCAGCGGCCAGCTCGGCGAGATGCCCAACGGCTATCTCGGCGTGGTGCAACCAGGCGGCCAGGCCGCGGAAATCGCCCGCCTGATCAACCAGGCCCGACGCGCCGAATACCAGAAACTGGCCAACGAGAACGGCATCAAGCTCAGCGACGTGGAAGCCATAGCCGGCCAGAAGGCCATAGAGAAAACCCCGCCTGGTCAGTACATCCAATGGCAGGGTAGCTGGCGACGCAAATAACCGTTGCCCATCCAGGGCCCGAACCTCAGAAGGCTTGAGGTTTCCCTCGTTGGGCGCTCATGGAGCTGTCCACCGCCCGGCAACGCAGCGGCGGAGGGCTCGTAACAGAACCTCGGCCCGCTGAACCAACCGAGCCGACAGAGGACGATAGCCCCCTGAGCATGGAAGGCTCTCCGCAGAAGCCCAAGCCAGCCTGTGCCGGCACACGCCTCGGAATGAGCCGCCTGCCGGATACACCCTCGAGAACGCTACGTCCCAGAAACACGAAAGCCCCTGATTTCTCTAGGAAATACAGGGGCTTTCGTCTTGCGATATGGCGGGAAGATAGGGATTTGAACGCTGGTAGCGGCACGCATAGCCCGCTTGGGGCCTTGCCACCCCCTATTGTTTCTGGGCTCCCCGGACAGGGACGGTTTGCAGCGGTCTCGATTTTGCCCCCAGATTTGCCCCCAATAAAATGGCTATGTCCCAATGATGTGTTGCAAGAACTAATCTGAAAGGCAGGCATCCGCTCGGGAGGTCTGCCGATCATGGATACTCAAGCCTTTCACCACTGGCTGGCTCAGCTAGGCCAGCTCAGCCCCCAGCAGAAATCCACGCTTCATCAAGCCCTGCAGAGCCCGCCCACAACAGCGGTGCTTGATGACCTGCCGGCGTTGCAGAGTTGCCCGCATTGCCAGGGCGCCGCGAGACATCTCGCGCCCTGGGGCTGGTCGCGTGGTCTGCGTCGCTATCGCTGCCGTAGCTGCCGGCGGACGTGTACCGCGTTGTCGGCAACCGGCCTTGCCCGCCTGCACTATCCCGAACGCTGGAAAGACTATGCCCAGGCACTGATTAATGGGCTGAGCGTGCGCAAGGCTGCCAAGGTGTGCGGCATTAGTAAGAACACCGCGTTTCTCTGGAGGCACCGCTTCCTGGCGGCAGCCGCCGAGCATCACGCTACCCATGAGACCGGGATCGTCGAAGTGGATGAGACGTTCTTTCTGGAGTCATTCAAAGGTCAACGACGCTTACCGCGGCCGCCGCGCAAACGAGGCGGGGTCAGCGTGACCCGGGGCACGGGTAAAGACCAAATCCCGGTGATGGTGGTGCGCGACCGGGAGGGGCATACCGCTGACTTCACACTGGCCAAGCTCGATGCTGTGCATGTACGGAAAGCGCTAGCGCCGCTGATCGACAAGGAGTCCGTACTCTGTACTGACGGGGCGGCGGTCTATGCCAGTTTCGCCCGGATGCAGGGCATCACCCATCAGGTCGTGCATGCCCGCCCCGGCCAGCGCGTACGCCAAGGCGCTTTCCATATCCAGAACGTCAATGCCTACCACAGTCGACTGAAGAACTGGATGACCCGCTTTCATGGCGTGGCCACCCGCTACCTCCCGAATTACCTGGGCTGGCGCCGCATGCTTGAGCGCTATCAGCAAAGCATTCGGCCGGTTCACTGCATCCACGAGGCGGTAGGACGAACCATGCAACACGCTATTGGGACATAGCCAATAAAATGGGGGCAAATCTGGGCACCGGCTGAACCCTATCAATCCGCCCCCCACTCAATCGGGCCGGCTCCATGCGCTGAAAGCACTCCTCTCATCAATAGAGGTAAGCTATTCAGGACGCTCCTCACGACACACCATAGCCAACCACTCAGTGTGGCTTGTATCGCCTAAGGATCGAGTCATCTATGACTGAGGCTCTGTTTTCAAGTAGCACTCGACACCAATAGGTGACGCAAGCCAGATCCACGTCAAGCCGGCGGAAGGCACCAATCTTTCCAGGATACGCACACCGAAAAAACCTCCCAGGTATGGTGCTGGTCGGGTGCTGGACAGGATTGAAATACCTGCCTCAACACTCAAGCCCTGGGAAACGGTGGGGCAGCGAGCAGACAAGAGCCATCAAACATAATGGTGAAAGACTGAGGGCTTTCACTTCTTCGCCCATAAGAACACCTGAATGCCCAAGAAATTTAAATTAACATAACAACTGTTGCGCAAATTAAAGTCCACTGCTAGGCTCCGATTCACATAGGTGAAGACCCCCCGGAGAAAGCACCATGCACGACTCTCTGCGCAAAGCGTTCCTAGAGGATGGGGCAGTCCTGATCAAAGGCCTGCTGAACAAGGAGCAACTGACCCGGTGTCGAGCGGCCTATGACTGGTCGGTGGAGAACCATGGCCCCCATGCCACCCGCATGTTCGATGGGACGGTGCAGCAATCGCACGTCGACAACGCCAATCCACTGGCGAAGGAACGCCTAGAGGAGCTGGTTGCCTCCCTGCCCTTCGGCCAGCTGTTCGCCGACCTCTGGGGTTCGAGCAATGTCTGGTATTTCGCCGAGGAAGTGTTCCTCAAGGCCGGCGGTCATGGAGCGCGTACGCTCTGGCACCAAGACACCTCCTACCTGCCCTGGGCCGGTCAGCATTGGGGTAACGCCTGGATCAGCTTCGAATCGGTGCCCAAGCAGAACGCGCTGGAGATCATTCGTGGCTCGCACCGCGGCCCTCGCTTTGACGGGACCACCTTTTGCGATCCGAACGACCCGACCCAACCCCTGCATGGCCGCGGCGCCCTGCCCCGGCTGCCCGATATCGAGGCCGAACGCAAGCTGAGCCCCGACGCCTACGACATCCTCTCCTGGGCCACCGAGCCCGGCGATGTGGTGCTGATCCACCCCGGCTCGCTGCATGGCGGCGCGCCTGTCGACCAGCACTTCCCGGATCGCCATACCTTCGTATTCCGTTTCTTCGGCGACGACGCAACTTTCCACCCACTGCCGGAGGAAAGCGAATCGGGCTATCCGAGGGAAGGCGTTCTGTTTACCGAGGAGCTGTCGAACCTGCAGCCGGGCGACCCGTTTCGCCACCCCACCTTCCGCCAACTCGTGTGATTGGAGATCTGCCGATGAGTGTCCAAACCCCGAAGCGACAGCTGATCAATCCGCCACACACCCAGGTGTTCTACGACAACTTCCACTACTCCCAGGCGACACGCGTAGGGGACATGATCTGGGTGTCCGGTCAGGTCGGAATCGACGCCAGCATGACCCCTGGCAAGGATATCGAGGAGCAGGCGCACCTGGCGTTCCAGGCCCTGCAGACCATTCTCGAAGCGGCTGGAGCCAGCCTGGCCGACGTCGTCGAGCTGATGACCTTCCATACCGAACTGCAAGCCGACATGCAGGGCTTCGCCCGGGTCAAGGACCAGTATTTTCCCGACCGCTATCCATCCTGGACCGCGGTGGGCACCACGGAGCTGGCCCTGCCTGGCTTGCGCGTAGAAATTCGCGCGGTTGCGGTCGCAGGCTGCGGCGCGCCCTGATACACCTTCAGCCACAGCGCCTCATGCGCCCCGTTACATCACCAAAAACAAGGAACTACTCATGGCCACCCTGATCGTCAGCTACCCCCTGACCGAAGGCTCGACCTTCGACCGGGACTACTATCTGTCCACCCATATCCCGATTGCCCAGGCCGCCTGGGGCGAATTCGGGCTGCAATCGGCCGAGATCCTCTTTCCAGCGTCTGCTCCGCAGCCCCTCGCAGGCCTGGTCATTCTTCGCTTCAAGGATCAGGCCAGTATCGATGCCGCGCTCAGCTCACCTGCGACGGCCAAGGTCATCGGCGACGTGGCGAATTTCACCAACATCGCTCCGCTGATCTTCCGCGCCAACGACTGACCGATTGCGCGGCTGCCACACAAGCATTGCGACGCCCAGGCCCGCCCCGATCAGGGCGGGCTCGGTGCCTCGCCAGCCGAGACGTCCTCCAGCGCGAAGCGGCGAGGATGCTTTCTGTAGGCAATTTCCCTATGCTGGCGCCGGCGCAACGCTTCCCTGCCACGGATCAACGACTCAACTCGGCCCCTATCTGCTATGTCCGACTCACAACTGCCCGCCTCCCCGACCAGTAACCGTAAAGCGCGCAAGAGCGAGTCGGAACCTGCGGCGCGCCGTGGACGCCCGGTGGGAGATCACAATGCCAAGCGCGCCGAACTGCTCAATGCCGCCCTCAGGGTGATTGCACAGGAGGGCTACGCAGGCGCCTCAATGCGCAAGGTGGCACAGCAGGCCGGCTGCACCACAGGCGCCGTGACCTACTACTTTGCCAACAAAGAGGAAATGATCACCGCCGTGGCCCAGAGCCTGTTCGATGAGATCGACACCCTGCTGGAGATCAACCAGGAGCGGATCGACATCAAAGGGCTCGTTGGCCAGTGGCTTGACTCGATGGGCGGCGATGAACCGAACGGCTGGCTCGCCTGGCTGCAGTTGCTGGCCCACGCACGCCATGAGCCTGCCTTCGCCAGCGTCATCAAGCAGCGCTATGCACGCTTCCGCCAAGTGTTCACCGCGGTACTGGAAAAAGGCCAGAGCCAGGGCCTGATTCGAACCGATATCGCCGCTGACCTGCTCGCCGACCAGGTCAGCGCCATCAGCGATGGCTGGATGATGTTGATGCCGATCGAACCCGAGCGCTTCAGCGCGGAACGTGGTCAGGCCCTGCTCGACGCCCTGATCACCATGATCGCGCCGCCCAAGCCTGCACCCGCACGCAAGGTATCCGCCACGAAGGCCTCGGCCAAGTAACCGGCGGCCCCCACCCAAGAGACCAGAGAGGCCCGGTCTCTTGCTGTGAACCCTCCTAGAAAACCATAACACCGCACCCCATGAGCCGACGGCTCGTGAGGATCGCGCACGCCCCCTGATCAAGATCTACGGCAGGCTCAGGCCGTCCCACCGCGCTGAGGCATGCGCGGATAACGCTTTGCATGATCGCGAGGAGTACTGTATTTTGCATAACAGATGAGATAATAAATAAAACATCTGTCGGAGGCCGAGGTGAGAGCAGAAAGGAAAACGCAGTCGCCGTCCCTGAACGTCAAGACGCTAATTGTCCTTGCATTGGCAGCCATTTCGGCCCAGGCGGTCGCGCAGGAAGTCGTGCGTGTGCACAACTGGGCCGACTATATCGATCCGGCCGTCGTGCAGGACTTCGAGCGCGAGACCGGCATCCGGGTCGACTACTCCACCTATACGAGCGCAGCCCAGCTGGAGGCCGATCTGGATTCGGGCGAACGCTTCGACGTGATAGTTCCCTCCGATCTTCAGCTCGATCGCTTGATCAAAGAAAACCGACTGGCCCCGCTCGATTTCCGCGAGCTGCCCAATCGCAAAGAGATCAGTCGCGAACTGCTGCTCAGACTCAACTCCAGAATCAACGCGGATCTGTACGCCATCCCCTACATGTGGGGCACGGTCGGCCTGGTCGTCCACGAGCGTGAAGCATCCCGCGCACTGCAGGCCCCTGTACCGAACAGTTGGAGCGTCTTGTTCGACCCGTCCAACGTCGACAAGCTGAGGTCCTGCGGCGTGATGCTACAGAACGAACCGGAACACAGCCTTTTCCTCTATCTGACTTACAAAGGCAAGAACCTGAAAACCAGCAGTGCGCGCAGCATCCACAAGGCCGTTCACGAGATCCGCAGCCTGAAACTGGCGGACAGCCCGCAGCCATTCACCGCCTTCATCTCGCAGCTGGCCGACGGCAAGGTATGTGCCGCAATGGCCTGGAACGGACTCGCTTCGCTGGCCAACGAGAACGGCGAGCTGCGCTTTACCATTCCGCAAGAGGGCAGCCTGCAGTTCATCGACAGCCTGGCCATTCCCGGCAACGCAGGCAACGTACCGGCGGCGTACCGCTTCATCGATTACCTGCTGAAGCCGGAAAACGCGGTGCGTAATGCCAGGGCAAGCCACTTCCTGCCCAGCCTGGACCTGGATCGGGACGGCAATCGACATCTGCTGCCAGAGCTGGCCATGCCAACCCAGGATGAGCGGCGGCGCCTTTACCTCGGACAGCCGCTGTCCAATGACGAGCGTCGAACCATCGAATTGGCGTGGGCCGAGTCGGACGCCGACCGCCAGGACTGAGCCGCGAGCCGGGCTGGCGGTGCTCCTCGCATCACGCTCAGGGCTGCTACTGCCAGCGCAGCCCCCTAAGCCGCCCAGGCGCGGCGGTGACCGCCTCGCCAGATTCGAGGTGAGCGCTGCCATCAGCTCAGAAGCATGCCAGCGCCCGCCCCGACTACCACCAATCGCGCCGCCAGCCGGCCTAACCCCGTCTGCGCTACCTGCCCGCATCGACACGCAGCAGTGTGAGCACTCGAACCCTGCCCTTGCCCCTCACGAACGCCGCTCGTTTTCGCTTGGCGCCGGTTCGATTTCGATGTATTTTCGTAACAATCGTTTTGTTAATTACAAAAACCAGCATGACAGAGGCGAAGATGATTTCAGACAACGATGAACTGTCGCCCCCCGAGCGCCAGCGACGCTTGCTGCTGCAGGCGATCGGCGGCGCGACCTTGGTCGGTGGCCTGGCGCTCAGCGGACGAGTTCTCGGGGAAACGACGACCCGCCCCGACGAGGATGTGCTGGACGTCGCGATCATCGGCGCCGGCCTGGCCGGCCTGACCGCGGCGCGTGACCTGCAGCGCGCCGGCTGCGAGGCCTTCGTCGTGCTGGAGGCGCGGAACCGCGTCGGTGGGCGCACCTATAACCACGACCTGGGCAAGGGGGTCGTCTCGGAAGCCGGCGGCCAGTGGATCGGCCCCGGCCAGACCGCCATCTTCGACCTGGCGCGCGAACTCGAGGTCGACACCTTCCCGACCTACTACCAGGGCAAGAACGTCTACCTGGCAGGCACAGCCAAATACGCAGAGGACGTAACGCAGGCCGCCCACAGCCCACTCGTCGGGAAATTGAACGAGCTCGCCCGCGGCGTGCCGAGCAAGGCCCCCTGGGCGGCGGTAGATGCGGCGACGCTCGACAAGCTCTCGGTCGGCCAGTGGCTGGCGCAACAGGGCATCAGCAACGAAGAGAAATTCAGCTTCGATACGTCCATAGGGCTGACCACCGGCACCCCGCCCTCGAACCTGGCACTGCTGCACTACCTGTCGCTGATCAACTCCTCCGACTGCGACATGGTGAAGCTCGAGGGCTTCACAGGCGGTGCCCAGGAGACCCGCTTGGTTGGCGGCGCCCAGATTCTCAGTATCAAGATGGCGGATGCCTTGGGCGACAAGGTCAGATTGTCGTGCCCGGTGCGCAAGATCGTCGGCTGGGATCGCGATGTCGTCGAACTGCATACCGACCAGGGCATCATCCGCGCCCGCCAGGTTATCGCCGCCCTGCACCCTGCCCTATGCAACCAGATCAGTTTCGACCCGCCACTGCCCGGAGGTCGTGCGCAGTTGCAACGACTGTGGCCGTCCCACGCGCCGATGCGCAAGACCGTGCATGTCTATGAGCGTCCGTTCTGGCGGGAGCAGGGCCTGAACGGCCAGATCAGCCAGACCAGCGGACCGTTGATCCTGTCCTACGACAACTCGCCTCCGGATGGCAGCGTCGGCGTCCTCAGCGCCTTCGTCCGAGCCGGTCAACTGCCTCAAGACGCCAAGCGCGCAGAGACCATCCTCACGGAGATCTACGCCCAGGCCTTAGGCGACGAGGCGCTGCATCCCACCCAGTTTCACGACCATGACTGGGGCAAGGTCGATCCCTGGACGCTGACCTGCGTCGCATCGATACCGCCCGGTTTCCTTACCCAATGGGGTCAGTACCTGAAACCTTCGGTTGGCCGGCTGATCTGGTCCGGTACCGAAACGGCCGAAATCTGGGCCAGTTCGATGGACGGCGCGGTTCGCTCCGGCCAGCGGGCGGCGCTGGAAACCCTCCAGGCGCTGCTGCAACGTCGGAGGAGCGCCTGATGAAACGAGCACTAGTGATAGGCGCAGTCCTGGCGACAGCCGCCCTGGCAGTATCGAGCGCGATATATGGCCCGGAAATAGTCGCGGGATACCGCTTCATGGAAGCCCTCGACCAACACTATGCGGACTACCAGGCCGATGGCGGCGCCTGGCCGCAACTGCAGGACAGCTGCGCCCTGTGCCACGGCGAAAGAGGCCAGTCCAACAACGCCCAGTACGCCTCCCTGGCCGGCCTGCCCGCCGCCTACATCGAGTCCCAGTTGCACGCCTTCGCCGAAGGCCGCAGGCACAGCCCGCAGATGAGCCCGCTCGCCGCGAGCCTGAGCGACCAACAGATCCAGTCCCTGGCCGCCTACTTCGCCCGCCGGACGGCGCAAACGACCGAGAGGCCCGCCGACGACTCCGCTCTGGCGCAAAGCGGGCAAGTCACGATCGCCGCCAAGGGTTGTGCAAGCTGTCATGGCGAAGGCCTGGCCGGCGGCCCCCTTGGCCCGCGCCTCGCCGGCCAGAGCGAAGGCTATCTGATCGACCAGCTCAACGCCTTCAAGCACGGCCAGCGCCAGGATCCGGCCCAGGCCATGAACGCCATAGCCAGCACCCTATCGGCAGAGGAAATCAGGGCCACGGCCCACTTCCTGGCCGGCCAAGCGCCAGCTTCCCCCCAGGCCGCCAAGTAGCCTGCCGCCATCGATTTGGGCATGGACGCCCCATCTGCCTCCCCCGCCTTATCCCCGCGTGTTAATTCGTCCGCCTGCTGACCGACCGATGACGCGGGGGCCAGCCGTTGCTGGCCCCAAGTTGAGCTTCGGATAGATGGATTCTGTGGGCAGCGCTGGCCCTATTGCGGTCGGTGGTGATGGGCAGAGAACGGCCAGAAGGAGTCATTCAACCTACTTCTCCCGTACAACCATCTCCGCTAACAGGTTTCAGGTCAGGCAGTTTGGTTTCGTCTGCTGAATACGACGGTGCGTTTGGCTTCAAACTTCACAACCCCCACAAATCCTCGCCGCTTCAGCGCTTCAACCAGCCTACGATCCTCCTCAGTGGTTGGTAGGTGTGCTCGTTTTTTTCCAACGAGCGCACCGTGTTCCTCTCCTAAAAGAGGGAGTACTTTTGCAACATCAGCCCAACTGCAGTTCATCTGTAGAGCTTGGATGATCATCTCTGTCCGCTTCCGGGCGATCAAAGATGTATCAGCAATGCAGTGCATAATCACGGGCAAATAGCTGGAAGAGAATGTAACTAGCTCCTTGTTCGCACGTGCGCACGCGTTTGCCAGCTCCTCGACCGCCCCTTCCAAGGCGCCGAACATCTCTTCAGTAATGCCCTGCCACATCGTCATGGTATCCGCTAGGGATACGACACCAGAGCGACTCAGCGAGATAACCAACCGTAACGGTAATTCCGACAAATTTAGAGTGCCACGGGCTTCCCGCCAATGATGGGCGATATAGCGAGCTTCCAATGACGGAGCGTGTTGAGCGACAAGCTCTCTGATGTCTGAACTAAATGGGACGAAGGCAGCATTGGAGAATGAGACCCACCGCGCTGTTGGGACAGCCCCGTTCACTAACACGGACGGGGCCAAAACAACTGTTGAGAAAAGTGTCTTCAGTATGTCGCTGCTGACCTGCTCATTTTGGATGAGGAAGGTCTGCAATTCCTCCTCGCCTTCAACGCCCCAAAGCTCATTGGCCAGGGTTGCTGCATTACGGGTTAGATACTCAACGAAGATAGGTATAGCAGTACTACCCAAGTCCGCTCGCGCAGGATCATTAGAGGAGCTGGTGCCGCTGTTGGGACTAACCACAACGCTGTTAAAGAATGTCCACACCGTATTCCCGGTGTGACTTAGGCGTCCAGACTGGAGGGCCGGCAACCACAGCACAGATGGAAGCTTATCCAACTCGGTCAGCATGCAGGTTGTACGCTCGAACATTTCCAGCCGAAGGTCATCTTCGCCCTCAAGGAGAGCAAGCACTGCAAGTAGTGAGCCCTCTGTTTCGTCAAGGATGCCCGTCTGGCCCAACAGCTCCCCTACATACTTCGAGGGTGATTTTTCAACAAGGCCTTGGAAGCCCACCAACTCCAACTGGCTAAGCCGGTGATGAGAAACTGTTTCGACTTTGGTGTCTGGCTCCAAGGTGCTGCATAACAGCCTCAGCATGGGCATGGTGAGACTGATGCAGCCCCACTCGATCAAGGCTTTGAGTTCTTCCGCTGTCGTAGCATCACTGACATTACAAAACTGTGCAGGTTTGCTTTTCAGCCATGCCCAGCCCGTTTGGCCGGAGGCAAGTCCGGGAATCAGCCTTGAGACCTCATGCAGGTTGTTTATGACCTTGAGCAGCGCCCCCCTACGCCCCTGCAGTTGTTCAAGTTGGTCAGCCGACAAGCTATCCAGCACCATAACTACCAGATCTTCGCGGGCAAGGTTTGCTTTGTCGTAGGAAAGGAGCTGATTGATGAGGTTGGGGTCGTTCCTGAAAAGTGCCTTGATGAAGGCGTTCCTACTCTCTTCTGGTAGTAGCTCAGCCACCTCAGAGAGACGTCCCATGTGGTGATGACTGCTCTTGAGAATTACTGACAGTTTTTCTTCCCTGGTTTCGACGTCATCCAGGTGCGGGCGAACGAGCTCAGTCATCAAGTGCACCAGCAGCCCCTTGCCCTTGTTGACTGAGTCAAGATCTAGTTTGCTAACGACTCGCTCCGGATTTCGTATCGGTGTACCGACGTCCAGCATTTCGCCCCGGGCGAGGGCCATCGTGAGTTTCTTGTCCGCCTGGGTCAACGTACCTTCGTAGAAGTACCCAAGGTAATCGGTGTAATCGGTGTCTAGGTAGCCTCGGTGCAGCAGGAAGGCGATAAGCCCATAATCTTTTAGCCGTGGAGAGAATGAATCTCCATAGCCGTCATTACACGCCTCCCTGAACGGCATGGTCTTCAGCTTGGTAAGTTTTTGCTGGAGCTCACTTATCTCATCATCGATGTCATGAATTGACACCTCAAGGCCAGCAACTCGCTCATCGTAAAGCAGATCCTTCAGCACGACTTTGGGGCTCAGGGCTTCCCCTCTCTGATTTCCGTATCCAGAGACACATGGGTAGACATTTCTCTGTCTAGTCACCTGCTCAAATACTTCATCTTTCACAAACTCCAGCGGCGAAATGACGGCACGGTTCTCTAGCCATAGTGTATTGGCGTTTTCGAGAGTGCCTCTGCGAAGGAGCTCAAACCAGACACATGCTCGAAGGCTCGCCAGGTCAGTAGCGACTTCCGCCTCGCGCTTCGCTAGGCGCTCCCTCAACACTGTTATCGCAGCCTGATGGCGTTGAAGCTCCGATTTGATCCAAGCGGGATAGCCTTCGATGACTTCGTAGACCACACCTTTACGCTTGAGTAGATCCGAATACGCGTCAGGGTGCAGACTCCTGAGTGCTACCATCGCGAAAAGCTTGTTCGGAACAAGATCCAAACCGCTATTAGCAAGGGTATTGGCGTAGAGGTCGAACTCGTTCACGATGTTCTTGATCAGCCGCATCTCATCGATGTGATAGCCCACCGTCTCTAGCAGCTTGGGCGCGAGGCCTTCACTTAGCGCCCGATTGCCTACGTATCGCTGACCCAAAAGCTCGATGAGCTTTTCACGCGAGTTCTCTGAATTCACCACCGGAATGATCGGGATGATCAGGTCAAAAAACTTTGTCTTATCCGTGACGGTAAACATCTCATCTCGCAGCGCGTAGATGAAGTGAATGGGGCGCTTGATCTGTGGGGACTGGCGAATGATGAAATTTATCTCGCGCAACCTGAAGAAAATCTCCTGAATGTCGAATCTGTCGAGGTCTTCGATCACTACGACGTCGATGTCACTGCGCTCAAAGCAGTAGATGATTTCGTCGATGTTCTTATGCAGCACTGACCCATGATGGGCCGCCTCAAGCTTACCGCCCTTGATCGTAAGACCGTCGATGCTAAAGAGTGAGAGCAGCTTTAAGCCTGAATACAAGGCCCACACGCCGCCGACTACTACCACTCCGAGCGCAAGAGATTCAGGCACCCACATTAGCCATTTCAGTGCCCAATCCGTTTCTACACCGGAAAGAGTTCGTAGCTTCGGCACTCCTAACCGTAACGAGCAGAAAACGATTGCAGCAACGCACAGCGTACGCCAAAAAACTCGCAGCGTTGACGCATGAGAAATGCGTTTGAGCCGTGTTTTGGGAAGCTGCTTCGCTTGTACCGCGTACAGAAGCTGTTGGACGATCGTCTCTTCGATACGGTTGATTAGATCGGCATTAGCTGCCGAATCGCTATCGGGGGCAACCGATACAGTAATGTTTGCCTCCGGAGACTCAGCCAACTCATCAGACGATTTTGGCGCGATAGCCGTGGGAGCATTCGCTTTAGTGAACGTGGCCAGCGATATGAAGGTGTGCTTAAAGCCACGGTGGTGCTCGAAAAAAGTCTTCAGAACACTGCTCTTGCCCGCGCCATAGCCGCCTGTGATCGCAATGTTTAGCACTTCCTCGTTGTGCAATGCCCGTAAAAGCTCACGCTCGTATCGCGCGGCCCTATCGTTTTCCACAAACACGGGAGTCAGGGGCTCGAAAAAGCGATCTTCATCACTGCGCCAAGCCTCAAAGGATCGCCGTGTTGCACGGCCACCGGCGACAAGCGCCCACCAACAACGACTAGCGCTGCGCGTGATTCTGTTAAACATCTACCTGATCCTAGCTCTTGGCCTTCCGTGCAATGCCGAGCACACCCTCTTTCGAATGTTATGCCCGCGCAGTAGCCATTATGGAATAAATGACATCCGCTAATAATAGCTATATGCCACACGACTATGCTTGGCGCCAGAACTTGGTGCGGTTCACATCACCATTCCCGCAGCAACGATCACACGAATAAGGAGCGGAGGCAGATATATCTGCCATCCGCTCGCATTCGAATGGCTGCTTCTGGCCGCTTGTTGCCTGTCGCAACCGACCGGCTTGGCTCCATTCCGGCCCACCACGACCAGTAACGCCCAACCGATCCAACGCTCCCCATAAGCAAAATCCGAGCGCAAAAAAACCGCCCCGAAGGGCGGCTAAAGGAGCAGGCTTGTGGCCCACTATGGAGTAGTCATTCAGCGAATGCCCGAGCTACGCAGCGCGGCAGCGGTGTACTCGGCGGCGCTTGAGCTGAAGCCGAACTGCAGCGGCTCCTTCTCCTCGTTGTGCATGCCGGACACGATGTAGCGGCCGTTGATCAGGTCATACAGCGCCTCGGTACCGAGCCAGGGGATCTGCAGGTCGTACATCGGCGAGAGATGGCCTTCGGCAACGCGCCAGAGGGTGCCGCGCGCGTCATAGTGATCGGCCAGGGCGATCTGCCAACTATCTTCGTCGACGAAGAAGACCCGCTTGGCGTAGATGTGTCGCTCGCCCGGCTTGAGGGTCGCCTCGACCTGCCAGACCCGGTGCAGCTCGTAGCGGGTCAGCTCCGGGTTGATATGCCCGGGCTTGACGATATCCGCGTACTTCAGGTCCGCCCCGTCGAGCCGGTAGCTGTTGTAGGGGATGTAGATCTCGCGCTTGCCGACCAGCTTCCAGTCGTAACGGTCCGGCGCCCCGTTGAACATGTCCTGGTTGTCGGCGACGCGCTGGCCTTCGGAGGCCGGATAGGGGCCGTCGTAGGAGACCTGGGGGGCGCGGCGTACGCGGCGCTGTCCGGCGTTGTACAACCAGGCCAGACGCGGCTCTTTGACCTGGTTGAGCGTCTCGTGCACCAGCAAGACGTCACCGGATAGGCGCGACGGGGCGGTGACCAGCTGCTTGTAGTAGAACAGGACGTTGCCCGGGTTGGCCGGATCGAAGCCGGCGATGCGATCGCGGAAAGTGAATTGATCCTTGAAGCGCACCGGCACGAAGCTGCCGTTGGCCAGCGGCACGGCCTGCACATGACTGCGCTTGACGCTGCCACCTCGGTAGCGGGTGAGATGGTTCCACACCACTTCCAAGCCATTCTGCGGAATCGGGAAGGGTATGGCGGTGGAGAACTCGGCCAGGCCATTGCCCCCCTCGACCATGGTGGTTTGGGTCGCGTTCGCCCTGGCGGCCTGGTAGACGAAATCGGGGGCATTGGCACTGCGGTGGCTGGGGTAGACGGATAGCTGGTAGGTGCCGGGATAGCGCTTGAACAAGGCCAACTGGCCTGGCGTGAGGTTGTCCTGGTACTGCGCCAGGTTCTGCGCCGTAATGATGAACAGCGGCTGCTCGCCGGCGAAAGGGTTGCTGAGGAAACCGGCGGCGTCCCGACTGCCTGCGTCCTTGGCCAGGCCGCCAGTCCAGGCGGGAATGGTGCCGGCGGCATTGCCGGCCATTTCGGCCCCCAGCGGCGTTAGTGCGGCGCCAAGCTGGCTGGCCTGTTCGGCACTGACTGCGGCGAAGGCGGCGCCGGCCAGGCCGAGGTTCAGCGCCAGCGAATAGCTCAGGATGACTGTCTTTTTCATGTGCAGGGACTCCACTTAGAAGGACACGCCGAGGCTCAGGGCCACGAAGTCACGATCGATCGAGGTGTTGTACTGGCCACCGAAGAAGTCGGTGTAGGACAGGCTGGCGCTGTAGGTGCTCTGGTACTCGGCATCCAG
The DNA here is from genome assembly GCF_033547155.1 of Pseudomonas benzenivorans. GTDB lineage: Bacteria > Pseudomonadota > Gammaproteobacteria > Pseudomonadales > Pseudomonadaceae > Aquipseudomonas > Aquipseudomonas benzenivorans_B. The sequence goes on from NZ_CP137892.1 coordinate 3,007,102, forward strand.
GCCCAGGCTGACGGCCTTGGCCCCCTCGTTGAACAGGCCGTTGGGGCCGTAGCCCTCGACATCGTGAGACCAGGACAGGCTCGGCTTGAGCGTGACGCCGGCGAAGGCATTGGGGTATTCCCAGATCGCCCGCGCGCGATAGCCCCAGGCGGTGCTGGTGGCAAAACCGTCGTTCTCGCAGTACCGGGAGACATTCTCGGCATTCGGGTTGTTACCCAGGGACTGGCTATTGAGGATCGGGCAGGCGCCGCTCGGCAGCGGCCCCGGGCCGAACATTTGGTCACGTCCGTAGCGAACGTCACCGGAGTGATCCAGTCCGCCGACATGCACCACACCGACCTCGCCCAGCAGCGTCAGACGGGAAGCCCCCATGACCTGATCGAAGAAGTGAATGAAGGTAGTCTGCAGCTGAGTGATCTCCTTGCGTCGGTAGCCATGCAGATCCTGACCCGGTGTGGCGCTGAGGATGGAGGCGTTGTCGAACAGCGGGTCGACGGTAAGCGGCGTGAGGCCCGAATAGAGAATGTCCGTGGTGTTGATCTGCACCGGCGCATTCGGCCGATAGCCGATCTCGCCGCTCCAGGCGGTACCGCTGGGCAGCGTGGTGGAGAAGCTCAGACCGTAGAGGCGGATATCCTCCGGATACTCCAGGAAGTAGCTGGAATTGCCCGCCACCACCAGCGGCGCCGCAGGGCCGAAGAGATCGGCAACGCCGTAGGTGAATGCGTCCGGCGCCGTGGCGCTGAAGAACGGCGTGCGGCTGTGATAGTTCAGGAAGTAGGCGCCGAACTCGGTATCCAACGGCGCGAAGTAGTAGCGCAGCGCGGTCCCCCACTGCCCGCTGTCGCGCGCGTCCCGGTCACCGCCGCGACGCACGATCACGCCCTCGTCAGGTGCCCCCCAGCTGACACCATTGGCCTGTAGCGCAGGAATCACGCCCGCAAAACCTGCGTCGGCGAGCTGCTGCTGGGTCAGCAGAACGGCCAGCTCATGGTCGCAGCCGTCGGCCGCCACATCCTGCTGGGCGAAGAAGGTGCCGCAGTTGTCGACCACGGTCTGGTCCCACTCCAGCTGGTAGAACAGCTCGGCGGACAGGTTCTCGCTCAGGCTCTGCGAGACATAGAACATGTTCACCGGGATCAGGCCTTCCTTGATCTCGGCCCCCGGGCGTCGGAACGCCGCCACGTCGATCGGATTGATCGAGTTGATGCTGTTGAGGATGAAAGTGCTCTCGCCCCAGCTCACCACCTGCTTGCCCAAACGTACGGAACCGGGCAGATCGTCGATGGCGTAGTTGTGGTAGAGGAAGGCGTCGAGGATCTGGGCACCCGAGGCCTGGGCGGCCTGCTTGCGGTTGGAGTCGTCGATGTCCTTGAACAGGCGCTGTTCGTCCTTCAGCTCGAAGTCGTACCAGTACTTGCCGCGGACGAAGGCTCCGCTGTCGCCATAACGCAGCTCGAGGTCGTGCACACCCTTGAAGATCTTCGAGAAGGTCTCGCCCCGCTTGAAATTCAGGTGGCCGTCGTCCGAGGACGGCGCCAGGCCGTCACCGCCATTGTTGAATGCGATCAGATCCGGATCGGCCCCGCGCACCGACCAGCTGGCGCCGACTGACAGTTGCGAGTCGAACTGCCCCTCCAGCTCGCCGATATTGAAGGTGACGGCATGCGCCGAAGCACAGGTGCCGGCGACCAGCCCCAGCGCACAGGCTATGCGGGTGGGTTGCCAGCGTGGTTGTTTCCTTCTCATGCGTTCTCTACCTCTTGTTGTTGTGTTCGGTATGTAAGCGCTTGCTTTTTTCGCGGACGACTGTTCCCCGTCCGGCACCATGGGATGCGGCCGGACCGTACTCGCGAAACCTGGGAGGGTTAGTGGCTGGGGGAATCAGGGAGGGATCAGCACTGTGTTCAAATCCATGAACTCCGTTGCCCCAATCACTCGGGGCAGGTCTTTCGACGCCGTTGATAACGACGCCATCGTTGTCACGCCGAAGGCGGAGCAGAAGGCGCCGGTCTTACAGCAATGAGCTGGAGCGAGAATGAGCCGTCAGGCGGCGACGGCTCACTCCCTGCGGATGCGCAACTCGATCAGCGGGACAGCACAAGGGACCCGGGCGCCCTCGCCCCTGCACGCTCCAGCGCGCCATAGGCGTAGTACTGCTGAACGATCTGGCAACCCCAGACGGTCAGGGCGTAGATCATGAACACCATCTTGTCGTCGTCCCCCGGGATCGGAAAGAAGTCATAGACCACCGCGATACCCAAAGCCGCCGCCGCCGCCAGGGTATTGAGCAGGGCATGCAGGTGCTCGCCGGCACGCAGCAGCCGCCAGCTGAAATAGACGAGAAAGACCGTGTAGCAGCACCACATAAGCAGGTAGAAGTACGGCAGCGGCCCCTTCACGAAGTCGGCCAGCACCAGCACGAAGGTGGCGGCGAAGGTGAGCGCGAAAATCACGATGTCCTTGGCAACCGACGGCTTGTAGTTATGGGTGACCGCCATCAGCCCCAGCACGGCCACGATCGGCACGCCGAAAGCGCGGGAAAAAGCATCGAGGAAAAAGGAGACGCTGTAGCTAGGCCCAAACCCCGTTAGCAGGAAGAACAGAAGATTCGACGCGGAGAAGGCGACGATCAGCCACTCGAAACCCAGCAGGTAATTCTTCCGCACCCGCACATATTTGAGGCCGTACACCACGCCGCAAACGATCAGGAACACACTGGAAAGCAACGCAAGAGCTTCCTTAATTTCCATAGCAATAGCCTCTATCAAATACTCAATCGATGGATCACTTCGCCGCAGGGGGGAGCGCTGCGAGGTAGTGGGCCAGAGCCTGCCGATCGCCCTCGGAGAGGGTCGCGGCGATGGCCGTCATTGCGCCGGTCGGGTCCTGGCGCCGCCCCTGGGCAAAGGCATTCAGCTGCGCCAGCAGGTAGTCGTGCCCCTGCCCCGCCAGCCGCGGAAACTGGTCATGGCCCAGCAGGCCTGCGCCATGACAGGCGGCGCAACCGCCGTTCGCCGCCAGTTTTTCGCCCTGTTCGCGCAGCGCGGGGTCCGGCTTGAAGGAGCGGTTTTCCGTGGGCGGTTGCTTGGCGAAATACGCCGACAGCTGCTCGATCTCGACCTCGGACAGGGTGATGGCCAAGGGGCCCATGTTCGGGTTGGCCCGCTCGCCACTGGCGAAACGCTTGAGCTGCGCCGCCAGGTACGGCGCGGGCTGGCCCGCCAGGGCCGGGTAACCCTGGTGTTGCGAGTGCCCCTGGACGCCATGGCAACCGATGCAGGCATCGGTCAGACGAGGCCAGGCCCCTCCATCGGCCTGGTTGGCCTCGCTGGAGGTCTCGACATGGCCCATCAGGCGATAGAGATCGAGACCATCGCGGCCATAAACCGCCAGCAGCACCGCAACGACGGCAACGACACCCAGTACTAGCAATTTCTTCATCTTCGCCTCCTATGCCCGACGCAGGGCGTTGAGCGCCTGCAGGGCACTCTGGTGCCCCGAGCGCACGGCTCCGTCCATGTAACCGGCCCAGATGTCGGCGGTCTCGGTACCGGACCAGATCAGCTTGCCGCACGGGGGACGCAGGGCCTCGCCATGGGTGGTCCAGAAACCCGGCGGGATAGCCGAGACGCAGGTGATCGACCAAGGGTCGTCGCGCCCCCAGTCCTGGTCGTGGTAGGCCACCGGCTGCAGCGCTTGGTCGCCCCAGGCGCGCGCGTAGAGCTCCATGAGCGTCTGCTTCGCCGTTGCGGGATCGGAGGGCAGGTTGGCGTTGGAGACGAAGGCGTTGATGATGCCCACCTCGCCATTGGGCGGCGAATTGTCCCAGGCCCAGATGACCGGCCCACCCAGCATCATGATGTGGCCATTGAGGCCCTTGTCGCGCCAGAACGGGCGGGCATACACCATGGCCGTCTTGCGCGCTGGAGAGTGGGCGGGCCAGGCGCGCTGCAGGGCGGCGCGGGCCGGCGGCAGAGGCGGCTCGAACTGCACCTGATTGCACAGCGCGGGGTGGATGGCCACGATCACCTGACGCGCGCGCACCGGTCCCTGATCGGTATGCAGGGTGACGACCTCGCCGTCCCAGCCGGAAATCTTGCGCACCGGGCATGCCAGCCGCACCTTGTCGCCCAGCTGCTCGGCCATCTTGGTGCTGAGAATCTGCGAGCCGCCGACGAATCGGGTGCCCTGGGCGCTGTCCTTGATTGAGTCGAGTTTCTCGTAGTCGCAGCTGGCCGAGTTGATCATCGACAGGAAATGCAGCAGCCCCATCTTGGCCGGGGTGACGCCGCCGGTAAGGGTCATGCTGGCGTCCCAACCCGGCTGTTCCTCGGGCTTGATGTTCTGCTTGGCCAGCCAGTCGCCGACCGAAAGCTGGTCCAGCTCGGCGGCCTTCGGCGATTTCCAGGGCGCGCCCGAAGGTACATCGCGGGAAAGCTCGCTCAGCTTGTGCGCGACCTTCATGTCGGTGCCGAAGGTGCCCTCGAGATCGATCTCGAGGCGACCGTCGCCGCCGAGAATGACCGTGCTGCCTTGGTAGTACTGCGGGAAGGTGCCTACCTCCAGCTGGCGCGCGAGGTCTTCCACGGCGGTCTGGCCAGGCCCGATCCACTGGCCACCGACCTCGGAGACATGCCCGCCCTCAACCTCGAAGTTGAGGGTGCGCCCGCCGACACGGTTCCTGGCTTCCAGCACGACGAAGGACTCGCTGCCCGCCAGCAGCAAATCGCGGGCAGCGGTCAGGCCAGCCAGGCCGCTGCCGATGATGGCCACATCGATCACACCATTCGCCTGCTCTTCGCTGGCGTTGGCCAGCCCCATTTTCAGGCCGAGGCCTCCCACGGCTGCCGTGGCGCCGGCGAGTTTCAACAATTGCCTGCGCCTCGAATCGAGGCCGGCTTCAACGCTGGGCTTCTTGGACATACTGAGCGCCTCTCGCAGTTGTTAGGAAAGTTGATCGGCCAGCCGCAACTTCGGCCCACGCAGCAATTGCGCGCCGAACATCAGCAGCCACAGGGGGAAGATCAGGACGACCACGACCAACAGCAGATTGGTCAGCACGGCCAGGCTCTGAAAAAAGCCGGAGACGAAGAACAGGCCGAAGCACCAGCCGACTATGCTCAACGGCCACAGGATGGATTTGCCCCAGCCGGCGTCCTTGAGCTGCTTGCCGACGATCAGGCCCCAGAACAGCACGACGGGGCCCTCGCACCACCACAGCCCTTTTTGACTGGCGGTGGCGATGCTGGTCCAGGCGGCCTCGGCGGCAGCCTTGGCGGCTTCGCCGCCTTCGCCATGCAGGCTGGCGAGGGGGTTGAGCACCGCCAACTGAAGGCTGGCGCCGGCCACCCCGAGGATGACGTAGACAACGATGGCCAAAACCGCCATGTCGCCCAGGACCCCTGCCCTGTCGCGGAAACTGGCCCAGAAGTAACCGCCGATGATCAGCAGCGGCAGATAGAAGCCGAGGACGTCCGCCAGCATCGACCAGCGGAAGAACTCACGCACCTGCGCCGAGGCGGTCAACATGTAGGTGCCTTGCAGGGACAGATTCATGTCGCCCTGGGTGACCACCAGCATGAACCCGACATTCAGATAGGCGAAGATTCCACCCAGGATGGCGGCCCAGGCCGTTAGCTGCACGACCTCTCTCGAGTTGGCATTCATAGATTCAGCTTCCAAAGAAATGATCGAAGTTGGCCGCCAGGCTCAATACCCGGCGGCGCGCCGCGCCCTGCTGTTGGTCCAGCCGTCCATCCGGTTCGCCGCCCCGAGGGCGAGCTTGACGGCGCACCACTGCAGGGGTTCGGGCAGCGTTGACGGCGTCTTGTGGCGCAACGCAGCCAGCAGCGGATGCTCGATGCCACCAATCCGTTCGGCGAGCAGCTGCCCCATCAGCGATTGGGTGGCGACGCCATGCCCCGAACAGCCGGCGGTATAGAGCACGTTGTCGTGAGCACCGGTTTCGCCAACCACCGGCAAGGCGTCGTAGGCCATGCTGACGTAGCCGCTCCAGGTCGAGCGAATGCCCAGCCCGCGCAGGGTGGGAAAGCGCTCGTTCAGCGCCGCAGCCAGGGCGCGATAAGCGGCCAGGTCAGGCTCGTTCGGCGTCTGCCCGCCATAGGCATAGTCGAGTCGCTTGGTGGTGATCACCAGCGAGTTGCGGGCCGTCAGACGGTGGCTCTCCATCGTCCAGTGCGCGGTGATCAGGCCTTCCCTCCCCTGCCAGCCCAGCGTCGCCAGCTGCGCCGGGGAAAGCGGCTCGGTCTCGATCGCCGAGACGCGCAGCGGCACAACCTTGTCCTTGAGCAGACCGAGCTGCGGGGTATAGGCGTTGGTGGCGAGCACCAGAAATGGCGCGCTGGCGAAGCCGCGCCGGGTCATGCAGCGGATGGTCTGCCCTGCGCTGTAGGACAGCAGCGGCGTGTTCTCGTACAGCTGCACGCCGGCCTCAAGCGCCGCGCGGCGCAGCCCCAGCACATACTTGCCGGGGTCCAGGGTGCCGCCGTGTTGCTGGGCATAGCCGAACAGAAACGCCGGCGGTATCCCGCGCGCGCGCATCTCGGCAGCGTCCAGGAACTGCGTCCGGGAGCCGAGTTCGAGACCGAGCTGCATGGCCTTGCGTAGTTTCCTCTCCTGCGAGGGATGCACCGCTACGCGGATATTGCCCGAGCGGTTGTAGTCGCAGTCGATGCCAAGCTCGTCGAGCCTGCGCTCCACGTAGCTGACGCCTTCGTCGTAGAAGCTGACGATCTTCCTCGCCTGCTCGATGCCGACACGCTTGAGGAAGAATTCGAATTCGATGCCCAGGCTGCCGCCGAGGTAGCCGGCATTGCGCCCACTGGCACCGAACCCGGCAAACTCCTGCTCGAGCACGATCACCTTGGCGCCGAGAGCCGTCAGCTCCAACGCGGTGGACAGGCCGGCGAAGCCGGCACCGACCACGATCACGTCGGCGCTGACAGCGCCCTCCAGCTCTGGCTGCAGGTCGGCCGGCTTTTCCAGCCACCCGCCGTGGCGACGAAATTGCCCGACTTCACTGCTGGTCCCGTTTTTCGTGCCGCGACGGAATGCTGACATGGCAGGCGCTCCTATCGGCTCAGAATGTGAACGGCCACGGCGCCTTCCTCGACGCCGATCAGGCCACCGCCGTTTTCCTGGATCGCATGACGCGCGCCCTCGACCTGGCGGGCGCCGGCTTCGCCGCGCAGCTGGGTGGTCAGCTCGAAGAGCTGGCCAATCCCAGTCGCGCCGAGCGGATGGCCCTTGGACTCCAGGCCGCCGGAGGGGTTGATCGGAATCCGCCCGCCCACGGTGAAATCGCCGCGCTCGGCGCATACGCCGCCCAGCCCCATCGGTGCCAGGCCGAGGTTTTCCGCCTGGATGATCTCGCCCATGGCGGAAGCGTCGTGGACCTCGGCGACATGCATGTCCTGCGGGCCGAGGCCGGCGGTCTCGTAGGCCTGCAGCGCGGCCAGATGGCTGACGTGCTTGTCCGTCTCATCCATGCTGCGCAGGGTGAAGCTGCGGATCACGCTGGCGGCGATGCGCACGCAGCGTTTGGGGTCGGCGCCGATGCGCTTGAGGCCCGCCTCGGTGCAGATGATCGCGGCGGCGGCGCCGTCGGTCATGGGGGCGCACATCGGCAGGGTGATCGGATAGGTGATCGGCGGCGCCGCCAGCACTTCCTCGATGGTGAAGGGCTTGCGGAACTGCGAGTAGGGGTTGTGCACCGAGTGGTTGTGGTTCTTCGCGCACACCGCCGCGATCTGCCGCTGGGTGGTGCCGTAGGTCTTCATGTGCCAGCGGCAGAAGCCGGCATAGATGGACATGAAGCGGCTGTACGGGCGATCGGACTCCGAGCCGGGCGGCGGCACTACCCCATCGCCCATCTTCGACAGGGTGGCGAAGTTCTCCTCGGCGCGGGCGACGTCCCAACCGGCCTCGAACAGGGCGAAGGACTTCGCCTTGTCGGCTACCACCATCTTCTCGCAGCCCAGGGCCAGCGCCACATCGGTGGCGCCGGCACGCAGGCTCTGCACCGCCAGATGCACCGCGGTGCTGCCCGAAGCGCAGGCGTTCTCGACGTTGTAGGCCGGCACCCCTTCGATGCCGATCTTGCTCATCACCACCTGCCCCGGAATGGACAGCTGGCCCTGCAGCGCGCCGTTGGTGATACCGGCGTAGAACACCGCGCCGATATCGGCGCGCTGGGCGCCGGCATCCGCCAGCGCGCCGTTGAGCGCCTCCAGGGCCAGGTCCTGGAGGCTGCGATCCGGATGACGGCCGAACTCGGTCATCGCAATGCCGGCAATATAGATGGGTTCCATCAGGAGACTCCTCGACTTCAGATCTGCCGGCTGGCGCCTTGCCAGTAGCGGGCACGCAGGTCCTTCTTCAGCACCTTGCCCACCGGGCTGCGCGGCAGGGACTCGACGATGTCGATCGACTTCGGCGCCTTCACCGAGCCGAGCTTGTCTTTGCACAGGGCAATCAGCGCTTCGGCGTCGATACTCTGGCCCTCGTTGAGCTCGATGACCGCCTTGACCGCCTCGCCCCACTTCTCGTCCGGTACGCCGATCACCGCGCAATCGCGCACCGCGGGATGGCCCCAGAGCACCTGCTCGACCTCGCTCGGATAGACGTTGAAGCCGCCCGAGATGATCATGTCCTTCTTGCGGTCGGTGATGTGCAGGTAGCCATCGGCATCGAGGTGGCCGATATCGCCGGTGTGCAGCCAGCCGTCGATGATGGTCTCCGCGGTCTTCTGCGGCTCCTTGTAGTAGCCCTTCATGATCAGGTCGCCGCGCACGCAGATCTCGCCGGTTTCGCCCTGGGCGAGGATCTGGTTGTCGTCGTTCATGATCTCGACGCGAATCAGCGGATTGGGCCGGCCGACGGAGGACAGCCGCTCATCGCTGGCCACTTCGCCGTCGACGAAATGCTCGCCGGGTGGCAGATGGGCGATGGCGCCCGGCGCCTCGGTCTGACCGTAGCCTTCCATCATCACCGGACCGAACACCTCGATCGCCTGACGCAGCTTGTCCACCGACATCGGCGCGGCGCCGTAGAGGAAGTAGCGCAACGAGGAGAAGTCGACTTTCTTGTTCAGGTCCGGAATGTCCAGCAGCCGGTAAATCACGGTCGGCGGCAGGAAGAACTCGGTCACCCCATAGGTGGGAATGGCCGCCAGCAGCAGTTGGGGCTCCGGCTTGGTGATCACCACGACGGTGCCGCCCCTGGCCGTGCAAGGCATGGACAGCATGCCGGCGGTGTGGGTCATGGGCGCCGCCGCCAAATTCACCGGCCGGGCACCCGCCGGATACGGCGTATTGATCATGAAGTGGGCGAAGCTGGTCTGCACGCTGCGATGGGTGTTCATCACACCCTTGGGCAGGCCCGTAGTACCGCCGGTGGGGCCGAGCCAGATCACGTCGTCCGGATCGACGGCGACCCGCGGATCGGTGGCCGTCTGTTCCGCCACGAAGCTTTCCAACGACTCGGCACCCTCCACCTCGCCGTCGATGCAGATCCACTCACGGATCTTCGGCAACTGCGGCCGCAGCGCGGCGACGGTCTCGGCGAACTCGCGCTGGTAGAACAGCACCTCGCAGTCGAAGGCATCCAGCACATGGCGGTTTTCCTCGGGCGCGTTGCGCGCGCCCACCGGAATCCAGCACATATTGGCGCGCCACAGGCCCAGGGCGCAGAGCCAGGCCGTCACGTCGTTGGCCGCCCAGACCGCACCCTTCATCCCGGACGAATAGCCACTCGCCAGCAACGCGTTGGCGATGCGGCAGGACATCTCGCCCGCTTCGGTAAAGGACGTGACCTGACCGTCCTGGATATAGGCCGCGCCGTGCGGATTGAGCCGCCAGCCACGGTCGAAGAAATCGATGATTGCCATTGTCGTCACTTCACAGCTGGGTGATGGTTGCGCGCGCCAGGCCACGCTGCTCGAGGAAGCCGAGCATGTAGCGGTGGCCGAAGGCCTTGGACGACGAGGCGAAGCCCACCTTGGCGGTGTCGTTGTCCAGCAACCTGGCCGCCGCCGCGGCATGCAGGGCACCGGTGGCGATGTAGGGGGTGATGCCGTGCACGGTGGCACGCACCGACGCCAGCTGGCCACGGCCGATGGCGAAATCCACGGTGCGCTGCAGGGTGCTGCGCTCGCGCGGCGGCATGCTCGGCGTGGTCGAATCCACCAGGTTCTGAATCACCGCGTCCTGCTGCTCCTTGGGCAGGTGCTTGTACTCGGCCTCCCACTTCTGCCCCAGGCCGTGGACCATCTTCATCACCGGGTTGTCGTAGAAGCCGACGCAGGACATGCAGCTGCGCACGCGGCCGTCGTTCTGGAAGTAGATCGGCAGCGAGGTGCCGCCCCAGGGCAGGCAGAAAACCGACTCAAGCAGGCTGGGGCATACGACGTTGAAGCTGCTGTTGGGCGCGTAGGGAATCAGCTCCTTCTCCCACAGGTAGGCACCCGGGTGGCGGAAGCCTTCGAAGATGGTGGCGGTGGAGCCCACGGTCACGCCGGCGGCGCCGACACGCGGACCACGGGTCAGGGTCGCGGTTTCCAACGAGTCGACTCCGGGGGTTTCCAGGGCCAGCTCGGCGGCGATCTCGGCGTAGGTGTACATATAGGACAGCGACGGCGACAGCAGCAGGCCGGCCTGGCGATAGAGCTCGCCGAACTGGTCGCGCAGGGCACGAATGTGCTCCTGCTCACCGGCCGGATCCAGGTAGTGGCAGCCGGCTTTCAGCGCGGCCTCGGCGGTGGTCAGTCCGAAATTGACGAACGGGCCGACGGTGTTGCAGACGACCTTCGCGCCCTTGAACACGGCGGTCAGGGCCTCGACCTCGTGCGGACACTCGATGATCTCGTAGGTGGCCGTTTCCAGGCCGACGACGCGCTGCGCCATCATTTCCTTGGCCCGCCCGGCGTTGCGCGCCACGGCCGTGAAGGGGATTCTCTGGTCGATCAGCCAGTCCATGGTCAGCATGCCGGTGTAGCCACTGGCGCCATAGACAACGACAGGATATTTGGCCATTTCGAGTACCTCGTTTTGTTCTTGGATGAAGGTTCTGGTGGAGCGGGTGGATCAGTTCTGCGCCCAGCCCTCGGCATAGAGCTGCTGCGCCAGCAGCCCCAGGCGCATGGTCAGGATGCGGTTCTCGCCGTCTTCGATCAGCGCCGACTGGGTGTCACGCAGCAGCTTCTCGATCGGGTATTCGAGGGTGGTACCGTTGCCGCCGAACAGGCGGAAGGCCTCCTGGACCACCGCCAGCGCCTCCTCGGTGACCGTGACCTTGGCCGAGGCGGTGGCATAGGGATGGGTCTGCGGCGACAGGCGCGCGAAGCTCAGCGAACGGCGGGCGACGGCGCGGGCGGTCTCGACGCGGCGCAGCATCTCGCCCAGGCGCAGGCGGGTCATCTGGTGGTCGATCAGCATGCGGCCACCCTGGCGGCGCTCATGGCAGTACTGCAGCGCCAGCTCGAAGGCGGCCCGGGCGACGCCGGTGAAGACCTGGCTCATGTGCGTGCCGGCATAGGACCAGGAGGAGCTGACGGCCCCGTAGTAGCCGTCCTTCTCGGCGATGGCGAAGCGCCGCGGCACGCGCACGTTGTCGAAGTAGATTTCGCCCTGGGGCAGCGAGCGCTGGCCGATCTTCTCCAGCGGCTTGCCCTTGGAGACACCCTTGATATCCAGCGGCACTATCACCGCGATACCGTTGGGCAGACCATCCTTGCCGTAGAAACCGTCGCCGTAGTCGGCGCACATCAGACCGAAGGCCACCTGCGCCACCGCGCCATTGGACACCCAGGCCGAGCTCTGGCCATTGATGATGATCTCGTCGCCGACCACCTTGGCGGTCAGGTTGCCGATATTGGCCGGGGTGCCCGCCGGCCAGTCGCGGGCGATATCCAGCAGCTGGTTGTCGCTGCCGCGATCGGGCTGGGTGGCCATCCAGCAGCCGATCCGGCCCTGGCACAGTTCCACCAGCTCGGCGTTGCCGGCGGCTACCGCCATCTGCAGCGGGAAGCCGGCGCAACCCAGGGACACGCCGAGCCCGGAATCGCCCCAGCCCATCTCCTCGCCGATCATCGACTCGATGCGCACCGCCATCTCCGGCGGTAGCTCCGCCAACAGCGCCGGATCCAACCCCAGCTTGGCGAACTCAGCGAACAGCGAGTAGTACGGCGATCCCGGCGCGGCGACCTGCTCGGCGCTCATCCGGTCCAGTTCACGCCCCAGCGGACGCAACACTTCCTTGGCGAAGCGGTGCACCGAGGCCTGGATGGCCGCCTCTTCCTCGGTCAGCGGGGTTTCGAAGCCGGACAGCCCGGCAGCCGGCAGAGTCAGGGTGGGCTTGAGGGTAATCATCTGACGCACCTCCTGGAGGCGTTTTGTTGTTTCGCCTCACTCTAACCACGCCCATAAATTTACGCAACACTTGTTATGCAAATCTTTTGTTATGTTAATTTGCCTGGATGTAACCCTTTGTGTTCCGCAGGCTCCGGCTGACCCGCAGATGCCGGCTCCATCGGATGTCGGCAGGCTGGGCTGAGCGCGGTCAGGTTGCGCGGGCGGGACGACAGCGTGCACTGCCAGTCACGCGTAGCGGCTGGCGTTGATAGTTATCGGAGGGAAGGCAGGGGGAAGGCACGCGGGTGCCGGAACCACAGAGGGTAATGCGGCCTCAGTCGTCGGCGAACGCCGCGCTCAGTCCCGGCTCGCCGTTCGCGCGGCGCGGTAGCGGCCAGGACTCATGCCGGTCCATTGGCGGAAGGCCCGGTGAAACGCGCTGGGCTCCTGAAAGCCGCAGCGGATGGCGATCTCGCTGATGCTCAGGCTGCTGTCGTTGAGATAGTCGAAGGCCAGCGCCTTGCGCACCTCGTGCTTGAGCGCCTGATAGGAGAAGCCCTCGCGCTCCAGTTGTCGGCGAAAGGCCGACTCGCTCATGGCCACATCCAGGGCCATCTGGGTCTGCGACGGCCAGTCCAGCTCGGGGGAGGCCTTCAGACGGCGATAGACGCCGGCCGCCAACCCAGCCCGATTGCGAAAGCGCACCACCACCCCTTCCGGCGCATGGCGCAGGAACTGCTTGAGGCTGGCGAAGTTGCGCACCGTCGGCAGGGACAACTGGGCGGCGCTGAACTCCACTTCGGTGCGCGGCGCATCGAACTCGATCCAGGGCCCCCAGAGCAGCGGATCGGCGCCATGGGGCGGCTGCGGATGGCCGAACTGGGTGTGATCCAGATTGATCCGGCGCCCTACCAGCCAACAGGCCACGCCGATCACCATGCTCAGGTAGATCTCCTCGGCGACGCTGCGGATGGCCTTATCCGCGATGCGGTTCTGCAGCACTATGGCGGCACGATTGCCACGCAGTTCCAGGTGCGCGTGGATATCCCGCAGGAACAGGTTGAAGCCGGACAGGCACTGGCGCAGCGCTCGCCGCAGATCCGGCTCGTGCACGACGCTGCGGCAGATGATGGCGAAGGCGCCGCGGGGCATGCCTCCCGAGTCGAAGGCGAAGAACTCGTCGCCCAGCTCCTCGGTGAGCAGCAGCCATAGCCGCGCGACCGCCTCGGCCGGCACCCGCTGCGACGGATCGTCGAGCCGGGCAGACTCGATGCCGGCCTCACGCAGCAGCGCCTCGGCGCGTTGCGGCGCATGGGCCAAGCGGTGCACGGCCGCCTTGACGAAATAGACCGCCACCGAATCACCCTTGCGGACGGCTCGTTCGTCAGAGCGCCCCGTACTAGAGGTTTTCATAACACTCGATATGTCCAAATTCGTCAGCCGCACCTGCGCAATTCTGGCATAGGAGACGGCCGGCCTCACGCCCTAGACTCGCGGTCATTCCACTACCGAACCAGGAGCGTCTCGGATGAACAGACCCGAAGTTTACGTCGTCAGCGCGGTACGCACCGCCATCGGCACCTACGGCGGCACCCTGAAGGACACCCCGCCCGCCCAGCTCGCCACGCTGGTCGCTCGCGCCGCCCTCGAGCGGGCGAGCTGCGACCCGCAGCAGGTGGAGCATGTGGTGTTCGGCCACGTCATTCCCACCACCCCCAAGGACGCCTACATCAGCCGCGTGGCGGCCCTGCAGGCCGGGATTCCCAAGGAGGCGCCGGCACTCACGGTCAACCGCCTGTGCGGCTCGGGCCTGCAGGCCATCGTCAACGCCGCCCAGGGCCTGCTGCTGGGAGATTCGCGCATCGCCCTCGCCGGTGGCGCCGAATCCATGAGCCAGGGTGGCTATCTGGTGCCCAGCGTACGCTGGGGCGCGCGCATGGGCGATGCCAAGATGCTCGACTACATGCTCGGCGCCCTGCAGGACCCGCTGCACGGCATCCATATGGGCATCACCGCCGAGAACGTCGCCCAGTTGCACGGCATCAGCCGCGAAGAACAGGACGCCCTGGCCCTGCAGAGCCAGCAGCGCGCAGCCCGCGCCATCGCCGAAGGGCGCTTCGCCGAACAGATCGTGCCGGTGGAGATCCAGACCCGCAAAGGCGTTATCCAATTCGAGACCGACGAGCACGTGCGCGGCGAGGTGACCCTGGAGCAATTGGCGAAGATGAAGCCGGCCTTCCGCGAGGGTGGCAGCGTCACCGCTGGCAATGCCTCGGGCCTTAACGACGGCGCCAGCGCCCTGCTGCTGGCCAGCGGCGAAGCGGTGAAGGAACAGGGACTGCAGCCCATGGCGCGTCTGGTGGCCTATGCCCACGCCGGCGTCGAGCCCACCCTGATGGGCCTCGGCCCGATCCCTGCGACCCGTCTGGCGCTGCAACGTGCCGGCCTGAGCCTGGCCGACCTCGACGTCATCGAGTCCAACGAAGCCTTCGCCGCCCAGGCCTGCGCGGTGGCGCATGCGCTGAGCTTCGATCCGGACAAGGTCAACCCCAACGGCTCCGGCATTTCCCTGGGCCACCCAGTGGGCGCCTCCGGCGCCATCATCGCTACCAAGGCGATCCATGAGCTGCACCGGATCAAGGGTCGCTATGCGCTGGCCACCATGTGCATCGGCGGCGGCCAAGGCATCGCCGTCATCTTCGAACGCGTCTGACGGGGCCGGTCGGGAAATGCGCCAGCACCCAACCCACGACGAGGGTTCTGCGCACCCGGCCGGCTCCTTCGGCGCGTCTCGAACACGCTGCTCCCGAACACCGTCTCTGAGGGGTTGCAATATGAACACAGCCAAGTGCATGGAGCCCATCTCGCGCCCTGCCGGAACCGGCTCGCGCTTCGAGCGCAACCGCCCCAGGGCCCTGGAACTGTTTGCCCAACGCGGCTTCGCCCAAGTCAGCCTGCGCGAGCTGGCCAGCCACCTCGAACTGACCGCCGGCTCGCTCTACAACCACTGTTCCAGCAAGGAGGAGTTGCTTCAGGAGTTCATTGAGGAACATTACATGGCGCTGTTGTCGCTGTTCGACCGTCGCCATCAGCGCGAATCGGCCAGTGCGACCCTGCAGGAGGTGATCCAGCGTCTTGTAGCGCTCCACGAGTCCCATCCCCTGCACTTCCAGCTGGCAACCCGCGACGCCGGCTGCCTGAAGCCAAGCCGACGGCAGTACATCGATCGGCTGCGTCAGCAGGTACAGCGCAAGCTCTACGCGCTGCTCGGCACCACCGGCTGCAACGCCCCCGATCAGAGCGTTGCGACCCTCGAGTTGTTCGAGCACTTGCCGCTGTGGCTCTCGCGCTACCCGCTGAACGAGCGGCAGCGCTGCGAAACCCTGGTGCGCCTGCTGACGGCCACCACCCCCTTGTCGACTTCGGAGAACCGACCATGAGCAACTACCAGGCGCCCCTGCGCGATATCCGCTTCGTCCTTAGTGAAGTCTTCGACGTCGGCAGACAATGGGCCGCCTTACCAGGGCTCGCCGACAGCCTGGACATGGATACCGCCCAAGCCATCCTCGAGGAAGCCGGCAAGGTCACCGCCGGGATAGTCGCCCCGCTCAACCGCAGCGGCGACGAGGAAGGCTGCTCCTGGGAAAACGGCGCGGTGAAGACCCCGGCCGGTTTCCCCGAGGCCTACCGCACCTATGCCGAAGGCGGCTGGGTCGGTGTCGGCGGTTCGCCCGAATTCGGCGGCATGGGCATGCCCAAGGTGATCGGCGTGCAGGTCGAGGAAATGGTCAACTCGGCCAACCTGTCCTTCGGTCTGTACCCGATGCTGACCGCCGGCGCCTGCCTGTCGATCCTCAATCACGCCAGCGAAGCGCTGAAGGCGCAGTACCTGCCGAACATGTACGCCGGCGTCTGGACCGGCTCCATGTGCCTGACCGAACCGCACGCCGGCACCGACCTGGGCATCATCAGAACCCGCGCCGAACCCCAGGCCGACGGCAGCTACAAGGTCAGCGGCACCAAGATCTTTATCACCGGCGGGGAACATGATCTCACCGAGAACATCATCCACCTGGTGCTGGCCAAACTGCCGGACGCGCCGGCCGGTCCCAAGGGCATCTCGCTGTTCCTGGTGCCGAAGGTGATGGTGGGTGCCGACGGTTCGCTGGGCGAGAAAAACTCGCTGTCCTGCGGTTCGATTGAGCACAAGATGGGCATCAAGGCCTCGGCCACCTGCGTGATGAACTTCGACGGCGCCACCGGCTACCTGGTCGGCGAGGTGAACAAAGGGCTCAGCGCCATGTTCACCATGATGAATTACGAGCGCCTGGGGGTCGGCATCCAGGGCCTGGCCCTGGGCGAGCGCAGCTACCAGAGCGCCGTCGAGTACGCCCGCGAGCGCATCCAGGGCCGTGCGCCGACCGGCCCGCTGGCCAAGGACAAGGTCGCCGACCCGATCATCGTGCACCCGGACGTGCGCCGCATGCTGCTGACCATGAAGGCGCTGAACGAGGGCGGCCGCGCCTTCTCCAGCTACGTCGCCATGCAACTGGACACCGCCAAGTACAGCGAGGACGCCGCCACCCGCAAGCGCGCCGAGGAACTGGTCGCCCTGCTGACTCCGGTGGCCAAGGCCTTCCTCACCGACATGGGCCTGGAAACCACCATCCACGGCCAGCAGATCTTCGGCGGCCATGGCTTTATCCGCGAATGGGGCCAGGAGCAGCTGATCCGCGACTGCCGCATCACCCAGATCTACGAGGGCACCAACGGCATCCAAGCCCTGGACCTACTGGGACGCAAGGTTCTCGCCGATGGCGGCAAAGCGCTGGACGAATTCCTTACGGAAATCCGTCTCTACGCCCAAGAGCCCGGCGTTGAGCATCGCGATGCGCTGCTGGATGCAGTGCAACAACTCGAGGAGTCCAGTGAATGGGTACGTGACCGGGCCGAGCAGGACCCGCGCCAGGTAGGAGCCGCCTCGGTGGAGTACCTGCACCTGTTCGGCTATGTCGCCTATGCCTACGTCTGGTCGCGAATGGCCAGCACGGCAAAAGCCAAACTGGCCTCTGACCCGGGCTTCTACTCGGCGAAACAGGCCACCGCACGCTTCTTCTTCAAGCGCATTCTTCCCCGCATCGAAGGTTTGATCGCTTGCATGCGCGGCGGCGCCGACAGCCTCTATGAACTGATGGCGGATCAGTTCTAACCCTCCTCCAGCGGGGCCGGTTCACCCTGCCCCGCGACCACGTTGAGCGTTCGCGCGGCGTAAGCCGCGCTTTTTTATTCGATGCGCCCTGAACTCGGGGCGCCGGCCAAGTGATCGCCGCCATGTCGCCCCGGCTGCGCGGCTACACTGATAGCAGAGCCTGGCCAGCCCAGCCCGCGCGCCTGGCTACAGGCAGCAGCACGGCAGGAACCTCCCACTATCGCGCCGCTGCATGACCGCTGGAGGAGCGACTATGGCAGCTGTTCAGCTTCGTGCTATCCGCGCGCCTTTACCCGCCGCGGAGCTCGACAGCTTCGTCAAGCTGACGGCGCTCGCCTGCCAGATGCCAATAGTCATGCTGATTTTTCCAGTCCAAGACAGTGACGGGTGCGGCGCGCTGCTGGGCATGGCCGATGGCGAGCGTTACTGGCAAGGCGCGTTGAGCGCAGCCATCACCGCCGCCCAAGAACGGGTCCAGGTGGCCGATGCCTCGACCAACGAGCAATTGCGCCACTGCGACCTGGTAGCCGGGCCGCCTTACATCAAGTGCTTCGCCAGTGTCCCCATCGCCCTGGCGGGACGCGACCCGGCCGGCGTGCTGGCGGTCGCCGACACCCTATCGAAGGCCCTCGACGCCTCGCAGCTAGAGGCCCTCGAGCTGCTGGCCCGACAAATCACCGCCTCGATAGAGCAACGCAGCGACCTACGTGAGCTGGCGGATCGGCTCACCCGGGAACTGGGCGAGCTCGATGGTCTCCGGGAGAGCCAACGCATCTTGCAGACCCTGATCGGCAACCTCCCGGGCGTGGCGTATCGCTGTCGCAGCGACCTGTCCTGGCGCCTCGAACTGGTCAGCGAGGGATGTCTGCAACTTACCGGTTATGCCGCTGACGATCTGATCGAGGGGCGGGTCAAGATGGCGGAAATTATTCACCCCGATGACCTTCCGGCGCTCCGCCGAGGGGTTGCCAAGGCCTTGAAGAGACAGGAGCCTTATCAGTCCACCTATCGGATCCAGACGCCAGCAGGGCAGACCAAATGGGTCTGGGACAAGGGCTGCGGCGTCTATTCCGCAGATGGAGAGGTGCTGGCTCTGGAGGGCTTCATCACCGATATCAGTGAGCTCAAGTGCGCCGAAGAGCGCATACGGAGAATGGCCTATTTCGACGAATTGACCGGCCTACCCAATCGACTCTCCATGCACGAGGCCCTGAGCACAGCCATCGCCCGCTCCGGCGACTCGCACGCCCCACTGGCCCTGCTGCATGTCGAAGTCGACAAATTCAGGGAAATCAACGAAACCCTGGGTTACCACGAAGGCGACCGGCTCTTGCAAGCGCTCGCGGCCAGGCTGCAAGAGCGTGGAGGAGCCCTGGAAACGCTGGCGCGCATCGCCGAATCCTCCTTTGCCCTGCTGCTACCGGGGCAGGACGCCAGTCACGCGATGCAAGTAGCACGCAATGTAGTGCAGACGCTCAATGCGCCGCTGGCCCTGGGCGAACTGCTGGTCCACAGCGACTGCAGTGTCGGCATCACGCTGTTCCCCGGACATGGCAACGACCCCGACGCCCTGATGCGTCGCGCGAATGTCGCACGCTACGGCGCTAAACAGGGCACGGAGAAAGTGGCGATATACGCCGGCTCGCTGGATAGCGAGAACACCCAAAGGCTGTCCCTGATGACCGACCTGCGGCACGCCATTGATCGAGACGAACTGCTCCTGCTGTTTCAACCCAAGCTGCGCATGGGCTCGAAACGAGTCACTGGTGTGGAAGCCCTAGTGCGCTGGGAACATCCCGAACGAGGCCTGATCAGCCCCAGTCAGTTCATCACCTTCGCGGAGCGCGCGGGCCTGATCACCAAGCTGACCTACTGGGTACTGGCCGCCGCCGTTCGGGAAAGCTACCTGTGGCATGACGCGGGTCGAGCCGTTCCCATTGCCATCAATCTGTCCCCCCACGACATCCGCGACCCGCAGCTCATCGAGCAGATCTCGCGCGCCCTGCAAACCTGGGGAGGGGCCCCGGACTGGATTCAGTTCGAGCTGACCGAGAGCTGCATCATGGAAGACCTGGCGGCCGCCCGGCAGGTCCTCGTGCGGTTGCGCGAGGCGGGCTTCAAGATATTTATCGATGACTTCGGCACCGGCTACTCATCCCTGTCCTACCTGAGAAAGCTGCCGGTGGACTACATCAAGATCGATCAGTCCTTCGTCATTGGCCTGGGTAGCGACAAGGAGTCGGCGGCCATCGTCAAGTCGATCATCGAGCTGGCCCATAGCCTGGGCATCGAGGTGGTCGCCGAAGGGGTGGAATCGACCGAGGCGATGGACATGCTTTCCGGCTGGGGCTGCGAGGAGGCCCAAGGCTATTGCATCAGCAAGCCGATCTCAGGGCGCGACTTCCAATCCTGGAATCGCGCCTTCGCCTAAACATGCCCTCCCCGCTGGCTAGCTAGACCGCTCTGGCGGTCAGCATTTCCTGGATTTTCTGGGTGGCCTCGCGCGTCCTGCCGGCGAGCTTCTTCACCTCGTCGGCCACCACGGCGAAGCCACGCCCTTGTTCGCCTGCCCGGGCCGCCTCTATCGCTGCATTGAGCGCGAGCAGGTTGGTCTGGTCGGCAATGCCCTTGATCACGCTCACCACCTGCGAAATCTGCTCGTAGGTGGTCTTCATGCCGGCCTGCTCGCGTGCGCGAATGGTCTCCGCGAGCCGTTCGTCCGAGATATCACGTACGGCACCGATAATCCGGCAGAGTTTGCCATCGCGATCCAGGACACCTTGGCCGCGCTCGCGGAACCACACCTCGCCCCGGCTCTTGTGTCTCATCCGATACTCGACCGTATAGGGTGAAGATATGTCGCCGGCTCGCAAGTACTCGGTAAACGCCGCTACGACTCGGTTCAGATCATCCGGATTAACGATCGAGTAGTATCCTTCCAGGTCATTCTGGAAGTCCCGCTCCGAGTAGCCAAGCAGATCGCGGAACTGCTGTGACCACCGTAGCTGGTTGTCCGGGTGAGTCGGATCCCCGTCGACGATTACCAGTTCCCAGCAAACCTCCGTCAGCAGGTTTCTGGTCACCTCCCAGACCTCTTCCCGCTCTGCGCACGCGGCCAGGCGCTCGTCCAAGGCATGCAGCTTGTGCCGGCCGTCTTCGACGTCACCCCGCAGTTGCCCCAGCTCGTCTCGGGCGCTCTGCAGACACTCGCCCAACTCACGGACCAGGTCACTCTCGTCATCGAGAGGGGTCATCACAGCAGCGGCCTCGGCCTGACGACCAAACCAGCGCTCCAGATTAGCGAAGCTATCGAGCAGCTCAGGATAGCGACCGATCAGGTCGCACCGATATGACGCCTGGTCCGACTGGCCGTTCAATAATGAGGATATTCTCAGGCTGACTTCCCCTGCCAAGCGTTTCAGTTTTCTTCCGGCAAACATAATCCCTCCGGTCTAGACAGTCGCAAAAAAAGGGGCCGAGCGTCGAATGACGGCAAGGCCCCCTGAAAAGGGTCAAACAACAATAGGTTGGCGGATCGCAGCGCTGCGCGACCGGCGCCGGCAACAGCCGTAACTAGACCGTCACTGGCCCTGTGCGGCTATCACGCCGCGCCGGGAGAACAGAACGGGTCGATCACCGCCAGCGAGCAGAGCGGCGGTCAGCGAGACCCCATCCACGGTGTCATTCCGCTGGAATGAGCGGCCCCCATCGCGGCTATGCACCAGCAAACCGTCGAGACCTGCGACCAGCACCTGGCGTCCCGCAGCGACTATGGAGGTGACCGAGCTCTTGCTCTGCAGGGGCACGCGCTGCCAGCTACGCCCGTCTGCCGAGCCATGCAGCAGCGTGCCGCGCTGGCCACCGACCAGTAGCGAGCCATCGGCCAGCGCCGCGCCCGACCACAGGGTGCCCTCATAGCCGGTGTCCAGATAGCGCCAGCGCCTGCCGAAGTCGACGGAATGCAGCACCTGGCCGCGCTCCGCGGTGGCATACAGGCCGCCCTTGGCGTCGGCGAACAACCCCATCAGGTTGAGGTCGGCCCGGCCATAGCCCGCCGGCGCCTCCAGCCTCTGCTCGCGCCAGGTCTGCCCGCCGTCGTCGGTGGTCAGCACCAACGACCAGAGACCGACGGCGACCCCCTGCCGGGCATTGAAGAAGTGCACGGCGAACAGCGGGCGGTCCTCTTCGCTGGACAACCGCTGGATCTGCCAGGAGTCGCCGCCGTCGCTGCTGGCCAGGATCGCCCCCCAATGACCGACCGCCCAGCCATGCTGCGCGTCGGCGAAGCTGACCCCGGTCAGCGGCGTGGAAACCGGTACCGAGCCGGCCTGGCGAAAGCTCTGGCCCTGGTCGTCGGACAGCAGCACCACGCCATGGTCGCCCACGGCTACCATGCGCCCGCCGGCCCAATCGGCATCGAGCATGGTCGCCGCGCTGGCATGGCTCGCCGGCACGGCCCGCTCGGCGCGCAGCGGTTGCGCCTGCACGCTGGCGAGCGGCAGCGCTGCCGCGAGCAGCGCACCCATCAAGAAAAACGCGTATCGCATCTGCTCTCTCCTCAATGCGCCAGGGCGCCGATCATGCGCACCGGGCGCTTGCGCGGGAACACCCGCTCCAGCCAGACGGCGAAGGCCGGCAGTACGGTCATGGCCATGACCATGTTGACCATGAACATGAAGGCCAGCAGCTTGCCCATGTCGGCTTGGAACTTGAGCTCGGAGAACGCCCAGGTGGCGACGCCGATTGCCAGGGTGATGGCGGTGAAGATGGTCGCCACGCCGACCTCAAGCAACGCATGCTCGACGGCCTTGACGATCGGCTGACCACTGGCCTGGTGCAGCTGCAGGCGGTTGTAGATGTAGAAGGCGTAATCGACTCCGATACCCACCGCGAGCACCATCACCGGCAGGGTGGCGATGGTCAGACCGATCTGCAGCTCCTTCATGAACCAGTAGCCGATGAAGGTGCCGATGGTCAGCGGCAGGCAGCACACCAGCACGGCGCGCAGGTCCCGGTAGACGACGAACACCAGAAGCGCGATGGCCGCGTAGACATACAACAACATCGGTGTCTCGCTCTTCTCCACCTCCTCATTGATTGCCGCCAGCACCCCAGCATTGCCCGAGGCCAGGCGTACCGAGACGCCCGGCATGGGGAACTCGGCGCGAAACGCCTTAGCCGCCTCAAGCACGCGGTTAATGGTCGTCGCCTTGTGGTCCGCCAGGTACAGGTGCACGGCAGTCATGCTGCAATCGGCGCGCATGATTCCCGAAATACGCGCGACCTCGGTAGCCAGCGAGGAGTAGTTCATGGCATCGATGGGAACCGCACTCATCTTCGGATTACCCTCGTTGTAACCCTCATTGAACTGGCGCATGCCGGTGGAGAAGGAGGCGACCGACAGCACCCCGGGAATGCCCTGCATGGCCCAGACGAAGCGATCCTGGTATTGCCCCAGGGCAACGTTCTCGCAGGCGCCAGTAACCTCACCGGACTCATCCGGCGCGATCTCGAAGACCACGCTGAGCCAGTCCAGACCGATGTCGTAGCTACCGGCGATGGACACCGCATCGCGGTTGAAACGAGCGTCCTCACGCAACTCCGGCGCACCGGCCTGCAACGTACCGACGACCCGATCATGGCTCTGCCAAATCGCCGCTATGAACACCAGCAGGGCGGCGCCGAGCACCAGCAGGGCATTGCGCCATTCGGCGAGGCGCGCCAGCCCATGCAACCAGCGTGCACGGCGTTCACGGGAGACCTCCTCGGCGCTGGCGTAGCTCCCGTCGACCTTCAGCATCGAGGCCACCAGCGGCAGCATCACCAGGTTGGTGACAATCTTGTAGGCCACGCCGAGCGACGCGGTGATGGCCAGCTCGCGCACCATCGGAATGGGGATCAGCAGCAGCGTGACGAAGGATACGAAAGCCGTCACCAGCGCCAGGGTGCCCGGAATCAGCAGGCCGCTGAAGCTGGAACGGGCCGCCTCCTCAGCGCTCTTGCCGCAGGCGATCTCCCGCACGATGTAGTTGATCTGCTGCACACCGTGGGACACGCCGATGGCGAACACCAGAAACGGCACCAGCACAGCCAGCGGATCGAGGCCGTAGCCGAGCAGGCGCAGGCTGCCGAACTGCCAGATGAGCGAGGTCAGCGAGCAGCCGAGCGCCAGCAGGGTGAAGCGCACGGAATGGCAGTACCAGTAGACCGCCGCCGCGGTCAGCAGCAGCGCCAGCAGGCAGAACTCCAGCACAGCCGACGCACCGTCGGCGATATCGCCGATCTGCTTGGCGAAACCGATTATCTGGATCTCGAACGCCTCGTCCTCGAACTGCGCCCGAATCTGCTGCTCCAAAACCTGGTTGTAGGCCACATAGTCCAGCTGCTGGCCATTTTCATCGAGCTCGTTGAGTTCGGCGGTAATCATCGCGCTGCTCTGATCGCGCGCCACCAGGGTGCCGATGAAACCGCCCTGGGCCGTGGAGTTGGCGATCTTGTCGATGATCTTCTGATCGAGACGCTCGGGCGTCACGGTGCCGGGGATCAAGGGGTCGGCGCGAAAGCCCTCCTCGGTGATCTCGTTGACGAAGGAGTTGGGCGTCCACAACGACTGCACGGTGCTGCGCGAGACCCCGGGCAGGAAGGTCACTGCCTGGGTCACCTCGTACAGCCGCTTGAGCCCGGCCACGCTCCAGATCGAGCCGTCGCGGGCCTTGACCACTATGGTCAAGCGATTCGCCCCGATCAGGTCGGTGCGGTAGGTCTGGAAGGTCTCGACGTATTCATGACCTATAGGCAACTGCTTCTCGAAGCCCGCATCCATGCGCAGCTGCACGGCAAACCAGGCCATGCCTAGAGTGAAGAGAGCGAGCAACACCAGAACCAGCCGGCGCTGGCGAAACAGCCAGCCCTCGAGGCGTGGCAGCACGCCACGCCCCCTCTGGTCGGACTTATCTACAACAGGAGTATTCACAGCATGCCTCACATCGAGTGCGAAATCGCCAGGCCAACGTAATCCCGATCACGCAGCAACTGGTCGTAAGGGGTATCGCCATCGTTGAACTTCGCGTAGTTCAAACTGACTTGCCAGTTACCCGGGTTGCGCACGAGGTTGAGATACAGGTTCATCGCGCTGGAGTCCCGCGTATAGGTCGAATAGATCGATGGCGTGCGGCCGTTGCCCAGGGAGCGCTGGTAGTAGATACCCGGCGTCACAGTCCAGCCCGGGATCAGGGTGCTGTCATAGGTCAGGCTGAAGTCGAGGTGAATCCCCGAGGAGGTCGCATCGCCGTGGGCCTTGGGCGGGAACTGCGACAGATCTTCCACCCAGGTGTTGCCTCCCGCAGCGACCAGCTCACCGTCGTAGCTGTCGTGCAGCCCCGGATACTTCACCAGCACCAGTTCCGACAGGAAGGTACCGGTGCTCGCCCCGGTGAAGTCGAGGAAGTCCGGGGAGTTGGCGTTGGTCAGGCTGTAGATACCCGTCAGGTGCCACTGGAATTTCTTGGTGTCCTTCCAGCACTCCCCTCCCCGCCCCGAACAAGGCGCTGGGCCAAAGGCGAGACCGGGCAAGGGGTTGAGCGGCACCGCCTCCTTGGGTCGATAGGACAGCTCGGTACCCACGGCCCAATCGCCGACCGGCAGGTTGGCACTGATGCCATAGAGCATGCGGTCTTCCGGGTAGACCCAGGTGGGCGCGAACGTGGCCTGGTTGTAGCTCACCTGCGGCAGCTTGTCGTGATAGCGCATCACATAGAAGCCATAGTTGACGTCGCTGTCCTCCGGCTGCCAGCGCACCGAGAGTCCCCACTGACCGCTGTCACGGGCATCCTTGTCGTCGTAGCCGTAGGCTTCCAGGCCCTCGCCGATCACGTTGTAGGTCGACCAGTAGCTGCCCACTGGCGGCAGTTCGCTCTTGTTCCAACCGAACTGGTAGTAGGCCTCGACGTTCACGCCGTAACCGAGCCCGGTGGCGACGCTGAGCATCGGCGCCGGCAGCACGGCTTCCTTGAGCTGTACCCCCGGGCTCGAGAGGGCCTGGAAGTCATAGGAGTTGGTGGCGTTGACGCCACCGATGGCGAACAGGCTCTCGCCCCAGTTGATCACCTGGTTGCCCAGGCGCGCCCGCACCCGGTGGTCTGCCACATCGAAGCTCTTGCTCACCCACAGGTCGAGCAGGCGCGCCTTGAACCTGAGCTCATCGCGCGCGTCGTCGGTCAGCCCGTCGCTGCCGATATCCGAGCCCATGGCCTGCCAGAACTGCGTTTCGGCACCCAACGCCCCCGTGGTGTCGGTGGCGGCGAAGTCACGCTTCCAGCTGCCACGCGCCATGAAGGTGAAGTCCTCGGGAAACTTCAATACCAGTTCGTGAACGCCCTTGATGTAATTGGTGAACAAGTCGCCCTTGCCGTAGTTGAGGTTGCCCTGATCGCCGATACCGGAGACGGTCGGATCCAGACATCCACCAGGAGCGCCGTGCCCGGTCGCACCGGCGTTGATCAGATCGCACCCCGGAGACTGGGTGCGCACCCCCATGCCCCAGCCAATGGTGGAATCGAACGAACCGCGGATATTCTCCGTCTCGAAGGTGAAGCCCATGGCCAGCGGTGCTGTGCACGCAATGACCAGACCTGATGCTTTAGAAATTATTCTTTTCATGTCGGCTCCCAAAGTTCGCAATTAGCGTTCGCTGATGGTCCGCAGGTTGTCGGAGGTGTAGAAGTCGCGCTTCATACGCGGGTTACCTTCGCTCTCGGTTAACCAGCGGTGATCCTTCTTACCCACGCCTATGGAGGTCATGTCGTACAGGTAGCGCCCATCCACAAGGTTGTACTGGACCTGGGCCGCGACATCGCAGCTGCCGGTCTCGTAGACCGGGATCAGGTGACCTTCGCGCACCTTCCAGATCTGCCCTTGCTTGTCGTAGTCGACGGCCAAAAGGCCATTCCAGCTGTCTTCATCGATGTAGAAGACCCGCTTCGGCGCCTGGTGACGCATACCCTGACGAACCGTGGCCTCGACGACCCAGACACGATGCTGCTCGTAGCGACGGTACTCGGGGGCGAAATAGTCGGGCTGGGCCACATCATCGATCTTGGCCGAGGTGTCATAGGCGCCGAACGCGTTGTAGGGCACGATCAGTTCCTGCTTGCCAACCAGTTTCCAGTCGAAGCGATCCAGAGGGCCGTAGAAGATGTTCGACTCATCGATGGTGTACTGGTTGTCGAGACCGATCTGCGGCGCGTCGTAGGAGTAGGCGGGCATACGACGTACGCGACGCTGACCGGGGAAGTAGTAGAAGGTGGTGGTCTCCTCACCGGCCTTGGTGTTCAGCACACCGGCCTGCCCGGCCAGGGACACCGGGTCGTAGTAGCTGAAATAGGTGGCGGTTTCCAGCCGGTCATGGGACGAGAACAGCGAACTGCCCTTCTCCCCCCACGGGGTGTACATGTTCCAGTCCAGCGAGGTACGCAGCCAGTCACCACCGGCCTTGCGCGGCGAGATGCCGGAGATCGTCTTGGCCATGACGAAGCCCACGCCGCGGTAATGCATTTTCATGTTCCACATCACCTCGGCACCGGTGGTGGGCATGGGGAAAGGAATTCCCGGGACATGAGCTTCCTGCAAGGCCAGGCCATCACCGTCCAGGGTGGCGAAGCCAACGTTCTTCTTGGTGTTCTCGGCGACGAAATCCGGCACGCCACAGCTGCGGCGGGTGGGGTAGACATCCATGCGGAAGCCCGGGAGCTTCTTGAACAGCTCCAGTTGGGCGGGCGACAGCTTGCTCGAATACTGCGAGACATTGCTGGCATCGATGCTATAGAGCGGCTTGTCATCCTTGAACTTCCAGTGCTGACCACGCACCTCGCCGTAGGTCCAGTCTCCGCCCTGCGGGCCAGGTGGAGTCCATGCCGGAATCGCCCCATCGGCGCTTGCCGCTGCCTCTGCTCCCAACGGAGTCAGCTTGGTACCTAGCAATGCAGGATCCTTCTCCGCAGCTTGAACCGCACAGATGGCGGCAGATGTCGCCAATGCCACGACCAGATGCCTTGCGCCAGTGAAGGTGGAGATACCGAGGCGCGAGTACTCAATTACTTCATTCATTGGAAAGTCCTCATGGGGCTTTTACCGGCGACCCGAGCGTCCTGGCAGGGAGAGTCGGGCTGTGCCACACTTTTAGTCAATTGACTTGATCGCTTGACCAAGTCAATTGAACAAAGCAAGACACATGCCATCCAAGTTAACGAAATTACTCCTTATTTTTCATATACTTATGATTAATTAAACAGCACCGATGGCGATACCCAAATACCCAGAACGCACCAATCCAGACCGCACCCGCACCATTCTGGGTATTTACGAAACACTCGTTACGCTAATCTTGCAATGTCCGCTGTCTGCGAACCTGCACGCATGACTACAGGGAAGGATTAGCACAACAGTTGATACATCTCGCCCCATTACTCGGCGGATACTGTTGCGGTAGCATCCGCCAGCGTTGAAAGCGAGTCCCATGAAGACAGTTAAGCAGGCAGCCAAAGGAGATCAGATAGCTATGGCCAGAGTGGGCGCTGAACTGCGCAGACAGGACTTTGTAGAAGCGACCGTCAAGGTGATTGCAGAGTATGGCGTTGCCAACGCCACGACTCGGCGCATCGCGGCTGCCGCAGATTGCCCTCTGGCAACGCTGCACTATGTATTTCACACCAAGGACGAGCTGTTCTATGCGGTCTACGAGTCTCTATTCAATCTGCCCCATCAGGCGTTGGAGCATGTGGCCGCCGGTTCAACCGCTGCCGATAGCGCGGCGGAGATGCTGCGCCATCTGATCACCTGGTTTACCGCGCATCCTGAACTGGCCAAGGCTCAAACCGAGCTCTTCTACTGGACGCTGCGTAACAATCCCGAGATGGCGAGCAAGATCTTCGCAGTTGCCTCCGAGGCCATCGAGCGCGAACTCGAACGAGCCATCGGCAGTCAACTCGACCCGGCGTTCTTGCAATCGACCAGCCGCTTACTCATTCAACTGGTCGACGGACTGATCATCGCCTGGGCCGCCCATAAGGACTCGGCGCGGCTCAAAGCTGAAACCGAGACGGCCTGCCAGGCGCTGAAGCTGTTCGTGGCAAACCGCTGATCGCTCTGCGCTGACGCACTTACCCGCCTGCTTCAGCCTCTGGCGGCTTAGCCGCGGGACAATTTGCCCGACCAGTCACACTCGAGCCGAACCCCGCCAGGTGAAGCTGTCACCGGGGACCCGCAGGAGCCCGGTCCACCTCAGCCTCACCAAGCGACGGTGGCGTGACGCGCCTTACAAGCGCGACCGAGAAATGACTTGCAGGGCCGCCTGCTCCAGTACTCTGTTCATCTGGATGAACTCGGCGAAGCGCGGGTCCCGCGTCTGGCCATGGTAGAAGCGGTAGTAGATCTGCTGGACGATGCCGGCCAGGCGGAACAGGCCGTAGCAGTAGTAGTAATCCAGGTTTTCGATGGCCGGCAGCCCGGCCTGCTGCGCGTAGTAGTCGGCGAACTGCTGGCGGGTCAGCATGCCCGGGGCATTGCTCGGCTGGCGGCGGATCGACTGCATGGGCTGTGGGTCGCCCGCCTCGATCCAGTAGGCCAGGGTGTTGCCCAGATCCATCAGCGGGTCTCCGATGGTGGTCAGCTCCCAGTCCAGCACGCCGATGATCCGCATCGGGTTGCTCGGGTCGAGAATGACGTTGTCGAAGCGGTAGTCGTTGTGCACGATGCCCGGCTTGTGATGGTCGGCCGGCATCTTGTCGTGCAGCCAGGCCTTGACCGGCCCCCAGGTCGGGGCATCCGGGGTCAGTGCCTTCTCGTAACGGCTGATCCAGCCGCCGATCTGGCGCTGCACATAGCCCTCCGGCTTACCCAGGTCACCCAGACCGCAGGCCTGATAATCGACGTTGTGCAGCTCGACCAGCTTGTCGATAAAGCTCTTGCACAGCGCGGTGGTCTGCTCGGGGCTGAAGTTCAGCTCCGCCGGCATGTCCGAGCGCAGGATGATGCCCTTGACCCGCTCCATGACATAGAACTCGGCGCCGATCACCGATTCGTCGGTGCAGTGCACATAGGCCTTGGGGCAGTAGGGGAAACCGGCATTGAGCTGGTTGAGAATGCGGTACTCCCGGCCCATGTCATGCGCCGACTTGGCCTTGTGGCCGAACGGCGGGCGGCGCAGGACGAACTCCTGCTGCGGGTATTCGATCAGGTAGGTCAGGTTCGAGGCGCCGCCGGGGAACTGGCTGATCCTGGCCTCGCCGGTCAGGCCGGGGATATGGGCCTTGAGGTAGGCATCGATAACGGCGGCGTCGAGTTCTTCGCCGGTGCGGATACCGATACTTTGGTCTGTCAGCGTCATGCTCGTCTCATCTGTTGCGGGTTGTTGAACGGGACCTCCCGACCCGATGCGGCCGCCCACGGCCGCCGAGACGGAGGTCCAGGGCTGGCTCATGGTGCGCGATAGATCAGCGCATAGAGCACCGGCAGCACGACCATGGTGAGGACGGTGGCAAACAACAGGCCGCCGATGATGGTAATGGCCATGGATACGAAGAAGGCGTCGAAGACCAACGGGATCATGCCGAGCGCCGTCGTCAACGCGGCCATCGCCACCGGGCGCAGGCGACTCGCCCCTGCATCGATGATCGCCGACAACAATTCCTTGCCTTCGTCGCATTCCAGATCGATCTGCTCGATCAACACGATGGCGTTCTTGATCAGCATGCCGATCAGGCTCAGGAAACCGAGCAAGGCCATGAAACCGAAGGGCTGCCCGGTAAGCAGCAGGCCGGCGGTCACGCCGATAAGGGCCAGCGGGACACATAGCCAGATCACCAGTGGCTGGCGCAGCGTGTTGAACATCATGATGGTGATCAGCACCATGAGCGCGATAAACACCGGGATGGTCGCGGCAAGACCGGCCTGAGCCTTGCCGGCGTCCTCGTACTCCCCGCCCCACTCTAGGCTGTAGCCGGGCGGCAGCGGTAAGGCTTCGGCCTGCGGGCGCAGCCGCGAGAACAGCTCGTTCGCATTGCCTTCCCTCGGGTCGGCGTAGACGGTGAGCGTGCGCTTGCGGTCGCGCCGATGGATCAGCTCGTCCTCGAAGGTGGTCTCGAACGATCGCACCACCTGCTGCAAGGGAATCATCCGCTGCGCCACCGGGCTCCAGATCTGCAGATTCGCCAGGCCATCGATGTCGTTACGCGACGCTTCGTCGACGCGCACGATGATCGGCAGCAGCAGGTCCGCCTCGCGATGGACGCCCGCGGTCACGCCCTGGAAACCCTCCCGGATCGCCGCCGCCACCATGGCACGGGTGATGCCGTTGACGTTGGCCTGCTCCTCGGCCAGGGTCGCTCGCACCAGCTTTACCCGTTGCCGCCAATCGGTGCGCACCGCCTTGGCGTCGGGATCTCGCCGAAAGATCTGCTGCACCTGGTCGCCGAGCCGGCGCAGCTCATCCGGATCAGGCCCGCTGAGCCGCGCCTGAATCTTGCCGCTCACCCCCGTGCCGAGCTCGAACGGCGAGGCATAAGCCAGCGCATCCGGGAAGCGGGTGGCGAGCTCGACCTCGACTTTCGCCATGAGGTCGGCGATGACGCGGTAATCGTCCACGCTGACCAGAAACTGCGCGTAAGCCGGGTTGGGCTGCTCCGGCTGGTAGGTGAGCAGGAAGCGCAGCGCGCCCTCGCCCAGGGTGGTGGTCACGTGTGTCACCCCGTCCTGCTCCAGCAGCAAGTGCTCGACCCGCTCGGCTTCGGCGCGCGTGGCGTCTATATGCGTGCCTTGGGGAAGCCAGTAATCCACCATGAACTGGGGACGTGTCGAGCTGGGGAAGAAGCTCTGCTCGACCCAGGTAAAACCCCACAGGGAGACGGCGAACAGACCGGCCACGCTTGCCGTGCTCAGGTAGCGGCGCCTGATACAGGCACGCAGCAAGTCCTTGTAACGACGGTAGAAGCCGCCGCCGTAGGGATCCGCATTTACCTGATCGGCCGTGGGCGCTTTCAGAAACATGACACAGAGCAGCGGCGTCACCGTGACCGCGGTCACCCAACTCAGCAGCAGCGAGACCATCACCACTTGGAATAGCGAGCGACAGAACTCGCCGGTGGCGTCGTTCGAGGTACCGATCGCGGCAAAGGCCAGTATCGCGATCAAGGTAGCGCCGAGCAGCGGCCAGGCCGATTGCTTGACGACGGTGGAAGCCGCCTGTTCGGCACTTTCGCCCTTCTGCATGCGGATGAGCACACCGTCGACCACCACGATGGCGTTGTCGACCAGCATGCCCAGCGCGATGATCAAAGCGCCTAACGAGATACGCTCGAGCGCGACGCCCATCGGTTCGAGAAACAGGAAGGAACCGGCGATGGTCAACAGCAGCACGAAACCGATCAGCAGCCCGCTACGCAGGCCCATGAACAGCAGCAGTACCGCAACGACGATGGCAACCGCCTCCAGCAGGCTCTCGACGAAGCCCGAGATGGCGGTGGTGACGGCCTCCGACTGCAGGGACACGATGCCGAACTCCATGCCGACCGGGCGCTGCCCCTCGAGCTCCGCCATACGCGCCTGCAGCGCCTCGCCCATGGTCACCACGTTGCCGCCGGAGACCGTGGAAATGCCGAGACCGATACCGGTCCGACCGTCGAAGCGGATTTCGGCGGCGCTTGGCTCCACATAGCCGCGCCGGACGCTGGCGAGGTCCCGCAGATGGAACTGCCGGCCGTCGCCGCCATGGATCAGCAAAGCCTCGAAATCGCCTACCGAACTGAGCCCACCCGATGGCGCCAGGGTGATGAAGGCCGAGCCCACCCGCGCTCGACCGGCATCCGTCGCCACCCCCTTCTGACGCAGTTCCTCGACTATGGCGGCGGGCGCAAGACCCAGCTGCGACAGCCGGTCACTGTTGAACTCGACGAAGATGGCCTCGCGACGCTCACCGAAGGTGGTGATCTTGCCGACGTCCTGCACCAGCAGCAGCTCGCGGCGCAGCCCATCCACGTAGTCTTTGAGTTCGGCATAGCTGTAGCCGTCGCCGGTGACCACCAGGAACACGCTGTAGACGTCACCGTAGTCGTCGAGCACGATCGACGGCCCGGCACCCGGCGGCAGATCGCGCTGCACATCGTCGATCTTGCGCCGCAGCTCGTCCCAGACCTGGGGCAAACTCTCGCGGTCGTAGTTGTCCTTGACGGTCACGGTCAGCGTCGACAGCCCACGCTCGGACTTCGAGCGCACGCGCTCCAGCTGCCCGAGTTGCTGCACGGCTTTCTCCAGTCGGTCGCTGACTTCCTGCTCCACCTCCAGGGCTGACGCCCCCGCGTAGGGCGTGACGACCAGTGCCTCCTTGATGGTGAACTCCGGGTCTTCGAGGCGGCTCATGCCGTTATAGGTCAATAACCCGGCGACGAGCATCGCCCCGGTGAGTACCAGGGTGACCAGGCGCTTCTTGATGGCGACGGCGGCGATATCCATCGGCTCAATCCTCCAGGGCGTGCACGGGGAAACCGTCGCTGAGCGTGTGCACGCCCGAGACCGCGATGCGGTCGCCAACCGCAAGTCCGGAAGTTACCAAGACGCTGTCGCCGCTCAGCTCACCCAGGGTCACAGGGTGTTGCTTAACCGTGCTGCTCTGCGCATCGAAGAGCCAGACGAAGGGTGTGTTGTCGGGCGCGGCCACGACCGCATCGACAGGAACGTGCAGGCCAGCCGATGCGGTCCCCGCCGGCAAGTCGTAGGCCACGTGCCCGGTCATCCCGGGGCTGACACTGCTGCCGGCCGGCGGTTCGAAGCCGACGGTGACGCGGAACGTGCGGGTCACCGGGTCGGCCATGCTGGCGAAAGCGGTGATCCTCGCCGCAATCGGTTGATCGGGCAGCGAACTCAGCACCACGCGGATCTGCGAGTTGATCTCCTCGATGTCCGCGGCCGAGTCGACACGCTGCGAGCGAATCCAGAGCGCCTCGGGAACCTGGACGCGCATTTCCATGGCATCGTCGCTTTGCAGTATCAGTACCGGCTGCTTGGCCTGCACGTTGGCGAAGTCTTCCACCAGCTTGCGCGCGACACGCCCGACGAAGGGCGCGCGCAGCACCGTGTCCTCGATGGCCTTGGTGGCCTGGCGCAGGTTCGCTTCGGCCACCGCCAGATTGCGCCGGGCGCGATCGAGCTCCTGCGCCGCCACGGCCCTCGCCTTGAACGCCGCCTCGTAGCGTTTGAGCTCCACCTGCGCGGCGTTGCGTTCCGCTCGCGCCCTATCCCGCTCCGCCTCGTAGTCCCTGGGGTCGAGTCGTGCCAGTACGGTACCGGCCTCGACCCGCTGCCCCTCGGTGACCGGAATATCGATGATCCGACCGGAGACCTCGAAGGCCATGTCCGATTGCTTGACCGCCGAAACGCTGCCAGGAAACCGCAGCGTTCGAGCGGCCTCGGTTTCGCCCAGGGTGAACAGTTTTACCGGTCGCGATACCGGTTGGGCCGCTTCCCGCTCCGGCTCACCGCAGCCGGCAAGCGCCAAGGCCAAGCACAGAGACGCCGCCCGGATGAGGCGTTTACTTGGTTTCATGTGCACCCCCTTCGACATCAAAGACTACCCACCAGATGACCGCCATCGACCGCCAGCACGCTGCCGGTCATAAACGCGCCGGCATCGCTGGCCAAGAGCAGGAACGGCCCCTCCAGTTCCTCTAGCTCGCCCAGCCGGCGCATCGGCACCATGGCGCGGATGTAGCCATCGCCCTTGTCGCCCGCGAAGAAGGCCTCGTTCATCTCGGTCTTGAAGTAGCCCGGGGCGATGGCGTTGACCCGGATGCCGAAGCGCGCCAGCTCCAGCGCCAGCGACTTGGTCAGTTGCACCACGCCGGCCTTGGCCGCGCAGTAGTGGCTGTAGCCGGTGCCGACGCGCAGGCCGAGGATCGAGGCAACGTTGACGATGCTGCCGCCACGCCCGGCCTGAGCCAGGCGCTGTGCGGCAACCTGGGCCACGCGCCAGACGCCGTCGAGGTTGGTCGACAGCATGGCGCGCCACTCCTCCTCGCTAATTTCCAGCGGGCGCTGGCCATTGCCGATGCCGGCGTTGTTGAGCACCACCTCGACCACGCCGAAGTGCGCCTCGGCGGCAGCGAAGGCTGCCTCCACGCTGGCCCGGTCGGTGACGTCGAGCACCACCGACAGCGCCTGACCGCCCTGCGCCTGGATATCGGCAGCGAGCTGCGCGAGCCGCTCGACGCGCCGCGCCGCCAGTACCACCTGGGCACCGGCACTAGCCGCCACCCGCGCCAGGTGCGCGCCGATGCCGCTGGAGGCACCGGTAATCAGCACCACGCGATTGGCGAGGGAGAAGTTCTGGGCGTAATGGTGAGTCATCGGTAAACCTCGGACAGCAGGGAAAGCACCTTGCGCCGTCAGCGCAGCATATCGGCTGGCTGGCCAGGCTCGGCGGGTTGACGGAATAGCGGAGCGGCAGGCCCAGCCACGAGGGACCGGCTGCCGGTCATCGCGAGCGGGTCGATTAGCGCACCCGCTCAAGAAACTTCAGGTTTGCCCCGGCCGATTGGGCTGGGAGCCGCTCGATTCGACTGCGGCCAGCGGCCACCAGGCGCTCCAGCAATGGCGCCGGGCGGAACCACATCTCGCCGTACTCGCCAAGCGCACGGCGGTAGTGCTGGATGCCGCTCAGGATCTTGTCCAGCCCCAGGTGCTCGGCGTAGTGCATGGGCCCGCCGAGGTGGGCGGGAAAGCCGTAACCGTTGATCCAGACCAGATCGATATCGCTGGCACGCAGGGCGATGCCTTCGTCCAGCAACTGGATGCCCTCGTTGATCAGCATGAACAGACAGCGGTCATGGATCTCCTGCTCGCCGATAGCGCGCCGAGTAACATCCAGTTCACCGGCCAAACGCTCGGCCAGCGCCATCACCTCATCGTCCTCCTGGCGGCTGCGTCCCTGGTAGAGGTAGAAGCCACGCCCGGACTTCTGTCCGTAGCGGCCCATGGCGTACAGCTCGTCACCGAGGCGGCAATAGCTCTCGTCGTGAGCAGAAGCGGCACGATTGGAACTGCGGATCAGGAAGTTCACGTCAATGCCGGCCAGATCCAGCATGCTGAACACACCCATGTTCAGATCCAAACCGGTGAGCACGGCGTCCACCTGCGCCGGTGTGGCCCCCTCCAGCACCAGGCGGTGAGCCTCGCGCGCGTAGGGTTCGAGCATGCGATTGCCGATGAAACCGAAGCAGACGCCAGAGATCACTGGCAGCTTGCCGATACGTCTGGCGATGGCCATGGTGGTGGCCAGTACGTCCGGCGCCGTGGCCTGGCCACGCACCACCTCCAGCAGGCGCATGACGTTGGCCGGGCTAAAGAAATGCAGACCGATCACGTCCTGCGGACGAGAAACGACCGCGGCAATCGCGTCGACATCCAGTGACGAGGTGTTGCTGGCCAGGATCGCTCCCGGCTTGCACACCTTGTCCAGCATGCGAAATACCTGCTGCTTGATCTCCATCTTCTCGAATACGGCCTCGATCACCAGATCGGCATCGGCCAGATCGGCATAGTCGAGGGTACCGAACAGCAGCTCCATGCGCTGCTGCATCTGCTCGGCAGTCAACTTGCCGCGCTTGAGACTGGCCTCGTAGTTCTTGCGGATCTGCGTCAGGCCACGCTCCAGTGCCTCCCCTTCGCGTTCGAGCAGGGCCACCGGGATGCCGGCATTGGCGAAATTCATGGCGATGCCGCCGCCCATGGTGCCGGCGCCGATGATCGCCACCTTGGCGATGCGACGCAGGCGGATGTCCTCGCCGATACCCGGAATCCGCGCCGCCTCGCGCTCGGCGAAGAACACGTGGCGCAGTGCCTTGGACTGACGCGAAGCCTCGGCCCTCTTGAACAGCGCCATTTCTCGCGCCAGCCCTTCCTCCAGCGGCAGCAGGCAGGCGGCCTCCATTGCCGAGAGCACAAGGCGCGGCGCCAGGCGGCTTTTCCAGCGCGGCTCGTGCTCGGCACGGTAGTGGGCGAGAAAATCGTCCGGTAAACCTTCCGCCGGCTCCGGCCAGGCCTCGGCCGGTCGCGCCGGGGCACAGCAGCCGATCAGCTCGTAGGCATAGGCCTTGGCCTCCTCCAGCAACTGCTCGGCGCTGGGCGCGATGCGGTCGAGGATGCCCAGCAGGCGGGCGGTCTGCGCATCTACCTGTTCGCCGGAGAGAATCATGTTCAGCGCCGATTCGACGCCGATCAGCCGCGGCAGGCGCTGAGTACCGCCCGCGCCGGGCAGCAAGCCCAGACTGATTTCCGCCAGGCCCAGCCGTGTGCCCGGCTCGCCTATGCGGTAACCGCAAGCCAACGCCAGCTCCAGACCACCGCCCAGGGCGAGCCTGCCGATAGCAGCCACCACCGGTTTGTGTATCTCGGCCAGGCGCACCAGTGTGCTGGGTAGATCAGGCTCGGCGAAGGACGCATCGGTGCCGAACTCACGGATATCGGCGCCAGCACTGAACAGGCCGCGTTCACCATGGAGGACGATGGCCTGGACTCGCGGGTCGCACGCAGCGCGTTCACAGGCCTCGGAAATGGCCGCACGCATCGACTGATCCAGGGCGTTGACCGGTGCACGGTCAAGGCCGATCAGGGCCAGGCCGTCGTCGAGGCGGTAGTGAATCAGGTCGCTCATTTGAGATCCTTGGATAGCGCGCCCGGCAATCGGGCCTGGCAGGTTGCATGTCAAAAAAACAGTCGATCACATGCTCAAGGCATGAGCGTCGAACAGGCTGGACACCGTGGTGGCCCTTGCGTCGTCAAAAATTTCGGAAAACGTCGCCGAAGCTGGCAATCGGATACACCGGCTGGAGCTTGGCGGCGCTCATCCTGGCCTGGAACTCACAGGAGTAGATGGCACCCGCCAACAGGGCCACGCTCAGACAGGCGAAGAAGACTCGACGCATGGCGAACCTCCGTCGTTCGGCCGCAGCCAAACGCAGTGTCTTTTATTGTTAGGTAGCGAGATTCTGATCAGAACCCAGGGTTTTCGCTTTGCAGTTCATGCCACAAAATATTCAAATGATGTCACCGCCACGCAGCTGGCCGATTGCCTTGCTGCAGGATCACGACAATCCGCGCTGAGCGGCCCTGTGCTCCACCCACTTTCTCGTGCGGACATTCGCGATGACGCCCTTCGTTCATGGCAACACTCTGCTGGGCTTTGCAGACGTCGCTCTGGCCCAAGGGCTGAATCCACGGCCACCCTGGCCGAGGTCGTCCTGCAGCAGGGCGCGCAGGCCTTGGGTAACCGGTGATACGCCATTCAGAATGCCGGCTCGTTGGGCGAAGCACTGCCGGCCTTGAGCCAGTACTTACATGTCCACAGCAATGGCGTGCAGCTCCAACTCGGATGTCACGGCGGATAGACCGCTGTACGATCTACCGTGGTAGCTGCGCTGCCAGAGAAGGATGCATAGCCGCCGGCATAGCAGGTGTAGCCCTCCGTAGGCATAAAGGCGTTGGGCGTTGCTCACCCTCTTCGCCACGCGCGTTACTGCTTCATCAGCTTGAGGATCAACTCGCGCAACCAGTGATGGGCCTTGTCCTGATCGGCGCTGCGGTGCCAGTACAGGTGCCACTCCACGGCCGCCACCTCGAAGGGCAGCTCCAGAACCTTCAGATCGGAGTTTTTCGCCAAAGACAGGGGTATCGTCAGCGCCAAATCGGTTTCCTCGACCAGCTTCAGCGCAACCAGATGATGCTTGGTGCGCATCTGAATCCGGCGCGGTCTACCGAGCCCGCTCAGGACCGCATCGACGTGTCCCACGCCCTGGCGACGGCTGGAAACATGCACATGGGAAAGCGCTAGATATTGCTCCAGCGTGAGGCTGCGACCGACTTCGGGATGATCTTGTCTCACCAGACAGACATAGGGCGCCGCCATCAGCGGGCAGTGTCGGAGGTCCGGATGATTCATCACCGGCACATCGATGGCCAGGTCCAAATGCCCGGAAGCCAGATCCTTGACCATGTCCGAGCGCGGTACCGGATAACTGGCCAACGATACCCCCGGTGCCTGCTTTTGCAGCGCCGCAAGCAACATGGGAAGCACAGTCAACTCGTTCACATCGTGCATGCTGATGCTGAAGCTGTGCGCAGCAATTGCCGGGTCGAAGCGATCGCCAAGTTGCACGCTGGTATTGAGCAGGTGCAGTGCCTCACGCACCAGACCGATCATGTTCTCCGCAACCGGGGTCGGCATCATCTCCCTGGGAGCACGAACGAACAGCGGGTCGTCCAGACTGCCTCTCAAGCGGCTCAAGGCGTTACTAACCGCCGGCTGAGTAATGCTAAGCCGCTCGGCTGCACGGGTGAGATTGCGTTCGGTGTAGATCGCGTCAAACACCATAAACAGATTGAGATCGACGTTCTGCAGGCGCATCGGGGTTATCCGTCCTCTATCGACATAAAAACAATGAATTAAGATGCATAGATAAAATAAAGTACGTCAATACAAAAACAACACTTATCCTTTCTTCAATCAGGGCAGCACTGTCGCAGTGGAACACCTTGGAAGGGACCTTCCATCTGGTTCAGAGCCCGGATCGTCGCAACGAAGTCAGGGGCATCACCATGAGAGGGGCCGCCACCGTTTCCACCGCGCGGACTGGGATGGGCGCGGCGGGCCTGTTCGAAGTCGCCTGTTTCACCCCGAAACCCGGGAGCGGCACCTCACCGCTCCGGCACTACCAACCGGTAAACCAAATGGCGGAACTCTTTCTCATTCGGCACGGCCAGGCTTCCTTCGATGGCGACGACTACGATCAACTCTCGGCACTGGGTTATCGGCAGTGCCAATGGCTCGGCGAGTACTTCAAGGAACGCGGAGTCACGTTCGAACGGATCGTCTGCGGCGAGATGACCCGCCATCGGCAATCGGCAGACGCCATTTGCCAAGGCCTGGGCATCACGGCGGCCTACGAAACGCATCCGGGTTTCAACGAATTCGATTTCCAGAAGCTACTGCTGGGATTTGGCACGACCTATCCGGACCAGGCGGTCCGCGACTGGAGCAACCAGCGGGACGTCTTTCGCTGCCTGCGCCGGGCCATGCTGGCCTGGTCCCAGGAGGAGTTGCCCGAGACCGCCGTTCCGGAGCGCTGGCAGGCATTCGCGCAGCGGGTCGGCAGGGCACTGGACTTCGCACGCCAGGGGGCGGTTGGCAAGACGCTGATCTGCACCTCAGGCGGCACCATCAGCATGGCGCTGAGCCAGCTGATGGGGTTTGACGCAAATACGCTGATCAACACCAACCTGGGGATGCGCAACGCGTCGATCTCCCACTGTTTTTACAAGCAGGGAAGCACCCCCTACGTCACCGGATTCAATAGCGTTCCCCATCTGGATACCCCGGAGCGCCTGGCATCGATCAGTTACATTTAAGCCGAAGGAGCTGTCCCATGGATTTTGAGTTTTCCCCCAAAGTACGCGAACTGCGTGAACGCCTCCTCGCGTTCATGGATGAGCACATCTATCCGAACGAAGCGCTATGGGAGGAACAGGTAGCCGAAGGCGATCGCTGGGAACCCCCGGTGCTGCTGGCAGAACTGAAGGCCAAGGCCAAGGCCGACGGCCTGTGGAATCTGTTCCTGCCCAGTACCTATGGCAAGTTCAGCCCCGGGCTGAGCAACCTGGAGTACGCCCCGCTGGCTGAGATCATGGGGCGCGTCTACTGGGCCTCGGAAGTTTTCAACTGCAATGCGCCGGATACCGGCAACATGGAAGTGCTGGCCAAATACGGCAACGAAGCGCAACAGCAGCAATGGCTGACACCGCTGCTGAATGGCGAAATCCGCTCTGCATTCGCCATGACCGAACCAGAGCTGGCCTCCTGCGATGCCACCAACGTCGCGACCTCGATCGTCCGGGATGGCGACGACTACGTGATCAACGGCCGCAAGTGGTACATCTCCGGCGCTTGCAACCACCATACCCGCATCTACATCGTCATGGGCAAGACTGACCCGAACAACAGCAACCCGTACCTACAGCAATCGATGGTGCTGGTTCCAGCCGGGACCCCCGGCGTGACAGTGGTTCGCCCGATGAGGGTGTTCGGTTACGACGACGCTCCCGAAGGCCACGCCGAGCTGATCTTCGATAACGTTCGGGTGCCGGCCGGCAATCTGCTGCTGGGCGAAGGCCGTGGCTTCGAAATCGCCCAAGGTCGCCTGGGGCCAGGCCGCATCCATCACTGCATGCGCACCATCGGCCTTGCCCAGCGTGCCCTTGAACAGATGTGCGTGCGCGCCGAGACCCGGATCGCCTTCGGTCGTCCGTTGAGCAAACAGCAGTCGGTACGCGAGGCGATTGCCCTGTCCGCATGCGAAATCGAACAAGCCCGACTGCTGACGCTGAAAGCTGCCGCGAAGATGGATCAGGGCGGCAACAAGGCCGCCAAGGACCTGATCGCGATGATCAAGATCACCGCCCCGAACATGGCCTGCACCGTCATCGACCGGGCGATCCAGATTCACGGTGCCGCCGGCGTCAGCCAGGACACCTTCATGGCCCGCGCCTATACCCTGGCCCGCTCGATCCGCCTGGCGGACGGCCCCGACCAGGTTCACATGATGCAGCTGGGACGCAACCTGTCCCGCGAGATCCATGACCGCCTCAGCGCCGGAGAGAAAGCATGAGCCGCGCCGTTGAAAACCTCGACCTGACGACCCTGCTGCCCTATCTGGAAGCCCATGTCGAGGGCTTCGCGGGACCGATGCAGGTGGAAAAGTTCTCCGGCGGCCAATCCAACCCGACGTTCAAGATCACCGCCAAGTCCGGCATCTACGTGCTGCGTCGCCAACCGCCGGGCAAGCTCCTGCCATCCGCCCATGCCGTCGACCGCGAACATCGGGTACTCAAGGCGCTCGCCGGCACCGACGTCCCGGTGGCCCGGGTCTTCCATCTGTGCGAAGACCCTGCCGTGATCGGCTCGATGTTCTACGTCATGGAGTTTCTCGAAGGCCGGATTTTTTGGGATGCTGCCTTGCCCGAAGTCGGCAAGGACGAGCGCAGCGCGATCTACGACGAGATGAACCGGGTGCTGGTCGCCTTGCACTCGGTCGATATCGAAAAGGTCGGATTGAGCGACTACGGCAAGCCCGGCAACTACTTCCGCCGCCAATTCGACCGTTGGAGCAGCCAGTATCGAGCCACTGAGCTGGACCGCATTGAGCCGATGGAACAGCTGATGGCCTGGCTGGAAAGCCATATTCCCGAAGACGATGGCCGTGTTTCCCTGGTCCATGGTGACTATCGCCTCGACAACCTGATGCTGCACCCGACCGAACCCAGGGCGATCGCCCTTCTCGACTGGGAACTCTCGACCCTGGGCCACCCATTCGCCGACCTCGGCTACCTGTGCATGCAGATGCGCATGCCGGTGGTCGGCACGGTATCGGGCCTGCGCGGCAAGGACCTGAAGACGCTAGGGATCCCGTCCGAACGAGAATACGTCGCGACCTACTGCCAGCGGATGGGAATCGAGAAGATCGACAACTTCAGCTTCTATGTCGCCTTCAGCTTCTTCAGGCTGACCGCCATCATCCAGGGCGTTGCCAAGCGCGCGATAGACGGCAATGCCTCCAACAAAAATGCAGCCGAAATGGGCCAGTACGTTGCGCCTCTGGCCGAACTGGCGCTGGAAGCGATCGCCGAGCAGCCATGATAGGCCGACGAGCCAACCGCGAAGGTTGACTGTGGATCATCGGCGCTGATCCCAAGCTGCGCTCAAGGCGTGCCGAGGCACGCCTTTGGCTCGGCAAACCTTGTGGCCCGGTATCCTTCAGCGGAGCCGCGGCCACGCTCACCTCAGTCGCCGCAACACCCTCCGGTGCGCGGCAGCAGTGGTTTGCGCCGGGCGGGATCGAGTTTTCCAAGGTATGGGGCCGAGCCAGCCGTACGCCATGACGACACTTGCGTCGTCAAAAGTGTAGGAAAACGTCGTCAAAGCTGGCAATCGAATACACCGACTGGGGCTTGGTGGCGCTCATCCTGACCGGAAACTCGCAGGCGTAGATGGCGCGCTAGCATGGCCACGCTCAGGCTGGCGAAGAAGACTCGGCGCATGGCGAACCTCCGTCGTTCGGCCGCAGCCAAACACAGTGTCTTCTATTGTTAGATGGTTAAATTTTGATCAGCGCCCAGGATTGGCGCTTTGCAGATCGAGCCATAAAATATTCAGATCATGCCACTACCGCGCAGCCGGCTAAGGGCCTTGCTGGAGGATCATGACAATGCGAGTTCAGCGGCTCTGTACCTCACCCAATCAGTCGCGTGGACATTCGCGATGACATCCTTCGTCCATGGCATCGCCCTGCTGGGCTTCGAAGACTTCGCGCTCGCTCAAGGGCTGGATCCACGCGCCACTCTGGCCGAGATCGGCTTACCCTGCGATGCCAAGGATGGGGTGATCTCCGGCGTGCAATTCAACACCCTGCTGGAGCTGTGCGCGCGGCGCTCGGCAAACCCTCTATTTGGCCTACAGCTCGGTCTGCAGCAAGGCGCGCAGGCCCTGGGCAACCTGTGGTACGCAATTCAGAATGCCGGCTCGGTGGGCGAAGCGCTGCAGGTCTTGATCCAGTACTTCCATGTCCACAGCAATGGCGCGCAGCTCCAACTCGAATGTCACGGCGGATACGCAAGGCTCATGTACGAGGTGACGGATGGGGAGGCCCACTCGGTCCGTCAAACCGTTGAGCTGGCCATAGGGATAAGCGCCCATCTGATGCAAGGTCTGCTGCAGCATGCGTGGCAGCCACACAGCTTGCAGCTCAGGCATTCGCCCGTCGCAGAGCCCAGCGCCTACTGCCGCCTGCTGGGAATCACGCCCCACTTCAACAACTCGGTCAATGCCTGGGTATTCGACGAGAGGCTGCTGAATATCCCCCTCAGCACCGCAGACCAGAGGCTCCGCCAACTGGTTCGGGAGCATCTCGACGAACTGGCGCGGATCACCCTGCAGGAACTGCCCAGCTATGTGCAGAAGCTGTTGCGCACCTGGCTTCCCCATGGCCAGGTGTGCATTGAACAGGTCGCCGCGCACATGCAACTCAGCCCCCGTTCCCTGCAGCGCTACCTACGGGCGCAAAACACCAGTTTTCAGGCGTTGCTGGACGACACGCGACAAGCACTGGCCACACGTTACCTGCGTGAATCATCACTCAGCCTGACGCAACTTGCCGGGCTTCTCGGCTACGCCGATCTCAGCACCTTCTCCCGAGCTTTCAAGCGCTGGAATGGCATAAGCCCGCAGCAGTGGAAACACCACCAGCAATCCTCGCCAGCCGCTGTTTCAAGAGCAGTGCCAGACCGCCACGGCGAGTAGCAGATCATGTCCTTTAATCCGTTCGTCCGCGCCCTCAGCCTCATCGGCTTCGCCGAGTTTGCCACCCAGCAAGGGCTCAATCCGGTGGACATGCTGCGTCGTGCCGCACTGCCGCAGCAGAGCCTAGAGCGACACGACGGCATCATTGCCTTCCGGCGCTACTGTGCGCTGCTGGATATCTGCCAACGCCAGTCGGGCAACACGCTGTTCGGCTTGCAGCTCGGGCTCTTCCAAGGCGTCAATGTATTCGGCGAACTGCTCTATCTAATTCGCAATGCACGGACGGTCGCCGAAGCCCTGGACGAGCTTCGAGATCATTACGCGCTCTACAACGGCGCAGCATATATAGGCCTCGATATCGACGGCGATACCGCGACCCTCAGCTACCGGGTAACCGAGCTGGACCTGCCCGGCCTGCCGCAAGCAGAAGAACTGGCTTGTGCTGTAGGTGTGCAGTTACTGCGTGCTCTGATAGGCGATAGTTGGCGGCCAGAGGCTATCCTGCTAAGGCACCCTGCTCTGCAGGACGAGGCAAGCTATCGGCAAGCGCTCGGATTTCTGCCTAGCTTTTCGGCGCACTGCAGTGGCTTTCAATTTTCGACCTCTGCACTCTCGTTGCCGCTGAGCACCGCTGATACCAGGCTGCAGCAACTGATCGTTGAGCACATGAAGAGAATGGAGCGCCTATCGGCTGACGACCTGGCCAGCTACGTCAAAGTACTGCTCCGCCATCTGCTCCCCAGCGGCCGCGCCACCGTCGAAAAGGTCGCCGACTGCATGGCCTACAACACCCGCACCTTGCAGCGTCGCCTGAGCCAAGAAGGCACGTCCTTTCAGCAACTGCTC
Source organism: Pseudomonas benzenivorans (assembly GCF_033547155.1). GTDB lineage: Bacteria > Pseudomonadota > Gammaproteobacteria > Pseudomonadales > Pseudomonadaceae > Aquipseudomonas > Aquipseudomonas benzenivorans_B. Next base: position 3,051,917 of record NZ_CP137892.1, read on the forward strand.
GATGAAACACGCCAGGACATGGCGTGCCACTACCTCGAAGACCCGTTTATCAGCATGACACAAATGTCAGGGCTACTGGGGTACTCCAACCAGAGTGGATTCTGTCGAGCATTCAACCGCTGGTTCCAAGTCACTCCCCTGGCGTGGCAAAAGCGCAACAGCCCCAACCAACAACCACGCCTGCTGCGCGACTCCCGTCTGAATACCCTGCATAGACGATCCGAGGGCGACAATTGATGGGTGGCAAGAACCGTAGTTGCACGGCCGGAGCAAGTGCTGAAAGCTGACTTGGACTGTGTGCCGCTCCGGGATCTTTGCGACAAGATTAGGCAAGTCGGAAACTGTTACTCCTCGCTGCAACAGGGAGCGATCTTGACGGGTAGCTTCTACACAATCCAGACACGAGACCGCACGACCACAGCCCCCTGATCGACTACCTGCCCCTCCACCAGCGCTCACACCGATAAAAAGAAAAGTTCTTCTATTGCCTCAGGGCTTTGGCAGGGTTCGTGCTTTAGTGGTCATATGACCAAGTCAAACGACCAACACTCGAAGGACAGACTTGCCCTTGATCCTTGGCAAGAGCATTGAGCACATCGCCAGCGCCAACAGCCTTGGCCATCGGCCTAGTCTCTGAATTGGGCATGAACCTGAGGAGGCACAGAAGCCAAAGGGTACCGAGCAGCCTTATGTCGTCAGCAACACATCGCGGGAAACGTCCCAAAGGAGCCAGCCTTGCATTACCTCTCTCACCTCCTGCTCAACCTTAGCGTCCGCAAAAAGCTGCTTGCGGGTTTCAGCCTGATCCTGGCAATCACCTTGTGCGTCGTCGGGATCAGCCTTTCCGTACTCGACACCACGCAGAGTCGTTTCGAAGACCTGCTCGCGGTCAATGAGATCGATACAAAGCTGAGCGAAGCCCAGTTGAATGAGAAGAACTTCATTCTGAAGGGAGATGCCCAGTACCTGAAAAAAGCCCTGGCTCTGGCCGATGAGGTTTGGGCCCAGGCCGAAATGGTCGAGAAGCGCCTGCAGCTACCCGAGAACAAAGCGCTCATGCAGCAGATCCAGGCGGAGGTGATCGGCTACCGTGAAAAATTAGTCAGCCTTAATAAAGCCACTGCGGCAAAACAGGCAGCCCAAAAAGCTATGGAGAGTTCCGCTCGTACAGCATTCGATCAGTTCGAGAAGCTAGATGAGATGCTCAAGCAGGCCGCTGCCAAGCAGATACGCATGGCCGGAGACCCTACCGCCGTCCGCTTGCTCGAAAGCGCGAACCAGGCCAATGAGATGGCGATGGAGCTGCATGACGTACGCCGTGTCGAGAAGGACTTCATCATGCATAAGGCGGCGGGCGATGCAGACCAGGTACAAGAGTACTTTTCCATGCTCGATTACACCGGGACGCTCTTGCTTGGCGAGCTCGATGACCCGACAGCCCGAGCCGACCTTGAGAACGCCCTCGGCCAGCTATCCAGCTACCGCGAGCAATTCGCCGTGCTCCGGCAGAACCTGGAAAACCTCGATACCACAGAACAGCAGATGGCCGAGCGCGCACGCCTGGTTGCAGCTTCATCAAGCAAGTCCCTGGAGCTGCAACTCGAAATGCTGCGGAGCGAGGCCGTCCAGGCCCGTACTCTGCTGGTCGGAGCAGCCGTCATAGCTTTCCTGTCCGGTCTGCTCTGTGCGCTATTGGTTACCCAGCTGATCGTTGGCCCACTACAGCGCGTAGTTGGGATCGCACGCAAGGTGGCTGGCGGCGACCTGACCGAAGATATCCATAGCGAGCGCCGTGACGAACTGGGATTGCTCATGCAGGCCATACAGGACATGACCAGGAGCCTGCGTGATCTGCTTGGAAGGTTGAGTGGGGGGGTTGCCCAACTGGCCATAGCTGCCGACGGATTGTCGGGAATAACCAAGCAAACCAGCGACGGCGCGACAGCACAGCGCATAGAAATCGAGCAGGCAGTCACCGCGATGTGCGAGATGGTCGCCACCGTGCAGGATGTGGCGCGCAATGCAGAGTTCGCTGCGGGCTCTGCGCGCCAGGCCGATCAGCAAACCCATGAAGGTGGGCTGACAGTTCAGCATGCCATCCAGTACACAGAACAATTAGCCTGCGCCGTTGAGAAGTCCGCCGAGGCAATTGGCCGCCTGAAGGACGACAGCGCCAACATAGGTACGGTTCTCGACGTCATCAAAGGCATTGCAGAGCAGACCAACCTGCTGGCGCTCAATGCGGCGATTGAAGCGGCCCGCGCTGGCGAGGCCGGCCGGGGTTTTGCCGTCGTCGCCGACGAAGTACGTGCCCTGGCGCGACGCACCCAGGAGTCTACGGCACAGATCCAGCACCTGATCGTCACCCTGCAGAGCGGCGCGCAAAGCGCTGTAGTGACAATGGAAGAGAGTCGCACCATGGCCAGTGACACTGTATCGGCTGCGCGGCAGGCGGGGGCTGCGCTAGCTGCCATCGACCAGGCGGTGTCGCAAATTCAGCAACTGAACCAGCAGATTGCCACAGCGGCAGAGCAGCAAAGCGCCGTCGCAGATGAGATCAACCGAAGCGTCACCAATATCCGCGATGTCGCTGAGCAGGCCGCGGCATCAAGCGAAGAAACCTCGGCGGCCAGTGCCGATCTGGCTCGTTTAGGCGGTGAAATGAAGCAACTAGTAGAGCGTTTCCATTTGTCAGCGTAGAGAGACCTTCAGAAAAAGTGCTCCTGACCAATCAACGGAAGTGTATTGCTATGACCACAACTTTTTATGTTCGCACCCAGTACGACGGGAAAGACCACAGATCTGTAGAGGAAATTTATTTTTACGATGAGGATGGGGAGGAACAGGTTGATCAGAGGATCACAGAACTCTGTATTGATATCACCACCTGTGCCGACCAAGGCGTTGATACATGGTTTTTTATTAGAGAACAGGTTGAGGTTCGCCTGATGAAGGCCGGCATCCCCTATCACGAAGTTCAATTTGAAGAGTAGCCCCAGATAGACGAGTCGACTGGGGTTCGGTTTCGTGCGAGCAGCACCGTAAGGCAAGGACAGCATCCGCGATTACTGTGGCGATAACAAACACCGGGTAATCGCCAACATGGTCGTGATAGTAACTAATGCAGATCCTGTTCTTGTTGTGAAGCCTAACCTATTTTTTAGAGAGCCTATGTACCGAGTTTGCTTGATTCTGTTTCTGCTAGTGGCGAGTCATCTCGCCCATGCGGCCTGCTCGCAGGACATACTGGTGCCCTTCAGTTCGCTAGGAGTCGATCAATCGCGGAGCGCAGGTGTCCGTACAGGACTATCAATCACTTACCTGGAAGAGGTGAGCCGGCGCAGTGGTTGTCGATTCGTGTATATGGATACGCCGCGCGCCAGAGCCTGGTTGATGTTTTCGCGCGGCGAAGCTGGTCTAGTGCTTAGCGCTGTTCATCGTAGTGAGCGTGACCAGTCAGGTGAGTTCTACAGCCAAAACGTGCGAGAAGGTGTTACCCTTGTCAGTCTCAAAGCACACCCGCTGAACTTGAACTCCCGGGAAGACATTCTCGCATCGGGATTGATCTTCTCGTTCATCCGCGGGCATCACTATGGCCCCAAAACAGCTGAGCTCATAAGTACCCTGACGACAAGCAGGCGAGCGACACTGGCCAGCGACCCTGAGACGATGCTCCGGATGCTCAAGGCCGGCAGGATCAACGGCGCAATCGTCCTTGCTTCGGCTATCACCACTGACGCTCAACAATTAGGTATTGATGAACAGCTGACAGGCATAGGCATTACGGATCTGGACTGGGCCACTACAGGTCTTTATATGAGTAAATACCTGCCGCAGGAAGACAAACAGCTGCTCGCTCGCACCTTTACTGAGTTAAACGACGAAGACTTCTATATTGGCCTTGCCCAAAACCAACTGGATGATCTGCCTGTCTGGATGCAATCCAGCATCCATCTAGATCATCAGCTCCCGCGCTACCCAGCCGGACGCATATTGCCGCCAGCAACAGTCAATAAGCCACTGCGGCACGCGCTCAGCAGATAGCAGGTGTGCCCTCTTCAGGGGACACGTGCCCCATTCCAGATCATGGCGGCGCTGCAAAGACTATGCTGCATTGCAGTTGGTCTGAACTGCATTCGTAGCGCAGTCTGGCCTCGACACAACGGGGTGCTGTAGGGTTCTACCCCATTTCCACGGACGGTTTGAAAAGGGCTGAAAACTTCAGATCTTGCCGGGCGACTCTACGACGCATTCGTGGGTTATGAAACCGCTCGATGTAGTCGAATAGATCCGCCCGTGCTTCATCACGAGTTCGATACGACTGATGGACAACGCGCTCACGCTTGAGCTGACCGAAGAAGCCTTCACAGGCAGCGTTGTCGCCGCAATGCCCGACGGCACTCATGCTGCAGACCAGCGTGTTGCGATTCAGGAAGCGCTGGTAGTCAGCACTGGTAAATTGACTACCGCGATCCGAATGCAGGATCACCGACCAGTCACCCTGGCGCTGCCAGATCGCCATCTCCACCGCTCGAATCACCATCTGCCGATCCTGGCGGTGATGCATCGACCAGCCGATCACCAGCTTGCTGTACAAGTCGAGCACCACGCATAGGAAGAGCTTGCCTTCCAGTGTGGCTATTTCCGTGATGTCCGTGACCCACTTGCGCTCCGGTTCCTGCGCGGTGAAGTCGCGCTCCAGCAGGTTTTTCACGCCTGCTGGACGGCCGCTGGCGACTCTTCCAAAGCCACGCTTCTTCCGGCGTGGCCAGCCTTGAATTCGCTCAGCTGCCATCAGGCGAGCAACGCGGTTCAGGCTGACGGTTTCGCCCTCGTCGAGCAGATCCTCGTGCATCCGCGGCGCGCCGATAACACCACGGCTGTCTTCGTGAATCTCCCGAATGCGCCTCACCAGACGCGCATTCTCTTGAGCACGTGGGCTTGGATCGCGATCCTGCCAGGCGTAATAGCCACTGGCAGAAACCTTCAAGCAACGGCACATCAGTCGTACCGGGTACTCGTTGCGGCAGCGCTGGATCACCGTGTACCGCTCGATGACTCCTTGGCAAAGTACGCTGCCGCGTCTCTTAAAAAATCACGTTCCTTGGTCACTCGGGCCAACTCACGCTTGAGGTGGGCCAGCTCCTCATCTCGCGGGCTACCTGTGCCGGGAAAGGCCTTTTCTGTGCCTGGCTGCGCCTCTCGAATCCAGCGCGTGAGCAGGTTCGGAGCCACACCAATCTCTAGGGCCACTTGTCGACAGCTCGCCCCTGAACGACGAACCAACTCGATGGCTTCCCGCTTGAATTCAGGACTGTATTTCTTGCGCTTCATGAACACTCCTTCAGCTCGGTGTGAGCTTACTCGAAAGTGTCCGTGTTAACGGGGTAGAACCCCCAGGATTTGAAGCTCTTCAAGAGTCATCTGGTGAAGCCTGCAGATGGCAAGCAAGGGCTCTCCCCAAAGACAGTCAACGATGTACTGACTGTGGTTCGAGGGACCTGGGCCGATGCCGCCGCCAACGGCCTGATCCCCCACAACCACATGCTGGGTATCGCCAACCACAAGGTGAAACACCGGAGCAAGGCTGATCCTTTCACGCGAGAAGAGATCGAACTCATTCACCATGCCGACCCTCAGCGTATGCCGGAAGCACGCATGGTGATTTTCAACTGCTGGACGGGATTATCGCGCTCGGAGCTGCTGGGCCTAGCCCGCGAAGATATCGATCTGGAAAGCGGCTTGATCCACGTTAAGCGTGCCTGCGTGGAAGATGAGTTCCGCGTTCCCAAAGAAGAGCTGCGCGAGCGTAGCGTCGAACTGATCGCGCCTGCAGCAGAGCTGCTCCAACAGATCATGGAAGACACGGCCCGCTGCAAACCACAGATGATTGAGGTTACTCAACGAGACAACCTGACAAGCGAACAGGAAAAGGTCACCTTGCTCTTCCGTGATTGGGCAACCGGAAAGCCGTGGAAATCAAACGACCTGGACAAGTGGTTCACAGAGCACTTGGTCAAGGCTGGTGTCAGGCACCGCGGGATCAACCAATGCCGACATACCTATGCCAGCCAGGCCCTCTCCAGCCACGTCAACATGGAGTGGATTGCCAAGCAGCTGGGGCATGCCGATACCACCATGATTAAGAAACACTATGGGCGGTTCATTCCCAAGGATGCCAAACGGATGGCCCCCCGTGTTTCGGAACAGATGGGATTTGGGGAGGGCTACAACGGTTTATAGCGGCCTGGAGGCAGCGATTTTTGCCCCCAAAACGCCACATTTTTGCCCCCAAGGCGATTTTGAGCATGCCAAAACCAAAGAAAAAGCCCCGTAACTCATTGAATTACGGGGCTTTCTTATATGGCGGGAAGATAGGGATTTGAACCCTAGGTACCATCGCTGATACAACGGATTTCGAATCCGTCCCGTTCGGCCACTCCGGCATCTTCCCGTGGCGGCGCGCATGATAACAGCACATGCGCCTTTGGCGAAGCCCACTGAGCGATTTTTTCGCACAGTTTCAGATGCTTGCGAAGTCTATTCGACCTGACTGGCGCAAAACACGGCGAACGAAAGCGGAAGCAACCGGCCGGTAAAAGAAAAGAGGCGCCCTGGCGCCTCTTTCATGTGCGACGCACGGCCGCTCATGCGGTCAGCCGGGTCAAGGCCTCGCGGTACTTGTCGGCGGTCTTCTGGGCCACCTCGGCCGGTACGGGCGGTGCCGGCGGCTGCTTGTTCCAGCCGGTGGACTCCAGCCAGTCGCGCACGAACTGCTTGTCGAAGCTCGGCGGATTACGGCCTTCCTCGTAGCTGTCGGCCGGCCAGAAGCGGCTGGAGTCGGGGGTCAGCACTTCGTCCATCAGGGTCAGGGTGCCGTCCTGGTCCAGGCCGAACTCGAACTTGGTATCGGCGATGATGATGCCGCGGGTCGCGGCATACTCGACGGCGGCGCTGTACAGCGCGATGGCGGTGTCACGCACCTGGGCGGCGAGATCGGCGCCGATGATCGCCTCGCACTGCGCGAAAGAGATGTTCTCGTCGTGGTCGCCGACCGCGGCCTTGGTCGAAGGCGTGAAGATCGGCTGCGGCAGCTTGGCCGCCTCGCGCAGGCCGGTCGGCAGCTGGATGCCGCAGACGGTGCCGCTCTGCTGGTATTCCTTCCAACCCGAACCGACGATGTAGCCTCGCACGATCGCTTCGACCGCGACCGGCTTGAGCCGCTTGGCGACTACTGCGCGCCCCTCCACCAGTGGCAACTCGGCGGCCGGTACCACGTCCTCGACCCTGTCGCCGGTGAAGTGGTTGGGCACCAGATCGGCCAGCTTGTCGAACCAGAAATTGGAGATTGCGGTGAGGATCTTGCCCTTATCCGGAATCGGCTCGGCGAGTATCACGTCGAATGCCGAAAGCCGGTCGGTGGCGACCATCAGCATGCGCTGGTCATCGATTTCGTAGAGATCGCGGACTTTGCCCGAGTAGATCTTCTTCAGGCTCAGGGTCGCAGGAATGGTCATATCGGGGTTTCCGCCTTTAGCAAACGAAACAGGCGAAACCCAAGGGTTTCGCCTATTGGCTTTCGGCCGCGCCGCCTCTGCAGCCGGGCCAGAGGATCGGCCTGTTAGCCGAGATTTTCCTGAATCAACCCCAGCACCCGCCGCGCAACGTCGGCTGGCGCCAAGGTATTGAGGTCTTTCTCCACGGTGACCTGGACACTGTCGCCGACCGGGCTCAGGCGTACCTGATAGCGCTCGGCGCGGGCCTCGATTTCTTCCTTGTCCGGCTCGCCACCAAACAGCGAACCGAAGAAGCCGGGCTCCTCGCCCTTCTTCTTCGCGCCCTCGGCCAGGTTGATGTAGTACACGCCAAGGCTGCGATTGAGGTCGTCGATACGCACATCGGCCAGCTCCAGGGAGCGACCGACGCCGGACCAGGCGCGATCGAAGTCGGCGCCGAGGTTCAGCACCGGGTTGCCGTTGCCGTCTTCCGACAGGCTGACTCGGCTCGGCGCATCGAAGTCGCGCGCCGCCAGCAGCGATACCGAACCGCCCTGCTCGGCGCTGCGCGCCAGGCTCGCCAGCATTTCGTCGAGCAGCGCACCATCCAGGCCTGGGTTGGCGCTGCGACTGGTGAAGGCCACGTCGGCGCCGCTACCTGCCGGGCGCTCGGCACTGACCACGAAAATCTCACTGGTATTGCGCTGCACGCCCGGCTCGATGCGGACCCGTACACGGGTCTCGGCGCCTGTCGCCGAACCGGAGAGGCGATTGCTCAGGCGGCGAGCCAGAGCACCGTTCAACTCATCGACGCGCTGCCAATCGGTGCTGAACTCACCGGTCTGCGGACGTTCTTCGGCGATGCGAAAGCCGTTGTCGGCGAAGAATTGGCGAGCCACCGGCCAGACTTCCGCCGGCACGCGCTGAGCCACCAGCCAGCGCGACTCGCCGCTCTTCTGCAGGCTGTACTCGCTGATCTCGCCACGCACGGCCAGGGACTGCGGCCGCGGCACCTCGAACTCGCCCTGCGCCGTGCTGCTCGCCACCTGCTGCGGCACCGGCAACAACGGATCGAGGCGCTTGGCCTCGACATTCGCCGGCAACTGCATGGGCGCGGTTTGCCGCGCCGCGAGGTAGTCGCTGCCACGATCGCGGAAATAACCATCTTCGCCCCACAACCAGCCACAACCGCTGGTGCTGGAGACGATCAGGGCAAGTGCAGAGAGTCCGGCCAGTCGCTTCATGCGTAGTATTTCCTCGATTAAACCAGTACGCCGGACTGGCGCAGGGCCTGCCGCAGCGTTTCATGACAGCGCGGACTGAGCCAGGTCAGCGGCAGGCGGATGCCTTCCGGCATCATGCCCATCTCGTGCAGAGCCCACTTCACCGGAATCGGGTTGGACTCGATGAACAGGGCCTTGTGCAGCGGCATCAGGCGGTCGTTGATGGTGCGCGCCAGCGCCGCATCACCGCGCATGGCCGCCGCGCACAGGTCGCTCATGGCGCGCGGCGCGACGTTGGCGGTCACCGAGATGTTGCCCTTGCCGCCCATCAGCATCAGCTCGACCGCGGTGGCGTCGTCGCCGGAGTAGACCATGAAGTCCTTGCTCACCCGGTCCAGCACTTCCTGGCCGCGCTGCAGATCGCCGGTGGCTTCCTTGATGCCGATGATGTTGTCGATCTTCGCCAGGCGCTCGACGGTCTCCGGCAGCATGTCGCAGGCGGTGCGCCCCGGCACGTTGTAGAGGATCTGCGGAATCGCCACGGCCTCGGCGATGTGACGGAAATGCTGGTACAGGCCTTCCTGGGTCGGCTTGTTGTAGTAAGGGGTCACCAGCAGGCAGGCATCGGCGCCGACGTCCTTGGCCGCGCGGGTCAGCTCGACCGACTCGCGGGTGGAGTTGCCGCCGGTGCCGGCGATCACCGGAATACGCCCGGCGACCTGGTCCACCACACGGCGGATCGCCTCGATATGCTCGGTCACTTCCAGCGTCGCGGACTCACCCGTGGTGCCGACCGCGACGATGGCGTTGGTGCCTTCTTGCAGGTGGAAATCCACAAGTTTGCTCAGGCTGTCCCAATCGAGACTGCCCTGTGCATCCATGGGCGTGACCAGTGCCACCATACTGCCCGCAATCATGCAACCGCTCCTGCTGGAAAAAGAGAGCCGTAATGGTACTGGCGCCACCTGCCTTGCACAAGCGAAGGACAAGGCCGGGCGGCAAGCGACCGCTCGGCGCAGACCACGGAAAATCCATGCCTCGCCCGAGCCCCGAGCATTCCCCTGGGCGGCGCTTTTCGCTACCCTTCCGGCTTTGTCCGGCACCGTGTCTGCGGCGCCGAGCGCTCATCGTTTTAGGAAGGCTGCATGTCCACCCCCCCAGTTCGCGAACAATTCCTCGTCATCAGTGCACTCGGCCCCAACGCCATGGAGCTGACCAACGTGCTGTGCCGCGCCAGCCATGAGAGCCGCTGCGCCGTGGTCAGCACCCGCCTGAGCCGCCACGGCGAGTTCAGCGCCCTGGTCCTGCAGGTCTCCGGCAACTGGGACGCCCTCGCGCGCCTGGAGTCGAGCCTGCCCGCGCTGGCCAAGAAGCACGCCTTCTCGGTCAACCTGATCCGCAGCGGCGCCGCGGACAGTCGCCCCCAGGCCCTGCCCTATGTGGCCTATGTCAGTTCGGTGTACCGTCCGGACATCCTCAACGAACTGTGCCAGTTCTTCATCGATCACCACGTCGAGTTGGAAAACCTCACCTGCGACACCTACCAGGCACCGCAGACCGGCGGCACCATGCTCAATGCCACGCTGACCGTGACCCTGCCGGCCGGCACCCAGATCAGCTGGCTGCGCGACCAGTTCCTCGACTTCGCCGACGCCCTGAACCTCGACGCCCTGATCGAACCCTGGCGCCCGCAGAATCCATAAGGAGCCCGACCATGGCCGTCACCCTCGACCACGCCGTTCCCGACTTCCAGGCCCAGGCCACCAGCGGCCAGCAGGTCCAGCTGTCCGCCCTCAAGGGCCAGCAGGTGGTGCTCTACTTCTACCCGAAGGACAGCACCCCCGGCTGCACCACCGAAGGCCAGGGCTTCCGCGATCAGTACCCGGCCTTCCAGGCGGCCAACACCCTGGTCTTCGGCGTATCCCGCGACGGCCTGAAGTCCCACGAGAACTTCAAGGCCAAGCAGGCCTTTCCCTTCGAGCTGATCTCGGACAAGGACGAGACCCTCTGCCAGCTGTTCCAGGTAATCAAGCTGAAGAAGCTCTACGGCAAGGAGTACCTGGGCGTCGACCGCAGCACCTTCCTGATCGACCGCAATGGCGTGCTGCGCCAGGAGTGGCGCGGGGTGAAGGTTCCCGGCCATGTCGATGCCGTGCTCGCCGCGGCCCAGACCCTGAATCAGGGGTAGTCGCCCACCGCAGGAAAAGGCCGCTCGATGCGGCCTTTTTCATTTATTCGCCGGCGACCTGCGGCTCGCGCCGCGGCCAGGCGCTGAGCACCGCCTTGAACAAGGTAGCCAGGGGGATGGCGAAGAACACCCCCCAGAACCCCCACAGGCCGCCGAACAGCAGCACCGCGCAGATGATCGCCACCGGATGCAGGTTGACCGCCTCGGAGAACAGCAGCGGCACCAGCACGTTGCCGTCCAGCGCCTGGATCACCCCGTAGACCACCATCAGGTAGAGGAACTGATCGCTCAGCCCCCACTGGAACAGGGCGATCAACGCCACCGGCACGGTCACCACCACGGCGCCGATATAGGGCACCACCACCGACAGGCCCACCGCCAACGCCAGCAGCGCCGCATAGTTGAGCCCCAGCGCCGCGAAGGCGACGTAGGTGACCCCGCCGCAGATGAGGATCTCGATGAACTTGCCGCGGATGTAGTTGGCGATCTGCTGGTTCATCTCCTGCGCCACCTGGGTGATCAGCGCGCGCTCGCGCGGCAGGTAACCACGCAACCAGGCGCCAATCACCTGGCGATCCTTGAGGAAGAAGAACACCAGGATAGGCACCAGCACCACGTAGACCATGATGCCGATCAGCAGCGGCAGGCTGGCCAGGGAGAACGACAGCGCCCACTGGCCGAACTGACCCAACTCGCCACGCACCGTCTCGATCAATTGCAGCACCTGGGCATCGCTGATCAGGTTGGGATAGCGCTCGGGCAGCAGCAGGAACAGCGCCTGCCACTCGCCCAGCATGCGCGGCAACTCGTTGAACAGATTGCTCAACTGCCGCCACAGCAGCGGCATCAACACCAGCAGAAACAGCCCGAGCAGACTCATGAACAGGGCGAACACCAGCCACACCGCCGCCAGCTGCGGCAGGCGCCAGCGCTCCAGGGCGTTGACCAGCCCCTGCATCAGGAACGCCAACACCAGCCCGGTGAGCACCGGTGCGAGCATCCCGCCCAGGGTCAGAATCACCGCGAAACCGAGGATCAACAGCACCGCCAACACCACGGCCTGCTCATCGGAGAAGTAGCGGTGCAGCCAGTCGCGTAACACCTTAACCATCAGAATTCCTTAGATCGAAAGCACCTGCACAGACGTTGCGTCAGGCTTTACGCAACCAGTAGCGATAGACGCCGTCTTGCACTTCCTCGCGCAGCAGGCTGTGCCCGGCGAGCGTGGCGAAGGCACGGAAGTCGCGCTGCGAACCGGCATCCGTGGCGATGACCTTGAGCACCGCGCCACTGGCCAGACGATTGAGCTCCAACTTGGCCTTGAGCAGCGGCAACGGGCAGCTCAGGCCGCTGGCATCCAGTTGCGCATCGTAACCCTCGAGCCATTCTGGCGTATCGTTCATGCAACCCTCCGAAATAAGCCCCTAGGATACCCAAGGCCGCACAACCCTGGCCAGGCGAGCGCCTGCGCGGCTACAGTATCGGCTTTGTCCGCCAAGAGCCCCGTGCATGAATCTTCTGCGCCCCACCCTGTTGACGCTCGCCTGCCTGCTCGCCCTGCCCGCCACGGCTAGCGACCTGCCGTCGCTCGGCGATGCCAGCTCGGCCCTGGTCTCCCCCCAGCAGGAGCATCAGCTTGGAAGGGCCTGGCTGGGCCTGCTGCGCGGCCAGGTCAGCCAGCTGTCCGACCCGCAGCTCAAGGACTTCGTGGAGAGCAGTGTCTACCGCCTGAGCGAGACCAGCCAGCTACAGGACCGGCGCCTGGAGTTCGTCCTGCTCGACAGCCCGCAGATCAACGCCTTCGCCGCGCCCGGCGGCATCATCGGAGTCAACGGCGGACTGTTCCTCTATGCCCAGACCGAGGCCGAGTACGCCTCGGTCATGGCCCACGAACTGGCGCACCTGTCGCAACGCCACTTCGCCCGCGGCCTGGAGGCCCAACAGCGCATGCAGGTGCCGGTGATGGCGGCGATGCTCGCCGGCATAGTCGCGGCTGCGGCCGGGGCCGGCGACGTCGGCATCGCCACCATCGCTTCGACCCAGGCGGCGGCGATCCAGGAACAGCGGCGCTTCTCCCGGCAGAACGAGCAGGAGGCCGACCGCATCGGCCTGGTCAACCTGGAGAAGGCCGGGTTCGACCCCCGCGCCATGCCCAGCATGTTCGAACGCCTGATGCGCCAGTACCGCTACGACCGCAAGCCGCCGGAATTCCTCCTGACCCACCCGGTTTCCGAGTCGCGCATCGCCGACACCCGCAACCGCGCCGAACAGTACGCGGCCGGCGGCAACCTGGATAGCCTGCGCTACCAGTTGATGCGCGCCCGGGTGAGCCTGATCTACGAGGACACCCCGGGCCTGGCCGCCAAACGCTTTCGCGGCATGCTCGAGGAAAACCCCAAGCTCGACGCCGCGCGCTACGGCCTGGCCCTGGCACAGATCAAGAGCGGCCAGCACAAACAGGCCCGCGAGAGCCTGCAACCGCTGCTGCAGAAGGCCCCGAACGACGCGACCTACAACCTGGCGCAGATCGAGCTGGACATGGCCTCGGGCCAACTCGCCGAAGCCCAGAGCCGCGTCGAGCGGCTGCGTGCCCTGTATCCGAGCAACTACCCCCTGCAGCAGGCGCGAGTCGACCTGTTGATGAAACAGGGCCGCATCCAGGATGCCGAGCAAGCCCTCGACGAGCTACTCAAGAGCCGCCCGAAGGACCCGGACATCTGGTACCTGGTCGCCGAAGTCCGCGGCCTCAGCGGCAACACCATCGGCCTGCACCAGGCCCGCGCCGAGTTCTTCGCCCTGGTCGGCGACTTCGACCAGGCGATCGAGCAGCTCGACTTCGCCAAGCGCCGCGCCAGCAACAACTTCCAGCTGGCCTCGCGTATCGACGCACGGCAACGCGAGCTGATGGAAGACCAGCGCATGATCGAACAGATGCTGCGCTAGCCGTTAACCCCCGGCAGACAGCGAAAAGCCCGGAAATCCGGGCTTTTTCATGGCCAGCGAACGGACTTCAGGCGTTGCCGGCCAGCTTCAGGCGCGCCGCCTGGGTGAAGTCCAGCATGCGCTTGAGCGGCTTGATCGCCCGCGGAATCAGCGCCGGGTCGACGAAAATCTCGTTGCTGCCCTCGCGCAGACAGGCCAGGGTGCGTTCCAGGGTGTTCATCGCCATCCACGGGCAGTGGGCGCAGCTGCGACAGGTCGCGCCATTGCCGGCGGTCGGCGCCTCGACGAACGCCTTGTCCGGACACAGCTGCTGCATCTTGTAGAAGATGCCGCGGTCGGTGGCGACGATGAAGGTCTTGTTCGGCAGGGTCTGCGCCGCCTTGATCAGCTGGCTGGTGGAGCCCACCGCATCCGCCAGCTCGATCACCGCGGTCGGCGACTCGGGATGCACCAGCACCGCCGCATCCGGGTACAGCGCCTTCATGTCTTCCAGCTGCTTGGCCTTGAACTCCTCGTGGACGATGCAGGCCCCGTCCCACAGCAGCATGTCGGCGCCGGTCTTGTTCTGGATGTAGCGACCCAGGTGCTGGTCCGGCGCCCAGATGATGCTTTCGCCGTTGTCCATCAGGTGCTCGACTATCTCCACCGCGCAGCTCGAGGTCACCACCCAGTCGGCGCGCGCCTTCACCGCCGCCGAGGTATTGGCATACACCACCACGGTGCGCTGCGGATGCTGGTCGCAGAAGGCGGCGAACTCGTCCACCGGGCAGCCCAGGTCCAGGGAGCAGGTGGCCTCCAGCGTCGGCATCAGCACGCGCTTCTCCGGATTGAGGATCTTCGCCGTCTCGCCCATGAACTTGACCCCGGCCACCAACACGGTCTGCGCCGAGTGCTGATTGCCGAAACGGGCCATTTCCAGGGAGTCGGAGACGCAACCGCCGGTCTCCTCGGCCAGCGCCTGGAGTACCGGGTCGCAATAGTAATGCGCGACCAACACGGCGTTCTGCTTCTTCAGCTCGGCGGCGATCTCGCTGCGGTAGAAGGCTTCCTGCTCGGCCGTCAGCGGCTTGGGCTGCTTGGCGTCGAGATGCGCTTGAACCAGGAGGCGTTCGGAAATCTGCGTCATGTCATCGGGCCCTGTGCAAGTCTATTCAGAGCGGAATTCCAGTATACCCGCCGAAGCAAGATGCGAGTGCAGACAGGACGGGACACGAGGGGAAAACGGGCGAAGCGAGGAAGGAGGTTGGTGGGTCGTGTAGGATTCGAACCTACGACCAATTGGTTAAAAGCCAACTGCTCTACCAACTGAGCTAACGACCCAACGCGAGGCGTATAATACTGATTTAATTCAGAAAAACAACACCCCACGAAAACTATTTTAGAAGTAACGGGTAGGATCGGCGACCCCGGCGCCGACGAAGCCCGCCGCACGCAGGCGGCAGCTGTCGCACTTGCCACAGGCGCGGCCATCGTCGTCGGCCTGATAGCAGGACACGGTGAGGGCATAATCCACGCCGTGGCGCAGGCCCGCCTGGACGATCTCGGCCTTGCTCATGCTCTGCAGCGGCGCCTGGATGCGGAAGCCCTGCCCTTCGACACCGGCCTTGGTCGCCAGATTGGCCATGCGCTCGAAGGCCTCGACGAACTCGGGACGGCAATCCGGATAACCGGAATAGTCCACCGCATTGACGCCGATGAAGATGTCCCGCGCGCCCAGCACCTCGGCCCAGCCCAGGGCCAGGGAGAGGAAAACCGTATTGCGCGCCGGCACATAGGTGACCGGGATGCCTTCGGTAGGCGCCTCAGGCACCTCGATGCGGCTGTCGGTCAGGGCCGAGCCGCCGATGCCGTTGAGATTGAGGCCGATCACCTTGTGCTCGACCACACCCAGCTGCCGGGCGACCCGTTCGGCCGCCTGCAGCTCGGCACGGTGGCGCTGGCCATAATCGAAGCTCATGCTGTAGCAGGCGTAGCCCTGGGCCTTGGCCAGGGCCACCACGGTGGCCGAGTCCAGGCCGCCAGACAGCAGGATGACCGCTCTTTTCTCGCTCATGGAGTACTCCTCGTTGTCAGCGAATAGCGACTGCACTGCGCGCTCAGTGGCCGGGCTCGTCGCTCCAGAGAATCTTGTGCAGCTGCATCTGCAGGCGCACCGGCAGGTTGTCGGCCACTATCCAGTCGGCCAAGGAACGGGCATCCAGCTCATGATGACTGGGCGAGAACAGCACCTCGCCGGCACGCTCGGGCAGGCGATACTGGATCAGCTTGGACACCGCCCAGTCGTAGTCTTCGCGGCTGCAGATGACGAACTTGACCTGATCATTGGGCGTCAGCCACTCGATATTCTCGTAGCGATTGCGTGCCACCTCCGCCGAACCCGGGGTCTTGAGGTCGAGCACCTTGCTGACCCGCGGATCGACCGCCGACACATCCAGCGCCCCGCTGGTCTCCAGGGACACCTCGTAGCCGGCGTCACACAGGCGTTCGAGCAGAGGGATGCAGTTGGGTTGCGCCAGCGGTTCGCCGCCGGTCACGCAGATGTAGCGCGGCTTATAGCCGGCGATCTGCTCGAGGATGGCCTCGAGGCTCATGATTTCGCCGCCACTGAAGGCATAGGCGGTGTCGCAGTACTGGCAGCGCAGGGGACAGCCGGTCAGGCGTACGAACACGGTCGGCAAGCCGGCGGTGCGCGTCTCCCCCTGCAGCGAGTAGAAAATCTCGGTAATTCGCAGGGTTTCTTGCATATCAGCCACGGGCGTGACGGCTAAACAGGCCATCCGCCTCCGTTGCGGGAAAAGGGGCGCCGATTCTAACGAAAAAACCCGCGCCAGGCGCGGGTTTTCTTGAACGGCGATTCAACTTCTAGGGCAGACGCTGCAGATCCCGCTGGGCCAGCTGCGCGGCCGAGCTGCCCGGATACCGGGCGATGATCTGCTGGAGTATGCCCTTGGCCTTGTCCGTGTTGCCCAGGCGCTGCTCGACATCGGCGAGCTTGAACAAAGAGTCCGGCACCTTGGCATGCTGTGGATAGGCCTGACTGACCCGGGCGAAGGCCTGGCCGGCGCCCTGCAGGTCGCCCTTGGCCAGGTTGACCTCGCCCAACCAATACTGGGCGTTGCCGGCGTATTGACTGTTCGGGTACTTGCGCAGGAAAGCAGCGAAGGCCTGGCTGGCCTTGTCGAAGTCCTTGGCCTTGATCAGGTCGAAGGCAGCGTCATAGAACAGCTTTTCCTTCTCCGGATCGGCCGGGCCACTGGCGGCAGGCGCCTGACCGATAGGGGACTGAGAAACACCGCCGGCAGCTGGTGCGCCGTCGGGTGAAGGATTCTGGGCAGGCGCAGCTCCGGCCGCACCACCACTCAAGCGTCGATCGAGGTCCTGGTAGCGCTCCAGGCTCTCCTTTTTCAAACGCTGGATTTCATACTGCTGCTCTTCGAGCAGCCCGCGCAGTTGCGCGATCTCCTGCTGCATCTGTTGCAGCTGGGTGAACATCATGCCCTGCGCCGAGGCAGGGGCTTGCGCCCCTCCCCCGACGTAGGCGCCGGACGTGCCGTAACCGGCCGGCGGATAACTGCTGCCGTAAGCGGCATCGTTATCCACCACGGGAACCTCGGCCCAGGCCGCGAGCGGCAGGGCGAGCGCTAAAACGGTTACAGCACGGCGGCAGCTACGCATGGCGAATTACTTACGCAGTTCGACGCGACGGTTCTGAGCCCAGGACTGCTCGTCGTTGCCGGTGGCAACGGCACGCTCTTCACCGTAGGAAACCAGCTCCAGCTGAGCCGGGGAAACGCCCTGCAGCACCATGTAGCGCTGAACGGCCTTGGCACGACGCTCGCCCAGAGCCATGTTGTATTCGCGGGTACCGCGCTCGTCGGCATGGCCTTCCAGCACGACGCGAGCGCCGTTGCCTTTCAGGTCCTTGGCGTGAACGTCCAGAGCGCGCATGGCTTCCGGCTTCAGGTCGGAGCTGTCGTACTCGAAGTAGAAGGTGGTGATAGCGCGCAGAGCGGCTTCTTCGCTCAGGCTGCCATCTACGGCGCCAGTGTTAGCACCGTAGCCCGCGTTCGGGTCTACTGCACCTTCGCCAGCAGCGTCGCCGCCCTTGGAGGAACAACCAACGGCCACGGCGAGAGCCAGGCTCAGAGCAGCAAACTTGCCGAATTTCAGCATTTCCATCATGTAACCCCAGTGTGTTAAGCAAAAAGTTTAAAGGTACAACAACACCGCATCAGTTCAGGTAGGGGGACCAGGAAGGCTCTCGAACTTCGCCTTGAGCGGTAGGAAGAGGGAGCCTCACGCGTCCGTTGATGGACGCTAACATCAAGACTCCCCGACCCTGCTGGCGGGTGGCGTAGATTAGCATGGTGCCATTAGGCGCAACAGTGGGGGACTCATCCAAACTGGTGTCAGAAAGGATGCGTGGAGCCCCACCGCGAACCAGATCCATGGCCGCTACTTTGAACACGGTAAAACCATCCTGGCGATGGATCATCACCAGGGTCTTCTCGTCGGCGGAGAGCTTCGGGTTGGCGTTGTAGTTGCCGACGAAGGTCACCCGATCCACCGCACCGCTGGCGATGTTGGTTTTATAAATCTGTGGTTTGCCGGCACGATCCGAGGTGAAGTAGACGGTCTGCCCGTCCTTGCCCCAGAACGGCTCGGTGTCGATCGCATAGTGGTTGGTCACCCGGCGCAGCTGGCGCGAGCCCATGTCCATGACATAGATCTCCGGATTGCCGTCGCGCGACAGTACGAAGGCCAGGCGGCTGCCGTCCGGCGACCAGGCAGGCGCACCGTTGAGCCCCTCGAAGTTGGTGATCTGCTCGCGACGACCGGTATCGATGTGCTGGACGAAGATGCGCGGACGCTTCTGCTCGAAGGACACGTAGGCGATGCGGCGGCCATCCGGCGCGAACGACGGCGAGAGGATCGGCTCGCGCGATTGCAGCAGCGTCACCGCACGGGCACCGTCGTAGTCCGAGCGCTGCAGGGTGTAGCGGGTGTTGTTGACCCCGAAACGCTCGGCGGTGACATAGAGCATGCGCGTGGAAAACGCACCCTTGACCCCGGTCAGTTTCTCGAACGCCAGGTCGGCGATGTGGTGGGCCATGTCGCGCAGCTGATCGGTGCCGCCACCGACGCTGCCGGTCAGCACCTGTTGCTCGGTGGCCACGTTGAACAGGGCGAACTGCACCTGCAGACGCCCGCCCGCCGGCACCATGCTGCCGACCAGCACGTACTGCGCGCCGAGGGCCTTCCAGTCGCGATAGATGACCTCGCTGGCCTGGGTCGGCAGGCTGATCATGTTCTGTCGCGGAATCGGCTCGAACACGCCGGAATTACGCAGGTCGTTGCCGACGATCTCGGCGATGTCCTCGGGCAGCACGGTGCCGCCCTGCCAGCCGAAGGGCACCACGGCGATCGGCGTCGCCCGATCGGTACCGCTGGTGATCACCAGCGGGTCAGCCGCCTGCACGCCGCCGACCAACATGGCCAGGCCCAGCAGGGCGATACGCATCAGGGTGTTCACAGACCTAAATCCTCCGGTTTGAAGATCACGCGCCGCTGCCGGTAGAGCCGGTCGAAGGTCGCGCGATCGAGTTGTTGCATCTCGCTGATACGGCCGACGTTACGCACCGCCTGCACCGCCGAACTGTCGAACGGCACATCGCCACTGGCGCGGGTCACGCTGGCGTTGATGATGGTGCCGTCCGGCAGCATCTCGATCAATATTTCTACACTCATGCCATTACGCGCCGATGGCGGGCGACGCCATTGCTCGCTCACCAGCCTGACGATCAAGTCGTCGAGACTACCAGCGACCTGGTCGCCATGGGTATCGGCCAACGCCTGCTGGTGTTGCACGTCATCGGAGAGCAACTCGGCCAATGCCGCGGCCTTCTTGTCCTCGACCGCCTTGCGCGCCTGCTCGGCCGCCTTCTTCTTGGCGTCCTCGGCGGCCTTCTTCTTCGCTGCCTCGGCTGCCGCTTTCCTCTTGGCCTCTTCGGCCGCTTTCTTCTTAGCCTCTTCCGCCGCCTTCTTCTTGGCGTCCTCGACGGCCTTCTTCTTCGCCGCTTCTTCGGCCGCCTTCTTCTTGGCGATATCGGCCAGTTTCTTCTGCTCGGCCGCCTTGGCCGCCTCGGCCTTCTTCGCCGCTTCCGCCTTTCGAGCCTCCTCGGCCTTCTTTTGTTCCGCCGCCTTGGCCGCCGCCTGCTTCTGCTGTTCGGCCTGGGCCAACTTCTGCTGCTCGGCCTTCTTCTGCTCCAGCTGCTCGGTTTCGTATTGCGGCGCAGCCGTCTTCTTCGCCTCGCCGGCGATTTTCTGGTTGGTCTGGGTGGTCGCCTGGCTCTGCGACTGCAGCTGGTACAGGGTCGCCTGGACGATCGGCCGGGCCGGCGGCAGGTCCGGGGCGAAGGCGAAACTGACGAACAGCATGGCGAACATCAGCACATGCAAGGCCACGGCCCACACCACCGGCCAGAACAGACTTTCCGAAGGAGAGCGCTCACGCTGCTGCATCAGGGCGCCTCGGTAATCAGCCCGACGTTACCCACGTCGGCCTGCTGCAAGCCACTCATCGCCGCCATCACGGAACCGTAGTCGACGGCCTTGTCGCCGCGCATCAACACCTGCACCTGCTTGCCCTGACTGCGACTCTGATTGAGGATCGCGGTCACGGCCCGGACCATTTCGTCCAGGGTCAAGGCTTGCTCCTGCACGGTGTCGACATCGACCTCGGAACCCATATTCCAGTAGTAGGTCTTGTCGGCCTTGATGGAGATGGTCAGCACCTGGGCATCGTTGTCCTGCGGCAGCACCTCGCTGCTGACCTTGGGCAGGTCGACCTTGACCCCCTGGTTGAGCATCGGTGCGGTCACCATGAAGATCACCAGCAGCACCAGCATCACGTCGATGTAGGGCACCACATTCATCTCGGCGACGGGCTTGCGTCTGTTGCGAATTCTGACCATGACTGAAAAACCTATCCGGTAGATGCCAAAGGCTTAGTCGTCGTTGACATGGACCTTGCGGTGCAGGATCGCCTGGAATTCGTCGGCGAAGGTGTAGTAGCGGCCGATCAGCATCTCGCCACGGGCGGAGAAGCGGTTGTAGGCGATCACCGCCGGAATCGCGGCGAACAGACCGATGGCCGTGGCGATCAACGCCTCGGCGATGCCCGGGGCGACGGTGGCCAGGGTGGCCTGCTGCACCTGGGCCAGGCCGCGGAAGGAATTCATGATGCCCCACACGGTACCGAACAGGCCGATGTAGGGGCTGGTCGAGCCGACGGTGGCGAGGAACGGCAGGCTCTGCTCGAGCTTCTCCTCCTCGCGCGAGATGGCCACACGCATGGCTCGCGACACGCCGTCCATCACTGCGTCCGGATCGACGCCCTGCTGCTGGCGCAGACGGGAGAACTCCTTGAAGCCGGCACGGAAGATCTGCTCCAGCCCCGAGTCCGGGTCCGGGTTGCTGCCGGCCTGACGATACAGCTTGGACAGGTCGATGCCGGACCAGAAGCGCTCCTCGAACATGTCCAGGGCGCCCTTGGCGGCACGCAGCAGGGTGCTGCGCTGGAAAATCATCACCCATGAGGTCACCGAGGCGGCCACCAGGGTGAGCATCACCAATTGCACCACCAGACTGGCGTTGCTGATCAGACTCCACATCGACATGTGGTCAACGGCATTGGCTTCCACGCTTACTCTCCTGCTCTAGAGGGACCCGCGCCGCCCGACTCGGCAAAGGCCGCTCGCAGCTTTTCGGGAATGGCCCGGGGTTTCAAATTGTCGGCACGCACACAGGCCACCAAAAACTGCCCTTCGCAGAGCAGCACATCGTCCGCCGCCCGCCTGACACGTTGACGAAAACGCAGGCTGGCACGGTTCAACTCGATCACGTCGGCACTCACCAGCAGCTCGTCATCCAGACGCGCCGGCGCGTGATAGCGCGCCTCGGTCGAGTGCACGACGAACAACAGGCCCTCACCAGCCAGCGCCGACTGGGCAAAGCCCAGGTCGCGCAGCCGCTCGGTGCGGGCCCGTTCCATAAACTTGAGGTAATTGACGTAGTAGACGATGCCGCCGGCATCGGTGTCCTCGTAGTAAACACGACAACGATGGGCGAACGGCTGAACTCCGTTTTGCGCGCGCATACTCTAGTGCTAGCTCCTGCTCTTGCCAATCGGGTGCCGCAAGTATTTTTTCATGGGCCGTCACCCTCGAATAAATCCGCTACCGGCGCCTCCCCCATGCGCTTGGGCGCATTGAGGCCGAAGTGCAGGTAAGCATGGCGAGTCACCACCCGCCCCCGCGGGGTCCGCATGATATAGCCCTGCTGGATCAGGTAGGGCTCCAGTACATCCTCGATGGTATGTCGCTCCTCCCCTATCGCCGCTGCGAGGTTGTCGACGCCCACCGGGCCGCCATCGAACTTCTCGATCATGGTCAACAGCAGGCGCCGGTCCTGGTGATCGAAACCACGCTCATCGACATCCAGCAGATTCAGCGCCTGGTCGGCGATCTGCCGGGAGATCTCCCCCCTGCCCCGCACCTCGGCGAAATCGCGCACGCGGCGCAGCAGACGGTTGGCGATGCGCGGCGTGCCACGGGCGCGACGGGCGATCTCGAAGGCGCCCTGGGCCTCGGTCGGCAGGCCGAGAATGCCCGCCGAACGGCTGACTATGGTGGCCAGGTCGTCGACGCCGTAGAACTCCAGGCGCTGGACGATGCCGAAGCGGTCGCGCAGCGGGTTGGTCAGCATGCCGGCGCGGGTGGTGGCGCCGACCAAGGTGAAGGGCGGCAGGTCCAGCTTGATCGAGCGGGCCGCCGGCCCCTCGCCGATCATGATGTCGAGCTGGAAGTCTTCCATCGCCGGGTACAACACCTCTTCGACTATGGGCGACAGACGATGAATCTCGTCGACGAACAGCACATCGCCCGGCTCCAGATTGGTCAGCAGCGCCGCCAGATCGCCCGGCCGCTCGAGCACCGGGCCGGAGGTGCTCTTGATCGACACGCCCATTTCCTGGGCGATGATATTGGCCAGAGTGGTCTTGCCCAGCCCCGGCGGGCCGAAGATCAGGGTGTGGTCGAGCGCCTCCGCCCTGCCCTTGGCGGCCTGGATAAACAGCTCCATCTGCTCGCGCACGCCCGGCTGGCCGATGTACTCGGCCAGCCTCAGCGGACGAATGGCGCGGTCGACCTGTTCCTCGCGGTCACGGGGGCTGGCGGTGATCAGGCGATCTGCTTCTATCATCTAGGAAACTGTCTCGGGTGCTAGGTTGGGGCGCGACGGCGACCGCCACGCCAACTCATGGAACTGGCCACACTGGGCGCCATTGCGCGGCAAAGCAAGGCACGGCACTCGGCCGCCGACGAACTTCAACTGTCGGTCGCACGCGAGTGGCTGCGCATCAAATCATGCCCTTGAGGGCACGGCGGATCATATCCTCACTACTCAGGCCGTCCACCTTGACGGCCGCAACCGCGCGGCTGGCCTCCTGCGGCTTGTACCCCAGGGAGATCAGCGCGCTGACCGCATCATTCTCCGCGCTTGAGACTGCATCGGCGCCCCGAGGTTCAACCACCAGGGCGGTCATGCCCGGCACGGCCTCCCAGGCCTTGAAGCGCCCCTTGAGCTCCAGTAGCAGGCGTTCGGCGGTCTTCTTGCCGACCCCCGGAACCTTGACCAGGGCCGAAGTATCCTGGGCCTGCACGCAGCGCACCAGCTCGTCGACGTCCAGGCCGGACATCAGCGCCAACGCCAGTTTCGGCCCGACGCCGCTGAGGCGAATCAGTTCGCGAAACAGCTCGCGCTCGCGCTTCTCGAAGAAGCCATAGAGCAGGTGGGCATCCTCGCGCACCACCAGATGGGTGTGCAGGGTCAAGGGTTCGCCCACCGACGGCAAGCGGTACAGGGTGGTCATGGGCACTTCCAGCTCGTAGCCCAGGCCATTCACATCCACTATCACATGGGGCGGCTGCTTCTCCGCCAGGGTGCCGCGCAATCGTCCGATCACCGCAGTTTTTCCTTGAGTCAGGTTACAAACGAAGGCGGCCGCTGCGCCGCTTGGCTCCGGACAGGCCATGGGGGATCAGGCTCTGCCGGTGGTGGGCATGACAGAGGGCGATGGCCAGGGCATCCGAGGCGTCGATCTGCGGCTTCTGCACCAACTTGAGCAGGTGCATGACCATCATCTGCACCTGCTCCTTGTCCGCCCCGCCGCTTCCGGCGATCGCCTGCTTGACCTGGGTGGCGGTGTACTCGGCCACCTCCAGCCCCGCCTCGATGCCGGCGAGGATCGCCGCGCCCCGCGCCTGGCCGAGCTTCAGCGCGGAATCGGCGTTGCGCGCCATGAACACCTGTTCGATGCCCATGGTCACCGGCCCATAGCTCTCGATCACCTCGCGCACGCCGCGAAACACCGCCTGCAGGCGCTCGGGCAAGGCGCCGCCACCGGTGCGGATGCAGCCGGAGGCGACGTACTCGCAGCGGCGCCCGGTATCGCGCACCACTCCATAGCCGGTGATGCGCGAGCCGGGGTCTATTCCGAGTATCAGTGTCATGCTCCGCCCCTCATACGCATCGCCGGCCGCAATACTGTCTATTTATCCAGCTTGCGAGTATAGAGGCAACGTCACACTCAGTCATCCGACGGGCGCCCATAAAAAAGCCGGAAGCGCCTGGGCAGCCCTCACCCGACAACTTCCGGCCGCCCGATCCGGGGCCGCTCAGCCGATCTGCTCCATGATCTCGTCGGAGATCTCGGCGTTGTGGTAGACGTTCTGCACGTCGTCGAGGTCTTCGAGCATGTCGATCAGCTTGATCACCTTCTGCGCGGTCTCCAGATCCTCGATGGGCGCGGCGATCGAGGGGATCATGGCGATCTCCGAGTCGTCGCCCTTGAACCCGGCCTCGGCCAGTGCCTCGTTGACCGCGTGAAAATCGCTGAAGGGCGTGTAGACCTCGACCGAACCGTCCTCGCCAGCGACCACGTCGTCGGCGCCGGCCTCCAGCGCCGCCTCCATCAGGGCGTCTTCGTCCACGCCCGGAGCGTAGCTGATGTGCCCCTTGCGCTCGAACATGTAAGCCACCGAGCCGTCGGTACCGAGGTTGCCGCCGCACTTGCTGAAGGCGTGGCGCACTTCGGCGGCGGTGCGGTTGCGATTGTCGGTCATGGCCTCGACGATGATGGCCACGCCGCTCGGCGCATAGCCCTCGTAGCTCAGCTCGATCATGTTGTCGGCTTCGTTGGTGCCGGCCCCGCGGGCGATGGCGCGGTCGATCACATCGCGCGTCATGTTGGCGGTCAGCGCCTTGTCCACGGCCAGGCGCAGGCGCGGGTTGTCCGCAGGCACCCCGCCGCTCTTGGCCGCCACGGTCAGCTCACGAATGATCTTGGTGAAGATCTTGCCGCGCTTGGCGTCCTGACGCCCCTTGCGGTGCTTGATGTTGGCCCATTTGGAATGACCAGCCATAACTCACTCCATCTTTGCTTCGAATCAGAATTGTAACGCCCAAAACCAAGGAGCCTGGCATCACCAGGCTCCTGTCGGCAGGGCTTACTCGGCCTTGGGCTGCTCGCGCAGGCGGATATGCAGCTCGCGCAGGGCCTTGTTGTCCACCTCGCCCGGGGCCTGGGTCATGACGCAGGCGGCGCTCTGGGTCTTCGGGAAGGCGATCACTTCGCGGATCGACTGGGCGCCGGTCATCAGCATCACCAGACGGTCCAGGCCGAAGGCCAGGCCACCATGGGGCGGCGCGCCGAACTTCAGGGCATCGAGGAGGAAGCCGAATTTCTCCTGCTGCTCGGCCTCGTCGATGCCCAGCACGCGGAACACCGCCTGCTGCATGCCCTTGTCATGGATACGGATGGAACCGCCCCCCAGCTCGGTGCCGTTCAGGACCATGTCGTAAGCCCGCGACAGCGCGGTCGACGGGCTCGCCTCCAGCTCGGCCGCACTGCAGCTCGGCGAGGTGAAGGGATGGTGCAACGAGGTCAGGCTGCCGTCGTCGTTTTCCTCGAACATGGGGAAGTCCACCACCCACAGCGGCGCCCACGCGCAGGTCAGCAGGTTCAGGTCATGACCCAGCTTGATGCGCAGCGCGCCCAGGGCCTCGCTGACGATCTTGGCCTTGTCGGCGCCGAAGAACACGATATCGCCATCGACCGCGCCGACGCGATCGAGGATGACCTCGAGATTCTCCGCCGGGATGTTCTTGACGATCGGCGACTGCAGGCCCTCGACGCCCTTGGCGCGCTCGTTGACCTTGATATAGGCTAGGCCCTTGGCGCCGTAGATGCCGACGAACTTGGTGTAGTCGTCGATCTGCTTGCGCGGCATGCTCGCCCCGCCCGGCACGCGCAGCGCGGCGACGCGGCAGGCCGGATCGTTGGCCGGACCGCTGAACACCTTGAACTCGACGTCCTTGAGCTGGTCGGCCACGTCCACCAACTCCAGCGGGATACGCAGGTCCGGCTTGTCCGAACCGTAGCGGCGCATGGCCTCGGCGAAGCTCATGTGGGGGAAGTCGCCGAACTCCACATCCAGCACTTCCTTGAACAGCTGGCGCACCATCTTCTCGGTGATGCCCATGATGTCGCGTTCATCGAGGAAGCTGGTCTCGATGTCGATCTGGGTGAACTCCGGCTGCCGGTCGGCGCGCAGGTCTTCGTCGCGGAAGCACTTGGCGATCTGGTAGTAGCGATCGAAGCCGGCCACCATCAGCAACTGCTTGAACAGCTGCGGCGACTGCGGCAGGGCGAAGAAGCTACCGGCGTGGGTGCGGCTCGGCACCAGGTAGTCACGCGCACCCTCCGGGGTCGCACGAGTCAGAATCGGCGTCTCGACGTCGAGGAAGCCGTTGTCGTCCAGGTAGCGACGGATGCTGGTGGTGATGCGCGAGCGCAGCTTGAGCTTCTCGGCCATCTCCGGGCGACGCAGGTCGATGAAGCGGTAGCGCAGGCGGGTCTCCTCGCCGACATCGGTGTATTCGTTGAGCGGGAAGGGCGGGGTCTCCGCCTCGTTCAACACTTCCAGCTGGTAACCCAGCACCTCGATGGCACCGGAGGCCATGTTCGGGTTGACCGCGCCGGCCGGGCGCAGACGTACCTTGCCGGTCAGCTTGACCACGTACTCGCTGCGCACCTTGTCGGCCGTGGCGAAGGTCTCGGCACGATCCGGGTCGAACACCACCTGGGCCAGGCCCTCGCGGTCACGAATATCGAGGAAAATCACCCCGCCATGGTCGCGACGGCGGTGCACCCAACCGCAAAGGGTGACTTCCTGGCCGTCCAGGCTCTCGTTCAGTTGGCCGCAATAGTGGCTGCGCATCATGGTGGTAGTCGCTTCTCTTGAGTCTTGAATTCGTTGGACCGCAACGCTTGCGGCATGCTTAACCGGCTTCGCGGCAGGCCGAACCGGCAGAACCACGCGGCATGACAGGACCGCCGGCGCCCTTGTGCAGGCAGCCATCAACCGGAATGCCGCGGCAAAGCGCG
Source organism: Pseudomonas benzenivorans (assembly GCF_033547155.1). Classification (GTDB taxonomy): domain Bacteria; phylum Pseudomonadota; class Gammaproteobacteria; order Pseudomonadales; family Pseudomonadaceae; genus Aquipseudomonas; species Aquipseudomonas benzenivorans_B. The sequence continues at coordinate 3,079,274 of NZ_CP137892.1, forward strand.
GGATTATATATGGTTAGGCCGCCACGTGCAGCCGCCTCCCCGCGCAGCCGCGCCATGCCTCTCTTATACTCAGTGCCTGCCCGCAGGAGATCGAACATGGCCATCCCCCGTATCGCCGAGCTGAGCACCGACCAACTGGCGGACTTTCGCCAGGAAGCCGCCGAGCAGTTCCAACGCTGCGAACAGCTGCTGATCGAACTGGAACACGCACCGGACGACGGCGAACGCCTGCGTGATCTGTTCCGCCAGGTGCACACCCTCAAGGGCAACCTCGGCATTGTCGGCCTGGGAGCATTGATCCCCCTGCCCCAGGCGCTGGAAGATGTGCTCGACCGCCTGCGCCAGATGCAGCTGGACTTCGACAGCCTGCTCGGCGACATCCTACTGCTCAGCCTGGACCATCTGAAGGAATTGCTCGAACACGCCTTCAGCGGCGCCCCCGCCCGCCTCGACGACACTCAGATCGACACCCTCAGCCAGGCGCTGAGCGCCCTATCCAGCGCCCCCGCCGAGCGCCAGGCGACCATGCGCCGCACCCTGCTGGAACAACTCGCGCCCGACACTCGCCTGATCGCCCCAACGCCGACAGACGACTCGCCGGCCCGCGAACTGATCGAGCGCCACGGCCTCGAGCCCGATGCCGACCTGCTGTTTTTCCTGGAACTGATGCAGGCCAGCGAACGTCGCTCGCATTATTGGCAAGGCCGCGGCCTGCGCCAGCTGGACCTGGCACTGACTATCAACAGTCTCGGCAACAGCCCCGAAGACCCTCGGCAACTGGCGGCCGCCGTGTGCCTGCACGACCTGGGCATGGCCTTCCTGCCGCTGACCATGCTGCACAAGCAATCCCAGCTGAACCCCGAAGAACTCGAGCAGATGCAGGCGCACCCCGGCGTGGCGAGCAACCTGCTCGGGCATATGCCCTGCTGGAGCGACGCCGCAGAGATCGTCCTGCAGCACCAGGAACACGCCGACGGCAGTGGTTACCCCAAAGGACTGAAGGAAAGCGACACCCGCCCCGGCGCGCTCATTCTCAATATCGTCGATACCTTCGATGCACGCACCCATGAACGCGCCCATCAAACCCTGAGCAAGCGCCCATTACTGCGTGCCATCCTGGAAATCAATGGCCTGGCCGGCAGCCAGTTCAGCGCACACTGGGTCGAGGTGTTCAATCGCAGCCTGCGCCAACACCCCCAGCTGACCCAGCGCTGAACATCCCGCTCGCCCAACCACAAACACAGGCGCCCCTCCCAATAGCCTCCAACCATCGCCGCCATTGATAGAACCGTCTCCGACCGGTCCAGCCCCCCATGCTAGGCTTCGTCAATCACATGAGGCCCCGCGTACCGCCAGAGGAGAAAAGACATGGAAATCAATATCGGAATCGCCGAGCAGGATCGCGCCGCCATTGCCGAAGGCCTGTCCCGCCTGCTTGCCGACACCTACACCCTGTATCTGAAGACCCACAACTTTCACTGGAATGTCACCGGCCCGATGTTCAACACCCTGCACCTCATGTTCGAGGGTCAGTACACCGAACTGGCACTGGCTGTCGACCAGATCGCCGAGCGCATCCGCGCCCTCGGCTTCCCCGCCCCCGGCACCTACGCCGCCTATGCCCGCCTGTCTTCGATCAAGGAAGAAGAAGGCGTGCCGAGCGCGCCGGACATGATCAAGCAGCTGGTGCAAGGCCAGGAAGCCGTCGTGCGCACCGCCCGCGGCATCTTCCCGCTACTCGACAAAGTCAGCGACGAGCCCACCGCCGACCTGCTGACGCAACGCATGCAGGTGCATGAGAAAACCGCCTGGATGCTGCGCAGCCTGCTCGACGCCTAACCCCTCCGCAACAGCGGCCCGTCTCGCACGGGCCCTTTTGCTAGGCGCAGGACAGGTGCTTGTTCTATGCTTGGGCGATTCGCATTTGGCCACAGTGACGTGCATGAACCAGCCAAGCAAAGTTCCCAGCATTATCGAGATGTTTCCGGAAGACACGCGCGAGTCCGCCGCCCTTCTGAAACAGGCCGTGCCGCTGATGATGCGTCACGCCATCCCCCCCAACCCCATGCATTACGCGCTCTGGTACACCTACAGCAAGGGCCAGGAGCCCGAGCTCAATCGCCGCCTGGAGAAAATCACCCAGGACTTCGACAGCTTCCCGGCGGAAACTGCCGCCAAGCTCTTTCGCGACTACATCATCCGCGGCGAACTCGAGGAGGCCCGTGCTGGGCAGCAGCAGGTCATCGAGTTGGTCGACGATATCGAAGGTGATGTTTCGCTCAGCGTGCAGGGCAGCCGCAACTACCAGAACAGCCTGGAGCAAGGCCTGGCAGCCCTCCAGGAGCCCCTCATCGACGACTTGCCCAGCGTTCTGAACGACCTGCAGCACAGCACCCAGCAGATGCAGGACCAGCAGGAGAAGTTCCTCTACCGCCTGCGCGCCGCGCAGAGCGAGATCCAACACCTGCGCAGCCAGCTCGAGCGCGCCCACCTGGCCGCAACCCTGGACAGCCTGACCCACGTATTCAACCGCCATGCCTTTACCCGCCTGCTGGAACAGGCCCTGAGCAAAGGCCACGAAGGCGTAGCCCTGGTCATGCTCGACATCGATCACTTCAAGCAATTCAACGACCAATATGGCCACCCGCTGGGCGACCGGGTGCTGCAGCACGTCGGCCAGCTTCTGCGCGACCTGCTGCCACCGCGGGCCATGGCCGCACGTTATGGCGGCGAAGAATTCTGCGTCATCCTGCGTGAATGCCATGACCTCGCCAGCGTCCACGCCTTCGCCGAACAACTGCGCATGAAGATCCAGTCACTGCGCATCAAGGTCAGACGCACCGACCAGGTACTCGACAGCATCACCGCCTCCTTCGGCTTCGCCCTCGCCGAAGCCGGAGACAACGTAGAGAACCTGCTTACCCGCGCCGATGACGCGCTCTACCAAGCCAAACGCAACGGCCGCAACCAGGCCCGCCCCTGCCCTACGCAGGCCGAGCTCAGCGCCTGATTTGAGTACCCCAGTCCTTTGCGGTTAAATACCCCGCGTGCGCCGAGCCGAAGCCTCGGTTCGGCGCATAGGCTGGCCCCGCACGCTTCTTCAACGCCCTTCCTTCCATGGCCAAGCATGCAAAGCCAGCTCTTCCTCGCGCATCTTCTATAGTGAGTTCATCGAGCATGTTGAAAATCGTCCACCTTCTGACAGGCGCAGCCGCAATGCTGCTGTCCTTGACTGCCAGCCTGAGCAGCGCCGCGCTGCCATTTCTGCAACACCCCGACGCCCTCTGCCTCGCCCTGTTTGGCCTGCTGAACCTACTCTTGGCACCACAACTGCCCATCTGGCACGCCGGCCTGCGCCACCACCTGCAGAATCTGGTTTCCGCCTTGCTGATCCTGGCAACCTTGCTACAAGCCCTGATACTGCTTGCCCCTCTACCGATGATCGTCAATCAACCGGCCACCCTCTTCAGCCTACTCGGCGCAGCCGCCGCCGTGCTCCTGCATCTGGGCACCAATCTGCGCCTACAGAGCCGCGACGATAGCGCCCCGGCACCGAACAACGCGGACCGAGAAACCGGCACGGTCAAGTGGTTCAATACCTCCAAGGGCTTCGGCTTCATTTCCCGCGATTCGGGGGACGATATCTTCGTGCACTTTCGCGCCATCCGCGGCGAAGGCCACCGCGTGCTGGTCGAAGGCCAGCGTGTCGAGTTCTCCGTCATGCAGCGCGACAAAGGCCTGCAGGCAGAAGATGTGATAGCGGCGCCGTCACACCGCCGCTAACACGCCCCAACGAAAAAGCCCGCAGTTAGCGGGCTTTTTCGTTGGGTTACATGAGGATTAATAGTGGGGTGGCGGCGCTTCGTCCTCCGCAACATCGAGCTGTCCGCTGAGCTCCTCCTGACGCTTGGCCAGGGCCTCCAACTGCAACTGCACACGCTCGAGCAAGCGTTGCTGCGTCACGATCTCGTCATTGAGCGCCTGAATAGTATCATCCTGAAACGCCAACCGACTTTCCAGTTCCGTAATACGCTCCTCTAGGCTCATCGCTCACTCCTCGAAGTGGAAGTTATCGGTCAATACCAAGCGTAACTTAGCCTTTATCAGCGCCACCTGATCCCCGCCATACGGCAACGCCGGATGCCGGCCCCATACCGGGGCCGGCCAGGCCGCATCACTACGGCGGCGCACGATAACGTGCATATGCAGCTGGCTGACCAAATTCCCCAGGGTCGCAACATTCATCTTGTCGGCGGCGAAGGTGTCCTTGAGCGTCTCGGCCAACAGCGTGGTTTCATGCCAGAGCATCCGCTGATCCTCGACATCCAGCTGAAACAACTCACTGACCTCCTCCCGACGCGGCACCAAGATAAACCAGGGGTAATGCGCATCGTTCATCAGCAACAGGCGGCACAGGGGGAAGTCCCCCAGTGGCAACGCATCTTGCTGCAGACGTGGATCCAAGACAAACATACCGCCCCTCCCGCTCGACCATTCAATAACAACAGCTTAGCGCCACTGCCGACCACCGGATGCAACCAGCGAGCGCCGCGCAGGATACGACGGAAACAAGCCAACTTCACCCAATCAGTCACGCCATGGACGTCACCTCGCCGCGCATGGCGGGCACACTTTCTGTTTCTTCCCGTAATGGATGCACCACCTGCGTTACCGCCTAACGCCAGCAACCGCCAGACCCAGCACCACAACCTCGCCCTTCTGCACCCCTGCCCGGTATATAGAAAAACCTCGTCAAACCGCCCAGATCGGCCCAGTCAAACACGATAAAGGCCTCATCGCCCGACACGGCGACAGACACCCCAGGGCAGAAACGCAACACACAGGACCGCAACACACACTTTGAGCATGACTTTTGCTATACGCTACGCCATTGCTCGGAATGCCCGCAGGCAGGCCAGCAAGATCCGGTTTTCGCAACCGAATACACCAGAATCCGTCGACGCTAAGGGCCGCAAGCGAAAATCTACAGAATTGCGACATGCATCATAGGCATTTGCGACACGCCCGTGATGAAAGCGCAACGAATAGATTGCAACTATCGCCAACTTTAACCGCGTGCTATAAGTTAGCGCCGACACAAAAAGAAAGAGCCGCCCATACAACAACTTACATGGGCAGCGCAACTCTTCTAAACCAAAGGAGCAGTCACGATGCAAGTGATGAAGTGGAGCGTAATCGCCCTGGCAGTCGCCGCGGGCACCACCCAAATGGCTTTCGCCTCGAGCCAGTCCGAGTCCAACGGCATTGTTGAAGACAGCAGCTTCAACATCTTCAACCGCATTCTGTACCAGAACCGCGACTTCCGTAACGGTGGCGAAAATAGCCAGCACACTGCCAAACCGGCCGGCCAACGTAACGGCTACCGTGAAGAGACCGGCCTAGGCATCCGCCTGCTGTTCGAATCCGGCTTCACCCAGGGCACCGTAGGTGTTGGTTTCGATGCCCACAGCCTGAGCAGCATCAAGCTGGACAGCGGCAAGGGCCGCGTTGGCACCGGTCAGTTCGACAAGACCGATGACCATAGCGCCGACGACACCCAGAGCGAAGTAGGCGGCGCCATCAAGTTCCGCATCTCCGACACCGTTCTGAAGCACGGCAACCAGTTCGTTGGCAGCCCGGTATTCTCCACCGACGACAGCCGCATCCTGCCTGAAGTTGCCACCGGCACTCTGCTGACCAGCAACGAGATCGAAGGCCTGGAGCTGACCGCCGGTCGCTTCACCGCCCTGAGCAGCCAGACCAGCACCGACCGTGACACCTTCGGCCTCAATGAAGCCAACATCATCGGCGCCAGCTACAGCTTCACCGACAACTTCAGTGGCGCCATCCACGCATCCGACGTGGAAGACCACTTCAAGAAGAAGTACATCAACCTGAACTACAACCTGCCCCTGGCAGCTGAGCAGGCTCTGAACTTCGACTTCAACGCCTACAAGACCGACGACCAAGGTCGCAAGTTGTCCGGCGACATCGACAACAAGATCTGGAGTTTGGCCGCCGCCTACTCCATGGGTGCGCACAAGTTCACCCTGGCCCACCAGCGTTCTTCCGGTGATAGCGCCTATGCCTATGGCATCGACGGTAACGGCACCATCTGGCTGGCCAACTCGGTTCAGTTCTCCGACTTCGACCGCGAAGACGAACGCTCCTGGCAGGCTCGCTACGACCTGAACATGGCCTCCTACGGCGTACCGGGCCTGAGCTTCATGACCCGCTACATCACCGGTGACAACATCGAAACCGGCGTAGCCGGTGCCGGTGAAGGCAAAGAGCACGAGTGGGATATCGAAGCCAAGTACGTGATCCAGGAAGGCGCCGCCAAGGACCTGTCCTTCCGCGTACGTAACGCCATCTGGCGCGCCAACGGTGCCCAGAATGCACACTACAGTTCCGACGTGAACGACTTCCGTCTGATCGTCGAATACCCGCTGGAAGTGCTGTAATCCTGCGCTAGTTCGATAGCAACTAGAAAAAGCCCGGCTTCTGCCGGGCTTTTTTGTGCTTGCTCCATAGACAACGCGAATCCGGGCACCGGCATCTAGGCAAGCGGCAAGGCATAGGTCCCGGTGACATGAGCCACCAGTTCGTCCTCGCTACCCGCCGAGTAGAGCGACACCTCACACACCGCCTGGCGCCGGCTCAGGCGCAGGATGCGCGCTTCCGCCAGCAGGTCCACCGGCCTGGGCTTGACCAGGAAGTTGATGTTCAGGTTCGACGTAACCGCCATCTCAACCCGCCCCAAACGCCCCAGCACCACCGCGTACATGGCCGCATCGCCCAAGGCCATGATGGTCGGACCGGAAATAGTGCCACCCGGGCGCACCAGCTTGCCGTGAAACGGCACCCGCGCCAGCGCCCCCTGCTCGTCCAGCCGATCGATACACAGCCCCATATCCTCGGCCATCGGCAACCCCGCCCGAATCAACATCTGGACTTCTTGCGCCGTCATCACCATACCTGCCTCCTCGCTCACTACCGCCGCGCCCGTCCTGTACGCCACTGGACAGGCACCGTACAATGCCGGCCAGTTAAACGCCCTTGCAACCGACAGAACGGCCAAACATGCGTACCAGTCAGTTCCTGCTCTCGACCCTCAAAGAAACCCCTTCCGATGCCGTGGTCATCAGCCATCAGCTGATGCTCCGCGCCGGGATGATCCGCAAGCTCGCCTCGGGCCTCTACACCTGGCTGCCGATGGGCCTGCGCGTGCTGCGCAAAGTGGAAAAGGTGGTGCGCGAAGAGATGAATGCCGCCGGCGCCCTCGAAGTGCTGATGCCGGCCATCCAACCGGCGGAGCTATGGCAGGAGTCCGGGCGCTGGGAGCAGTACGGCCCCGAGCTGCTGCGCCTGCAGGATCGACACGGCCGCGACTTCTGCGTCGGCCCGACCCACGAAGAAGTGATCACCGACCTGGCCCGCAACGAGCTCAACAGCTACAAGCAGCTGCCGATCAACCTGTATCAGATCCAGACCAAGTTCCGCGACGAGATCCGTCCGCGCTTCGGCCTGATGCGCGGGCGCGAGTTCATCATGAAGGACGCCTACTCCTTCCATGCGGACCAGGCCTCGCTGCAGGAAACCTACGACCGCATGCACCAGGCCTACTGCAACGTCTTCAGCCGCCTGGGCCTGAACTTCCGCCCGGTGCAGGCCGACACCGGCTCGATCGGCGGCACCGGTTCCCATGAGTTCCACGTGCTGGCCGACTCCGGCGAGGACGACATCGCCTTCAGCGACAGCTCCGACTACGCCGCCAACATCGAGAAAGCCGAAGCCATTCCGCGGGAAACCGAGCGCGGCGCGGCGACCGAAGAGCTGCGTCTGGTCGATACGCCGAACACCAAGACCATCAACGATCTGGTGGAAAAGTTCGGCGCGCCCATCGAGAAAACCATCAAGACCCTGGTGGTGCATGGCGCCGAGGCCGGCACCCTGGTTGCGCTGATCATCCGCGGCGATCACGAGCTGAACGAGATCAAGGCCGCCAACCTGGAGCAGGTCGCCAGCCCGCTGACCATGGCGACCGAAGCCGAGCTGCGCGCCGCCATCGGCGCCGGCGCCGGCTCGCTGGGCCCGCTGAACCTGCCGTTGCCCTGCATAGTCGATCGCTCGGTGGCCCTGATGAACGACTTCGTCATCGGCGCCAACATAGACGACAAGCACTACTTCGGCGTCAACTGGGAGCGCGACCTGCCTCTGCCGGCGGTCGCCGACCTGCGCAATGTAGTGGCCGGCGACCCCAGCCCCGACGGCCAGGGCAGCCTGGTGATCAAGCGCGGTATCGAAGTCGGACACATTTTCCAGCTCGGCACCAAGTACAGCGAAGCCTTGAACTGCCAGGTGCTCGGCGAGAGCGGCAAGCCGGTAACCCTGACCATGGGCTGCTACGGCATCGGCGTATCGCGCGTGGTCGCCGCGGCCATCGAGCAGAACTTTGATGAGCGCGGCATTCTCTGGAACGACGCCCTGGCGCCCTTCCATATCGCCCTGGTGCCACTGCGCTACGAGACCGAGGCGGTGCGCGAGGCCACCGACAAGCTGTATGCCGAACTTAGCGCGGCCGGCTACGAGGTGTTGCTCGACGATCGCGACAAGAAGACCAGCCCGGGCATCAAGTTCGCCGATATGGAGCTGATCGGCATCCCACACCGCATCGTGGTCAGCGATCGCGGCTTGGCCGATGGCAATCTGGAGTACAAGAGCCGCCAGGAAAGCGAGGCGCAAGTGGTTCCCGCCGCTGATATCCTGTCGTTTATCCAGGCACGCGTCCGCCGCTGACTTTCTGCCCTTATCAAGAGCCATCATGTTCAAGCGAAGCACCTCTCGCCTCGTCGGCGCCGCAGTCTGCGGCGCCGTCTTTATCAGCGGCTGCGCCAACCAGCTGCCACAGCGCAGCGAGCATGAAGAGCGCGTCGAGCGCAAACTCCTGGCGCACAGCCTGCAAATAGACGTCGGCGAACCGCGCACGCTGGAGCTGCCGCAGCGACGCGTGCGAATCAACGAGCAGAAGACCTTCGAGGTCACCACTGTCGAAGTCACCCGCCGCTACGACCGTTATACCCCCTACCAGCCCTGGCGCGAGCTGTACGAAGTGCCCCTGGGTGCACTGGCGGTAGTCGCCGGCATCGGCGCCAACGTGCTCAATGTGCCCCTGCTCGGCAGCCTGCCGGACAGCGCCACCAAGGACTGGATCAGCTATGGCTTCGCCGGCCTCAATCCGCTGATGAACGCCGAATCCAATGGGCGCTCGCAGCAGAATCTCGCCAGCCTCGAAGAAAAGCGCCAGGACGCACGCATGGAGTACACCAGCCTGCCCTGGGCCGAGCGCCCGGTATCGGTCAAGGCAGGCGAGCACAGCCAAGAGCTGCTGACCGACCGCAACGGCGTCCTGCGTCTCAACCTGCTCGACAGCCCCTTCGCCGAGCAGGATGCCAGCCGCATCGGCACCTTGCTGCTGCAGGTGGAAGACCCACAAGACGCCGCCCAGGCACAGGCAACCCTGCTGGTCAGCCACACCCTGCGCGGCAAACTGCAGGAAGCCCACGGCCTGATCTACGACGATCTGGAAGACGACGACGTGTCGCAATGGGTGCACCGGGTCAAGCGGCTGTCCGAGCTGGGCCTGGAAGAGGAAGCCAGCGAGCTGGAGCAAAGCCTGATCGAACTGAGTCGCAACGACCCGGAACTGCAGGAGAGCTTTCTGCAAGCCCTGACACGGGATGCCGGTCGCCTGGTCGCCGACCCTGGCGCCGACTGAGACAGGCATGGCCTTGCGCCTAGGCCTGGCACTGCTGCTGGCATGGCTGTGCACGCCCGGCCATGCCAGCCTGCGCCAGGCTCCGGAGCCCGAGCGGCGCGCCCTGCTGCAGCGCACCGTCGCCGAAGCCGACAGCTTTCAGGATCGCTTCGAGGCCGAAGTCTGGCTGCTGGACATGTCCACCCGCCTGAAACACTACGTGCCCGAGGCGGAAGAGCGCCTTTCCCTGCTCCGCCTGGCCCACCGCGAGGCCAGCAGGGCCGACCTACGCCCCGACCTGGTGCTGGCGCTGATCCACGCGGAGAGTCACTTCGATCGTCTCGCCATTTCCGCCGCCGGCGCCCAGGGCATGATGCAGGTCACGCCGTTCTGGAAGGCCGAACTCGGCAGGCCGCAGGACAACCTCACCGACAACGCCACCAACCTGAGGTACGGCTGCACCATTCTCGGCTTCTATCTGCGCAAGGAAAACGGCGATCTCAACCGCGCCCTGGCCCGCTACAACGGCAGTCTCGGCCAGCAACGCTACCCGGCCAGGGTGATAGGCTTCTGGCATGACTTCTGGTACGTCAAGCCCTGACCCGCCACCGCCTCACCGTCGCAGAACGAACCCGGCGATGCCTTGCAGCGGCTGCTCCTGCAGCTCTACGGCAGTCACCTGGGCAGCGCTCGGACCGTGCTCCAACCAGGCGGCCAAGGTGCGCACCGCAGCCTCGTCACCCTCGGCCAGCACCTCGACTCGACCATCATCGAGATTGCGCACCCAGCCAGCCAAGCCCAGGCGCTCGGCCTGCTCGAGCGTGCTCTGGCGGAAATATACGCCCTGTACCCGACCGCGGACGTATCCGTGCAAACATATCTGCGACATGCCCTAGTCTCCTCCGCGCAGCCTGTTCAGGCTCGCCGTCAATCCTGCGGCCGTCTGCTCACCCAGTAAGCGCTCACGCACCTGGCCACTATCATCGACGATATAGGTGACTGGCAGCGCCTCACTGCGGGGCAACTGGAAACGCGCTGCGGGGTCTTGCTCCAGCACCGTAAACTCGATGCCCAGGGCCGCTGCGGCCGAGTTCAACTCCGCGCCCTGCAGGCCATCGAAGTTCACCCCCACCACCCTCACCGGCTGATCTTTCAGCTGCCTGGCCAGGGCGTTCAGCTCGGGAATCTCACTGCGGCACGGCGCACACCATTCGGCCCAGTAATTAATCACCAACCACTGGCCTTCCAGCTGCTCAGCCGCTACCTTTCGTCCATGCTGATCGACGCCAACGTCTTCAGAGCAGCTTGCCAGGACCAGGCAGGCGCAGAGTCCCACAACAGCACGCATGACAGTCTGGAGTCGCATTCCCATGCATTCGATCCTCGTCCGCCCAGGGTTGGTATGACGCTTGATGCCTTGCGTCTGGAGGTGCCGGACATCCTCGAAGACGCCACCGCCTCGTTGAGCGATCTCAACGAGCAACTGGCCCAGGCCCGCCTGCAGCCGCAAGAGACTGCGCTGCAGCTGATACTCAGCCTGTTGTTTCGACTCAACCGCAGTGCCATGACCTTACTCGAAAGGCAACGCGCGCTGCAAAGCTTCAGCGACCAGTTCCACCACTATGCCGCCGGCTATAGCGCCGACACGCCACCACCTGCACTCTTCGTGCACCTGTGCGGCGAATTGGCGATCGGTTTCAAGCGCCTGCTACTGCAGATAGTACAAAGCCGGCATCCCTCCCGGCCGCACCTGGCCTGGTGCCTGTACATGGCCCAACACTTTCTCGCCCAAAGCCTGCTGCGCCACTACCAGCGCTACCATGAGCCGCCCCCCCACCTGTGGCGCGACAGCCACCTGCTGTATTGGATCGGCGAACATCAGGAGTGCCTGGACGAACCCGTGGCGGCGAGCTTCACTCCGCAACCGGCCAACACCCTGCGCGGCCTCTACCAACAGATGCTGCTAGTGGCATTGAGCAACCCCTTTCATCTCGCCGAAGGCGAATGCCTCAAACTCTTCGGTGCCCTCGCCCAACTGGCTGCATTGCCGCGCCTATTGCCCTGGGACGAAGAAGATGACACCGAGGGTCCGACAGTCGACCTCTCCGAATCACAGGCTTGCCTGGGCTACAGCCACAGCCCCGATGGCGACATCGCCTATCTTCGCCGCTTCGAGCTCGGTGCGCTGCTGATCGCCCTACATGAGCCCGCCCCCCTGCAAAGCGCCGAAGAAAGACGGTTGCTAGACCAGGTCCAGCACCATTGGCTGGGACGCCAGCAACGTCGCCATCCGCGGGCCGAGCACGTTGTCCAATGTGACCTGGTCGTCGGCCTGCCGGCCATCCACGCACACCTGCTGAAACACCTGCCCCCGTGCGCCCCGGCACAGATGCTCGATGCCAGCCCCGGGGGGGCGCGCCTGCTGTGCCATCCAGACCTGGCCGCACAACTGGCTGTCGGCCAGCTCGTGCTGCTGCTCGCCAGCAGCAACACGACGACCTTGGGACTGGTACGCTGGCGCCACATCAATGAGGAAGGCCTGCACCTGGGCCTGCGGTACCTGAAGGGTCTGCCGCGCCCGGTCTGGCTGCGCCGCGCACCCAACGCACAAACCCATCCGGGCGTACTGCAAAGCACGCCGGCGCCAGGCAACGGCTGGCACCATGGCCTGTGGTTGCCCAGCGGTCAGTTCGGCGAAGGAGAGAACCTCTGGCTGCAGCTGCCCAGCGTGAACAATCAGACGACCCTACCGCTGCCGGCCGCCAACCTCAGCACCCAGGCAGTCGCACGCCACCCGCTGCAGATGCCCTGACACTGTAGAAACTGCGAGAGCGATCACGCCCCACGACGGCCAAGCGCACAGATTCCCCCCGCGCGCCCCGCTTATAATTTCCAGGCCTAATGCTTGAATCGATCCGCCATCAGCCTGGAAGACAGCGACCATGACCCAAGCCCACGACAAGTTGATCGGACAGGTACCGGAGCGCATCGTCGAAGTTGCCCGCCTGCAAGTCACGCCCTACGAAGGGCGTGTCGCCGAATACAACGTCGCCACCTGGCTGCAATTACCAGGGCTAGCCAACCTACCCGTTTCCCTGCTGATCAATTACCGCGATGGCGGTAAACGGCGCGAAGTCGCGGTGGATCATGGCAAGGTCAATGCTCACAGCAAGATCCTGCTCTCCGGCATTGCCCGATTGCCGGTCAAGCAGAAGATAGAGGACATGCAGGTGCGCCTGCGCTCGGCGGTGCCGACGCAAAGCCTGGTGGTCGAAGAGCTGTTCGTTCAGGCCGTCGAGCCCGCACGCAAGGACAACGATCAGGTGCTGGCGAGCAGCCAGGGCTAAGCGGACTCCAAACCACGCCCGATGAGGGGCTCGGCCGGCTGCTGCGGTTCGGCCGAGGCATCTTTCGGCGCGGGCTGAGCCAACGACTCCGGCCAGCGCACGAAACACAGCCCGGTAATACGATTCAGCCGCTCCAGCGCTTCCTGCGGGCCACGCTGATAGAGATGAATTACCCTGCCCTTGCTCGTCGTCATAGCCCACCCGTCCTCTCTGACAATCCCTGGCCGCCCTGCAGCCCGATTGCGATGTTGTAGGGACTTAATGCCAGAAGCATGCCAGCCCCGCCGCCGCTTGATTCGGACACCACCGCCACCGCCAGGCGTGAACCCACGCCATCGCAGCGCCGCAAACTGACGTTTTTTGTCACCTCTGCGCAGGATGCAGCCAGTCCGCCAGGCTCTCGCCGAACAGTGTCGCCTGCTCCTCGTGCAAACGCTCCAAGGCGCTGCGCAGCCCCGGATACCAGGGTTCGTCCAAGAGTTCCGGCAGTTGACCGAGCCGCGGCAGCGGCCAGGGACTGTGGCTCAGCAATTGTTGCAAGCTGTAGTGCGCCAGGTCACGGCTCAATACCCAGGCCCCCGCCCCAGTCGAGGCGACCAAGTGCTGGCTTTCGAGAAACTCTAGCACCTCCTCCCACTCGTGCTCCGGCAGGGGCCAGCCCTGCCGCCACATATCGCGATGACGCACCTTCAGCCCGGATTGCTGGCGCTCGTGGAACACCCGCAGGATCGCCAGCACTACCAGCAGACGCGGCATACCCCGACGGCGCCACTGATGGGGGGTACCCAGATTGCACACCAGCTCGGCACCGAATAGCACGATCAGCCAGGACAGGTAGATCCACAGGAGAAACAACGGCACCGTGGCAAAGGCGCCGTAGATCAACTGGTAACCCGGAAACAACTGTACATATAAGCCAAACAGCGCCTTGGCCAACTCGAACAGCACAGCAGTGAACAGCCCCCCCATAAAGGCGTGTGACAGTGGCACCCGTGCATTCGGCACAGACGCATAGAGCAGGGTGAACGCCGCCACACTGAAGGCCAGCGGCATCAGCGCCAGTAGCGTCTCGGCACCGAGCAGCGCGTCAGGGCCGGAGATCAGCGACAACGAAGCGATATAGGTACTGATCGCGAAGCCGGCGCCCAGGAGAATGGGACCCAGACTGAGGATTGCCCAGTACAGGAGAAAACTCGATACCCCGCGCCTGGCCTGGCGCACCCGCCAGATGGTGTTGAAGGCTTTCTCAATGGTCACCAGCATCCAGAACGCGGTGACCGCCAGTACCGCCACGCCGACCCAGGTCAGCTGCCGGGCCTGCGCGGTGAAATCGCGCAGATAGCCCTGCACCGTCTCGCCGGCCGAGGGCACGAAGTTATGGAAGATGAAACTCTGGATCTGCTCGCCCGTGCCCTGGAAGGCCGGCACGGCCGAGAGCATGGAGAAGGTCACGGTCATCATCGGCACCACGGCGAACAGCGTGGTGTAGGTCAGGGCCGCGGCAGTGTTGGCGCCGCGATCGGCGAAAAAACGCTGCAGCAGAAAGCGCCAGAACTCCAGCCAATCGGTAAAACGCTGCCCCATGCCCTCTCCTTAGCGATTGGCCGATCCGCCCAGCCCTGCGTCGTACTGTTCAGACTCGAGCCGCTACGCGGTTAGAATAGCCGCCACTCGACTCGAGATGCGAACTCCATATGACCGACCTGACCCTGTACCACAACCCACGCTGCTCGAAATCCCGCGGCGCCCTGCAACTCCTGGAAGAACGCGGCCTGAGCCCGACCATCGTGCGCTACCTGGAGACCCCGCCCAGCGCCGCGCAACTGCAGGCGCTGCTGGACAAGCTCGGCATCGGCGCCCGCCAGCTGCTACGCAGCGGCGAGGAGGAGTACCGCACGCTCAACCTGGCCGACGCCGGCCTGAGTGAAGCCCAACTGATCGAGGCCATGGTCAGCCATCCCAAGCTGATCGAACGACCGATACTGATCGCCGGAGACAAGGCAGTGATCGGCCGCCCGCCGGAGAAGGTTCTGGAGCTGCTGCCTTGAGTTCGGCCTACATTCTGGTCCTCTACTACAGTCGCCACGGCGCCACGGCCGAGATGGCCCGGCAGATTGCCCGCGGCGTCGAGATGAGCGGCCTGGAGGCGCGCCTGCGCACCGTTGCGCCGGTATCCACCGAGTGCGAAGCAGTCGCTCCGGAGATTCCCGAGGAAGGCGCGCTCTACGTCAGCCTCGACGACCTGAAGCACTGCGCCGGCCTGGCCCTCGGCAGCCCGACGCGCTTCGGCAACATGGCCGCGCCGCTGAAGTATTTCCTCGACGGCACCAGCAGTCTGTGGCTCAGCGGCGGCCTGGTCGGCAAACCAGCCGGCGTGTTCACCTCCACCGCCAGCCTGCATGGCGGCCAGGAAACCACCCTGCTGTCGATGCTTCTGCCCCTGCTGCACCACGGCATGCTGGTCACCGGCCTGCCCTACAGCGAATCCGCCCTGCTGGAAACCCGCGGCGGCGGCACCCCCTACGGCCCCAGCCACCACGCCGGCGCCGACGGCAAGCGTCCCCTGGATGAACACGAAATCGCCCTATGCCGAAGCCTCGGCCAGCGTCTGGGGCAGACCGCGAAGAAACTGGAGTGCGCCCGTGGCTAGATCTGCCAAACCCCTGCCGGCCCTGGATTGGCTCAAACCGCGCCTGGCCGTCAGCCGCATCGTCAGCCTGCTCAGTTTCCTCGCCCTGACGGTGCTATTGCTGGTGTGGAACCTGGCGTTCGCCGAGTTGCCGGACAAGCTGCTCTGGGTGATCCTGGCCTTCCAGCTGACGCCGCTGCTGCTGCTGGCGCCCGGCCTGATCCTGGGCAACGCCCGCGCCCATGCCTGGACCTGCTTCGTGGTCAACCTGTATTTCATCCAGGGCGTGCTGGCCGCCTTCGACCCGTCCAAGGCGCTATTCGGCTGGCTGGAGACCCTGCTGAGTCTCAGCCTGTTCTGCGCGGCCCTGATGTATACCCGCTGGCGCTTCCAGTACCAGCGTAGGCTGGCAGGGGAGAGCTGACCGACTCATTCGCCCGTCACGTTTCAATCGGGCTTGGATGCCGCCAGCACGGCGGCGCCCGAACGAATCGTCACCAGCCCAGGGTTTCCTTCAGGAAGGGGATGGTCAGCTTGCGCTGAGCCTGCAACGAGGCCTGATCGAGACGCTCGAGCAACTCGAACAACGCACTCATGCTGCGCTCGCCGCGGGTGAGGATGAAACGGCCGACCTCATCGCTCATATTCAGGCCGCGGCGCGAGGCGCGCAGCTGCAGGGCGCGAAGCTTGTCCTCATCGGACAGTTCGTGCAGCTGGAAGACCAGCGCCAGGGTCAGCCGCGACTGCAGGTCGGGCAGCGCCACCGGCAGCTCGCGCGGCGACCTGGCGGCAGCCAGCAGCAGGCGCCGGCCGCTGTCGCGCAGGCGATTGAACAGATGGAACAACGCCTCCTCCCAGTCGCTACGACCGGCCACGGCATCCAGCTGATCGAGGCACACCAGTTCGCACTGTTCGAGGTTGTCCAACAAGTCCGGGCCGTACGCCGCAACCTCCGCCAGCGGCAGGTACACCGCCGGCTCACCACGCTGCTCGAAGCGCAGGCAAGCCGCCTGCAGCAGGTGACTGCAGCCGACGCCTTCGCCCCCCCAGAGGTAGATCAGGCTTTCCGTCCAGCCGGCCTCGGCCTCGCACAGGCGCTCGACATAGCCCAGCGCGGCGGCATTGGCCCCGGGATAGTAGTTGGCGAAAGTGGCGTCGTCGCGAAGGCGAACACCTAATGGCAATTGAATGGGCGTCATGCGGGACTCGGCGGTTCGTCGGAGCCGCTGGGGGACTCTCCGTAAAGTGCGGAAAGTTTATAGAAATCATGGGCATGGCGCAGCAAAACCATAATCACCGCGGCCACCGGCAGGGCTAGCAGCACGCCGCTGAAGCCGAACAGCTGGCCTCCGGCCATGATGGCGAAGATCACCGCCACCGGATGCAGGCCGATGCGGTCGCCCACCAGCAAGGGGGTCAGGAGCATGCCCTCGAGCAACTGGCCGACAACGAATACCGCGGCGATGGCCAGCAGCGGGTAGAGCTCCCCGCCGAACTGGAACACCCCGGCGGTCAACGCCGCTGCCACCCCGACCACCACGCCCAGGTAAGGCACGATGCTGGCCAGACCGGCCAGCAGGCCGATCAGCAGGCCCAGCTCCAGGCCGACCAGCATCAAGCCCGAGGCATACACCAGGCCCAACGCCAGCATCACCAGCAACTGCCCGCGCAGGAAGGCGCCGAGCACTTCGTGGCATTCGCCGAACAGGGTCACCACCAGACCTTCCCGACTGCGCGGCAGCAGCCCGCGCAGCTTGGCGAGCATCAGGTCCCAATCGCGCAGCAGATAGAAGGTCACCACCGGGATCAGCAGCAGATTGGCCAGCCAGGCCACCAGGGCCAGGCCCGAGGCGGTGGCACGCGACAGCACCAGGCCGAGGATGTCGGTGGTCTTGCCCAGGTGCCCGGATAGCGCGGCCTTGAGTTGGTCGAAACGCCAGAAGCCGTCGCCCAGGCCCAGCTGCGCCTGCACCCAGGGCAAGGCTTGGTGCTGTGCCCAGTCGAGCATCTGTGGGGTCAGTTCATAGAGCCGCAGCAGCTGCTTGCCGAGCATCGGCACCAGCACCAGCAGCATGAGCGCGAAGATCAGGCCGAACAGCACGAATACCAGGATCACGCCCCAGGTGCGCGACAGTTTCCAGCGCTCCAGGCGGTCGACCAGGGGGTCGCCCAGATAGGCCAGCAGCACGCCGATCAGGAAGGGAGCGAGAATAGGGTGCAACAGATAGAGCAGCCAGCCGAGCAGCAGCAACCCAGCTATCCATAGCCAGCGACGTGAATCGATCATCCTCGGCCCTCAGTTGGCGAAAGGTAATGCCCGGAGCATGACAAGAACCGCAGAGCGCCCCATGGCCTCACTCTGCCGCTGCCCGCTCGACAGTCGCCGCCAAAGTGCGACGAGTGACCGGGCCTATGCCTAACGGGGCGGCAGTCTACCAGCGAAAGCGCAGAATTTCGGTGCGCGGAATCACCCGTGGCGCCGGAGACGGGCCGGCATCGATAGGCGCGGCCTCGGCCACTACTTCCTGCAGGCGCAACAGCCCCAATTGCGCCCGCAGCTGCTCGGCACTGGCATTGACCCGGTAGAGGACGCGATCGCCCTGCACCTGGGTCAGCTGCGCGCCGAGCGGCTCGAGGGTGCGCTGCAGCTCGGCATAACGGGCCAGGTCGACGCCTTGGACCTCCAGGGTCAGACTGGAGGCAGTGCCTGGAGCCACCACGAAGCGCGGCGCCAGGCGCTCGCTGACCGCCAGGAACACGGCATCGGCCAGTTCATTCTGGTTAGCGCCCTGGGCCTTGCCCTGCTCGCGACCATCCCCCAGCCACAGGCGCCATTGCCCCTGCCACTGACCATCGGCTTCGCGGGCCTGCACCGCCAGCAGGGCATCGGCGGCATAGCGCTCGGAGGCCGAGCGTAGGGCCTCGGGATCATTGGCGCCGAGGCTGTCGGGCGTCGCCAGCAGCTGCTCGCTGAGATCGGCCAGCGGCAGGCGCAGCGGTAGACCACGGTGTTGCGCGGCGCGGCGCAGGGTGGCGGCGCTGTCCTGGCCATCGCCGACCAGGCTGGCACCCCCGACGCCCTCATTCAGCCACCAGGCGATAATCGCCGGGCGGTTGGCGCCCCATAGCGCCAACCCGGCCTGGCGCAGGTGGCGATCGGTGCTGAGCGGGTCGAAGTCCACCAGCAGGTTGTCGCCCTCGTAGCCGTACTGCGCGACGATCTGTTGCGGGTCCTTGCGCAGCTCGGCCAGCGCCGGGCTCTGCGCCGCGTCGCGACTGCCGGTCAGGCGTAGCACCAGGGTATCCAGGGCGCGCCCCAGTGCCGCATCGCGCGCCTCCGGTTGCTGGCTGTCGACCGGCTCGCGCACCTGATAGAGGTCGCTCACGGTCTCGGCAAGGCTGGGTAGACTCAACAGCGGCAGACACAGGACGAGCAGGCGGGCGATCAGGCGCATGGGACAGGCTCTCGACGGGCGGAAGTCGGCGCGCAACGGCCTGGCAGGCGGCGCGCGTAGCCCTATACCTTAAACAGCCGCCGGCGCCCCGGCAACCGCGGCGCCGGCCGGCTGGCCGCTGCCCGGCAAGCCTGATAAAATCGCGCGCCTTCGCAGGCCGGCCGCTGCAGCGCCGGTGCCCATCCGCATTCCCCTTCAAAGGCCTGGATCTATGAGCAAGCAACCCTCCATCAGCTACAAGGACGCAGGCGTAGACATCGACGCGGGCGAAGCCCTGGTCGAACGCATCAAGGGCGTGGCCAAGCGCACCGCCCGTCCGGAAGTCATGGGTGGCCTGGGCGGCTTCGGCGCCCTCTGCGAGATCCCGGCCGGCTACAAGCAGCCGGTGCTGGTGTCCGGCACCGACGGCGTCGGCACCAAGCTGCGCCTGGCGCTGAACCTGAACAAGCACGACAGCATCGGCCAGGATCTGGTCGCCATGTGCGTCAACGACCTGGTGGTGTGCGGCGCCGAACCGCTGTTCTTCCTCGACTACTACGCCACCGGCAAGCTCAATGTCGACGTGGCCGCCACCGTGGTCACCGGCATCGGCGCCGGCTGCGAGCTGGCCGGCTGCTCCCTGGTCGGTGGTGAAACCGCCGAGATGCCGGGCATGTACGAAGGCGAAGACTACGACCTGGCCGGCTTCTGCGTCGGCGTGGTGGAGAAGGCCGAGATCATCGACGGCTCCAAGGTAACCACCGGTGACGCCCTGATCGCCCTGCCCTCCTCCGGCCCGCACTCCAACGGCTACTCGCTGATCCGCAAGATCATCGAGGTCTCCGGCGCCGACATCGAGAGCATCCAGCTGGGCGGCCAGCCACTGACCGAGCTGCTGATGGCGCCGACGCGCATCTACGTCAAGCCGCTGCTGAAACTCATCAAGGACACCGGCGCGGTCAAGGCCATGGCCCACATCACCGGCGGCGGCCTGCTCGACAACATCCCGCGCGTGCTGCCGCAAGGCGCCCAGGCGGTGATCGACGTGGCCAGCTGGGAACGCCCGGCGGTGTTCGACTGGCTGCAGGAAAAAGGCAACGTCGACGAGCACGAGATGCACCGCGTCCTCAACTGCGGTGTCGGCATGGTCATCTGCGTGGCCCAGGAGCAGGTCGAAGCGGCCCTGGCCAACCTGCGCGCCAGCGGCGAGACGCCCTGGGTCATCGGCCAGATCGCCGCCGCCGGCGAAGGCGCCGCCCAGGTCCAGCTGAACAACCTGAAAGCCCACTGATGGCCGACTGCAATGTCGTGGTGCTGATCTCCGGCTCCGGCAGCAACCTGCAGGCGCTGATCGACAGCACCCGGGCCGGCGACCAGCCGGCCCGCATCTGTGCGGTGATCGCCAACCGCGCCGATGCCTACGGCCTGGAGCGGGCCAAGGCCGCCGGCATCGCCACCCGGCTCCTCGACCACAAGGCCTTCGACGGCCGCGAGGCCTTCGATGCGGCGCTGATCGAGGCCATCGACGGCTTCGACCCGCAGCTGGTGGTGCTGGCCGGCTTCATGCGCATCCTCACGCCCGGCTTCGTCCGCCACTACGCCGGACGCCTGCTGAATATTCACCCCTCGCTGCTGCCCAAGTACAAGGGCCTGCACACCCACCAGCGGGCGCTGGAGGCCGGCGATAGCGAACACGGCTGCAGCGTGCATTTCGTCACCGAGGAACTCGATGGCGGCCCCCTGGTCGTACAGGCAGTGGTTCCGGTACAGCCGGACGACTCGCCGGACAGCCTGGCGCAGCGGGTGCACGAACAGGAACATCTGATCTACCCACTGGCCGTGCGCTGGTTCGCCGAGGGCCGCTTGCGCCTCGGCGAGCAAGGGGCGATGCTCGATGGCCAGAAGCTGCCCAGCAGCGGCCACCCATTCCGAACCTAGGAGACATCATGCGTCGCGCCTTATCGTTCGTTTTCGCGCTGTTTTGCCTGCCGGCTTTCGCCAGCGAGCTCAAGCCGTTCTCCGCCAGCTACACCGCCGACTGGAAGCAGGTGCCGGTCAGCGGCTCGGCCGAACGCGGCCTGCAGGCCCTGGGCGACGGCCGCTGGCAGCTCAGCTTCGAGGCCTCCATGCTGGTCGCCAGCCTCAGCGAGCAGAGCACCTTCCGCCTGGAAAACGACGCCTTCCTGCCGCAGACCTATCGCTTCGAGCGCAGCGGCCTGGGCAAGGGCAAGGTGGTCGAGCAGGACTTCGACTGGAACGCCAAGCAGGTGATCGGCAGCGACCGCGGCACGCCGGTACGCTTCCCGCTCAACCTCGGCCTGCAGGACAAGTCGACCTACCAGTTGGCCCTGCAGCACGACGTCGCCGCCGGCAAGCAGAGCATGAGCTACCAGGTGGTCGACGGGGACGAGATCGAGACCTACGACTTCCGCGTGCTGGGCGAAGAAACCGTGCGCACCAAGGCCGGGCTGATCGATGCGGTCAAGGTCGAGCGCGTGCGCGACCCGACCCAGAGCAAGCGCAAGACCATCCTCTGGTTCGCCAAGGACTGGAGCTACCTGCTGGTGCGCCTGCATCAGGTGGAGAAGGACGGCAAGGAGTACCAGATCATGCTCGACGAGGGCACGGTCGACGGTAAGCCGGTGCAAGGCCGCCGCGACTGAGCAGGCCAGACCACTCGATAGCCGGGCAACGCCCGGCTTTTTTATGCGTTCAGCAGCCGCCCACGTTCAGCCGCACACGGGCAAAGCTGGCCCCCGGGGTCAGCGGGGTGATCGCCAACAGGCGGTCGAGACGCAGGCGCCGCTCGCCCGCCGCGTCGCGCACCAGCAGGAACTCCTCCTTGCTCGCCGTGGTTTGCGTGGTCAGCGCCTCGACCTCCAGACACTCGCCGCCGAGCAGCTCGATGCGCAGCAGGTAGCGATGCAGACAGGCGATCTCCAGATAGTCGTAGAGGTCGCAGTTCAGCGGCCGGTAGCGATCATCCATGGGCGACCCTCATTCGAGGAAGCATCAGGAACAGCTTAGACACAGAGTGCAGCGCAGAAAAAAGCCGGGACACGCCCGGCTCTCTTCACCGCCCTTACCACATCAGGTCGTCCGGCACCTGGTAGGCGGCGTAGGGATCGTCGGCATCCGGCGCTTCGGCCTGGGTGTTGAGCAGGACGATGCGCTGGGCATCGCGGGCCTGGATCTTCAGCGCCGCCTCCCGCGGGATCACCTCGTAGCCGCCGCCGTGGCGGACGATGGCCAGCGAGCCGCAGCTGAGCTTGTCGCGCATCAGCTTGTTCACCGACAGGCGCTTGACCTTCTTGTCGTCGACGAAGTTGTAGTAGTCCTCGGTGGTCAGCTTGGGCAGACGGGAGTGTTCGATCAACTGCTTGATCTGCGCGGCGCGGGCCTTCTGTTCGGCCTTCTCCTGCTGCTGGCGATTGAGCTCCTGGTCGCGGGCGGCCTTCTCGGCCATGGCCTGTCGGGCGGCGAGCTGCTGCGACTCGTCCTTCTCGACCTGCCCCTTGTGCTCCAGGCGCTTCTGCTTCTGCTTCTCTTTGCTGACCTGCTTGGCCTGCTTCTCGTTGACCAGCCCGGCTTTGAGCAACTGGTCGCGTAGTGAAAGAGCCATAACCTACCTTTAACCGACGAACATTTAATTGGGGACGGGCCGTTCTCGAACCGGCCTAGCAGGCCGACGGCCTGTCGCGCTTTTCCATTTTCTTGGCTTCACCCCAGAGCGCATCCAGGTCTTCCAGGGCGCAATCTTCGATGGCCCGCCCCGCTTCGCGCAAGGCCCGCTCGATAAAACGAAAACGCTGCTCGAACTTGCCATTGGCGGCACGCAACGCCGCCTCCGGATCGACCCTGAGATGGCGGGCCAGATTGGTGACCACGAACAGCAGGTCGCCGAGCTCTTCGGCGATCGCCTCGGGGTCGTTCTCGCTCATGGCCTCGAGCACCTCGTCCAGCTCCTCGCGCACCTTGTCCACCACCGGCAGGGCCTCGGGCCAGTCGAAGCCGACCCGGGCGGCGCGTTTCTGCAGCTTGGCCGCCCGGCTCAAGGCCGGCAGCGCCTGGGGCACGTCGTCGAGCAGGGACAGCTGCTCCGGCGCGGCGGCCTGCTCGGCCCGCTCCTCGGCCTTGAGTTCCTCCCAGCGCTGCTTGACCGCCGCCTCTTCCAGTTTGGCCGCATCCGGCGCGCCGTACAGGTCGCCATCGGGGAACACATGGGGATGGCGGCGGATCAGCTTGCGGGTGATGCCGTCGACCACCTCGGCGAAGGCGAAGCGCCCCTCCTCCCGGGCCAGCTGGCTGTAGTAGACGACCTGGAACAGCAGGTCGCCCAGCTCGCCGGGCAGGTGCGCGAAGTCGCCGCGCTCGATGGCGTCGGCCACCTCGTAGGCCTCCTCTATCGTGTGCGGCACGATGCTGGCGTAGGACTGTTTCAGGTCCCAGGGACAGCCGTGTTGCGGGTCGCGCAGACGGGCCATCAGGTGCAGCAGGTCGTCGAGTTGGTACATGGCAATTTCCCGGTTCGGCGCGCGGCCACTCAGCTAGCCCGGTGGCGGCGCGCCTCGATGATATTGGGCAGCTGCGAGATGCGCCCGAGCAGGCGACCCAGGGCGTCCAGACCGGGAATCTCCACGGTGATGGACATAGAGGCGGTGTTGTCTTCCTTGTTCGACTGGGTATTGACCGCCAGCACGTTGAGCTTCTCGTTGAGCAGCAGCTGGGTCACGTCGCGCAGCAGGCCGGAACGGTCGTAGGCGCGGATGATGATGTCCACCGGGTAGGTCTGCACCGGCACCGGCCCCCAGCTGACCTGGATGATCCGCTCCGGCTCGCGGCCGGCCAGCTGCAACACCGAGGCGCAGTCCTGGCGGTGGATGCTGACGCCGCGACCGAGGGTGATATAGCCGACGATCGGGTCGCCCGGCAGCGGCTGGCAGCAGCCGGCCATCTGCGTCAGCAGGTTGCCCACGCCCTGGATCTGGATGTCGCCGCGCTTGCCCGGGCGGAAACCCTGGGCCTTGCGCGGGATCAGCTCGAGCTGCTCGCTGCCGCGCTCCGGCTCGACCAGCTGCTGGGCCAGGTTGACCAGGTGGGCCAGGCGCACGTCGCCGGCGCCGAGGGAGGCGAACAGGTCCTCGGCGGTCTTCAGGTTGGCCTTCTCGGCCAGCACGTCGAAGTCCACGTGGGGCAGCGCCAGGCGCCCCAGCTCGCGCTCGAGCATGGCCTTGCCGGCTGCGACGTTCTGGTCTCGGTCCTGCAGCTTGAACCAGTGGACGATCTTCGCCCGCGCCCGCGAGGTGGTCACATAGCCCAGGTTGGAGTTCAGCCAGTCGCGGCTCGGCGTGCCGTGCTTGCTGGTGATGATCTCCACCTGCTCGCCGGTCTGCAGGCTGTAGTTGAGCGGCACGATGCGCCCGTTGATCTTGGCGCCGCGGCAGTTGTGGCCGATCTCGGTGTGCACCCGGTAGGCGAAGTCCAGTGGTGTGGCGCCCTTGGGCAGGTCGATGGCATGGCCGTCCGGAGTGAACACATAGACCCGGTCCGGCTCGATGTCGACGCGCAGCTGTTCGGCCAGGCCGCCGATATCGCCCAGCTCCTCGTGCCACTCCAGCACCTGGCGCAGCCAGGAGATCTTCTCCTCGTAGTGGTTGGAGCCGGACTTGACGTCGGTGCCCTTGTAGCGCCAGTGCGCGCACACGCCCAGCTCGGCCTCCTCGTGCATGGCGTGGGTGCGAATCTGCACCTCCAGCACCTTGCCCTCCGGGCCGAGCACCGCGGTGTGCAGCGAGCGATAGCCGTTCTCCTTGGGGTTGGCGATGTAGTCGTCGAACTCCTTGGGAATATGCCGCCACAGGGTGTGGACGATGCCCAGGGCCGTGTAGCAATCGCGCATCTGCGGCACCAGCACGCGTACCGCACGGACATCGTAGATCTGGCTGAACTGCAGGCCCTTGCGCTGCATCTTGCGCCAGATCGAGTAGATGTGCTTCGCCCGGCCGCTGATGTCGGCCTCGATCCCGGTGGCCTCCAGTTCCTGACGCAGGTGGCTCATCACGTCGTTGATATATTGCTCGCGGTCCAGGCGCCGCTCATGCAGCAGCTTGGCGATCTGCTTGTACTGCTCGGGTTCGAGGTAGCGGAAAGACAGGTCTTCCAGCTCCCACTTGATGTGGCCGATCCCCAGGCGATGGGCCAGCGGCGCATAGATGTCGAATACCTCGCGCGCCACCCGCTGGCGCTTTTCGTCGTCGGCGCCCTTGACCGCGCGGATCGCGCAGGTGCGCTCGGCCAGCTTGATCAGCGCCACGCGCACGTCGTCGACCATGGCCACCAACATCTTGCGCAGGTTCTCCACCTGGGCCTGGGAGCCGAGCACCAGGGAATCGCGCGGATTCAGGCTGGCGCTGATCGCCGCCATGCGCAGCACGCCGTCGATCAGCTTGGCCACCACCGGACCGAAGCGCTGATGCACCGCGGCC
This sequence comes from Pseudomonas benzenivorans, assembly GCF_033547155.1. Classification (GTDB taxonomy): domain Bacteria; phylum Pseudomonadota; class Gammaproteobacteria; order Pseudomonadales; family Pseudomonadaceae; genus Aquipseudomonas; species Aquipseudomonas benzenivorans_B. Next base: position 3,104,926 of record NZ_CP137892.1, read on the forward strand.
AGGGTCACCTTGCCCTCGCGCACGCCGCGGTAGACCACCGCGGCCACCAGGGAATCCTGGTCGAGCTTGAGGTCGGCGAGGATCTCGGCGATCTCCAGGCCGGCGCGAAAGCTCGACGCGCCCTCGGCCCACAGGTTCTGCGCGGCATTGGCCTGCTGCTCGGCCTCGCGGGCGAACTCGCAGGCCTCGCGCAGGGCCCCGCGCTCCAACGCCGGGTCGACACTGAGCACGTGGTCGAGCCAGGCCTCGAGGTTGATGCTGCCGTCGTCGTTGATCGGCTGGTGCGCTCTTACCTGAACCATATTGCTTACCTTCCCTCACGGCCCGCGCCAGGCGTGCCGAACAGTCGCCGCCTTCTTCGAGCCGGTCGGTTTAACCACTGAAGGCACAGTCCCTGCGCCCCCGCTGCACTCCCTAGATAAGGACAAAAGGTGGCAAAGCCAAGGGGCTTTGCCTGCCATTCATCCCCGCTCAGGGCGTCTGAATCATGACTCCGCGCCCTAGGGACGCTCGAATAACGCCATCGCCTCGACATGGGCGGTCTGCGGGAACATGTCGAGGATGCCGGCCCGTCTCAGCCGGTAACCTTGCCGCACCAGCTCGGCGCTGTCACGGGCCAGGGTCGCCGGATTGCACGACACATACACCAGGCGCTCGGCGCCCAGGGCACCGACCTGCTTGACCACCTGCAGGGCGCCGTCGCGCGGCGGATCGAGCAGCACCGCGGTGAAGCCGCCCCGCGCCCAGCCGGCATCGGCCAGCGGCTCGGCCAGGTCGGCCCGCACCACCCGCACGTTGTCCAGGCCGTTGCTCGCGGCGTTCTGCGCCGCGCGCTCGACCATCGCCTGCACCCCTTCCACCGCCACCACCTCGCACACCCGGCGGGCCAGCGGCAGGGCGAAGTTGCCCAGGCCGCAGAACAGGTCCAGCACCCGCTCGTCCGCCCGAGGCGCCAGCCATTCCAGGGCCTGGGCGACCATGGCCTCGTTCACCGGCGCATTGACCTGGACGAAATCCCCCGGTCGATAGGCCAGCTCCAGGTCCCAGGGCTCCAAGCGATACCCCAGCCCCGATGCCAAGGCGAACGGCGCCGGCTCGCCGCTCCCCTGCAGCCACAGCTGGGCATCCTGGCCGGCGCAGAACGCCTGCAGCCTCGCCAGATCGTCCTCGCCCAGGGGCACCGTATGGCGCACCAGAACGGCACTGGCGGTGCCCTGGAACAGCTCCACATGGCCGATGGCCTGGGGCCTGCCCAGCCCCGCCAGCACGGCCGGCAAGGCATGCAGGATCGGTTGCAAGGGCTGTACCAGTACCGGGCAGTCGGCGATGGCGACTATGTCCTGGCTGGCCGCGGCGCGGAAGCCGACGTCCAGGCGCCCGGCCTTGGCGTCCCAGCGCACGGCGATGCGCGCACGGCGGCGATAGGCGAACTCGGGGCCGACCAGGGGCGCCGCCCATTGCTCCGGCTGCAGCTCGGCCAGGCGGCCGAACTGCTCGGCGAGCATGCGCTGTTTCAGGGCAAGTTGGTCGGCATGGGGCATATGCTGCACGCTGCAGCCGCCGCAGGCACGCGCATGGGCACAGGGTTCGCTGCGGCGCTGGGGGCTGGCGTCGAAAATGCGCTCGCCGCGCGCCTCCACCACCTGACTGCGGGCCCCCAGCACCCGCGCCTCGACATCCTCGCCGGGCAAGGCGCCGCTGACGAACCAGGTGCGCCCCTCGACGAAGCCGATGCCGCGGCCATCGTTGGCCAGGCGTTCGATTTTCAGACGCTGCTTCTTGCCCACCGGCACCTGCGGCGCACGGGCGCCACCGCTGGGCTGGAAGCGCAGCCCGCCGTTCTTCTTGGCCATCAGTCGTGGGGCGTGTCGTACACGCCGGTGGACAGGTAACGGTCGCCACGATCGCAGATGATCGCCACCATCACCGCGTTCTCCACCTCCTGGGACAGGCGCAGCATGGCCGCCACGGCGCCACCGGAGGACACTCCGCAGAAGATGCCTTCTTCGCGCGCCAGGCGACGCATGCAGTCTTCGGCCTCGCGCTGGGGCATGTCGATGATGCGATCGACCCGCTCGGCCTGGTAGATCTTCGGCAGGTACTCCTGGGGCCAGCGACGGATGCCGGGAATCGACGCACCTTCCATCGGCTGCAGGCCGACGATCTGCACCTGCGGGCTCTGCTCCTTGAGGTAGCGCGACACGCCCATGATGGTGCCGGTGGTGCCCATGGAGCTGATGAAATGGGTGATCTGCCCCTGGGTCTGGCGCCAGATCTCCGGGCCGGTGCCGCTGTAGTGGGCCTCGGGGTTGTCGCCGTTGGCGAACTGGTCGAGCACCTTGCCGCGACCGCCGCGCTGCAGGCTCTCGGCCAGGTCGCGGGCGCCCTCCATGCCGTCCTCGCGGGACACCAGCACCAGCTCGGCGCCGTAGGCGGTCATCGCCGCCTTACGCTCGGCGCTCATGTTGTCCGGCATGATCAGGATCAGTTCGTAGCCCTTGATCGCCGCTGCCATGGCCAGGGCGATGCCGGTGTTGCCGCTGGTGGCCTCGATCAGGGTGTCGCCGGGACGGATATCGCCGCGCAGCTCGGCGCGGGTGATCATCGACAGCGCCGGGCGATCTTTCACCGAACCGGCCGGGTTGTTGCCCTCCAGCTTGACCAGCAGGGTGTTGGACGTGGTGCCCGGCAGGCGCTGCAAACGCACCAGCGGGGTGTTGCCGACGCAATCGGCGATGGTGGGGAATTGCAGGGTCATGGCGTCGATCGAATCCGGACGGCAAGAAGGGGCCCCCATAATAACGGCAAACCGGCGGCGACCCTAACGCGGCGATGATCTGCCGCCCCCTGGGTTCGACGCGCGTAGGCCTGTCATTCGCCCGAGGCCAGCCGCTAAACTGCCGGCTGGTGAACGGAGACCAGGCCAGGCGGGAGGAAGCGAGTGTTCAAGGATCTAGGCATCAAGAGTCGCGTACTGCTGCTCACCCTGCTGCCGACCTGCCTGCTGGCACTGGTGCTCGGCGGCTATTTCACCTGGGTGCAGCTGTCGGGTCTGCAGGCCCAGTTGCTGCAGCGCGGGGAAATGGTCGTCGAACAGCTCGCCCCCCTGGCCGCGCCCGCGCTGCAGCGGGGCGACGCCACTCTGCTGCAGCGCATCGCCAAGCAGGCCCTGGAACAGCCGGACGTCCGTGCGGTCGGGTTCCGCGCCGGCGATGGCCGGAACCTGGCCCATGCCGGCCCCAGCATGCTCAACGCCGCGCCGGTCGGTGGCGAACTGCAGGCGGCACGCCGCACCGGCCAGGACGCCACGCGCTTCCTCCTGCCGGTGTTCGAGCAGCACCTGAGCCTGACCGGCGCGCCGCCCCGCGAGCCCGCCAGCCGCCTGCTCGGCTGGGTGGAGCTGGAGCTGTCGCACCACAGCACCCTGCTCAGCGGCTACCGCAGCCTGTTCACCAGCCTGCTGCTGATCGTCGCCGGGCTGAGCGTCACCGCCCTGCTCGCCCTGCGCATGAGCCGCAGCATCAACGAGCCGCTGCGGCGCCTCAAGCACGGCGTCGCCCTGCTCAAGGACGGCCACCTGGAGACCCGCCTGCCGTCGCTCGGCAGCCATGAACTGGACGAGCTGGCCTCGGGCATCAACCGCATGGCCGAGAACCTGCAAAATGCCCAGGAGGAACTGCAGCACAGCATCGACCAGGCCACCGAAGACGTGCGACAAAACCTGGAAACCATCGAGATCCAGAACATCGAGCTGGACTTCGCACGCAAGGAGGCCCTGGAAGCCAGCCGCATCAAGTCCGAGTTCCTCGCCAACATGAGCCACGAGATCCGCACCCCGCTCAACGGCATCCTCGGCTTCACCAACCTGCTGCAGAAGAGCGAGCTGACCCCGCGCCAGCAGGACTACCTGGACACCATCGAGAAATCCGCCGACAGCCTGCTGGGGATCATCAACGAGATCCTCGACTTCTCCAAGATCGACGCCGGCAAGCTGGTGCTGGAGAACATCCCCTTCAACCTGCGCGACCTGCTCCAGGACACCCTGACCATCCTCGCCCCGGCGGCCCACGAGAAACAGCTGGAGCTGCTCAGCCTGGTCTATCGCGACACGCCGCTGTCGCTGGTCGGCGACCCGCTGCGGCTCAAGCAGGTGCTGACCAACCTGGTGAGCAACGCGATCAAATTCACCCGCGAAGGCAGCATCGTCCTGCGCGCCATGCTCGAGGACGAGAGCGCCGACCGTGCCCAGCTGCGCATCAGCGTGCAGGACACCGGCATCGGCCTGTCCGACGAAGACCTGCGCGCGCTGTTCCAGGCTTTCAGCCAGGCCGACAACTCGCTGTCGCGCCAGGCCGGCGGCAGCGGCCTGGGCCTGGTGATCTCCAAGCGCCTGATCGAGCAGATGGGCGGCGAGATCGGTGTCGACAGCTCGCCCGGCCAGGGCTCCGAGTTCTGGGTCAGCCTGAGCCTGCCGAAGGCCCGCGACGACGCCGAGGACCTGCCCCGCCCGCCCCTGCTCGGCCGCCGCGCGGCGCTCCTGGAGAGCCATGAGCTGGCACGCCAGGCCCTGCAACACCAGCTGGAGGATTGCGGTCTGAAGGTCAGCGCCTTCGCCGAACTCGACAGCCTGCTCGCCGCTGTCGAAAACGCCCGCCACGGCGACCAGCCCATCGAACTGGCGGTACTCGGCGTCACCGCCCAGATCCTGCCGCCGGAACGCCTCGGCCAGCGCATCTGGGACCTGCAGCACCTGGCCTGCAAGACCGTGGTGCTCTGCCCCACCACCGAACAGGCGCTCTACCACGAGGCCCTGCCCGACGCCTACAGCCAGCTGCAGGCCAAACCCGCCTGCACCCGCAAGCTGCAGCGCGCCCTGGCCGAGCTGATCAGCCCCCGGCTGCCGCTGCGCCGGGAGACCGACCCGCCACCGGGCCGGGCACCGCGCATCCTCTGCGTCGACGACAACCCGGCCAACCTGCTGCTGGTGCAGACCCTGCTGGAGGACATGGGCGCCGTGGTGAGCGGCGCCGACAGTGGCCAGCGCGCCCTGGAGCGGGTCCAGCAGGACGACTTCGACCTGATCTTCATGGACGTGCAGATGCCCGGCATGGACGGTCGCCAGACCACGGAGGCGATTCGCCAGTGGGAAGCCGAACAGCAGCGCACGGCGGTGCCGGTCATCGCCCTGACCGCCCATGCCCTGGCCAACGAGCGCCGCGCCCTGCTGCAGAGCGGTCTCGACGACTATCGCAGCAAGCCCATCAGCGAGCGGCAACTGGCCCAGGTGGTCCTCAAGTGGACCGGCCTGGCCCTGCGCCGCCAGGGCCCGGAGCGCTCCGCCGAGGCACTCGTCAGCGCCAGCCAGCCGAGCGTGCTGGATAGCGCCGAAGGCCTGCGCCTGGCCGCCGGCAAGGCCGACCTGGCCGCCGACATGCTGAACATGCTGCTGGCCGGCCTGCCCGGCGACCGCCAGGCGATTCGCCAGGCCCGTGCCAACGGTGAGCACGGCGCCCTGATCGAGCGGGTCCATCGCCTGCACGGCGCCACCCGTTATTGCGGCGTACCGCAATTGCGGGCCGCCTGCCAGCGCAGCGAGACCCTGCTGAAACAGAACGACCCGGCCGCCCAGGAGGCCCTGGACGAGCTGGACGCGGCGATCGAACGACTGGCCAGCGAAGCCCGGGCCAGCGCCTAGCGGACGGGCAACGAGGAGTCCCCATGCGCATCATCCTGTTCAGCAGCAGACCCTACGACCGCGACAGCTTTCTCGCCGCCGACCTGCCGCAGGGCTGGCAGCTGCAGTTCCAGGAGACCCGACTGGGGCTGCAGTCGGTCGCCCTGGCGCAGCACTGCGAGGTGGTCTGCGCCTTCATCAACGACGACCTGTCGGCGCCGGTACTGCGGCGCCTGGCCGTCGGTGGCACCCGACTGATCGCCCTGCGCTCGGCCGGCTACAACCACGTCGACCTGCAGGCCGCGCAGCAGCTCGGCCTCGAGGTCGTGCGGGTACCGGCCTATTCGCCCCATGCGGTAGCCGAGCACGCGGCAGCCTTGATCCTGGCCCTGAACCGGCGCATCCACCGCGCCTTCAACCGCACCCGCGAGGGCGACTTTTCCCTGCATGGGCTGACCGGCTTCGACCTGCACGGCAAGCAGGTCGGGGTCATCGGCTGCGGCAGCATAGGCCGCGTCTTCGTCCGCATCATGGCCGGCTTCGGCTGTCGCGTGCAGGTCTACGACCCCAGCCCGGTGGCCGACCTGGCGCAACTGGGGGCCCAGCAGGTGGCCCTGGACCGGCTGATCGAAAGCTGCGACGTCATCAGCCTGCATTGCCCGCTGAACGAGGCCAGTCGCCACCTGATCGACGCCGCACGCCTGGCCCGGATGAAGCGCGGAGTCATGCTGATCAACACCGGGCGCGGCGCGCTGGTCGACACCCCGGCACTGATCGCTGCGCTGAAGAGCGGCCAGCTCGGCTACCTCGGCCTGGATGTCTACGAGGAGGAGGCCGAGCTGTTCTTCGAGGACTGCTCGGACCGGCCGCTGCAGGACGACGTGCTGGCGCGCCTGCTGACCTTCCCCAATGTCATCGTCACCGCCCACCAGGCCTTCCTCACCCACGAGGCCCTGGCGGCCATCGCCACCACCACCCGGGACAATATCGCCGCCTGGGCGGCCGGCTCGCCGGTCAATCGGCTAACCCCCGGCCCGTGATAGCATTCGCGCCTATATTGGAGGAGCCATGGCCGAACACGACTTCCGCTACAACCTGCTCAACCCCGAGCACACCCTGATCGAATGCCGCGCCCTGGCGCCGGGCCGCTATCAGGTCACCGGCAACGGCGGCTCGATCCATGGCGGCGACGGCCTGCTGGTTACCCTCAAGGGCAGCCGCGACCTCTGCATGCGCCTGCAGGTCGACAAGGTCCGTCACCTGATCAACCCGCGCGGCCAGTGGGTTGCGGTCGCCCATGGCCCGGCCTTCGGCGAGCTGGCCATCCACAACTGGCAGGTCAAATGCGATGGCTGCGCCAAGCAGCTCGATTTCGAATTCGCCGTCGACGCCGCCCTCGGCAAGCAGGCCCAGGCACCGGCGGCCGAAGCGCGGATCACTGAACTCGGCTGGCGCGGCCAGAACGGTCGCCACCTGTGCCCCGCCTGCCAATAGGACGCCCGACGATGTCACGCCCCCTCGCCGTCACCCTGCTCGGCGCCAGCCTGCTCGGCTGCGCCAGCACGCCCGTACAGCTGGAAACCGAGCGCAGCTACCGACTCGAATGGCTAGGCGAACGTCCGGTACTGGACCGTAGCCACCTGAGCATCACCCTCGGCGAGGACGGCCGCGCCTACGGCAATGCCGGCTGCAACCACTGGTTCGCCCCCTATGAGCTGGAGGGCCAGGCCCTGCGCTTCGGCCCCGTTGGCAGCACCCGCAAGCTGTGCGCCCCGGCGCTGATGGAGCAGGAGGCGCGCTTTCTCGACAGCCTCGACAAGGTCGTGCGCTGGGACGCCTCGCCCCTCGACCAGCTGCGCCTGTGGCCCGAGACCGGCAAGCCGTTGCGCCTGCTGCCGCAAGAAGACTGACGGGAAAACGCCCCCCCCGGCGACGAACCGCCGCACCGGAGCCGGGGGCCACGGCGGATGTGAAAATCCACATTCGCCCTACGGCGCGAACAGCTCCAGCTGCTCGTGCCGGCCACGCAGATCGTGCAGTCGAACCCCCACCCCGAGCAGCCGCACCGGCTTGTCGCCACGGGCGAAGGCCGCACTCAGCAGGGCCCTGTAGCTGTCCAGGTCGCGACCGGCGCCGGCCTGTTCCAGGGTGGTCTGGGTGAAGTCGTGGAACTTGACCTTGACGAAGGGCTTGTCCGGTCGGTAGCTCGCGTCCAGGCGCGCCATGCGCCGGGCCAGCTCCTCCAGCAGCGACGGCAGTTGTGCCAGGCAGGCCGGCAGGTCCGGCAGATCGTGGTCATAGGTGTTTTCCACGCTCACCGTCTGCCGCCGACTGTCGGTCTGCACCGGGCGCTCGTCGATCCCCCGGGCCAGGCTCCAGAGACGCTCGCCGAAGTGGCCGAATTCCTTGACCAGGCTCAACTTGTGCCACTCGCGCAGGTCCGCACAGCTGTGAATGCCCAGGCGCCCGAGCTTGTCCGCGGTCACCTTGCCCACCCCGTGCAGCTTGCTCACCGGCAACTCGGCGACGAACGCCTCGATCTGATCCGGCGTGATGACGAACAGGCCGTTGGGCTTGCGCCAGTCGCTGGCGATCTTGGCCAGGAACTTGTTCGGCGCCACACCCGCCGACACCGTGATGTGCAGCTCCTGGGACACCCGCCGGCGGATATCCTGGGCGATGCGCGTGGCGCTGCCGGAGAAATGCGGGCTGGCGGATACATCCAGGTAGGCCTCGTCCAGCGAGAGCGGCTCGATGACCTCGGTGTAGTCGCGAAAGATGGCGTGGATCTGCCGAGAAACCGCCTTGTAGGCCTCCATCCGTGGTTTGACGATCAGCAGCTCCGGACACAGCTTGAGCGCATGCCCGGAGGCCATCGCCGAGCGCACGCCGTAGGCCCGCGCCTCGTAATTGCAGGTGGCGATCACCCCCCGGCGATCCGCCGCGCCCCCCACCGCCAGCGGCTTGCGCGCCAGGCTGGGGTCATCGCGCATCTCTATGGCGGCATAGAAGCAGTCGCAATCGACGTGGATGATCTTGCGGGCGGTCATGATGGGCCTGGTACAGGTTGTCGGCTACTGCCGCGCCGGCGCGGCTGTCGGGCTCCTCGACGCACAAGGCTGGACCTGTACGCCACAGCCCCGGCCTTCGAGTGCCCCGGCCATTGTCCCGCCGAATGGCCACGGACTCTAGCCCATGAACATCGCCGTCGGCTATTACGGCCGGCGCTCAGGCCGATAAATGTCGACTTTCCGGCCAGGCGCCAGAACGCACCCGACTGCCCGCAACGGCCCGCGCGGTGCGGCCGACAGCCGTAACGGCAACATCACGAAACGCTAAGCATCTGAACGAACAACAATTTTTTCCGAACTAATGGTTGACAGGGCGCCTCTAAACTATAGAATGGCCGCCGCGGGATGGAGCAGTCTGGTAGCTCGTCGGGCTCATAACCCGAAGGTCGTAGGTTCAAATCCTGCTCCCGCAACCAATTCACGAAAAAGGCCACTCGAACGAGTGGCCTTTTTCGTTTGCGTTCGATTTACTGATTTAACTAATTGATTAAAAAGCAGAAATCGATTGACAGCAGCACTCAAACGAATAGAATGGCCGTCGCGGGATGGAGCAGTCTGGTAGCTCGTCGGGCTCATAACCCGAAGGTCGTAGGTTCAAATCCTGCTCCCGCAACCAATTCACGAAAAGGCCACTCAAGCGAGTGGCCTTTTTCGTTTCAGCTCCTCTACTTGCACGAACCAGTCCGCAGCCTAGTTGCCGATTCCCACCACCAGGGAAGCATCCCGGGAGCCCGCGGGCGAGCCGCGAAGAAGCACTCGGAGCGCTCAGCCTGTTCACCCGCAATCAGGCACGCGCGCGCCGTCGCGCGAGAGACTGGTCAAGTTCGCAATCGACCGCTAGAATTGCGCACTTTTTGATCAATGGCGCCATCGGCGCCCCGCCCCAGCCCGAGGTCAGTCGCATGTCCACCCCCGCCACGCCGAAAGTCGGATTCGTTTCACTGGGTTGCCCCAAGGCCCTGGTGGACTCCGAACGCATCCTGACCCAGCTGCGCATGGAGGGGTACGAGGTCGTACCGACCTACGAGGACGCCGACGTGGTGGTGGTCAACACCTGCGGCTTCATCGACAGCGCCAAGGCGGAGTCTTTGGAAGTCATTGGCGAGGCCATCGCCGAGAACGGCAAGGTCATCGTCACCGGCTGCATGGGCGTGGAAGAAGGCGCGATCCGCGACGTGCACCCCTCCGTGCTCTCGGTGACCGGCCCGCAGCAGTACGAGCAGGTGCTCAATGCCGTGCACGAAGTGGTGCCCCCCTCCACCGAACACAACCCGCTGATCGACCTGGTGCCGCCCCAGGGCGTCAAGCTGACTCCGCGCCACTACGCCTACCTGAAGATTTCCGAAGGCTGTAACCACAGCTGCAGCTTCTGCATCATCCCCTCGATGCGCGGCAAGCTGGTCAGCCGCCCGGTCGGCGAGGTGCTCAGCGAAGCCGAGCGCCTGGTCAAGGCCGGGGTCAAGGAACTGCTGGTGATCAGCCAGGACACCAGCGCCTACGGCGTGGACATGAAGTACAAGACCGACTTCTGGAACGGCCGGCCGGTCAAGACGCGCATGACCGAACTGTGCGAGGCGCTGTCCTCCATGGGCGTGTGGGTACGCCTGCACTATGTCTACCCCTACCCGCACGTCGACGAACTGATCCCGCTGATGGCCGCCGGCAAGCTGCTGCCCTACCTGGACATCCCCTTCCAGCACGCCAGCCCCAAGGTGCTCAAGGCCATGAAGCGCCCGGCCTTCGAGGACAAGACCCTGGCCCGCATCAAGGCCTGGCGCGAGCTCTGCCCGGAGCTGACCATCCGCTCGACCTTCATCGTCGGCTTCCCCGGCGAAACCGAGGAGGACTTCCAGTACCTGCTCGACTGGCTGACCGAGGCCCAACTCGACCGCGTCGGCTGCTTCCAGTACTCCCCGGTGGACGGCGCCCCGGCCAACGACCTCGACCTCGCGCCGGTGCCGGACGAGGTCAAGCAGGAACGCTGGGACCGCTTCATGGCCCACCAGCAGGCCATCAGCGCCGCCCGCCTGCAGCTGAAGGTCGGCAAGGAAATGGAGGTGCTGATCGACGAGGTCGACGACCAGGGCGCCGTCGCCCGCTGCTATGCCGACGCCCCGGAGATCGATGGCAGCGTGTTCATCGCCAGCACCGACCTGAGCCCCGGGGACAAGGTGCGCGTGCGCATCGTCGACGCCGACGAATACGACATGTGGGCCGAGCTGCTCTGACCTGCCGCGCCCCTTCCCTGCACGGGAAGGGGCCTTCCCGCCCCACCCCGCTAGACTGACAACACCGCCCACCACCAGGCCAAGCCCATGGCCCGACTCAAGGTTTATTACGACGGCGCCTGCCCGCGCTGCGTGGCCGACCGCCGCCGCTACGAACGCCTCGCGCGGCACGACGACAGCGTCGAATGGGTCGATATCACCGGCAAGGAAGAGCAACTGCGCGCCGCCGGCATCGACCCCTACCGGGCCCTCACCGAACTCCATGTCCAGGACGAACAGGGGCGCATCCACCGCGAACTCGACGCCTACATCCTGCTCATGTCACGCACCCGGGCGTTACGCCCGCTGGCCTGGCTGCTCGACCTGCCCGGCCTCAAACCGCTGCTGTCCTGGTGCTACCGGCACTGGGTGCTGCGCCGCCTGCACCGCGAAGGGCGGCTGTAGCCCTGCCCTTCAGCGATCCAGCGGGCTCAACACAGCCAGAGAAGACAAGCACTGCTCGACCTCCACCGCGCCCATTTCGCGCCGGGTGATGCGCCTTTATGCCAGCCGTCAGCCCATGGCGGTATTTCCCCGACAGGTGTCGATTTCCCCCTCGGCCAGTCGACTAGGGTGTAAGGCATGCGCGCAGCGTGAGCCCCGTGGATTGACCCAGGAGGATTGAGATGGCCAAGTATCTGTTTGTGTATCACGGTGGTAGCAGCCCCCAAACCCCCGATGAGGTTTCCGGAGTGATGCGGGCCTGGAGCGACTGGTTTGCGTCCATGGGGGCCGCGGTGGCCGACCCCGGCAATCCTGTCGGCCTTTCGACCACCGTCAACAGCGATGGCTCGATCACCCACAACGGCGGGAGCAATCCGGCCAGTGGCTACAGCCTGATCGAGGCGGCGTCGCTGGACGCGGTCATCGAGCATGCACGCAAATGCCCGATCCTGGCGGCGGGCGGCAGCATAGAGCTCGCCGAAGTTATCGAGATGTAACCGCCCGGCCCCAGGGGCTGCGCATCGTCAGGGGTTGCCCGTGTTCGCCTCCAGGCAGTCCCTGCTCGCCGCGCCAGTGCCGGGTGCTCATGACTGGCGGATCAGGCCGGCGATGTCCGCGACCCGGGTACTCACCTGCTCCTCGAGCTGCTGGATGTCCTGGCGATGGCGCTGCTCCAGTTCGAGCTGCTGCGCACAGAGCTTCAGTGCCGTCAGCACCAGCAACCTGTCGCCCACCAGCGATGGCGAGGCGGCCTTGGTTTCGGCCAGGAGGCGCTTGAACAATTGCGTCGAGGCGCTCAGGGCCTGCTGTTTGCCGGCAGGCGCCTTGATGCTGTAGTCATTGCCGAGAATGGAAATGACGCTGACCGTTTCCCCTTCGAGGCTCATGCTTGGGCAGGACTCGCACTGGTGGCGACGCTGCCTGCGGCCAGCGCAACCAGGGCTTGAATGCGCGCCGCCGTGGCGCTGTGCAGCTCCTCCTGCTCCAATGCGCTGAGCTGCAGGCTGTCGTTCTCTTCCTTCAACTGGGCCAGTTCACCGCGTAGCTGCGCGTTGCTCTCCAGCAGTACCTTGTTCTCCTGGACGAGGTTACCGACAAGCTCTTCCAGCTGACTCAGATTATTTTCCAACATATTGATTACTCGGGCTTTTTGGCGGGGCGCCACAATAATGAAATGCGCCGGGAGAAGCCAGAGCAGTAGCCGCCTGGCATCTGCCCGCTGCGCGTTCTCGCCACGACCGGCACCCCGGTCGAAACGGGGACGCTGCCGGTGACGGCGAACCGCTCCTCCGACTGCCTGGGCCCGTGCACAGTTCCATTTTTCTCCCCGCCTGTACGAACCGGGCAGCCCAGGGCCATGCAGCAGTAGCAATGCGGCGCACCAAAAACGACTTTATTGCACCATCGTGCAACATCAGTTGTCGGCCACGCGAGCTCGGAAGCCGCGCCGGCAGCCAGCATAGCGCCCTTGGCGTGTTGCGGCCTGGAACTTGCTTTGGCCAGGTGCCCGGGCTCACCGCCCTGCTCCGCCCCTGCCGCGGCTGCGCAAACAGACTGCCCGGGCGGCATGACCCAAGCCTTCCCCCGACGCCCCACGTCAAGCGCGTCCGTCTCAACCTGGAGTAGCCCTGTGATTACTGCCTCTATCGCCCGCTGCATGAGCAAAGACTTCGCCGTGATCCACCCCGACATGCCGGTGGTCGCGGCGTCCGCCAGGCTGATGAGGCACGCCATGCTGGGCGGCCCGGTGGTCGACGCCGACGGTCTGCTGCTGGGCTGGATTTCCGAGCAGGAATGCCTGCAGATCAGCCTTCAGGTGGTCTACCACAACCAGCGGGTGGCCACCGTCCGCGACATCATGCGCACCGACGTGCTGTGCGTGAAGCTCGGCGACGACCCGCTCGAACTGGCCCAACAGATGCTCGGCGACAAGCCCAAGAGCTACCCGGTGATCGACGGCAGCCGCAAGGTGCTCGGCGTCGTCACGCGCCGCCATATCCTCAACCTGCTGATCGATCAGCTGGCCAGCTTCGGCAAAACCGCCTGAGCTCGCGGCGGGCGTCTTGCGCGACAGGCTCAGCCCTGCCCGTGGACCTGTAGCCAGGCGAACAGGCGCTCGGTATCCGCGAGCCGGCACAGCGCACCGCCCTCGCCGATGATCGCCGCACTGCCGGCCGCCACGCCGTAGCACAGCGCCTCGCGCCAGGGCGCACCGGCCGCCAGCTTCAGGGTCACCCCGGCCACCAGGCTGTCGCCCGCCCCCACGGTGCTACAGCGTTGCACCGTGGGCGCGGCAAGCCACTCGCGCCGGCCCTGCCCCACCAGCAACGCCCCCTGAGCGCCGAGCGACACCAGCACGTTCGCGCAGCCACCGCCGTCCACCAGTTCCCGGGCGAACCCGGCGAGCCGCTCCGGCCCGTCGATCGCCTCGCCGGCCAGGCTGCACAGCTCGTTGAGGTTGGGCTTGATCATGAACACCCCGCCCGCCTCCAGGGCCTGGCGCAGCGCCTCGCCGGAGCTGTCGAGGATGCAGCGTATCCCGCGCCCGATGACGTCATGCAGCAGACGCGGCAGGAAGTCGGCCGCCAACCCCGGCGGCAGGCTGCCGCTGATCACCAGGTACTCCGGCGTCGGCAGGGCCGCCACGGCCTCCAGCAGCCGCGTCTGTTCGGCCGCGCTGAGGCACGCCCCGGGCAGGACGAAGCGGTACTGCTGAGCACCGGCCTGCTCCAGCACGTTGAGGCATTCGCGGGTCCGCTCGGCGATGGCCAGGGGCTGAGTGGCCACCCCCTCGGCAGCGAGCAGCTCGACCAGCTGCTGGCCACTGGCCCCGCCGGCGGGAAACAGGGCCAGGGCACGGCCGCCCAACGCATGGATCGCCCGAGCGACGTTGATGCCGCCGCCACCGGGCGTGTAGATAGGGGGCGTGCAGCGCAGCTTGGCCTCCGCGCGCAGGCGTGGAATCTGGGTGGCGATGTCTAGCGCGGGGCTCAGGGTCAGGGTGACGATAGCGCCCCGGCCGCCGATCTTGCGCCTGGGCTTGTGGGAGGCGGTCATACCCAAAGCTTAGGCGACCGCCCCGGCGGCTGCGCTGGCTCAGGGGGCGACGGGGCGGATGTCGAAACCGCTCTTGGCCTCGCTGACGATACGAAAGTGCTGGCGCTGCCCGGGGCTCACCGGCACCGCCAGTTCCCGGCGCAGACGGCCCTTGCCGCACAGCGTGTCGTCCTGCTCGTCGATGCCGATGCCCAGCACCCGGGTGCCCGCCGGCACCTGGAAGCGCGCCCGCTCGCCGATGCCGATGCGCGCCGCCACCTTGCGGTCGACCAGCACCGCCACGTAGCAGCCACCGCCGAGCATGCCCAGGTCGCGCTCGACCACCAGCTCACCGCTGTCGGCGACGGCCTGCTGATAGGCCAGCAGGCGCTCGCCGGGCACCTGGCTGACATGCTCCGGGTCGGCGGGGAAGGATGAACAACCGGCCAAGGCCAGCAACGGCAGTACGGCGCAGATCAATCGCATGGAGCCCTCCATGGGCACGAGAAGTACCGCCTGAGTATTGGCAGGGTGGCGGCAACGCACAAGCCGGGATGCGACTAGCGCCCGCGAAAACTCTGCCGGTAGCCGCTCGGCGACACGCCGAACGCCCGGCCGAAATGCTGGCGCAGCGACACGGGCGAGCCGAAACCGGTCAAGCCGGCGATGGCCTCGATCGAATGCTCGCTGCCCTCCAGCAGGCGCTGGCTCAGGGCCAGACGCTCGGCCAACAACCAGTCGCCCAGGGTGCAGCCGGTGAGCTGGCGAAAGTGCCGGGTGAAGCTGCGCCGACTCAACAATGTCCGCTGCGCCAGGCTGTCCAGGCCATGGGGCTGGTGCAAATTGGCGCGCAGCCAGTCGAGCAGCCCCGCCAGGCGATCGTCTCGCTGGCTGGCCGGCAGCGGTTGCTCGATGAACTGTGCCTGGCCGCCCTGGCGATGCGGCGGGACCACCAGCCGCCGCGCCACCCCGTTGGCCACCTCGGCGCCGTGCTGGCGGCGCAACAAATGCAGGCAGCAGTCGATGGCCGCGGCCGTGCCGGCCGAGGTCAGCAATTGACCGTCCTCCAGATACAGCACCTCCGCGTTCAGGCGCACCCGCGGGAAGCGCGCGGCAAAATCCTCGGCCCAGGCCCAATGGGTCGTGGCGGCGCGCCCGTCGAGCAGGCCGGCCTCGGCTAGCACATAGGCCCCCAGGCACAGGCCGACCAGCCGTACACCGCGCTCATGGACCCGCACCAGCGCATCCAGCAACAGCTGCGGCGGCCGCTCGGCCGGGTCGTGCCAGCTCGGCACTATCACCGTCTGCGCCCACTCCAGCGCCTCCAGGCCATGGGCCACCTGCAGGTCGAAACCGGCCGTGGTGCCCAGCGTGCCCGCCTTCGCCGCACACACCCGCACCTCATAGAGATGCTTGCCCGGGCCTAGCTCGCCGAACACCAGACAGGGCACGGATAGATGAAAAGGCGTGATGCCGTCGAAGGCGACCACGGCAATTCGATGGGCAGGCATGGCGTTGTTCCGGAGCAGACGATTTGGCCCGATCTTAACGCACGCTGGCATTCGGGCCACTCACGGATAGCCACGAGGCGGGGGAACAATCAGCACCATCCCACACCCCGAGGAGCCTGCCATGAACCAGCAACCGAAACGCGCCCTGATCGTCATCGACGTGCAGAACGAATACGTCACCGGCAATCTGCGTATCGAATACCCACCCATCGAGCAATCCATGGCCAATATCGCCACCGCCATGGATGCCGCCACCGCCGCCGGCATCCCGGTGATCGTCATTCAGCACCTGTTGCCCGAAGACGCGCCGATCTTCGCCAGCGGCAGCCACAACGCCGAGTTGCATCCACTGGTGGCGAACCGCCCGCGCGACCATTTCATCCAGAAGCGGATGGCCAGCGCCTTCGCCGGCACCGACCTGGCGACCTACCTGCGGCAGCAGCGGATCGACACCCTCAGCGTGGTCGGCTACATGACCCACAACTGCGACGACTCCACCGTGCGCCAAGCCCGCCATGAGGGCTGGCAGGTCGAGCTGCTGCACGATGCCGCCGGCTCCCCCCCTTACCGCAACGCCTTGGGCAGCGCCACGGCCGAGGAGATCCACCGGGTGTTTTGCGTGGTCATGCACACCGGCTTCGCCGCGGTGCTCAGCACCGGCGACTGGCTGCAGGCCCTGGAAACCGGCGAAATACCGCAGGCCGACAACATCTACCAGTCCAACCAGCGGGCCCTGCGTGCCCGCTGAGTAGCGCCACCTCAATCCTCGATGCGCGCGACCAGGCGTGCCTGCAGCGCCGCCAGCTCGGCCGGGTCGGCCTTGTGGGCGGCGTGGATGCCCAGGCCCTGGCCGGCGAAACGCGGGATGATGTGCATGTGCAGGTGAAACACCGTCTGCCCGGCCGGCGCACCGTTGAACTGCGCCACCTGCACGCCGTCCGGCTGCAATTCCTCGACCAGCACCCGGGCCAGGCGCTGGGTCGCCGCCATCAGCTTGGCCAGGCTGTCCGCGTCGATCTCCAGCAGGTTGCGCGCCGCCACCCGCTTGGGGATCACCAGGGTATGGCCGAGGGACTGGGGAAACAGGTCGAGGAAGGCCAGCACCTCGTCGTCCTCGTACAGTTTGAAACAGGGGGCCTCGCCGCGAATGATCTGGGCGAAGATGTTCTGCGGATCGTAGTCACCATGCAGGCTCATCGGGTGTTCCTTTACCGGGGAGTCGAAGCGCGCACCTTAGCCGGTTGTCCCCGCCGCGGGAAAGCCCTGCCGCTTCCCGGCCCTGGCCCTGCGCCAGCAGATGCGCCGGCCGGCGGCTGCAGGTATCTTCTGCGCACCGCCGCTATCAGGACCCGTCACCTCATGCGCACACCCCTTATCCAGGCCGCACTGCTCTGCCTCTCGGCGCTGTGCTCGGCCGCCCTCCAGGCCAGGGTCGAAGTCGAGGCCGCCCACGACAAGCGCCTCGGCTCGGTGCTGGCCGCGCGGATCTCCGAGGACATCGCCCCGGGCGACTACGAGACCCTGCTACAAGGCCTGCGGGCCAACCCCGGCCGCTTCGACCGCAAGATCGTGCTGCTGGACAACATCGGCGGCAGCGCCCCGGAGGCCATCCGCATGGGCCGCTTGCTGCGCGAGACCCGTTTCGACGCCCTGGTGCCGAGCAACGGCGTCTGCCAGGGCAGCTGCATCTACCTGCTGGCCGCCGGGCACAAGAAGACCGTGCGCGGCCATGTAGGCCTGCACCGTCCGCCCTTCCCGGCCGGCGACTCGGTCCAGGCCCAGCGGCTCCAGGGCGGCCAAGGCTACAGCCCGGCCGCCTACTTCCGCGAGATGAACATCCCCACCGGCCTGGCCGAGGAGATGCGGCGCATCGAACCGCACAGGATGCGCGTGCTGTCGGCCGAGGAACTGGCGCGCTACCGGCTGAACTGAAGAGCAGCCGGCAGCCCCGCCGTGGCGCAAGCAGGGCCCCATCCGCCGCGCGTTCAGCCTTGGCCGACCTGTGGGTCGCGCAATTGCTGCTTGAAGGCCTGGGTCATCCGCTGGCCCTTGATCGCCGGCACCGCGAGGGCACTCAGGCCCAGCTTGCCCAGCTTGCCCAGCTTGCCCAGCATGATCAGGGTGGCGCTGGCCAGGGCATCGAGCCCCCAGAACAAGGGTTCACCGAGGAGGCCCAGCCAGGCGGGAGCCTGGTCCAGGGCGGCAATGGTCTGGATGCCCGTCAGCGCATGCAGCAGCAGGGCAACCCAGAAGCCGAAGCAATAGGGGCAGCGCCAGGCCTCGTAGAGATAGGCCAGTGGCGCCGGCAGACGCTCGACCATGCGGCTGAACCAGGTGCCCCACTCCGGCAGTTTTTCCCAGAGCAGCAGGTAGATCGACAAGCCCATCAGGACCAGGGTGATCTTCATATTCGGAGTGGATCACCAGCAACCGCCTGCATCAGGCCTGCAGCCGCCTGCTGCACAGCAACGCCTCGGTCGCCCGGGTCGCCGAACTGGTGGGCTGGCAGGATACGACCCACTTCATTCGCCAGTTCCGCAAACGCTTCGGCATGCCCCCGGGGGCGTGGCGCAGGCAGCAGCGACACGCCGACTGAGCGGCAAGCCCACGCCGGCCCACGGGCGTGGAGCCAGAGGACAGCTAGACCCTGGTCCCGTGCCGATTCCGTGCCTGGCATGGATAAAGCCATGTCCTGCGCTGTCGTATCGCAGACAGGCTGACGGAGTCTGCTCAGGCGGAGTGAATGAGATGAGCGTGAAGAACCTGCTGGGCCTCTGCTTGCTGGGCGCATTGGCCGGCGCCTGGCTGAACCCGGCGCTGGCCGACCATCGGCACGGGGACGACGAGTGGGAAGAGGAGTTCTGGGATGGGCCCTGCCGGGTCAAGCGTGAGTTCGACGACGGCGACTACAAGGAAGAGATCAAGTGCCGCCACGGCCACGGCGCCTTCTGGCGGCCCGGCAGGTGGAAGGACGAATACTGGGAGCGCGGCTGCCGGGTCAAGATCGAAGCCAAGCACGACAGCTTCAAGAAGGAGGTCGAGTGCAACGATGACGACGATGACGATTGAGCCCTGAGCGGAGGGGGTGCGGCGCCAGCCCCGAGCCGGGGCCAGCGTCCGCTCCCACTCGCTTAGCCGTCAGGCATTGGCCGGCAGCTCGGCCTTCTTCCACAACGACCAGCCCAGGGTCATGCCGGCGGCGGCCAGCAGGATGGCGCCGATGCCCAGCAGCTGCAGCGCCTGCAGCTGATGACCGAAGGCCAGGTAGTCCACCAGGATCGCCACCACCGGGTAGATGAACGACAACGCCCCGGTCAGGTGGGTCGGCAGCTTCTGAATCGCGCCGTACAGCAGGATGTACATCAGCCCGGTGTGCACCACGCCCAGGGTGACCAGCGCGCCCCAGCTGGCCGCACTCGTCGGCAGCAGCGCCAGGTTGGCGAAGGGCGCCAGCATCAGGATGCCGACGCACACCTGGATCAGGGCGATCAGGTGCGGCGGCGTGCCCTTGAGCTTCTTCGCCACCAGGGCGGCCAGGGCATAGAAGAAGGCCGCGCCCAGGGCCAGGAGGATGCCGCCGAGGTAGTCGCTGCCGACATAGCCGGCGCCGGGCTTGGCCTGCACGATCAGCAGCATGCCGGCGAAGGCCAGGCCCAGCCAGGCCAGCTTGGTCGCGGTCAGGCGTTCGCCGAGGAACAGCGCGCCGAGCCCCACCAGGATAAACGGCTGGGTGTTGTACACCGCCGTGGCGATGGAAATGGACGCCCGCGGGTAGGCGGCGAACAGCAGCAACCAGTTGAGCACGATGGCCACCCCGCCCAGCGCGGCGAGGCCCAGCAGGCGCGGCGTGAGGTGGCCGTGCAACAGGCCCAGGGCCGCGCACACCGCCAGCAGCACCGGCGCGCCGATGGCGCAGCGCCAGAACACCACATCCATCGCCGGCTGCCCGGAGTACAGGACGAACCAGCCGATGGTCCCGGAAATCATCATCGCCGCGGTCATCTCGACCGAGCCGCGCGTCTTGCCGTTCATGGAATACCTCCGTCAGTTGACGGGGACTACGATAGTATGGAGCCAGGCCATGCTACATAACCACAGAAAGGCCATTTGCTAAATAAACTTTATTATCTAAGGTAGATTGAACATTAACCTGAGACGAGAAAAATGCCGGACGATCTCGACCTGAAAATCCTCGACGCGCTGCTGCAGGACTCGCGCATCACCCTCAAGGAACTGGCCGCCCGGGTCGGCCTCTCCTCCCCTGCCACCTCGGAACGAGTACGCCGCCTGGAAGAGCGCGGGGTGATCCGCGGTTTCACCATCGAGATCGACCCCAGGGCGCTGGGTTACCAGTTGCAGGCCATCGTCCGCATCAAGCCGCTGCCGGGCATGCTGCACCGGGTGCAGCAACTGATCGAGGACACCGCCGAGTTCTGCGAGTGCGACAAGGTCACCGGCGACGACTGCTTCATCGCGCGCCTGTACCTGCGCTCCATCGACCAGCTCGACCATATCCTCGACCGCATCGCCGACAAGGCGCAGACCAGCACGGCCATCGTCAAATCCCAGCCGATCAAGCGCCGTCCACCGGGTCTCGGCCTGCGCGGGGCGGCCGAAGCGGCGAAATAAGCGCGCCTAGCTAAGCCGCACCGCTCGCCCCGGCGGGGATATCGGCGACCGTCACCCCAGGACC
The DNA here is from genome assembly GCF_033547155.1 of Pseudomonas benzenivorans. Taxonomy (GTDB): domain Bacteria; phylum Pseudomonadota; class Gammaproteobacteria; order Pseudomonadales; family Pseudomonadaceae; genus Aquipseudomonas; species Aquipseudomonas benzenivorans_B. The sequence continues at coordinate 3,125,622 of NZ_CP137892.1, forward strand.
GCTGCTCGGGGCCGGAAAGACCCGGACTCCCGTCGTGCCGCCGGGCCGAGGGGGCGGTCGGTTCATGGCTGATAACTCTGTTCCCCTCTTGCTCTTTCAGGCATTGTCCCGGCGCCTCGCTGCTTGTGCTGCTGCTCATCCTGACCGACTGCTGAGCTACCGCCTGTCGGCAGAGTTGTTCAAAAAACGAACAAGTCGCCCTTTTAGCGCTCTGACTCACCTAGTGAGTGATCGAGTGTCCCGCCTCGTTTTTCCCTCAAAGCCCCTGGAGCAAGACTCTCTTATGTGCACGCCGCACAGGGGAGGTCTGTGTCCAAAAACTGGAGGACGGAAAATGTCCAGCCATTCGTTGCAGAGCGTCGAGCGCATGCCGCCTGCCCTCCGCACCCAGCACCAGGCCCAACAGCCGCCCTTGTGGCGTCGCCTGATCGCCATCGCCGCGCCGGCCCCCCATAGCTGGCGCGGCGGCATCAAGCTCAAGGGTTACAAGCAGCTGTCCAACGCCACGCCGATTGTCCCGCTACCGGCCGGGCACCTGCTGCTGACGATCCCCCTCGAGCGCGGTCGCCGTTGCGCCCAGCCCTGCGTGCAGCCGGGCCAGCGTGTGCGCAAGGGCGAAGTGATAGGCCAGGGCGATGGCAACACCCCCTGGGTGCATGCCAGCACCTCCGGCACCGTGCAACAGGTCGGGCCCGCCTTCGCGGCCGACTCGGCCGAGCCGGTGCTGGCCGTCACCCTGCGCGCCGACGGCCTGGACGAGTGGATCGAGCGCCCCGTGCCGGCGCCGCCGCAAAGCCCCGAGGCATTGGTCGAACGGGCGCTGCAGATGGGCATCGTCGGCCTCGGCGGGGCCGGCTTCCCCACGGCCCTCAAGCTGGCCGGCGCCGAGCGGCCCGACCTGCTGCTGATCAACGGGGCCGAGTGCGAACCCTTCCTGACCTGCGACGACCGCCTCATGCGCGAACGCGCCGCGGCGCTGATCGAGGCAGCCGACTACCTGGCCACCCTGCTGGGCATTGCGCAGACCCGCTTCGGTGTCGAAACCAACAAACCCGAGGCGATGGCGGCCTTGCGCAGCGCCGCCCGCCAGGCGCGCACCCCGGTCGAGATCCGTCCGCTGCCGACCCGCTACCCGGCCGGCGGCCAACCGCTGATGATCAAGAGCCTGAGCGGCCGCAACCTGGCGCCTGGCGCCCGACCGGCCGATATCGGCGTGCTGGCGCTCAATGTCGCGACGCTGTATGCATTGGGCCGCGCGGTGTTCCACGGCGAGCCGCTGATCTCCCGCGTGCTGACGCTGACCGGGGGCTGCGAATACCCCGGTAACGTCGAGGTGCCGATCGGCTACCCGGTCAGCGCCCTGCGCGCGGTGGCCGGGGCCTTTGCCGAGGGCCAGATGATCCAGGTCGGCGGCCCGATGATGGGCCAGCCCCTGCCGGACCCCGCCGCCGTCATCAGCAAGACCAGCAGCTGCCTGATCTTCGGCGCCGAGCGCTACCTGCCGGCCGCCGAGCCCGCGGCCAGCTGCATTCGCTGCAACCGTTGCGTGGATGTCTGCCCGATGTCGCTCCGACCGCTGGATCTCTACAGCGCCGCCCAGAACCAGGACCAGCCCAACCTGCAGGCACTGCGCCTGGACGACTGCATCGAATGCGGCAGCTGCAGCAGCACCTGCCCGAGCAACCTGCCGCTGCGCGATAGCTTCCGCCAGAGCAAGAGGGAGATGCGCCGATGAGCCTGGTCCATAGTCCGACCCCGCACCGACTCCGCACCCTGATGCTGCTGGTCAGCCTGTGCCTGCTGCCGGGCACCGTCCTCTATGCCTGGCAGTTCGGCCCCGTGGTCTGGCTGCAGACCTTCTGGTGCGTGCTGCTGGCCCTGGGCTTCGAAGCCGGTCTGCTGCACCTGCGCGGGCAGGCTGTGCGCGAGGGCTTGAGCGACCTGAGCTGGCTGGTGTTCGGCCTGATCCTGGCCCGGGCGCTGCCGCTGCTGGTACCGCTGTGGATGATGGCGGTGGCCAGCCTGGCCGCCCTCGCCCTCTGCAAGCACGGCAGCGGCGGCCTGGGCCGCAATCGCCTCAACCCCGCCATGGTGGGCCTGGGGATCATCGCCATCTGCTTCTACCAGCAGCTCTACCCGGCACCCGCCAACCAGGCACCCTGGACCCTCGAACTGGACGCCGGAGAAGTACTGCTGCAGCAGTTGCAACTGGCGCCGCGCCTGAGCCTGGATGCCTTCGCCGGCGCCACCCAGCTGGCCCTCGGGGAGTACAACCCGATCACCCCCAACCTGTCGGGATACGGCTATGTGGCGGGCGGCTTGATACTCGCGGCCCTGCGGGTGATCCGCATCGAGATTCCCCTGGCGATGCTCGGCAGCACGGCCTTGCTGGCCCTGGCCGCCGGCCACAGCCTGCAGGAAAGCCTGTACAGCCTCAGCCTAGGCGGCTGCCTGTTCACCGCCTTCTTCATCGCCACCGATCCGGTCACCAGCCCCGACACCCGTGGCGGGCGCATCCTGTTCGGCGCCACCATCGGCGTGCTGACCGAACTGATTCGCGAGTTCGGCCTGTACGCCGACGGCCTGTGCTTCGCCATCCTGGCCGCCAACCTGCTGGTGCCGCAGATCGACCGCCTGGTGCAACGCACGCAGCAGCCCTGGTATCACGAGCGCGCGGTGCTGGCCGGATAACCGCGCAGTGCAGGGTCGAGAATCTCGCACCCTCTGCCGAGTCGATCCAGGCAGGGTAGTCAGGCCATGACGCAGCCTGGACAGCGGCACCGCGCGACCGGTCAAGCAATCGATCAGGTCCGCGGCAACGCGGGGCAACAACTCGCGCTGGGCCCAGGGCGCGTATACCGCCAACAACACCGGCGCGCCGACGGCGCAGCGCCAGAACACCGCACCCAACGCCGGCTGCCTGGAATAGAGGACGAACCGGCCGAATCGCACGCCTGTACCTGTGCTCCATCGACCAGCTCAACCCTATCCTCGACCGCATCGCCGACAAGGCGCAGACCAGCACGTCGATCGTCAAATCGCAACCGATCAAGCAAGCGCCGGGCGAGGCGGAAGAAGCCCGAAGCCTCCGAAAGGGCTCCTCACAGCGCTATGACAGGTCGGCGACCTCCCGCTCGATCATGCGCTTGATGTGCTCCTCGCTGTCGACCATGGTTTCACTGTCCTCGCGCAGCGACTTGACCAGCCCCGCCATCATGGCCAGCAGCACGAAGGTGAAGGGCAGAGCGCCGGCGATCGACGCCGCCTGCAGCGACTTCATGGCCTGGTCTCCGCCGACGAGCAGCAGGATCAGCGTCACTCCACCCAGTACCGAGCCCCATATGATGCGCTGCTGCACCGGCGGGCGACGGCCGAACGCCAGCAGTCGGCCCAGCACCAGGGTGCCGGAATCGGCAGAGGTGACGAAGAAAATAACCACCACGCCCAGTGCCGCGGCCTTGGCGATTGTTGCGGTGATACCCGGCGTCAGCACATCGAAGATGTTGTAGAAGGCGCCGGCGTAGTCCCAATTGTTGACGGCGGCATCGTAGATACTCATGTCAGCGCCGTAGATGGCTTCGTTGATGCCCGCGGAACCGAGCACGCCGAACCAGACCAGGGCGACTACCGACGGGATGAACATCACACCGAGCATGAACTCGCGGATGGTGCGGCCGCGGGAGATACGCGCGATGAACATGCCGACGAAGCCAGCCCAGGCGATCCACCAGCCCCAGTAGAAGATGGTCCAGCCACCCTGCCAGGTGCGCTCTTCGGGGCTGCGCGCGGTCCAGAGTGTCATCGAGACTGCGTCGGAGAGGTAGTCCCCCATGGCGGTGACCGAGCTGGCGATCAGGTAGTTGGCGTCGCTGGCCAGCATGAAGTAGGACAGTATCGCGATGCAGATCCAGGAGTTCAGCGTCGACAGCTGCTTGATGCCCTTGGCGACGCCGCTGGTCGCCGAGAGAGTCGCGACGACTGTGATCAGGACGATCGACAGTACGGTGACGGTCTGGGACCTTTCCTCCAGCAGGCCGAGCGAGATCAGGCCTGCGCCGATCTGCTCGACGCCGAGTCCGAGCGTCGTGGAAATGCCGAAGATGGTGCCGAATACGGTCAGAATGTCGACGGTGTGACCGATCGGGCCATAGATCCTGTCGCCGATCAGCGGATAGAGCGCCGAGCGCATCGACAGCGGCAGGCCCTTGCGGAAGGCGAAGTACGCCAACGATACGCCGACGATGCCGTACATGGCCCAGGCGATGGTGCCCCAGTGGAAAATGGTCAGCTTGATACCGCCGGCAGCGGCTTCGGCGACCAGGTCGCTGGGAACCGGAAACCCTTCGTCGCCGGGCAACAGTCCCTGCTCCAGTGCGATCCTTTTGGCGTCGAAAAAGGCCGCAACCGCTGACTTCACCTCATGGCTGAGGAAGGGGTTGCCGCCGCTCCAATCGCTGGCGAAGTGGATCATCGGCTCGGACACGCCAAAGAACAGCAAGGCGGCGCCGGTGCCGCAGCCGAAAAGCATCGAGAACCAGGCGAAATTGCTGAATTCAGGCCTGTCGTCATCGCGCCCGAGACGTATTTTGCCGACGCGCGAGCAGGTGATGTACATGCAGACCGCGAAGGCCAGAAACATCATCAGCACGTAGTACCAGCCCAAGGTGCTTTCGATCCAGGTCTTCAGGCCGAGAAACTGTTCGCTGGCCGTCTTGCCGAGCAAGATCGCATACAGCATGAAAAACACGATCATGCTGATGGCGGTTATACCAAGGGTCGGATTCAACCCTTTCAATATGCCTCTCTGCTCGATAAGAGCATCTAGACGTTCATTGGAGAGCATGGGCTTTCCTCGCAAGAGAGTGTTAGGTGAGTCCTTGTTATTGTGTTGTTCATGACCTAATAGGGGCTGGCAAGAAATTCCCAGCTATCCTCCGTGGGGCTGTAGGTTCATGTTCCTCAGTCCGGCAACGGACATATCCCTCCATCCGACTTGACGTCCGATATTGCGCATTGAATAGCGGACGCTTGCTGAGCTGCGACGATGTTTCGGCTTTGGGCAGGTTTTTTGATAGTGCAATCGCGTCCGCACCGGCTAGCGTTGGCGGCAAATGCTCTTATTTTTATTTATGTCTATGAATACTTAAGCACTTGATAATGCCCAGCGCTGACAGGGCTGTAAACCGCTGACAGGCTAATGACTGGCATTAGCCAAGCTTATGCCACAACTGACAACGAGAATGTCGTCGAGTGAAATGCAATGTATTGGGCTGGTCGTTATCACTGCCAACGCAAGGCTAAAAGAGAACCTAGTCAGTAAGTTTTTGTTTTATTTTTGCGCAGTTTAAGTTCCTCGAAGGGCAGTCTGGCTGATACTGCGGGAAAGCGTTCCGTGGCTCTCCACAGAACAACCATCCACCCGGCACGAACTTGAGGACCACGTAGGATGAACAACATTGCCTTGCTCACCTATTTCTGCGCTCGGCCGCGCGGAGTCGATCTTGTTTTTGCGGCCGGCTGCCGACGACCCAGACTAATTAGATCAGGGTGAGCCCCGCCAAGAGCCCCCTCGACAAGCCTGGCTACGCCGCACTATCTCGGGCTCATCGGCCGCGCATCAGCGAGCGCCAGCGGCTCACTGGAAGCCTTTGACCGCCTCCAGCCAGGCCGGGTCGAGTCGGCTTTGCTGCGGCTCCAGGCCGCGCTGCTGCATGGCCTCGCGGTGGCTGTCGATCTCGCGCACCATCTGGCTCAGTTCGCCGCTGTTGCCGTCCAGCTGGTGCATCTGGATCAGGCCCAGGTGGTAGAAGCGCAAGAGCTTGAGCGCATGCTCGTCGCCGGCCGCCACCCCGGCCTTGACCTGGTGCATCTGGTTGGTGATGCGCATCAGGCTGCGCTTCAGATGCCAGCCATACACCGCCGCCGCCATAAACGGCCGCGACCACAGGTGCAGGCGCACCAAGGCGAGGGTCAGGAGCAAGCCGACGAGCACGCCGGCCAGGTTCCACCTGAAGTTGTCGCCGCCGGGTGTGCCCAGCAGCTGGGTGCTGGCGGTGGCGCAGAGCATGCTCAGCAGCAGGAACAGCAGCGCGATCACCAGGGTGCTGCGACGGGTCTGCCGACGGTAATACTCGGGGTTCATGGGCTGGATTTCGAACATGGTGACTGGAATGCTCCTGATGCAAGACCGAAGTCGAGACGAGACGATGCAACTGAGTGGGGTTCCGCAATACCCGGCTGAAAAAAACAAGACGGGGCCCCGCCGACAGACCAGCAGGTTACCGACCACCCAGGACAAACGGTTTGCCTATCGCGCTCCGTCTCGAACAATGGCGCGGTCCCCTTTATGACCTGCTTCAGGTGCGTCTGGCCTCGAAGCTAATCATGGCGCAGCCCTGCTTGGGTGCCTGACCGGGCTGGTAATCGGCGAAGACACAGATATCGGTGAAACCCTCCTGGCGCAGCAGCAACTCGAACTCGGCGACACCCCACCAGCGCAGGCTGAAACGCTCCAACTCGGCGCTCGCCAGGCGGCCATGGCACCAATGCTCGTAGCGCAGGTAGCTGTGCCTGGTCTGGTCGACGAAGTCGACGTGCAGCGGCTGCTCGGTCAAGGTGAGCCACTCGTCGTCGGACACCGTCCAACTGCGAGTACTACCCTCATTACGAATCAACGCACCGCAGGGATCCAAGTCGATAATCAACCGGCCATCAGCCTGCAGGTGTTCGCGAAAACGACGCAGCACGGCACGCGCCTGGGCGAAGTCAGTCACTAGTTGGAAGGAGCCGGCCGGCACTATAACGGCGGCAAAACGTTGCTCGTAGGCGAAGCTCTCGAAACGCTGACAACTCAGCGCTGGCTCCAGCCCCAGATGCCGAGCATGTGCACGGCAGCGCTCCAGCATTTCTTCGGAGGCGTCGAAACCCTGGACATCCAGGCCCTCTCGCAGTAGCGGTAGCAGCACCCGACCATTGCCCACTGCAGGTTCCAGAATCGGCCCGCGACAGTCATGCAGCCGCTGCGCGTAAAACTCGATGTCACCGAACGAGCGGCCAATGGGCTTGTCTAGGTCATAGACCCAGGAGGCCAAAGTCCCATAACGATTTTCCATGTGGGAACTCCTTGTTTCCATGTGAAAACTCCTTGTGACTGCCGCTGCGCAAGCACAGTGGAAAGTGACTATCAGCCTTCGACCTGCCCCCACTGCTTGCTCAGGCGCTTGTCCGACACCGCCATCTTGGTGCCCAGTTGCTGGGCGAACAGCGAGACGCGGTACTCCTCGAGCATCCAGCGGTACAGCTGCAGGTTCGGATCGCGCTTGCCCTCCTGGCCGTGCTTGGCCAGGCGGGCCTGGTATTGCTCCCAGCAGGCGGTGAGCTCGCCGGTCCACACCCGGTCGCGCTGCACCTGGCTGCCGACCTTGTCCAGGCGCTGTTCGATGGCCTTGAGGTAGCGCGGCAGCTCCTTGAGCCATTCGCCCGGGGTCTCGCGCACGAAGCCCGGGTAGACCAGATTGGCCAGCTGCTGCTTGATGTCGTTCAGGGCCATGGCCTGGGCCAGGTCGATCTTGCCCTTGAAGCGCTTCTGCAGGCCGTGCCAGAGCTTGAGGACCTCCAGGGCGAGCCTGGCCAGGCGCTCGGCGTGGGCGGTCCAGTCGCCGCGCTTGCGCTCGGCCAGGGCCGCCAGGGCGGCGCCGTCGCGCGGCAGGCTGGCCTCGCCCTCGAGGATGCAGGCGTCCAGGCTGGCCAGGAGGATGTCCTCGACCAGCGCCTCGATACGCCCCAGCTCGCGGTGCAGCAGGCCCAGTTCGGTCAGCCCCGGCAGCTTGCCGCGCAGGAACTTGCCCTGCTCGGCCAGCTGCTGCAACAGCAGGCGCTGCAGGGCGCGGCGATGCTGGTAGTCGGCCTCGGCCTGGGTCGGAAAGCGCCCCTCCTTGACCACCCCGCCCTCCTCCACCAGGGCCGGGAACACGGTCATCGACAGACCGGCGATCTGCTGCTGGGTCTTCTCGGCGACCTGGGCGAAGGCCTTGGCCTCCACCGCCTTCGGCGTCTGGTCGGCCCGGGGGATGGCCAGGGCGGCCTGGCTGGCCTCGGCGAAGCGCGCGCACAGCTCGGAAAGCATGCGGCCCTCGCCCAGCGGCTTGCCACGGCTGTCGACCACCTCGATGTTCATCCGCAGGTGATCCTCCAGTTGCGCCTCGGCCTCGCTCCAGGCCTCCTCGCCGATGCGCACGCCGGTCATGCGCAGCAGCTCGCGGCCCAGGGCCTCGGGCAGCGAGCCCTGGGCAAAGGCGATCTTGGCCAGCGCCGCGCCGACGAAGTCCGGCACCGGCACGAAGTTCTTGCGCAGGGCCTTGGGCAGGTTGCGCACCAGGGCCACACACTTAGCCTCCAGCAGACCGGGCACCAGCCACTGCAGGCGCTCGGCCGGCAGTTGCGGCAGCAGCGGCGCCGGCACCCGCAGGGTGACGCCGTCGCGCGGGTGGTTGGGCTCGAAGTGGTAGGCCAGCGGCAGGCTCAGCTCGCCCAGCTGCAGGTTGTCGGGGTACTGCGCCGCGGTGACTTCCTTGGCGTCGCGCGCGAGCACATCCTCCTCGCGCATGATCAGCAGCTGCGGGTCCTGGGCGCTCTCGCGCTTGTACCAGCTGTCGAAGCTGGCGGTCTGGTAGATGTCCGCCGGCAGGCGTGCCTCGTAGAAGGCGAACAGGGTTTCCTCGTCGGCGAGGATGTCGCGCCGGCGCGCCTTGGCCTCCAGCGCGTCGAGCTGCTCGAGCAGCTGGCGGTTGGCGGAGAGGCACTTGGCCCGGCTGTGGATATCGCCGCCGACCAGGCCCTCGCGGATGAACAGCTCCCGCGACACCGGCGGATCGATCGGGCCGTAGTGCACCGGGCGGCGGCCGACCACGATCAGGCCATAGAGGCTGATCTGCTCGTAGGCCACCACCTGGCCGCGCTTCTTCTCCCAGTGCGGCTCCAGATGGTTCTTCTTGACCAGGTGCGGCGCCAGCGGCTCGAGCCAGTCCGGCTCGATCCTGGCCACCATGCGGGCGAACAGCTTGGTCGTTTCCACCAGCTCGGCGGCCATGAGCCACTGCGGGCGTTTGCGCCCCAGGCTCGAGGAGGGATGCACCCAGAAGCGCCGCTGGCGCGCGCCGAGGTAGTCGCCCTCCTCGGTCTTCTGGCCGATCTGGCTGAGCAGGCCGCTGAGGATGGCCTTGTGCACCTTGGCGTAGTCGGCCGCGCGCTGTTGGGCCTCGTCCTTGGCCGCCTGCGCGGGCGCACGGTTGGCGCCGTCAGCCTTGGTGGACAAGCCTGCGGCGTTGTCCACCCTGCCCTTGCTGCGCGCGTCTTCCGCCCTACGCTGGCCGGAACCCTCCGTCCTGCGGCTGTCGGCGAGTTTCAGCTCGCGGGCGATCAGCACCAGCTGGCGATGGGCGTCGCGCCACTCGCGCAGGCGCAGGTAGTTGAGGAAATTCTTCCGGCACCAGTTGCGCAGGGCGTTGGAGCCCAGGGCCTGGCGCTGCTCCTCGAAACCGCGCCACAGATTGATCAGCGCGGCGAAGTCCGAGTCGACGTCCTTCCACTGGGCGTGGGCCTGGTCGGCGGCCTGCTGGCGGTCGGCCGGGCGTTCGCGCACGTCCTGCACCGACAGCGCGCTGGCGATGATCAGCACCTCGTCCAGGCTGCCCTGCCTGGCGCCTTCGAGCACCATGCGGCCCAGGCGCGGGTCCACCGGCAGGCGTGCCAGCTGGCGCCCCAGGGGGGTCAGCTGGCCCTCGCGGCTGACCGCAGAGAGTTCCTGCAAGAGGTTGAAGCCGTCGCTGATGGCCTTGCCGTCCGGCGGCTCGATGAAGGGGAAGGCGTCGATCTCGCCGAGGCGCAGGTGCAGCATCTGCAGGATCACCGCCGCCAGGTTGGTGCGTAGGATCTCCGGGTCGGTGAACTCGGGCCGGCCGAGGAAATCCTCCTCGCTGTACAGGCGGATGCAGATGCCCGGCTCGACCCGGCCGCAGCGGCCCTTGCGCTGGTTGGCGCTGGCCTGGCTGACGGCCTCGATGGGCAGGCGCTGGACCTTGGCGCGGTAGCTGTAGCGGCTGATGCGCGCGGTGCCACTGTCGATCACGTAGCGGATGCCCGGCACGGTCAGCGAGGTCTCGGCGACGTTGGTGGCCAGGACGATCTTGCGCCCGGGCATGGGCTGGAAGATCTTCTGCTGCTCGGCCGGGGTCAGGCGGGCGTACAGCGGCAGCACCTCGGTGTGCTTGAGCTGGGCCTTGCGCAACACCTCAGCGCAGTCGCGGATCTCCCGCTCGCCGGGCAGGAACACCAGCACGTCGCCGGGGCGCTTGCCCTCGCTGCGCTCGAAGGCGGCCAGCTCGTCGAGGCTGGCGAGTATCGCCTGGTCGACCGAGAGATCCTCCTCGACCCGGTTGCCCTCCTCGTCCTGCTCGGCGGCCAGCGGCCGGTACCAGGTCTCCACCGGGTAGGTACGCCCGGATACCTCGACCACCGGCGCACCGCCGAAATGCTTGGAGAAACGCTCCAGGTCGATGGTCGCCGAGGTGATGATCAGCTTCAGATCCGGCCGGCGGGCCAGCAGGGTCTTCAGGTAGCCCAGCAGGAAGTCGATATTGAGGCTGCGTTCGTGGGCCTCGTCGACGATGATCGTGTCGTACTTGTCGAGGAAACGGTCGTGCTGGGTCTCGGCCAGCAGGATGCCGTCGGTCATCAGCTTGATCAGGCTGCGCTCGTTGCTCTGGTCTTCGAAGCGCACCTGGTAGCCGACCAGCTCGCCCAGGGGCGTGCCGATCTCCTCGGCCACCCTTGTCGCCACGCTGCGCGCTGCCAGGCGCCGGGGCTGGGTGTGGCCGATCAGGCCGTGCAGGCCGCGGCCCAGCTCCAGACAGATCTTCGGCAGCTGGGTGGTCTTGCCCGAGCCGGTCTCGCCGGCGATCACCACCACCTGATGCGCGGCGATGGCGGCCTTGATCTCCTCGCGTTTGGCGGCGATGGGCAGGGCGTCGTCGTAGCGCATGGCCGGCACGCTGAGCCGGCGCGCCTCGACCTTGGCGGCGGAGGCCTGGAAGCGCTCCAGCCACTGCGCCAGCTTGGCCTGATCCGGCTGCGCCTGCTTGCGCAACTCGTGCAGCTGGCGGCGCAGGCGGTGGCGGTCGGCGATCAGGGCCTGGTCGAGGTTTTTCAGCAGTTGATCGAATGCGTGAGTCTGGTCGGTCATCGGGGCCGTGATGCAGTCATGCCGGAGTGGGCGCCAACGGCGCCCGCTCGCAGCGGGAAAATTAGCCGGCGATTGTCGCAGATTTCCCTCTACGGCGCCCAAGCCGGCTCACCCCCGCCTGTTTCCGCCCGGTCGCCCGCGCTCCTCAGAATCCCTCGGCGCGGTACACCTGCTCGCCACCGAGTAGGGTCCAGAGCACCCGGGTCTGGCCGAGCTGCTCGAGCGGCAGCTGGAAGATGTCGCGGTCCAGCACCACCAGGTCGGCCTGCTTGCCCACCTCCAGCGAGCCGGTGTCCTGCTCCTGACGCAGGACATAGGCAGCGTCCAGGGTATAGGCACGCACCGCCGCGGCGAGGCTCGGCAGGCTGCGCTCGCCCAGGCTCAGGGCGTTGTGCATGATGCCCAGGGGCGACAGCGGATTGACGTCCCAGTCGGAACTCAGGGTGACCCGCGCGCCGCTGTCATGCAGCTGGCCCAGCGGCAGCAGTCGATAGGCGCGCTGACCGATCAGCGGCTCGTTGTCCTCGAGGAAAGACGGCGCGAAGTAACGGCTCGGCTGGAAGTCGGCGGTGACGTTCAATTGCTTGAAGCGCGGCAGGTCGGCCTTGTCCACCAGCTCGACGTGGGTCAGGCGGTGCCGCCCCTGGCCGCCGCCGGCCTCGATGGCGTCCAGGGCATCGCCTACCGCCTGGTCGCCGATGGCATGGATATGCATATCGAAGCCTGCCTCGGACAGCTCGCCGACATAGCGCCGCAGCCGCTCGGGGCCGAAGTAGTACAGCCCCTTGCGGTCGACCCCCGGCAGGCTCTGGCGGTAGGGCTGCTGCAGCCGTGCGGTGGTGTTGTGGATGATGCCGTCGACGTAGAACTTGATCTGGTTGACCCGCAGCAGGCTGTGCGCGTCGCCGGGTCGATACAGGGCCTTGAGCACGGCCAGTTGCTGCTCGTCGTCCAGCGACGGGTAGGCCCACAGGCCCAGGGCGGTGCGCACCTTCAGTTCGTCGCGTTCGGCGGCCTTCTGCCAGGCCTCGAGATGGCCCCGGCGCCAGAACACCCGGGCATCGGCCACAGAGGTGATGCCGTTCTTCGCCAGTTCGTCCTGGCCGGCCAGCACCGCCTGGTAATAGACCTCTGCCAGCGCCCTGGACGGCGGCAGGGCCTGGTCCAGCGCCAGGTCGCCGGCATTGTCCAGCACCAGGCCGGTGGGCCGGCCGTCCTGGTCGCGCAGGATCACCCCGCCGACCGGATCGGGGGTGTCGGCGTCGATGCCCGCCAGCGCCAGGCCCTTGGAGTTGAGCCAGTAGGCATGGGAAGTCTGCTCCATCAGGGCCACCGGGCGGTCCGCCACCACGGCATCGAGCAAATCCCGCGGGGCCTGGTCCGCCTCCAGCAGGGTATGCAGGGCGAAGCCCCAACCCAGCAGCCAGTCGCCCTCATCCCCGGCGTTACAAGCTTCGACCTCGGCCAACCACTGCGCCACGCCCTCCCCGGGATCGAGGGTGCAATTGCCCTGGGCCTCCGAGGAGGCATCCAGCACATGGGCGTGGCTGTCCTGAAAACCGGGTAACACCAGACGCCCGCCCAAGTCGACACGCTCGGTCTGTCCGTCGACATGGGCCTGCAGCGCCTGGCTATCACCCACGGCGAGAATGCGTCCGTCGGCGCCGATGGCCAGGGCGCTGGCCCAGGGCTGCCGCTCGTTGACCGTGTAGATCTTGCCGTTTTCCAGCAGCCTGGCCGCCGACTCGGCGGCCTCGAGAGAGGAACCGGCGAGCATCAGCAGCCCGGCCAGGGTCAGGGAAATTCGCATGAAAAACCTCATCGATAGAATGGCGGCTGCACATCCGGCCGCGGACTGGCTACTGCGCCGTGGCCGTCTTGAACGCGGTCCAGGTGCGCATGCGCGCACGCATGTCGCGCTGCGGGATGTCCTTGCCGGGGAACAGCCGCGCGTAACTCGCCTCGCTCGGGTAGATGTCCGGGTTGTCGCGCATCTGCGGATCGACGGCGGCACGCGCCTTGGCGTTGGAGGTGGGGTAGCCGGTGAAGTTGGAGATGGCCGCCATGTTCTCCGGGCGCATGACGAAGTTGATGAAGGCGTAGGCGTACTCCGGATGCCTGGCGTCCACCGGGATCGCCATGGTGTCCATCCACACCGCGGAGCCCTCGCTGGGGATGCGGTACTGGAAGTCCATGGGCTTGCCGGCGGCGTCCGCGGCGCGTTGGGCCTGGGTCATGTCGCCGCTGTAGCCGAGCGACAGACAGAGGTTGCCGTTGACCAGATCGGTGACCGGCTGCGACTGCAGCTTGGTCACATAGGGGCGCAGCTTCATCAGCAGGGCTTGCGCCGCCTCCAGGTCCTCAGGCTTGGCGCTGCGCGGGTCGCGCCCCAGGTAGTGCAGCGCCACCGCCAGCACTTCGTCGGGGGAGTCGATCAGGGAGATCCCGCAGTCGGCGAACCTGGCCGCCAGCTCCGGCTTGAACAACATATCCAGACTGTTCACCGGCGCGCCCGGCGCCCGCTGGCGGATCATCTCGGCGTTGTAGGTCAGGCCGACCGTGCCCCAGGTGTAAGGCACCGTGGCATCGCGGGAGTTGGGGTACTGGGCGTGCAGCGCCCGCAGGCCCGGCTCGATGTCGTCCAGTTCGGTCAGCTTGGCCTTGTCCAGCGGCTGCAGAGCGCCGGCGCGCATCAGCCGTTCGGCCACGGTGTCGCCGGGGAAGATCAGGTCGTAGCCGCTGCCGCCGGACATCATCTTGGCTTCCAGCGTTTCGCTGCTGTCCATCACGTCGTAGACCACGCGGATACCGGTCTCGGCGGTGAACTGGGTCAGGGTGTCCTCGGCGAAGTAGTCCGCCCAGTTGTACAGGTGCAGCACCTTCTCCTCGGCCAGCAGCGGCTGGCTCAGCAGCCCCAGGCCCAGGGCCAACGCGGCCAGTGGTTTGCTGTGCTTATTCATCGTGAACTCCTCGCGCCGTCCAGCGCACATGGGTTTGACGACCGTCCAGGCCCAGCAGGGGCCCGTACATTTCCGGGCGGCGATCGCGGTAGATGCCCCAGGTCAGGCGCTCTTCGCGCATGGCCGGCAGATCCAGGGTCTGCACCAGCACGCCGGTCGAATCGCGGTCGGCCTCGACCAGCTTCTTGCCCTTGTGATCGGTGATGAACGACGAGCCGTAGAAACTCATCGCCAGTTCGGGGTCGTTGCTCGCCACCTCGCGGCCGACGCGGTTGGCGGCGACCACCGGCAGGATGTTGGCGGCGGCATGGCCCCGCATGCACATCTGCCAGTGATCGCGCGAATCCAGCGCGACGGCGCCCGGCGTACCGACGCCCGGCGTCGCGGCCCCCGACGTAGCGACGCCCGACGTGACGACGCCCGGCTCGGAGCCGATGGCGGTGGGGAACAGCAGCACCTCGGCGCCCTGCAGGGCCAGGCAACGGGCGGTCTCGGGGAACCACTGGTCCCAGCAGATGCCCACCCCGAGGCAACCGAAGGCGGTGTCCCAGACCCGGAAACCGGTGTCGCCGGGGCTGAAATACTCCTTCTCCTGATAGCCGATGGCGTTGGGAATGTGGGTCTTGCGGTAGACACCGAGCAAGCGACCGTCGGCGTCGGCCACGCTCAGCGAATTGAAATAGGCATTGCCGGCCTTCTCGAACCAGGACAGCGGCAAGACCACGCCCAGCTCCCTGGCCAGGGCGGCGAAGCGTTTGAGCACCCGGCTGTTGCCGTACTCCTCGGCCAACGCCAGGTGCTTGTGGTCCTGCTCGATGCAGAAATAGGGCGTGGCGAACAGCTCCTGCAGCAGGATCACCTGGGCGCCCTGGGCGGCCGCCTGGCGCACCAGCTGCTCGGCCTGGTCGAGATTGCGCCCGAGCTCCCAGCTGCAGGCGAACTGGGTGATGGCGATGCACAGTTTGCTCATGCCCCTCACCCTCTCGGCGGCCAGGCCGGCTGTTGCTGGGTGATGCAGTGCACCCCGCCGCCGCCATGGGCCAGGTGGTCGATCCGCACCGGCACCACTTCACGCCCCGGGAAGGCCATGGCCAGGGTCTCGGCGGCCACCCGATCGGCGGCGATGCCGTAGGCCGGCATGATCACGGCGCCGTTGGCGATGTAGAAGTTGGTGTAGGAGGCGCAGAACACCTCGGCCGCGCTGTCCACCGCATCGCTGGCCTCAAATAGCTCGAGCAGCTCGAACTTCCGGCCGCGGGCATCGCTGGCCAGCTCCAGGGCGCGGCGATTCTCGCGCACCACCTCGGCATAGGTCGAGGACTGGTCATGGGTGGCGTCCACCAGCAGCGCGCCGGGCCGGGCGAAGGCGCAGACGCCGTCGACGTGGCCGTCGGTCATGTCGCCGGTGACATGGTCGGGATCGCCCGGCAGCCAGATGGTCTTCTGCACGCCCAATAGGCGGGCGAAGATGGCCTCCATCTCGGCCTTGCTCAGGCCCGGATTGCGGTTGGGATTGAGCAGCACCGACTCGGTGGTGATCAGGGTCCCCTCGCCATCCACATGGATGGCGCCGCCCTCGTTGGCCAGGGGCGTACCGAAGCACTCCAGACCCAGGCCGTTGAGCACGCGTCGGGCCAGGCTCTCGTCCAGGTCATGGGCCGACTTGCCGCCCCAGGCATTGAAACGCCAGCTGACCCCGGCCAGGCCCAGCTGCGGATGGCAGACGAAGCTCGGCCCGCTGTCGCGGCACCAGCTGTCGTTGACCGCCAGCTCGACCAGTTCGACGCCCGGCCCGCACAGCGTCCGGGCGGACGCCAGGGCGCTGGGGTCGACCGCCAGCCTGACCGGCTCGAAGCGGGCGATGGCGTTGGCCACCCGGGCGAAGTCGGCCTGCACCTGGGCCAGGGTCACCCCCCAGGTGTTCTCCCAGAGCGCCTGGTTATGCGGCCAGACCATCCAGGTAGCGGCGTGCCGAACCCATTCGGCCGGCATGTACCAGGCGTTCTGCTGCGTGTCGTTCTGTTGCATGACGAGTGCCTTTCAGTTAAGTATTTGTTATCACTGAAAACCGCCAAAGCGGCCATGACACCCATGCTAGGCCTCTAAAAATCACAGAACAAACGATGGATTTTGCCCACAAATGATTAGCAGGACTTATCAAACATGCTCAAGCACTGGCCGCCGCTGAACGCCCTGCGCGGCTTCGAAGCCGCCGCCCGCCTGGGCAGCTTCCACAAGGCCGCCGAAGAACTGCACCTCACCCAGTCGGCCATCAGCCAGCAGATCCGCAGCCTGGAAGGCTATCTGGAACAGCCGCTGTTCCATCGCAGCGGCCGCAGCGTCAGCCTGACCGACGCCGGCTACGACCTGCTCAGCACCACCCAGTCGCTGCTGCAACAACTGGCCGTGGGCATTCGCCGTCTGGAGCAGTACCGCAAGCCCAACCAGCTGGTGGTCAACACCACGCCGGCCTTCGCCCGCCACTGGCTGCTGCCGCGCCTGGGCGATTTCCAGCGTCGCCACCCGGAGATCGATCTGTGGCTGTTCACCACCGACGAGCCGCCGGACATGGCCAGCCAGACCATCGACATCGCCGTGCGCGACGACATCGCCGCCCAGGCCGAGTGCAGCTTCCAGGTGCTGCTGCGCGATCGCCTCTACCCGGCCTGCCACCCCAGGCTGCTGGAGATGCCGGCCGCCGCGCGCAACACCCTGCACGGCGAGCGGGAGATGGACTGGAGCCACTGGGCGGTGGAGGCCGGCATCGATGTCGGCCAGCAGGGCCACGGTTTGAACTTCTCCGACCCCGGCCTGCTGCTGGACGCCGCCTGCCAGGGCCTGGGCATCGCCCTGGTCAGCCAGTTGCTGGCCGAGCAGGCCCAAGCCGGTGGCCTGTTGCAGCCCTTGGCCGAGCAGCGCGTGCGCGGCCCCAGCTGGGCCTGGCTGATCCACCGCGACAGCGAGAGCAGCCCGCTGACCCGCGGCTTCTGCACCTGGCTGCGCAACGCCCTGGGGGAAAACACCGGCGCATAAAAAACGCCACCCGAGGGTGGCGTTCTGCAGCCGGCGACATGGCGAGTCAGCTGGCCTTCTTCAGCTTCTGCAGCTCCTCGTCGCGCAGCTCGCGACGCAGGATCTTGCCGACGTTGGTGGTCGGCAGCACGTCGCGGAACTCCACGGCCTTGGGCACCTTGTAGCCGGTGACGTTGGCGCGCATGTGCTCCATGACCTGCTCCTTGGTCAGGGTCACGCCGGGCTTGGCCACCACGAACAGCTTGATCGCCTCGCCGGACTTCTCGTCCGGCACGCCGATGGCCGCGCACTGCAGCACGCCCGGCAGGGTCGCCAGCACATCCTCCAGCTCGTTGGGGTAGACGTTGAAGCCGGACACCAGAATCATGTCCTTCTTGCGGTCGACGATGCGCATATAGCCGTCTTCCTGGATCAGCGCGATGTCGCCGGTCTTCAGCCAGCCCTCGGCATCGAGGATCTCGTCGGTGGCCTCCTGACGCTGCCAGTAGCCCTTCATCACCTGCGGGCCCTTGACGCACAGCTCGCCCACCGAGCCCAGCGGCAGCTCGTTGCCGGCCTCGTCGATGACCTTGCACAGGGTCGAGGGCACCGGAATGCCGATGGTGCCCATCTGGATGTTGGCGATCGGATTGACCGAGGCCACCGGGCTGGTCTCGGTCATGCCGAAGCCCTCGCACACCGGGCTGCCGGTGACCTGGGTCCAGCGCTCGGCGGTGGCCAGTTGCAAGGCCATGCCGCCGGACAGGGTGATCTTCAGCGAGGAGAAGTCCAGCTTCTGGAACTCCTCGTTGTTGCACAGGGCGACGAACAGGGTGTTGAGGCCGACGAAGCCGCTGAAGCGGTACTTGGACAGGTCCTTGACCATGGCCGGCAGGTCCCGCGGGTTGGTGATCAGCACGTTGTGATTGCCGATCAGCATCATCGCCATGCAATGGAAAGTGAAGGCGTAGATGTGATAGAGCGGCAACGGCGCGACGATGATCTCGCGGCCCTCGTCCAGGTTCGCGGCCATCATGGCGCGGGCCTGCAGCATGTTGGCCACCAGGTTGCGGTGGGTCAGCATCGCGCCCTTGGCCACGCCCGTGGTGCCGCCGGTGTACTGCAGCACGGCGATCTCGTCACTGCCCGGATTGGCCTCCGCGACCGGTCGGCCGCGGCCCTGGGCCAGGGCGTCGGTGAGCTTGACGGCGTGCGGCAGCTTGTAGGCCGGCACCATCTTCTTCACGTACTTGACCACGCTATTGACCAGCAGGCGCTTGAGCGGCGCCAGCATGTCGCCGACCTCGGTGACGATGACCGTCTTCACCCCGGTCTTGGGCACCACCTGCTCGGCCAAGTGGGCCATGTTGGCCAGGCACACCAGCGCCTTGGCGCCGGAGTCGTTGAACTGGTGTTCCATCTCCCGGGCGGTGTACAGCGGGTTGGTGTTGACCACCACCAGGCCGGCGCGCATGGCGCCGAACACCACCACCGGATACTGCAGCAGGTTGGGCAGCTGCACGGCGATGCGATCGCCCGGCTTGAGGTCGGTGTGCTGCTGCAGGTAGGCGGCGAAGGCACCCGATAGCTGGTACAGCTCGCCGTAGGTCAGGGTCTTGCCGAGATTGCTGAAGGCGGGCTTGTCGGCGAAGCGTTGGCAGGACTGTTTCAGTACCGCCTGAATATTCGGGTACTGATCCGGATCGATCTCGGCAGCAATCCCAACGGGATACTTGTCCTTCCAGAAGTTATCGGTCATGGAAGCCCACTCCTAAGCAACAGCTGATCTTCACCGCGCGAGGACGGTGGTTTGTTGTGTGTGTTTGCCTACTTTAGACCCTGTCCGAGCGGCCAAAAGCGGGCCGAGAGTAGCAGCTTTGCCGGAGGCCGCCTAGCACTAAACAAGGGCCAAACGGTCGCCAACGAGACCAAACATGCAGATACGGTCATATTCTGGCCTGATTGTCGGACAGCCCGGCAGCCGCTCGATCAGCCGAGCAAACGGACGACCCGGCCGCCCGGAACGGCAATTGGAGATAGACGGACGAGCGCGCAGACCCGTGACACGGGCGCGCCGGATGGGGGCGACACAGCCCCCGGCAGGGAGTCAGGCGATATCGCGCAGCTCGCGACGGAGGATCTTGCCGACCGGAGTCATCGGCAAGGCCTCCTTGAAGACGATGTGCTTGGGCACCTTGTAGCCGGTGAAGTTCTCCTTGCAGTAGGCCTTGAGCTCCTCGACGCTGAGGTCGCCATCTCGCGGCACCACGAACAGCTTGACCACCTCGCCGGACTTCTCGTCCGGCACGCCGATGGCGGCGCAGTTGGCCACCTTGGGGTGGGCCATGATCACGTCCTCGATCTCGTTGGGGTACACGTTGAAGCCGGAGACGATGATCATGTCCTTCTTACGGTCGACGATGCGCACGTGGCCGTCCGGGTCGATCACCGCGATGTCGCCGGTCTTGAACCAGCCCTCGGCGTCGAGCACCTCGGCGGTGGCCTCCGGCCGCTGCCAGTAGCCCTTCATCACCTGCGGCCCCTGGATGCACAGCTCGCCGCGCTCGCCCAGCCCCAGCTCGTTGCCCGCATCGTCGATCACCTTGAACGCCGTCCCCGGCAGCGGCACGCCCACCGAGCCCAGGCGCGCCAGCTTGCCGTAGGCATTGGTGCTGGCCACCGGCGAGGTCTCGGTGAGGCCGTACCCCTCCACCACCGGACAGCCGGTGATGGCCTGCCAGCGCTCGGCGGTGGCCTTGACCAGGGCGGTGCCGCCGGAGTTGGTGACCTTGAGGCGGGAGAAGTCGAGGTTCTTGAACTCGGGGTGGTCCATCAACGCGACGAACAGGGTGTTGAGCCCCAGCAGCGCGGAGAACTGCCACTTGCCCAACTCCTTGATAAAGCCGGAGATGTCCCGCGGATTGGTGATCAGCACGTTGTGGTTGCCGTTGACCATCATGCACATGCAGTTCGCGGTGAAGGCATAGATGTGGTAGAGCGGCAGCGGCGCGATCATGATCTCCTGGGCCTGTTTCATCAGCGGCGTGCCGTCTTCATCCAGCTGGGACAGGCAGGCATCGACCTGCAGCATGTTGGCCACCAGATTGCCGTGGGTCAGCATGGCGCCCTTGGCCACCCCGGTGGTGCCGCCGGTGTACTGCAGCACGGCGATGTCGTCATGGCCGACCTTGACCGGCTTGAACTCGTAGCCGTGACCCTGCTTGAGCGCCTGCTTGAACGGCACCGCCTGGGGCAGCTGGTAGTCGGGCACCAGCTTCTTGACCTGCTTCACCATTGTGTTGACCAGCCAGCCCTTGGGCCCCGACAGCAGATCGCCCATCTTCGCCTCGATCAGGTAGTCGATCTGGGTGTCGGGCAGCACCTCCTGCACCAGCTTGCCGAACATGTTGAGGTAGACCAGGGCGCGCACGCCGGCGTCCTTGAACTGGTGGCGCATCTCCCGGGCGGTGTACAGCGGATTGGTATTGACCACTATCAGCCCGGCACGCATGGCGCCGAACACGGCGATCGGGTACTGCAGGACGTTGGGCATCTGCACGGCGATGCGCTCGCCCGGCTGCAGGTCAGTGTGCTTCTGCAGGTAACCGGCGAAGGCGGCGGACAACCGATCCAGCTCGGCGTAGGTCAGGGTCACGCCCAGATTGCTGAAAGCCGGACGGTCGGCGAATTTCTTGCATGAGCGCTCGAACACCTCCACCACCGACTTGTAGGCGTCCAGGTCGATGCCGTTGGGCACGCCGGCCGGGCGCTTGTCGTTCCAGAAATCAGGCTGCATTGTTGTTATTCCCCTTCCCCAGATGGATTCCCCGCCGAGCGGGCCATGGCCGGAGGCCGGCCACGGCATGCCAGGCACTCAGCCGACGTTAGCAGCTATGGTTCGGGGCGCAAACACTTGCACGGGCGTCATTGACCGCGTGAATTTTCCATCCGCGGATCGACTGGGAAAGCCCGCCCCCTGCCTCTACAATGCCCGACTCCCGCCGGCTCAAGGACTCGCCATGCACCACGAAGCATTCTGGCTCAACAGCAGCGATGCGACCCCGCTGTACGTGAACCGCTGGTTCTGCGCACAGCCGGCCAAGGCAGTGGTCATGCTGGCCCACGGTATGGCCGAGCACAGCGGCCGCTACGCCCGCCTGGGCGCGGCGCTGGCCGCCGCCGGCTACGAGCTGTTCGCCCACGATCAGCGCGGCCACGGCCAGACCGCCCGCCACGGACGGCTCGGCCACTATGCCGATGAGGACGGCTGGAACCTGACGGTCGGCGACCTGGCCTGCCTCAACCACCATATCCGCCAGCGCCACCCCCACGCACCGATCTTCCTGCTCGGCCACAGCATGGGCAGCTACATCGGCCAGGCCTACCTGATGCGCCACAGCAGCAGCCTGCACGGGGCGATACTCTCCGGCTCCAATTACCAACCGGTCTGGCTCTACCGCGTAGCCCGCCTGGTCGCCCGCCTCGAACGCTGGCGCCAGGGCCCCCACGGCCACAGCAAGCTGATCGACCTGCTGTCCTTCGGCTCGTTCAACCAGGCCTTCAAGCCCAACCGCACCCCTTTCGACTGGCTCAGCCGCGACCCGCAGGAGGTCGACCGCTATATCGACGACCCGCTGTGCGGCTTCCTCTGCACCAACCAACTCTGGCTCGACCTGCTCGCCGGCCTGCAACAGATCACCCCGCCCCGGCAGCTGACCCAGATCGACGGCCAGCTGCCGCTGCTGGTGATCGGCGGCGCCCGCGATCCGGTCAGCGCCGGCAAGCGCCTGCAGCACCTGGCCGATGCCCTGCGCCGGGCCGGCCTCGAGCAGGTGCACCTGAAAATCTACCCGGACGCCCGCCACGAGCTGCTCAACGAGAGCAATCGCGACGAGGTGACCGCCTACCTGATCGGCTGGCTGGACGAGGCCCTGGCCCGCAGCCGCCAACGCCCCCGCACCGCCAAGGAGCCCCTATGAGCCAGACCAGCAACACTCCCTACGAAGCCCTCGAAGTCGGCCAGACCGCCAGCTACAGCAAGACCGTCGAGGAGCGTGACGTCCAGCTGTTCGCGGCGATGTCCGGCGACCGCAACCCGGTGCACCTGGATGCCGAGTACGCCGCCGCCACCATGTTCAAGGAGCGCATCGCCCACGGCATGTTCAGCGGCGCCCTGATCAGCGCCGCGGTGGCCTGCGAACTGCCCGGCCCCGGCACCATCTACCTGGGCCAGCAGATGCGTTTCACCGCCCCGGTGAAGCTCGGCGACACCCTCACCGTGCGCCTGGAAATCCTCGAGAAGCTGCCGAAGTTCCGCGTGCGCATCGCCACCCGGGTGTTCAACCAGAACGACGAACTGGTGGTCGACGGCGAGGCCGAGATCCTCGCCCCGCGCAAGCAGCAGACCGTGCAACTGACCGAACTGCCGCCGATCAGCATCGGCTGAGCACCGCGGCCCGGGCGCCGATCGAGCGCACCGGGCCGCGCCGCCGGCGCGTCAAACCGGCGTTTTACCCTTCCCGAACCGCCCTTCTCTCCCTGGAGAACCCCCATGTCCCTGTCCATGTACCACGCCTCCATTCCGGTCTTCGTCCGCCAGCTGAACAACCTGTCGACCATCCTCGGCCTCGCCGCCACCGACGCCGAGGCGCGCAAGATCGAGCCGAGCGTGCTGCTCAACGCACGCCTGGCACCCGACATGTTCCCCCTGGTACGCCAGGTGCAAATCGCCTGCGACGGCGCCAAGGCCGGCGTCGCCCTGCTGGCCGGGGTCGAGGCCCCCAGCCATGCCGACGACGAGACCAGCTTCGCCGAACTGCAGGCGCGCATCGCCAAGACCCTGGCGTTCATCCAGGCCGTGAGCCCCGAGCAACTCGACGGCAGCGAGGCGCGCACCCTGACCCTCAAGCGCCGCGACAAGGAAACCCGATTCCTGGGCCAGGCCTTCCTCCTCGACCATGTGCTGCCCAACTTCTATTTCCACTACACCACCGCCTACGCCATCCTGCGCCACAACGGCGTCGCCGTCGGCAAGCGCGACTTCCTCGGCACCCGCTAAGCCGCACGGGCAGGCGACCGGCCCCGGCCGGTCGCCGCCTCCCATGCCCCGATTGCCCGAGCGCACGAGCGCCGCTCGGCGAGAGCTTCGCGCTTGCGCCAAAAATTAATTAATCTAATAATTAATTATCGCGGCAACCCGGAGCCCGCAATGCCCCGCCCCCGCCCACCCGGCCGCCCCAGCGGCGACTCGGCCCTGCAACGCGAACGCCTGCTCGACGCCGCGGTACAGGCCTTCGCCCACGCCGGCATCGAGGCCAGCAGCCTGCGCGCCATCGCCGCGCAGGCCGGGGTCACCCCGGCGCTGATCAACTATTACTTCGGCACCAAGCAGCGCCTGGTCGAGGCCATGGTCGAGGAACGCTTCCTGCCACTCATCCGCGGAGTCGCCGAGGAGCTGCAGCAGGCCGGCGACGAACCGCACGAGCTGGTCGGGCGCTTCGTCCGCGGCCTGAGCGCGATAGTGGTCGAGCACCCCTGGATTCCACCGTTGTGGGTGCGCGAGATCCTCTGTGAAGGCGGCCAGCTGCGCGCCCTGCTGATCGGCCGCATCGCCCCGCTGATCCCCCTGCTGCTGGCCCAGCGTTTCGCCGCCGCCCAGGCCCGCGGCGCCCTCAACCCGGACCTGGACCCACGCCTGCTGGTGGTCTCGCTGATCGGCCTGACCATGCTGCCCTACGCCGCCGCGCCGCTGTGGCGGGGCATCTTCGCCAATCCACAGATCGGCGACGAGACGTTGGTCGCCCACACCCTGGCCCTGCTCGAACGGGGCATGGAGGTCTGAGATGCGCCGGATACTGCCTTGCCTGTTGCTGCTTGCCGTCCTCGCCGGCTGCGAGCCCCCAGGGGATACGACCCTGCTCGGCACCCTGGAATGGGACCGCATCGGCCTGCCCGCCGAGGCCTCGGAACCCATCCTGCGCTGGCACGTCGTCGAGGGCGAACGGGTCGAGGCCGGCCAGCTGCTGCTCGAACTCGACCCGCGGCGCCAGGACGCCGACATCGCCCAGGCCCGTGCCGAGGTGACCCTGGCCGAAGCGCGGCTGCGCGAGCTGAGCAATGGCACGCGGGTGGAGACCCTGGAGGCGGCCCAGGCGACCCTGGCGCGCGAGCGCGCCACGCAGCTCGAGGCCGAGCGCGGCTTCCAGCGCATCGCCACCCTGCACCGACGCGGCCTGGTCGCCCTCGCCGAACTGGACGCTGCCCGCGCCGGCCGCGACCAGGCCCGCGCCGCCAGCCGTAACGCCGAGGCCCGGCTGCGCGAGCTGAGCAACGGCACCCGCCCCGAGCAGCTGGAGCAGGCCAGTGCCGTTCTGCAGGCGGCCCGCGCCCGACTCGCCCGGCTGCGCCTCGACCGCGAGCGCCTGAGCCTGCGTGCGCCCAGTGCCGGGCGGGTCGACGCCCTGCCCTTCAAGCCCGGCGACCAGCCGCCGCGCGGCGCCGAGCTGGTCAGCCTGCTGGTCGGCGAGGCGCCCTACGCGCGGGTCTACGTGCCCGCCAGCCAACGTGCGGCCATCGCCCCGGGGGACGCCATGCGGGTGCAGGTCGAAGGCGTCGAGCAGGCCTTCGCCGCCACCGTCAGCAGCATCCGCAGCGAGGCCAGTTTCACCCCCTACTTCGCCCTCAGCGGCGACGATGCCAGCCGCCTGATGTACCGCGCCGAACTGCGCCTGCAGGGCGCCGCCGCCCGCCGCCTGCCGGCCGGCCTGCCCCTGCGTGCCGAGCGCCGCCATGACTAGCGCCGAGCCGGTGATCCGCTGTCGCGGCCTGAGCAAGCGCTTCGGCGACCTGCTGGCGGTCGACGGCCTCGACCTGCAGGTGCGCCGCGCCGAGGTGTTCGGTTTCCTCGGCCCCAACGGCTCGGGCAAGTCCACCACCATCC
Organism: Pseudomonas benzenivorans; assembly: GCF_033547155.1. Classification (GTDB taxonomy): domain Bacteria; phylum Pseudomonadota; class Gammaproteobacteria; order Pseudomonadales; family Pseudomonadaceae; genus Aquipseudomonas; species Aquipseudomonas benzenivorans_B. The sequence goes on from NZ_CP137892.1 coordinate 3,150,772, forward strand.
GCATGCTCTGCGGCCTGCTGCTGCCCAGCGCCGGGGAGATCGAGGTGCTCGGTTGCCGCATACCCCGCGATGCCGAGGCGCTGAAGCGACGCATCGGCTACATGACCCAGAAGTTCTCGCTGTACGAGGATCTCAGCGTGCTGGAGAACCTGCAGTTCCTCGCCTCGGTGCACGGCCTGAGCAGGGCCGCGGCCGGCGCGCGCATCGAGGAGCTGCTCGAGCGCTACTGGCTGAGCGACCGCCGCCGGCAGCTGGCCGGCACCTTGAGCGGCGGGCAGAAACAGCGCCTGGCCCTGGCCGGCGCCGTGCTGCACAAGCCCGACCTGCTGTTGCTGGACGAGCCCACCAGCGCCGTCGACCCGCAGTCGCGCCGCGAGTTCTGGGAGTCGCTGTTCGAGCTGGCCGAGGCCGGCACCACCTTGCTGGTGTCCACCCACTACATGGACGAGGCCGAGCGCTGCACCCGCCTGGGGATTCTCGACGCCGGTCGCCTGGTGGCCGATGGCAGCCCGCGCCAGCTGCTCGAGGCCCTGCCCGGCCACCCGCTGCTGATCCAGTGCGCCCAGCCGCGCCAGGCCCAGCGCGCCCTGCAGGACTGCCAGGAGGTGCTGGCCATGGCGCAGATCGGCGCCGCCCTGCGGGTGCTGGTGGCCAGCGCCGAGGCCCGCGCCGCCATCGACCAGCGCCTGCGCGCCGCCCGGATCGAGGCCCAACTGCAGGACTCTCCGGGCAACCTGGAGGACGTGTTCGTCACCGTCACCCGCCAGCCCCTGCAGGCTCGGCCATGAACCTGCGCCGCCTGGCCGCGATCGTCAGCAAGGAGCTGCGCCAGCTGCGTCGCGACCGTCTGACCTTCGCCATGATCGTCGGCATCCCGCTGCTGCAGCTGGTGCTGTTCGGCTACGCCATCAACATGGACGTGCGCGGCATCGACGCCGCCGTGCTGGACCAAGCGGGCAGCGCCCGCGCGCGGGAAGTGGTGGCGGAAATCGGCGCCAGCCAGGTGCTCGACCTGCGCTACCGGCTGAACAGCCCGCAGCAGCTGGACACGCTGCTGCGCCAGGGGCGGATCAGCGCCGCCCTGGTGCTGCCGGCGGATTTCGAGGCGCGCCTGCTGCGCCAGGACCGACCGCCGCTGCAACTGGTGGTGGACGGCTCGGACCAGAGCGTGCAGGCCTCGGCCCGGCAGCTGGCGATGTACGCGCCACCGGGCTGGGACAAGCGCCCGGCGGTGGAGCTGGTCAACCTCTACAACCCCGAGCGCCGCGCCGCGCTGAACACCGTGCCGGGCCTGATCGGGGTGATCCTGACCATGACCCTGGTGATGTTCACCGCCATCGCCCTGGTGCGCGAGCGCGAGCGCGGCAACCTGGAGATGCTGATCGCCACGCCGCTGTCGCCCTGGGAACTGACCCTGGGCAAGGTGCTGCCCTTCGTCGGCATCGGCCTGATCCAGGTGACGGTGATCCTGCTGGTCGGCGGCCTGCTGTTCGCGGTGCCGGTGCGTGGCGCGCTGCTGGAGCTGTATGGCGCGGCGCTGCTGTTCATCGTCGCCAGCCTGGCCCTCGGGGTGTTTCTCTCGACCCTGGCGCGCACCCAGTTCCAGGCCATGCAGATGGCTTTCTTCACCTTCCTGCCGCAGATCCTGCTGTCAGGTTTCATGTTCCCCTTCGCCGGCATGCCCAGGGCGGCACAGTGGTTCGCCGAGCTGCTGCCGCTGACCCACTTCCTGCGCCTGGCCCGCGGCATCATGCTGCGCAGCGCCGGGCTCCTGGAGTTGTGGACGGAGATGCTGGCGCTGCTGCTGTTCACCCTGCTGATGCTGAGCGTGGCGGTGCTGCGGGTGAACAAGCGCCTGGATTAGCGCCTGGCCCAGGCGGCGACTTTTTCAGGCACAAAAAAAGGGCGACTGATGGTCGCCCGAATTGCCTTGCGTGCCTGTAGAGCCCAAACGCTAGCCTTGCTTGCGCTTGTGCGAATCCTTCCAGATGAAATATCCGACGCCCGCGAAGAAGGCCAGCATCAGGCCGACGGTGCCGACTCCGGCGAGAACTACCACATCGATGAACATGCTGGCCTCCTGCGTTGACCTTGGCGGGGATGGCTGCAAGGTAGCAGGGGCGGCGGCGCACTTATTGACCCAGATCAAGGCCAGGCGGAGGGGCGTAGACAGGCAGGAAGATAAACTGATCCAGATCAATGGAATCGGCGCTGGCGAGGCGCCTCAGCGCTTCTTCGACTTGCCCCGGGTCTTCTTCTTGCCTTTGGTCAGGGGCAGCACCTGCTCGAACTTCTCGCGCATCTCGTTGAGCCGCTTGTCGTTGAGGTCGTGGATGCGTTTGTCGCGCTCGGCGCCGAAATCGATCAGTTTTTCGTCATTGCTCATGGGGTCGACCGGATTAAGCGAAAGGTCAGGTTCAGGCGCGGCGCACAGGGGCGGCGCGTCTTCGCCACTTGATGTTGCCAATAATGCTGCGTCGGGCCGGCCATGACCAGCAGCGAACCATGCTCGAGCAGCAGCGAGTGCTCGATACGGCTCTGCCCCTTGCGGCGCAGGTCGAAGCGCCGGGTGCCGCCCAGGTTGAGCGAGGCGATCAGCGGATCGGCACCCAGCTCGACCTCGTCGTCGCTGTGCCAGCCCATGGCGTCGCTGCCGTCGCGGTAGTAGTTGAGCAACGCGCCATTGAGCCGCTGCCCCACTGCGGCCTCCAGGCGTTGGCGGATCTGCGCCAGCAGCGGTGTCCAGGGCCGCGGTCGATGGATCAGGCCGGAATAGCGGTAGGTGGCCTCCTCGTCGCCGTACCAGGCCACCAGCCGCGGCACCGGCCACTCGCGACCGTACAGGCGTACCCGGGGTTGCTGCCAGGGCGTCTCGGCCAGCAACTGGCTCAGCCAGCGGTCGGCCGCGGCCGGCTCGAGCCAGCCGGCCCGGTAGTCCAGCCGGGCATCGGGCAGTTGCGGGAGGCTGTCGGGGAAAAGGTCCACGGATAACTCGACGCAGCGGGGTTCGACTCGATTGTCCGCCGTTCAGACTTGCACATCCACCCATAGGCCCTGGCGCGGCAGCTCTTCGCCGGACTCGTCGGCGGGCTCGTCCAACTCCCCCTCGGCCAGCTGCTCGGGGGTATAGCCGCGGCGCTGGCGCCGGCGCTGCTCCTCGCGCAGCAGCTCCTCGGCCTCCTGCGGGTGGCGCTTGTCCAGGCTCAGGGCGCTTTCCTTGGCGCTCTCCTGCGCCGGAGTCACCGGCGGCACCTCGGGCCTGGGCTTGATCGCGTCCTGCTGCACGGTGACCGGCGCCAGGCTATGGGGGATGGGGGGTAGCACGTTATGACGCCCTCCTTTGGTCAGGCTGTCGGCCGCCGCAGCGCCGACTTGAGAGCCGCCTAACTACACTTTCGACTCGGGTAACCGCGTTAAGTGCCCGGGACACCGCATTGCGCCTTTGGCCTGGGCCCGACGTTCCGTTACCATAGCCGGCTTTTTCACGCGGGAGACAGGCATGGCGCAATACGAACCGGGGCAACGCTGGATCAGTGACAGCGAAGCGGAATTGGGCTTGGGCACCATCCTCATGCAGGACGGCCGCATGCTCACCGTGCTCTACCCGGCCACCGGCGAAACCCGCCAGTATGCTGCGCGCAATGCCCCGCTGACCCGCGTGCGCTTCGCCCCGGGCGACGAGATCACCCATTTCGAGGGCTGGAAGCTGACCGTGCAGGAGGTCGAGGACATCGACGGCCTGCTGGTCTACCACGGCCTCAACGGCTCGCACGAGAGCATCAGCCTGCCGGAAACCCAGCTGTCGAACTTCATCCAGTTCCGCCTGGCCAGCGACCGCCTGTTCGCCGGCCAGATCGATCCGCTGCCCTGGTTCGCCCTGCGCTACCGCACCCTGGAGTTCACCAGCAAGCAGCTACAGTCGCCGCTCTGGGGCCTGGGCGGCGCCCGCGCGCAACCCATCGCCCACCAGCTGCACATCGCCCGCGAAGTGGCCGATCGCATCGCCCCGCGGGTGCTGCTGGCCGACGAAGTGGGCCTGGGCAAGACCATCGAGGCCGGCCTGGTGATCCATCGCCAGCTGCTCACCGGCCGCGCCAGCCGGGTGCTGATCCTGGTACCGGAGAACCTCCAGCACCAGTGGCTGGTGGAGATGCGCCGGCGCTTCAACCTCGAGGTGGCGCTGTTCGACGCCGAGCGTTTCATCGAGAGCGACGCCAGCAACCCCTTCGAGGACGCCCAGCTGGCCCTGGTGGCCCTGGAATGGCTGCGCGAGGACGAGCGCGCCCAGGATGCCCTGTTCGCCGCCGGCTGGGACCTGCTGGTGGTCGACGAGGCCCACCATCTGGTCTGGCATCCGGAACACGCCAGCCCGGAATACGTCCTGGTCGAACAACTGGCCGGCGTCATTCCCGGCGTACTGCTGCTCACCGCCACCCCGGAGCAACTGGGCCAGGACAGCCACTTCGCCCGCCTGCGCCTGCTCGACCCACACCGTTTCCATGACCTCGAGGCCTTCCGCGCCGAGAGCGCGCACTACCGCCCGGTCGCCGAAGCGGTACAGGAGCTGCTGGACCAGGGCCAGCTGTCGACCCGCGCCCACCGCACCATCCACGACTTCCTCGGCCAGGAGGGCGAAGGCCTGCTGGCCGCGGTCAATGCCGGCGACCAGGACGCCGCCGCGCGGCTGGTGCGCGAGCTGCTCGACCGCCATGGCACCGGCCGCCTGCTGTTCCGCAACACCCGCGCCGCGGTGCAGGGCTTCCCGGAGCGCGAACTGCACCCCTACCCGCTGCCCAATCCGGACGAGTACATGGAGCTGCCGATCGGCGAACATCCGGACCTCTACCCGGAGGTCAGCTACCAGGCCCAGAGCGAGCTCGACGACGAACAGCGCTGGTGGCGCTTCGACCCGCGGGTCGAGTGGCTGATCGACACCCTGAAGATGCTCAAGAAGTTCAAGGTGCTGGTGATCTGCGCCCACGCCGAGACCGCCATGGACCTGGAAGACGCCCTGCGCGTGCGCAAGGGCATCCCCGCCACGGTGTTCCACGAGGGCATGAGCATCCTCGAGCGCGACCGCGCCGCGGCCTATTTCGCCGACGAGGAGTTCGGCGCCCAGGTGCTGATCTGCTCGGAAATCGGCAGCGAAGGCCGCAACTTCCAGTTCGCCCACCACCTGGTGCTGTTCGACCTGCCGGCCCACCCGGACCTGCTCGAGCAGCGCATCGGCCGCCTCGACCGCATCGGCCAGAAGCACCGCATCCAGCTGCACGTGCCCTACCTGGAGAACAGCCCCCAGGAACGCCTGTTCCAGTGGTACCACCAGGGGCTCAACGCCTTCCTCGCCACCTGCCCCACCGGCAACGCCCTGCAGCAGCAGTTCGGCACGCGCCTGCTGCCGCTGCTCGAAGGCGGCGACGACGACCAGTGGCAACAGCTGGTGGACGAGGCCCGTGCCGAGCGCGAGCGCCTGGAGGGCGAGCTGCACGCCGGTCGCGACCGTCTGCTGGAGCTCAACTCCGGCGGTGCCGGCGAGGGCGAGGCCCTGGTGGAGGCGATCCTCGAGCAGGACGACCAGTTCGCCCTGCCGATCTACATGGAAGCGCTGTTCGACGCCTTCGGCATCGACAGCGAGGACCACTCGGAGAACGCCCTGATCCTGCGCCCCAGCGAGAAGATGCTGGACGCCAGCTTCCCCCTGGGCAGCGACGAGGGGGTGACCATCACCTACGACCGCAACCAGGCGCTGGCGCGCGAGGACATGCAGTTCCTCACCTGGGAACACCCCATGGTGCAGGGCGGCATGGACCTGGTGCGTTCCGGCTCCATGGGCAACACCGGGGTGGCGCTGATCAAGAACAAGGCGCTCAAGCCCGGCACCGTGCTGCTGGAGTTGCTCTACGTCAGCGAAGTGGTGGCGCCGCGCAACCTGCAGCTGGGCCGCTACCTGCCGCCGGCGGCACTGCGCTGCCTGCTCGACGCCAACGGCAACGACCTGGCCGGCAAGGTCGCCTTCGAGACCCTCAACGACCAGCTGGAAAGCGTGCCGCGGGCCAGCGCCAACAAGTTCGTCCAGGCCCAGCGCGATGCCCTGACCCCGCTGATCAACGGCGGCGATGACAAGATCGCCCCGCGTCACGCCGAGCGGGTCGCCGAAGCCAAGCGCCGCCTGGCCGCCGAGGTCGACGAGGAACTGGCCCGCCTGACCGCCCTGCAGGCGGTCAATCCGAGCGTGCGCGACAGCGAGCTGCAGGCCCTGCGCCAGCAACGCGAGCAGGGCCTGGCCATGCTCGACAAGGCCGCCCTGCGCCTGGAGGCGATCCGCGTACTGGTGGCCGGATAAGCACGGCAACGGCTGCAAACCACAAGGCCCGCAGACGCGGGCCTTGTGGTTAACCGAAGCCGACAGGGGGCGCGGGCCGCACTTGGAGCCAATGGCAATAAGGGTCATTGCCAAAAACTCACCACTACGACGCCATTACCGCTCGTCGGACAGACTCCCTCACTATACTGACGGCATATCGCGATCACCTCGTCGATTGGACAAGGGAGAGTGCCGGCTATGGATTGGCTATACCTTCGTTTCACCTCCGCGCTGCCATCAGGCGGGCAGTTGCTCCTCGAGCCCTCCTACTCCCCCTGGCTTATCCTGCTGGCCTGCGTGATCGCCTGCGCCGCCGCCTATGCCGGCCTGGAGATGGCCGAGCGGGCCCGCCGCTGCCAGCGCCCCGGCACCCGTAATCTCTGGTGCTGGATGGGGGCCCTGAGCCTGTCCGGCGGCATCTGGTCGGCGTACTTCATCGTCATGCTGGCCTACCAGACCCAGGTCGCCATTCGCCACGACCTGCCGACGACCCTGGCCGCGCTGCTGTGCGGCTTCGTGCCCGCCCTGCTGACGCTGCACCTGCTGGTGCGCAAGCCACGGAGCCTCCGACTGTGCGCACAGGTGGCGCTGTGCTTCGGCCTGGCCATCGTGGCCATGCGCTACGGCGGCATGAGTGCGATGCGCTCCGGCGCCAGCAGCTACTGGCAACCCTGGCTGCTGATGCTGTCGGTCGCCCTGCCCGTCGCCTGTGCCTTCGCCGCCTTCCTGCTCGAGCTGCGCAGCGCCGAACGCCACGCGCAGCGCCAGGGCGCCGTCGCGCTGCTGCTGGGCCTGGCCATCACCCTGGCGCACGTCGCCGGATTGGCGGCGCTGACCCTCGCGGTCCCCATGGGCACCGCCCTGCTCACGCAAAGTGCAGCCGACGGCGGGCAATTGGCGCTGCTCGTCGGCTGCGTCACCCTGCTCAGCCTGGGCATCGGCCTCTGGGCGGCCTGGGGGGACAGGGCGCAGGAACACAAGGTCCGCGAGCAACTGCAGGTCAGCACCCTGATCAGCCAGCTCGACCTGGCCCGCGCCTCGCTGCAGCAGGTCGCCCAGTTCGACTCGCTGACCGAGCTGCTCAATCGCCAGGGCCTGGACGAGGCCCTCGGCGAGAAGATCCAGGCGCACCGGCAACAGGGCACGCCGCTGGCGGTCATGTTTCTCGACATCGATCACTTCAAGCGCATCAACGACAGCCTCGGCCACGCCGCCGGCGACGAGATGCTCAGGGTGCTGGCCGAGCGGATCAACGGCGTCCTGCGGGACAAGGACGTGATTGCCCGCTTCGGCGGCGACGAGTTCTGCGTAGTCGCCAGCCTGATCGACAACGAAGAAGCCCGGCACCTGGCGCAACGTCTGCTGCTGCGCATCAAGGAGCCCGTCGTCCTCGATGGGCGCAGCATCGTGATGACGTCCAGCATCGGCATCAGCCTGTTCCCCAAGGACGGGGAAAGCTGCGAGGAGCTGATCAAGCATGCCGACCTGGCGCTGTACCAATCCAAGGGCAGCGGCCGCAACAACGCCCAGTTCTTCAGCACGCCGCTCAAGACCAAGGCCAGCTTCGAACTGCAGCTGGAGGAGGAACTGCGTAACGCCCTGCAACAGGACCGTGGCCTGCTGCTCCATTACCAGCCGATTCTCGACCTCGACTCCGGCCAGGTGAGCAAGCTCGAGGCACTGGTCCGCTGGCAGCATCCGCAACACGGCCTGCTCTCGCCGGAGCGCTTCATCGGCATCGCCGAAGCCAATGGCTTTATCGCCGAGCTCGACGCCTGGGTACTGCACCGCGCCTGTCGCGACCTGCGCCTGTTGGCCGAGACCGGCTATCCGCAACTGCGGGTCGCGGTGAACTGCTCGGCGCTCAACCTGGGCCGCACGGACCTGCCGCAGGAAGTGCGTGACGCTCTCGCCAGCTCCGGGGTAGCCGCGCAGCGCCTGGAGCTGGAGGTGACCGAGAACGCCCTGATGGGCAACATCAACCTGGCCGCCGACCTGCTGCAGCAGATGCGCGAACTGGGCGTCAGCCTGTCCATCGACGACTTCGGCACCGGCTACTCGTCCCTGGCCTACCTCAAGCGCCTGCCCCTCGATACGCTGAAGATCGACCGATCCTTCATCCAGGACGTCCCCACTTCGCGCCAAGACATGGAGATCATCCAGGCCGTCATCGGCATGGCCCACACCCTGCATCTCAAGGTGGTCGCCGAGGGTGTCGAGACCCCTCAGCAATTGGCCTTCCTGCGCGAGCACGGCTGCGACTACCTGCAAGGCTACCTGCTCAGCCAACCGCTGCCGCTGCTGCAGCTCCTGGAATTCCTGCACCAGCAGCCGACCAGCGGCGAACCGCTACCCCGACTGTCGAACTGTCGCTGATCAATTACCTGTTGACGCGATGACGTTCGCTGTCCATGTTCATAACAGATATCAAAAAGCCACTTCGGCGACGGGCCTTCATGTCAGTACCCTTTGTCAGCCAGCCTACCTGCCCTCCTGTCAACCCGGCCCGTGGCTCGCTATGGATGGGGTTGGGCCTGCTCGTCGCACAACTGCTGTGGCCGGCCGAGGCCCTGGCGGCGGACAAGGTGCGCCTGCAACTGCGCTGGCTGCATCAGTTCCAGTTCGCCGGCTACTACATGGCCCTGGAGAAGGGTTTCTATCGCCAGGCGGGGCTGGACGTGGACATCCTCCCGGGTGGCCCCCAGGCCGCCAAGCCCATAGAGGCCCTGCTCGCCGGCGAGGTCGATTTCGCCATCGCCAATAGCGGCCTGGTCATCGCACGCATGCAGGGCCAGCCGGTGGTGGCGCTGGCGGCGATCATGCAGCGCTCGCCGGTGGTGTGGATAGTCCGCGCCGACTCGGACATCTACGCCCCCCAGGACCTGGCCGGCAAGCGGGTGATGCTGCTCGACCCGCCGGAAAGCGCCGAGTTGCGCCTCACCCTGCTGCGCGAAGGCCTCGACCTCGACCGCCTGCAAGTCAGCCCTCCCAGTTTCGATCCCCAGGACCTGGTCGACGGTCGCACCGACGCCTACAACGGCTACACCGCCAACGAGCCGTTCTGGCTGCAGCAGCGGCAGATCGACTATCGCCTGATCAATCCGCACGAATACGGCGTCAACTTCTACAACGATGTCCTGGCCACGCGCGAAGCCCTGCTGGACGAGCGTCCGGAACAGGTGGAGGCCTTCGTCCGGGCCAGTCTCAGGGGCTGGCAGTATGCGTTGGACAACCTCGAGGAAAGCGTGCAGCTGATCCATCGCCGTTATGCCCCCGGCAAGTCCCTGGAGCACCTGCGCTTCGAGGCACAGGAGCTGAAGAAACTGATCATGCCCGAGCTGGTTCAGCTCGGGCATATGAACCCCGGACGCTGGCAAACCATCGCCGACAGCTACGTCGAACTGGGCATGGCCAAGGACACCAGCAACCTGGGCGGCTTCGTCTACCGGGGTCAGGCGCACACCGATCACCGCCTGCTTTACCAGGTGGTCGGCGGCGCCACCCTGGCGCTGCTGCTGCTCGGCGCCGTGGCCCTGCGCTTCGCCCACCTGACCAAGCGCCTGCGCCTGGAAATCGCGGCCAGGCGGCAGGCCGAGCAGGAGTTGCGCAACAGCAACCTGAAACTGGAACACCTGGCCAGCACCGACCGCCTGACCGGCCTCTGGACGCGCCTGAGACTCGAGGAAGTCGCGCAGAACGAGATCAAGCGTGCCGAACGCTACGACCTGCCACTGTGCCTGATCTTCTTCGACATCGATCGCTTCAAGGCCATCAACGACCAGCACGGCCACGAAGTCGGCGATCAGGTGCTCCGCGAGGTCGCCCACAGGATCAAGGCGCAACTGAGGGACTCGGACTGCCTGTGCCGCTGGGGCGGCGAGGAGTTCATCATCCTCATGCCCCATGCCGACCTCGAACACGCGGTGGTGATGGCGGAGAAACTGCGCATCCTGGTGGCAGGCAATCCTGTGGCAGGCAACCCTGTGGCCGGCGCCCCGGTGACCGGACAGATCGTCGTCACCGCAAGCTTCGGCGTAGCCCAATGGCAACCAGGGCAGAACCTGCGTGAATGGGTGCAATGCGCCGACCAGGCGCTCTACCTGGCCAAGCAGAGCGGCCGCAACCGCATCGAATGCTACGCCCCGCCGATACCACAACCCCTGCCGTAGGGCAGGACGCCGCGGACTCAGGCACTGGCACGCCACCCGGCCAACCAGCCCAATCCCGCCCGCGTCCCCTCTTCCCCCGGCCGGTACTCCGCCCCCAGCCAGCCGCGATAGCCGGTGGCCCGCAGGGCCGCCAGCGCCGGGGCGAAGTCCAGCTGCCCGCTGCCCGGCGCGCCGCGTCCCGGGCAGTCGGCGAACTGCACATGACCGATGCGCCCGGCCAGCCGCTCGATCCCCGCGACCGGATCGATGCTCTGGCGGGCCATGTGGTAAAGGTCGTACTGGGCCAGGCAGTTGGGGTGATCGACTGCCCCCAGCAGCTCGTCTAGCTGCTGCGGCGTATTGATCAGGAAACCCGGCATGTCCAGGGGATTGATCGCCTCCACCAACACCCCGATGCCCAGTAGCTGGAAGGCCTCGGCGGCCCGCCGCAGATTGCCGACCAGGGTCTGGAGCGCCTGCTCTCGAGCGACCCCTTCGGCCAATCGCCCCGGCAGCACGTTGACCCAGCTCGGCCGGGTCATGGCCGCGTAACTCAGCGCCTGCTGCAGCGCCGCGGCGAACTCGCCCTGGCGCGCCGGTACCGCGGCCAGGCCGACGCCACCGCCCATCAGGTCGCCGGCCGGCAGGTTGATCAGCACCAGGGGCAGGCCGGCGCGTTCCAGCGCCTCCTTCAGGGCGATGGCCGGCAGCTCGTAGGGGAACTGGATCTCCACGCCGTCGAAACCGGCCGCGGCGGCGGCGGCGATGCGCTCGCGCAGCGGCAGTTCGGCGAACAGCAGCGACAGGTTGGCGGCGATCTTCATGTCCGGCCCGCCCGATACAGCTCGACCAGGGTCGCCGGGTCGCGCTCCAGGTTGCCCTGGCTGCCGTGCAGGCGCATCAGCTGCGCGGCCAGGCCGCTGAGCGGCGCCGCCGAGCCGGTCTCGCCGCTCAGCCTGACCGCCGTGTCGAGGTCCTTGAGCAGAGTGCGCACGTGCCACTTGACCGGCTCGAACTGGCTGGCGGCCATCTGCGGGGCGAGAATCTGCAGCGGCTTGGAATCGGCGAAACCACCGGCCAGGGCCTGGGCGATCAGCCCGGCATCGACCCCGGCGCGCTCGGCCAGGGCCACCGCCTCGGCGATCACCAGGGCATTGCAGGCGACCAGCATCTGGTTGCACGCCTTGGTCACCTGGCCGGCGCCCACCTCGCCCATACGTGTCAGGCGCTGCCCCAGGTGGCCGAGAATCGGCCGCACCCGCTCGACATCCGCCTCGCGGCCGCCGGCCATGATCGCCAGACTGCCAGCCTCGGCCCCCGCGGTGCCACCGGAGACCGGCGCATCCACCCAGCGCATGCCCGTGCGCGCCTCCAGCTCGGCCGCCATCTCGCGGGTTGCCGCCGGCTCCAGGCTGGACAGGTCCACCAGCAGCTGCCCCGGCCTGGCGCCCTCGACTATGCCGCCGGGGCCGAACACCACCTCGCGCACCACCGCGGTATCGGCCAGGCACAGCAGCACCACCTCGACACCGTCACACAGCTGCGCAGGGGCCTGCGCCAGGCCCGCGCCCTGCTCCTGCAGCGGCGCGCACTTGTCCGGCGAACGGTTCCAGACCCTCAGCGGGTAGCCGGCGGCGAGCAGCCGGCGGGTCATGGGCAAGCCCATCAGGCCGATGCCGGCGAAGGCGATGGCAGGCAGCGAGGCGGTCATGCAGAAGCTCCTTGGAAGTCCCGGAAAAGCTCCATGTTAACCGCGAAGTCAGTTCTTGGAAGCTGCGAAGAATCGCACTTGTCCCTATAATCCGCCCGCTTTCCCCGCTATTGAACCGGAGAACCCATGAAGCTCAAGCACTCCCTGGCGCTGGTCGCCGGCCTCGCCCTGTCCGTTTCCGCCCTCTTCGCCCAGGCCGCCGAGGTCCTCAAGGTCTCGGCCATCCCCGACGAGGCCCCCACCGAACTACTGCGCAAGTTCCAACCCCTGGGTGCCTACCTCGAGCAGCAGCTGGGCATGCCGGTCGAGTTCGTCCCGGTGACCGACTACGCCGCGGTGGTCGAGGCCCTCGCCGCCGATCGCATCGACCTGGCCTGGCTGGGTGGCTTCACCTTCGTCCAGGCCCGGCTGAAGACTGGCGACGCCACTCCCCTGGTGCAGCGCGCCGAAGACGAGAAGTTCACCAGCAAGATCATCAGCGCCGACCCGGCGGTGAATTCGCTGCAGGATCTCAAGGGCAAGACCTTCGCCTTCGGCTCGGTGTCCTCCACCTCCGGCAGCCTGATGCCGCGTTACTTCATGCTCAAGGACGGCATCAAGCCGGAAGACTTCTTCAGCCGCATCGCCTATTCCGGCGCCCACGACGCCACCGCCGCCTGGGTCCAGGCCGGCAAGGCCGACGGCGGCGTGCTCAACGCCTCGGTGTGGGACAAGCTGGTCGCCGCCGGCAAGGTCGACACCGACAAGGTCCGGGTGATCGCCACCACCCCGCCCTACTACGACTACAACTGGACGGTGCGCGGCAACCTCGACCCGGCCCTGCGCGACAAGCTCAAGGCCGCCTTCCTCGCCCTCGACCCGGCCAACCCGGAGCACAAGGCCATCCTCGACCTGCAGGCGGCCAGCCGCTTCATCGAGACCAAGGCCGAGAACTACCAAGGCATCGAGGAAGCAGCCCGCGCGGCCGGCCTGTTGCAGTGAGCCTGAGCCTCGAAGGCGTGGGCCTGGCCCACGCCAACGGTCGGGTCGCCCTCAGCCATATCGACCTGCAGGTCCGCGCCGGTGAACGACTGGCCATCATCGGCCCCTCCGGAGCGGGCAAGACCAGCCTGCTGCGCCTGCTCGCCACCAGCCTGCGCCCCAGCGGCGGCCGGCTCAGCCTGCTCGAGCAGCAGCCCTGGCTGCTCGGTGCCCGCCAGCGCCAACGCCTGCGCGCGCGCATCGGCCTGATCCACCAGGCGCCGCCCCTGCCGCCGCGCCAGCGCGTGGTCACCGCGGTGCTGGCCGGCCGGCTGGGCCAGTGGTCGTTGGGCAGGAGCCTGCTCAGCCTGCTGCACCCGGTCGACATCCAGGGCGCCCAGACCGCCCTGGCGCGCCTCGACCTGGGCAACAAACTCTTCGAACGCTGCGACCAGCTGTCCGGTGGCCAGCTGCAGCGCGTCGGCATCGCCCGGGTGCTGTACCAGGCGCCCGAACTGATCCTCGCCGACGAACCGGTGTCGGCCATGGACCCCCTGCTCGCCGGGCATACCCTGAGCGTGCTCAACCACGAGGCGGCCAGCCGCGGCATGACCCTGCTGGCCAGCCTGCACGCGGTGGATCTGGCCCTGGCGCACTTTCCGCGGATCATCGGCCTGCGCGACGGTCGGATCGTCTTCGACCTGCCGCCGGCGGCGATCCAGCCGGCCCAGCTGGACGCCCTGTACGCCAACGAACAGCTGCAGGCCACGCCCGCCTCGCCAACGCCGCCGCAGCCGAGCGTGCAGATTCCACGATGCTGAACCCGAGTCCCCGCGACCCGGCCGCCCTGCCGCGCCTGGCACTGACCCTGCTCGCCCTGTTGCTGCTGTGGCCCGGCTTGAGCATCAGCGAGTTGGACCTGGGGATACTGTTCGACGACGATAATGCCGCGAACATGGGCCGCTTCCTCGGCGACTTCTGGCCACCGGCCCATGACGGCGAGTTCCTTCGTCTGCTCGGCCGCGCCACCCTGGAAACCCTGGCCATTGCCACGGCCGGCATGGCCCTGGCCCTGCTGCTGGCGGTGCCCGGCGCGCTGCTGGCCAGCCGCGCCCTGTCGCTGTCGGCGCTGCACCGTGGCGGTCGCCCGGCCTGGTGGGCGCAGGCCCTGCGCTGGCCGGTGCGCGCGGCGCTGATCCTGCTGCGCAGCGTGCCGGAGATCGTCTGGGCGCTGCTGTTCGTGCGCGCCGTCGGCCTGGGCCCCACCGCCGGGGTATTGGCCATCGCCATCACCTACAGCGGCATGCTCGGCAAGGTCTATGCGGAGATCTTCGAGTCGGTCGACCCGCGCCCCAGTCGCGCCCTGCTGGTCGCCGGCAGCCCGCGCCTGGCCGCCTTCGCCTATGGCGTGCTGCCTGCGGCGGCGGCGGAGATGCTCTCCTACACGGTCTATCGCTGGGAGTGCGCGATCCGCGCCTCGGTGGTGATGGGCTTCGTCGGGGCCGGCGGCCTGGGCCAGCAGATCGACCTGTCGATGCGCATGTTCGCCGGTGCCGAGGTGGCGAGCATGCTGCTGTGCTTCCTGGTCCTGGTGCTGCTGGCCGACCAGCTCAGTCGCCTGCTGCGCGGGAGGCTGCTGTGAGAGGTTCGGCATCCCGGCGACTGGTCAATATCGCGCTGCTGCTGACTTTGGCGGCGGCGGTGCCGGCCTCGTTCCTCTACCTGAACATCGATCTCTCGAACCTGTTTGCCACCGACAGCCTGAACCAGATGGGCGGATACGCCGGCGCCTTCCTTCACCCCGACTTCTCCGCCGAGCACCTACGGGCCATCGGCCGTGGCGCCATCGAGACCCTGGCCATGTCGGCCGTCGGCACCCTGCTGGCGGTAGCGCTCGGCCTGCTGCTCGCCTTGCCGGCCGCCGGGCGCCTGGGCTGGTTGGCGCACAGCGTTGCGCGCCTGCTGCTCAATGCCCTGCGCGCGGTCCCGGAGCTGGTCTGGGCGGCCCTGGTGGTGCTGGCAGCCGGCCTGGGGCCGAATGCCGGCACCCTGGCCCTGGCCCTGCACACCGCCGGCGTGCTCGGCCGGTTGTTCGCCGAGGCCCTGGAGAACACCCCGAACGCACCGGCCGAGGCCATTCGCCTGGGCGGCGGCGGGTCGCTCGTGGCCTTCTGCTACGGCACCCTGCCCAGCCTCTGGCCGCAACTGCTGGCCTATTCGCTGTATCGCTGGGAAAACAACATCCGCATGGCCAGCGTGCTGGGCTTCGTCGGCGCCGGCGGCCTGGGCCAGATGCTCTATGTCCACCTCAGCCTGTTTCAGGAAGCCCGGGCGGCGAGCGTGATTCTGGCCATGCTGATTCTGGTGCTGGGCGTCGACGCCTTGAGCAACTGGGCGCGCCAGCGCTGGGTCAGCGCCTAGAGCCCGTCCTTTTCCAGATGGTCGAGGTCGACCGGGTCGCCGGCATGGCTGCCGAGCTTGGCCCGGATATCGGCGAACATCTGGTCGTATTCCTGATGGTTGCGCAGCAGCAGACTGGTATCGGACGGCAGCCCATGCTTGCGGGCGATGCGACTGGCGACACTGGCGAAGTTGAACGCCGTGTCGCGATGCAGTTCGAACGCTTCCTCGAAGGCCTTGCCGGCCACCTCGCCGTGCATGCGCATCTGCAGCATCGGCCCCTCGACCGGGTCCTGACGTACCTCGTAGTACAGGTCGATGCTGTACGCCGGCTGATCGGGGGTGGCGACCGGGTTGACGCGGTGCAAATGGCCCGGCTCGAACATGGCGACGCTCCTCCTGCGAATCAGCATCGAGCATAGTCGCTCGCCGCCCAGCCTGCCGCCCAGTCCGTCCGCTGCGCGGGCTCAGGCCGGGCGTTCGGCGCGCTCCTGCACCAGTACCCAGGGGGCCACGACCACGGCCCAGAGCTGCGGGTCCCGAGCCAGCAGATCCGCGGCGAGACCATCGTCGACCTTGCGCAGCAGGCCGCCCTGCAACCAGCCGGCGACTCGGGCCTGGTCATTCTCGGCCACGGCCTCGGCCACTGCGACCAGGTCCTGGGCCCCTTCGACCCACAGCAGCGCGCCTCGCGCGAAGAAAGGCTGCAGCTCCTGCCAACGAATAGGAGCCGTTTCTCCAAGCAGCTTGGCATATAGGGTGCTAGGTTGTTCAGTCATGGTGTGCCTGTCGTGGAAGCCGGATTTCAGTCGGCGGCCATGATAGCGCCGGTCACCGCTCAGGCAAGCGCGCCGGACGTTGGCCGAGGCTGTCGAGGCACGCCGCTTTTCTATACATTCCTTGCACTTAAGCGACACCCTGCTGTTTTGTCCCCAGCAGCCAGCTTTTCAAGGCGCGAACCGGCGCTCTACACTGCGCCGGTACAGTTGCCGGGGGTACAGCCGGGGAAACAACCCGGTTCTGCAGCTTTGGCCGCCAGAACTACAACAATGAAGAACCATAAGAGTGGAGCACTATGAACAAGGCTACTAAGCAGATTTCCAAACTGTTTGCCGCCATGGCCATGGCCGGCGTTGCCAGCTACTCGGTAGCGGCCGACACCATCAAGATCGGCATGGCCGGTCCGGTTACCGGCGCCGTCGCCCAGTACGGCGAGATGCAGTTCATCGGCGCCGAGATGGCCATCGAGCAGATCAACAAGGCCGGCGGGGTGAACGGCGCGATGCTCGAAGGCATCAAGTACGACGACGCCTGCGATCCGAAGCAGGCCGTGGCCGTGGCCAACAAGATTGTCAACGACGAGGTCAGCTTCGTCATTGGCCACCTGTGCTCCAGCTCCACTCAGCCGGCGTCCGACATCTACGAAGACGAAGGCATCCTGATGATCACCCCGGCCTCCACCAGCCCGGACATCACCTCCCGCGGCTACGAGCTGGTGTTCCGCACCATCGGCCTGGACAGCCTGCAGGGCCCGACCGCCGGCAACTTCATCGCCGACCACATCAAGCCGAAGAGCGTCGCGGTCATCCACGACAAGCAGCAATACGGCGAAGGCATTGCCACCGCGGTCAAGCAGACCCTGGAAGGCAAGGGCGTGAAGGTCGCCCTGTTCGAAGGCATCAACGCCGGCGACAAGGACTTCTCGGCCATGATCTCCAAGCTCAAGCAGGCCAACGTGGACTTCGTCTACTACGGCGGCTACCACCCCGAGCTGGGCCTGCTGCTGCGCCAGTCGTCCGAGAAGGGCCTGAAGGCCAAGTTCATGGGTCCGGAAGGCGTGGGTAACAAGGAAATCTCCGCCATCGCCGGCCCGGCCTCCGAGGGCCTGCTGGTGACCCTGCCGAAGTCCTTCGACCAGGATCCGAAGAACCAGGCGCTGGTCGAGGCCTTCAAGGCCAAGAACCAGGACCCGACCGGTCCGTTCGTGTTCCCGGCCTATGCCGCCGTGCAGGTCATCGCCGAAGGCATCGCGAAGGCCGGCGACACCGACACCGCCAAGGTCGCCGCAGCCCTGCGCGCCAACAGCTTCGACACCCCGACCGGCACCCTGGCCTTCGACGAGAAGGGTGACCTGAAGGACTTCAGCTTCGTGGTCTACGAATGGCACCAGGACGGCACCAAGTCCGAAGCCAAGTAAGCGTCCCGCCTGAACCCAAAGCCCACTGCAACCGCAGTGGGTTTTGTTTATTAGAAGAATTCCGGTCTCATGCTGCGCCACAAGCGCCGCCGTGCGTGCTGACCCAGGAGTTAGGCAATGCCTGATCTTTATCACTACCTGCAACAGCTGGTTAACGGCCTGACCGTTGGCAGCACCTATGCCCTGATCGCCATCGGCTACACCATGGTCTACGGCATCATCGGCATGATCAACTTCGCCCACGGCGAGGTTTACATGATCGGCTCGTACGTAGCCTTCATCGCCATCACCGCCCTCGCCATGTTCGGCCTGGACAGCCTGCCACTGGTCATGATCGCCGGCTTCGCCGCCAGCATCATCGTCTGCAGCGCCTACGGCTACAGCATCGAACGGGTCGCCTACCGTCCGCTGCGCGGCGGCAACCGCCTGATCCCGCTGATCTCGGCGATCGGCATGTCGATCTTCCTGCAGAACGAGGTATTGCTGGCCCAGGACTCCAAGGACAAGGCCATCCCCAACCCGCTGCCGGGCAACTTCGTGTTCGGTGAAAGCACCATGAACGGCGTGGTGATCTCCTATACCCAGGTGCTGATCTTCGTCGTCACCTTCCTGGCGATGGTCGGCCTGACCCTGTTTATCGCCCGCTCGCGCCTCGGCCGCGCCTGCCGCGCCAGTGCCGAAGATCTGAAGATGGCCAACCTGCTGGGCATCAATACCAACAACATCATCGCCCTGACCTTCGTCATCGGCGCCGCCCTGGCCGCCGTGGCCGCGGTGCTGCTGGGCATGCAATACGGCGTGATCAACCCGCACCTGGGCTTCCTCGCCGGCATCAAGGCCTTCACCGCCGCGGTACTCGGCGGCATCGGCAGCATCCCCGGGGCCATGCTCGGCGGCCTGGTGCTGGGCGTGGCCGAAGCCTTCGGCGCCGATATCTTCGGCGACCAGTACAAGGACGTGGTGGCCTTCAGCCTACTGGTGCTGGTCCTGCTGTTCCGCCCGACCGGTATCCTCGGCCGTCCGGAGGTTGAAAAGGTATGAACCCGTCTATTCGCAGTAACCTCAAGACCGCGTTCTTCAGCGCCCTGCTGGTAGTCGCCGTGGCCTATCCGGTGATCGGCCTGAAGCTGACCACCGTGGGCATCAGCCTGCAGGTGCAGGGCGCCAGTCCGGCCGTGCTCTGGACCATCGCCGCCTGCGCCATTGCCATGTTCTTCTGGCAGCTGCTGCGCGACCGGATCGGCACCGCCTGGTCCAGCGCACCCAGCCTGCCGAAGGTTCCTAGCCAGGCCAGCGACTTCCTCACCCAACCGGCTACGCAACGCTGGGCGGTGCTCGCCCTGGTCCTGGTCGCCCTGGCCTGGCCGTTCTTCGGCAGCCGCGGCGCGGTGGACATCGCCACGCTGATCCTGATCTACGTGATGCTCGGCCTCGGCCTGAACATCGTCGTGGGCCTGGCCGGCCTGCTCGACCTGGGCTACGTCGGCTTCTACGCGGTGGGTGCCTACAGCTATGCGCTGCTGTCGCACTACTACGGCCTGGGCTTCTGGGTGTGCCTGCCGATCGCCGGCCTGATGGCGGCGTTCTTCGGCTTCATCCTCGGCTTCCCGGTGCTGCGTCTGCGCGGCGACTACCTGGCCATCGTCACCCTCGGCTTCGGCGAGATCATCCGCATCCTGCTGCGCAACATGACCGAGCTGACCGGCGGCCCCAACGGTATCAGCAACATCGACAAGCCGACCCTGTTCGGCCTGTCCTTCGAGCGCCGCGCCGAAGAGGGCCTGCAGACCTTCCATGAGTTCTTCGGAGTTGCCTACCAGTCGATCAACAAGGTGATCTTCCTCTACCTGATCGCCCTGCTGCTGGTGCTGCTCACCCTGTTCGTGATCAACCGCCTGCTGCGCATGCCGATCGGCCGCGCCTGGGAGGCCCTGCGCGAAGACGAGATCGCCTGCCGCGCCCTGGGCATGAACCCCACCGTGATCAAACTCTCGGCCTTCACCCTGGGCGCCTGCTTCGCCGGTTTCGCCGGCAGCTTCTTCGCCGCCCGCCAGGGCCTGGTGACCCCGGAGTCCTTCACCTTCATCGAGTCGGCGATCATCCTCGCCATCGTCGTGCTGGGCGGCATGGGCTCGCAGCTGGGGATCATCCTCGCCGCGGTGGTGATGATCCTGCTGCCGGAACTGGCCCGCGAGTTCAACGAGTACCGCATGCTGATGTTCGGCGCGCTGATGGTACTGATGATGATCTGGCGTCCGCAGGGGCTGTTGCCCATGCAGCGCCCGCACCTGGAGCTGAAACCATGAGCCGCCCGATCCTAGAAGTAAGCGGCCTGTCCATGCGCTTCGGCGGCCTGCTGGCCGTCAACGGGGTGGGCCTGAAAGTCGACGAGAAGCAGGTCGTGTCGATGATCGGCCCGAACGGCGCCGGCAAGACCACCGTATTCAACTGCCTGACCGGTTTCTACCAGCCCACCAGCGGCAGCATCCGCCTGAACGGCGAGCAGATCGAGGGCCTGCCGGGCCACAAGATCGCCCACAAGGGCGTGGTGCGTACCTTCCAGAACGTGCGCCTGTTCAAGGAAATGACCGCGGTGGAGAACCTGCTGGTGGCCCAGCACCGCCACCTCAACACCAACTTCCTCGCCGGCCTGCTGAAGACCCCGAGCTTCCGCAGGAGCGAGCGCCAGGCCATGGAGTACGCCGCGCACTGGCTGGAACAGGTCAACCTGACCGAGTTCGCCAATCGTCCGGCCGGCACCCTGGCCTACGGTCAGCAGCGCCGCCTGGAGATCGCCCGTTGCATGATGACGCGCCCGCGCATCCTCATGCTCGACGAGCCGGCGGCCGGCCTCAACCCCAAGGAGACCGACGACCTCAAGGCCCTGATCGGCCTGCTGCGTAACCAGCACAACGTCACCGTGCTGCTGATCGAGCACGACATGAAGCTGGTCATGAGCATTTCCGACCATATCTATGTGATCAACCAGGGCACCCCCCTGGCCGACGGCACGCCGGAGCAGATCCGCGACAACCCCGACGTGATCAAAGCCTATCTGGGGGAGGCGTAAGCATGCTGAGTTTCGACAAGGTTTCCACCTTCTACGGCAAGATCCAGGCCCTGCACGACGTCAGCGTCGAGGTGCGCCAGGGCGAGATCGTCACCCTGATCGGCGCCAACGGCGCCGGCAAGTCGACCCTGCTGATGACCCTGTGCGGCAACCCCCAGGCCACCAGCGGCAGCATCCGCTACCAGGGCGAGGAGCTGGTCGGCCAGGACACTCCCGACATCATGCGCAAGAGCATCGCCATCGTCCCCGAGGGCCGCCGGGTGTTCGCCCGCCTGACCGTCGAGGAGAATCTGGTGATGGGCGGCTTCTTCACCGCCAAGGACGAGTTCCGCGAGCAGATGGACAAGGTCCTGCACCTGTTCCCACGCCTGAAGGAGCGCCTCAACCAGCGTGCCGGCACCATGTCCGGCGGCGAGCAGCAGATGCTCGCCATCGGCCGCGCGCTGATGAGCACGCCCAAGCTGCTGCTGCTCGACGAGCCCTCCCTGGGCCTGGCTCCGATCATCATCCAGCAGATCTTCGACATCATCGAACAGCTGCGCAAGGACGGCGTGACCATCTTCCTGGTCGAACAGAACGCTAACCAGGCGCTCAAACTGGCCGATCGCGGCTATGTGCTGGAGAACGGGCGGATCGTCATGCAGGGCAGCGGTCAGGAGCTGCTGACCAACCCCAAGGTACGCGACGCCT
The DNA here is from genome assembly GCF_033547155.1 of Pseudomonas benzenivorans. Classification (GTDB taxonomy): domain Bacteria; phylum Pseudomonadota; class Gammaproteobacteria; order Pseudomonadales; family Pseudomonadaceae; genus Aquipseudomonas; species Aquipseudomonas benzenivorans_B. The sequence goes on from NZ_CP137892.1 coordinate 3,172,312, forward strand.
ACCTCGGCGGCTGAACCGGCCGGCAGTCAGAAAACCGCTCCTCGGAGCGGTTTTTTTATCCGCGTGCCGCCGCCCCGGGCGGTTACAATGGCCGCCCTCCCCTTGCCGCCGAGCCTGCCATGACCGACCCCATTCGCCTGTCCAAGCGCCTGATCGAACTGGTCGGCTGCTCGCGCCGCGAGGCCGAGCTGTATATCCAGGGCGGCTGGGTGCTGGTCGACGGCCAGGTGGTGGACGAGCCGCAGTTCAAGGTGCTGGACCAGCAAATCGAACTGCTCCCGGATGCCGTCGCCGCGCCACTGGAGCCGGCCACCCTGCTGCTGCATGTGCCCCCCGGTCATGCCCCGGCGAGTGCCGTCGAGACGCTCGGCGTGGCCAATCACTGGCCGGACGATGCCTCCGGCCTGCGCCCGCTGAAGGGCCATTTCGCCCGTCTGACACCCTGCATCCCGCTGCAGGCCGGCGCCGACGGACTGCACGTGCTGACCCAGGACTGGCGCGTCGAGCGCAAGCTCCGGGAAGACCTGAGCAAGCTCGAGCAGGAGTACGTGGTCGAAGTCGATGGCCAGCTCAGCGCCGCCGAGCTCAAGCGCCTCAATCACGGCCTGAGCTTCAACGGCGCGCCGCTGCCGCCCTGCAAGGTCAGCTGGCAAAGCGAGACCCGCCTGCGCTTCGCCCTGAAGAACCCCCAGCCCGGGCAGATCGTGTTCATGTGCAACAGCGTCGGCCTCAAGGTGCTGGGGCTCAAACGCATCCGCATCGGCGGCGTGCCGATGGCCAAGGTGCCCGCCGGCCAGTGGCGCTACCTGGCCGCCAAGGAACGCTTCTAGACACCGCGCTTTCGCCGCCGCTGCGCAGAGCGCGGCGGCTCCCTCATATTTCCCAGGATGTCCCCATGCTCAACAACGATGTACTGCGCAGCCTGCGCTACAGCCTCGACCTCGGCGACGCGCAGATGGCCGATATCATCCAGCTCGGCGGCCTGCAGGTCGCCGCGAGCCAGGTCAGCGCCGTGCTGAAGAAGGACGACGAGGAAGGCTTTCAGGCCTGCGACGACGAACTGATGGCGCATTTCCTCGACGGCCTGGTGTACTTCAAGCGCGGCAAGGACGACAGCCGCCCGCCGCAGCCCTTCGAGCTGCCGGTGACCAACAACATGGTGCTGAAGAAGCTGCGGGTGGCCTTCGAGCTGAAGGAGGACGACATGCACGCGATCATGCAGAGCGTCGACTGTCCGGTGTCCAAGCCGGAGATGAGCGCGCTGTTCCGCAAGGCCGGTCACAGCAACTACCGCCCCTGCGGCGACCAGTTCCTGCGCAATTTCCTCCGGGGCCTGACCCTGCGCCTGCGCGGCTGAACCCCCATCCCGGCCCCGCGGGCGGACGCCCGTTAGTCCGCCCCACCTGCCTGCCGCTGCGCCGTTGCTAACCTTCTAGATGGGGTTCATCGCACCTCGAGCCGCTCGATACGGCAAGGAGGACAGCCATGAGCATGGCTGACTGGCGCATGCAGGGCGTCGAATTTGCTACCTGCAACTGCAACTGGGGCTGCCCCTGCCAATTCAGCGCATTGCCCAGCCACGGCAAATGCGAGGCCGTGGTGTCGATGCGTATCGACCAGGGGCACTACGAAGACGTCAAGCTCGACGGTCTGTGCTGGGTCGGCACCTTCGCCTGGCCCAAGGCCATCCACGAGGGCAATGGCCGCTGCCAGCTGTTTATCGAGGAACGGGCCACAGCCGAGCAACGCGAGGCGTTGCTGCGGATTCTCAGCGGCGAGGACACCGAGCCCGGCGCCACGGTCTTCTCGGTATTCGCCAGCACCCTCGGCGAGCTGTACGAACCGCAGTTCGTGCCCATCGAATTCAGCGTCGACGTCGACAAGCGCGAGGCGCGCACCCGCATTCCCGGGGTGCTGGAGGCCTGGGGCGAACCCATCCGCAACCCGGTCAGCGGCCAGCCCCAGGAGGCCCGCCTGGTACTGCCCAACGGATTCGAGTTCACCGAGGCGCAGATGGCCAGCGGCAGCTACCGCACCCAGGGCGCGATCGAGATCCAATCGCAGCAAGGTCACAGCCACTTCGCCCGCCTGCACTTCACCGGGCAGGGAGTGGTGCGCTGAAAGCATGCGGCCGGCCCGAGGCGCCCGGCGAAGCGCTGCGACGGCGCTTGCCCCATTGGCCACTGCAGCGCGAACAGTGGCTCAGCCTACTGTGCCTGCTGGCGCTGACGGCCCTGGCCTGGGCGATACTGCTGCGCATGGCCGCAGACATGGCCTCGATGGCGGGCATGGCCTCGATGGCGGGCATGGCCGCCATGAGCGTGAGCGTGAGCCCGACGCCCTGGGGCCCCAACGATGCCCTGCTGATGTTGGCCATGTGGGCGGTGATGATGATCGGCATGATGCTGCCCAGCGCCCTGCCGATGTTCCTGCTGTACCAGCAGATGCTGCGCAAGTACCTGGACCCGCCGGCGCGCCAGCTGGCCCTGCTGCTGTTCGGCCTGGCCTATCTGCTGCTGTGGGGCGCCTTCGGCCTGCTCGCCACCGCCCTGCAATGGAGCCTGGAGCAGCTCGCCCTGCTCGACCCGCAACTGCGCAGCAACAGCCGCTGGCTCGGCGCCGCGCTGCTGCTGACTGCCGGCATCTACCAGTGGTTGCCGAGCAAGGCCGCCTGCCTGGCCCACTGCCGCGGCCCGGTGCTGTTTCTCATGGGTCATTGGCGGCCCGGCATCGCCGGCGGCTGGCGCATGGGCCTGGCCCATGCCGCCTATTGCCTGGGCTGTTGCTGGGCGCTGATGGGCCTGTTGTTCGTGGTAGGGGTGATGAACCTGCTGTGGGTGGCGGCGATCGGCGTCTATGTGCTGCTGGAAAAGACCCTGCCCCAGGGCCTCTGGCTGGGGCGATGCGCCGGGCTGCTGATGCTCGCCGCCGGCGCGGCGCTACTGCTCGCTTAGCCGGTGCTTAAGGTCACGGCGCGCAGCAGGTAAGATGGGCACCCCCGCCTTCGACCCCCCGCCCATGTCCTACACCGTATCGCCCATAGGTTTCCTGCGTTCCTGCTTCAAGGAGAAGTTCGCCATCCCGCGCCAGCCGCAGCTGGCGCCGGCCGCCCGCGGGGTTCTGGAACTGCTGCCGCCCTTCGACCAGGGCGAGGCGGTGCAAGGCCTGGAGCGGGTCAGCCATGTCTGGCTGCTGTTCCTGTTCCACCAAGCACTGGAAGACAAGCCGCGGCTGAAGGTACGCCCACCGCGCCTGGGCGGCAATCAGTCGCTCGGCGTGTTCGCCAGCCGCGCCACCCACAGGCCCAACGGCATCGGCCAGTCGGTGGTCAAGCTGGACCGGGTCGAGCCGGGCCGCCTCTGGCTCTCGGGCATCGATCTGCTGGACGGCACGCCGATATTGGATATCAAGCCCTACGTGCCCTATGCCGACTGCGTCGGCGAGGCCGTCAACGCCATCGCCGACAGCGCGCCCCAGCCCATTACCGTCGACTGGCAGGAGTCGGCGCTGCTCCAGGCCCGTGCGCACGGCCAGCGCCTGGGTGAGCCGCTGGTCGAGTTGATCGAGCAGTGCCTGGCCCAGGACCCCCGCCCCGCCTATCAGGTGCCGCCACCGCAGCGGCGTTACGGTGCCGCCTTCTGGGATGTCGACGTACGCTGGCATTACCCCGAGCCCGGGCGTATTCGCGTGCTGGAAGTGATCGCTCCCGCTGCGAGCGAGTAGCCCAACGGCTCAACGCCTCGGGTTGAGCGCCAGCACATCCCCCTCGATGGCCTCCTGGCTGAGGATCAGCGGCTCGACCAGCGGCCGGCTGGCGAGGAAGTGCGCGCTCTGCATATGCGCCTCGAACGCCGCCTCGTCGAGGTAGACCTCATAGAGCCAGACCAGGTGGGGATCGCTGCGGTCACGCAGCAGGTCGAAGGCCAGGCAGCCCGGCTCGTCACGCACCGAGGCCGCCGCGTTGACGCCCATGGCCGCCATGAAGGCATCGAAGCAGCCGGGCTTGAGTCGGGTCTTGAGCAATAGGCAGTACACTGTCGCATCCTTTTTGTCTTATATTGGCAATTTATTGTATACAAATTGGAGTACAGATAAATGCTCGAACGCCCCGGACGCCTCAACGGCCTGCGCCATCTGGCCCTGCAGGTGCGCGACCTGGAAGCCTGCGAACGTTTCTACGTCGATATCCTCGGCATGCAGGTGCTGCATCGCGCCAGTCCTGACCTGGTCTACCTGACCTGCGGCAACGACAACCTCTCCCTCGGCCGCGCCCGTGGCGACAGCCAGGGCCCGCAGGCGATGGACCACTTCGGCTTCATCGTCGACAGCATCGAAGAGCTGGAGGCCTGGTACCTGTACCTCAAGGACCGGGGCGTGCCCCTGCTGGACCGTCCCTTCGACCATGGCGACGGCGCGCGCAGCTTCCACCTGCTCGACCCGGCCGGCAACAAGGTGCAGCCGATCTACCACCCGGCAGTTTCCGGCCAGCATTTCAGCTCATAGGCCCCCGTTTACGCGACGGCCTCTGCCCTCGGGCCGTTGCCGCCCGGCACCAGCCCCCATGTGACGGATTGCAGGGCACTGCCGGGGCCCAGCTCGCTCTGCGCACGCCTCGCGAGAAGTATTGCTTCCACAGCCAGCGGCCGGCGTCTAAGGTTGCTCTAAACATCACGCGCCTGTGCGCAGGCCCCGTGCCGATGCCCAGCAGTCAGAACGCGATGGTTGCGCAATGAAGAAACCGCCTTACTTGCCGAGCAGCAACGTCATCGACCTCCTGCTCGATGCCATCTGCGTCGTCGATCGAGAAGGGCACTTCGTGTTCGTCAGTGCCGCTTGCGAACGCATCTTCGGCTATGCCCCCGAGGAGCTGCTCGGCCGGGCCATGATCGACCTGGTGTTCCCCGAGGATCGCGCCATGACGCTGCAGGCGGCCCGGGAGATCATGGCGGGCCACAGCAAGCCGCACTTCGAGAACCGCTATGTCCGCAAGGACGGCCAGATTGCCCACATCATGTGGTCGGCACGCTGGTCGGAGGAGGAGCAGGTACGCATCGCCGTCGCCCGCGACATCACCGAGCGCAAACGCGGCGAGTCGATGCTGGCAGCCACCTATGCCATCTCCGAGGCGGCGCACTCCGCCGAGGATCTGCTCGGCCTTTTCCAGCGGGTGCAGCGGATCATCGGCGAGCTGCTACCGGCCAGCAACTTCACCGTGGTGCTGCGCGACGAGCAAGATGAACGGCTGAGCGTCGCCTACCAGGCGGGCGAATGCCCACGGACCAGCGCATCGCCGCAACCGGACCCGCTCAGTCTCAGCGCCCCCATCATCTGCAACGGACAGACGCTGCGGCATTCGCCGACGCCGGAAAACGCCGGCGACGCAGGCCACTGGCTGGGCGTGCCGCTGAACGCGCGCAAGGGCATCATCGGTGCCCTGATCGTGCAGAGCCGTGACCCGGGCATGCGCTACGGCGAACGGGATCAGGAGCTGCTGCAGTACGTCTCGACCCAGGTGGCGGCCGCCATCGAGCACCAGAAGATGCTCGGCCGCCTGCAGTTCATGGCGCAATACGATCCGCTCACGCGGCTGCCCAACCGCCCCCTGCTGTACGACCGCGTGCATCTCGCTCTGGCCCGGGCGCGTCGCGACCAGGCGCAAGTGGCCCTGCTGTTCCTCGATCTGGACAGGTTCAAGCAGGTCAACGACAACCACGGTCACGCCGTCGGCGACCGACTGCTGCAACAGGTCGCCCTGCGCCTGCAATCGTGCATTCGGCAAACGGATACGGCCGCCCGCCTGGGCGGTGATGAGTTCGTGGTGCTGCTCGAGGAAATCCACTCGCCGGAGCAGGTCATGGCGGTGGCCGAGAAGATCCGCCTGGCCCTCACCCCCCCCTTCGAGCTGGACGAACATAGCCTGTACGTCCCCCCCAGCATCGGCGTGGCGCTCTATCCGCACCACGCGGGCGACACGCAGCAACTGCTGCAATACGCCGACAACGCCATGTACCAGGCGAAAAAGCGCGGCGGCAACGCCGTGCAGATCGCTCCAGAGGCCGCTACGGCGCTGAGCGGGTCATAGGTCGAACGAATACAGCACCCACTAAAAAGCTCGCCGAAGCGAGCCTTTTAGTGGGTGGAACGCGTCGGCCTTACTTCTCGACGAAGGCGCGCTCGATCAGGTAGTCGCCCGGCTCGCCCAGCCGCGGCGAGATCTTCAGGCCGAAGCCGTCCAGCACGGCGCTGGTCTCGTCGAGCATGCTCGGGCTGCCGCAGATCATCGCGCGGTCGTCCTGCGGGTTGATCGGCGGCAGGCCGATATCGCGGAACAGTTTGCCGCTGCGCATCAGGTCGGTCAGCCGGCCCTGGTTCTCGAACTCCTCGCGGGTCACGGTCGGGTAGTAGATCAGCTTGCTCTTCAGGGCGTCGCCGAAGTACTCGTTCTGCGGCAGATGCTCGGTGATGAACTCGCGATAAGCCACCTCGTTGACGTAGCGCACGCCGTGCACCAGCACCACCTTCTCGTAGCGCTCGTAGGTCTCCGGGTCCTGGATCACGCTCATGAAGGGGGCCAGGCCGGTGCCGGTGCTGAGCAGGTAGAGGTGCTTGCCCGGCAGCAGGTCGTCCAGCAGCAGGGTCCCGGTGGGCTTGCGGCTGACCATCAGCTCGTCGCCCGGCTTGAGGTGTTGCAGCTTGGACGTCAGCGGGCCGTCGGCCACCTTGATGCTGAAGAACTCCAGGTGATCCTCGTAGTTCGGGCTGGCGATCGAGTAGGCACGCATCAGCGGGCGACCGTTGTCCTGCTGCAGGCCGATCATCACGAACTGACCGTTCTCGAACCGCAGGCCCGCATTGCGGGTGGTCTTGAAGCTGAACAGGGTGTCATTCCAATGATGGACGCTGAGCACGCGCTCGACGTTCAGGTTACTCATGCTGACTTCCTCGAAAAATCGCCGACACCCGGCGGGTGTGATTGCCGCGGATTTTAGGCGGGCGCAGAATATCTGTTAAGTGGATTATTAAGATATAGGTTATCGGTTATATAGATATGCGATTTACTCTCAGACAACTCCAGGTATTCGTCATCGCCGCCCAACAGGAAAGCGTCTCCCGTGCAGCCGAGGCACTGGCCCTGTCGCAGTCGGCCACCAGCACCTCGCTGAGCGAGCTGGAACGCCAGTCCGACTGCCAGCTGTTCGACCGTTCCGGCAAGCGCCTGCGTCTCAATGCCCTCGGCCGCCAGCTGCTGCCCGAGGCGGTGGCCCTACTCGACCAGGCCAAGGAGATCGAACGCCTGCTGGCCGGCAAGAGCGGCTTCGGCTCGCTGAATGTCGGTGCGACCCTGACCGTCGGCAACTACCTGGCCACCCTGCTGATCGGCAGTTTCATGCAGCGTCACCCCGAGTGCCGGGTGGCCCTGCAGGTACACAACACCGTCCACGTGGTGCAGCAGATCGCTCACTACGAGCTGGACCTGGGATTGATCGAAGGCGACTGCCAGCACCCGGATATCGAGGTTCAGCCCTGGGTCGAGGACGAGCTGGTGGTGTTCTGCGCGCCGCAACATCCCCTGGCGCAACGCCGCGAGGCGAGTCTGGAGGAACTGGCGCACGAGGCCTGGATTCTCCGCGAGCAGGGCTCCGGCACCCGCCTGACCTTCGATCAGGCCATGCGCCACCGGCCAGGTACGCTGAATATCCGCCTGGAACTGGAGCATACCGAAGCGATCAAGCGCGCCGTGGAGTCGGGTCTGGGCATCGGCTGCATCTCGCGCCTGGCCCTGCGCGACGCCTTTCGCCGCGGCAGCCTGGTGCCCGTAGAAACGCCGAGCCTGGACCTGCGCCGGCAGTTCTACTTCATCTGGCACAAGCAGAAGTACCAGACCGCCGCCATGCGCGAATTCCTCGAGCTGTGCCGCGCCCTGACCGCCGGGGTCAGGCGCAGCGACGAGATCGTCCTGCCCAGTCTGGCCTAGCCGGGAGCACCGCTCGGGATGGATTCCAGCTGCTGCAGCAGCAACGCCGCCTGGGTGCGGGTGCGCACCCCGAGCTTGCGGAAGATCGCCGTGACATGGGCCTTCACGGTGGCCTCGGAGACGCTCAACTCGTAGGCGATCTGTTTGTTCAGCAGCCCCTCGCAGACCATGGTCAACACCCGGAACTGCTGGGGCGTCAGACTGGCCAGCCCCTCGCTGGCGGCCTTGGCCTCGGCCGAAACGGCCGCCGCCTCCTCGGACTGCGGTGGCCACCAGACATCGCCGTCGAGCACTTGACGCACCGCCTGCTGGATAGTCTCCAGGGGACTGGACTTGGGGATAAAGCCGCTGGCGCCGAACTCCCGCGAACGCGCCACCACGGCGGCGTCCTCCTGGGCCGAGATCATCACCACGGGGACCTGCGGGTACTGTCCGCGCAGCAACACCAGGCCGGAGAAGCCGTAGGCGCCGGGCATATTCAGATCGAGCAGTACCAGGTCCCAGTCGGCCTTGGTCGCCAGGCACGCTTCCAGTTCGGCGATGCTGGCGGCCTCCACCAGCCGCACCTCCGGCCCCAGACCCAGGGTCAGCGCCTGCTGCAGGGCGCTGCGGAACAACGGATGATCGTCGGCTATCAGGATTTCATAGGTGGCCATCGGCAGATCCTGTTCTTGTTATGTGAGTCCCCACGGCGGCGCCTGTCACAGACGCACACGCGACGGTCAGGAGACAAGCCTAGGTCAGTGCCACACGGCAGTGGCCAGGTCACTCCGGCGCCTGAGGCGGCGCCCAGCATGCCGAGCGATGCCGGGGTGGTCAAGCGCGACGCTTTGCGGCACAGTCTGGGGCTTTGCCCAGCGAGACCCCTGCCATGCGAAGCCACGCCCTGCGCGCCGACCTGTTGATGCTGCTGACCGCCATGATCTGGGGCTCGGCCTTCGTCGCGCAACGCCTGGGCATGGACGCAGTAGGCCCCTTCCTCTACAGCGGCCTGCGTTTCGCCCTGGCCGCCCTGGTCCTCTTGCCCCTGCTGCCGGTGCTGCAACGACTTTCGCGCAGCGCTCCGTTGCCCCCCGTGAATCGCCAGCTACTGCTCGGCGGCGGGCTGATGGGCCTGGCGCTGGCCCTGGGCATCAACCTGCAGCAGGTCGGCCTGCTGTTCACCAGCGTGACCAACTCCGGCTTCATCACTGGCCTGTACGTGATCATAGTACCGCTGCTCGGCCTGCTGATCGGCCACAAGACCGGCCTGGGCATCTGGCTGGGCGCCTGCCTGGCGGTGGTCGGCATGTTCCTGCTGAGCGTCGGCGAGGGCTTCCAGGTCGCCTCCGGCGACTGGCTGCAACTGGCCGGCGCCTGCGTCTGGGGGGTCCATGTGCTGCTGGTCGGCTTCTTTGCCGGGCGGCACGACCCGCTGCGCCTGGCCGTCGTGCAGTTCGTCACCTGCGCGCTGATCAGCCTGCTGCTGGCGGTGCTGTTCGAGGAAATTCACCTGGACGGCATCATCGCCGCCGGGCCGGCGATCCTCTACGGCGGCCTGTTCGGCGTGGCGATCGGCTTCACCCTGCAGGTGGTGGCGCAAAAGCACGCGATCGCCTCCCACGCGGCGATCATCCTCTCCCTGGAGGCGGTATTCGCCGCCATCGCCGGCGCCCTGATGCTCGGCGAATCGCTCGAGTTACGCGGCTATTTCGGCTGCGCCCTGATGTTCGGCGGCATGCTGCTGGCGCAGTTGTGGCCGAGAAAGTCGCCGCCCCTCACAGAAACGCCCGCAAGCGCCGATGCAGTGGGTCATCGGCATCAATCGCGCGCTGCCTCTTAGCCGCCAGATAATGCTGGCTGAACACATCCAGATAGGCGCCCAGCGCCTCGCCGGCGCGCCGGTCGCCGGCCAGCTCGAGGCAGAGGGCGGCTACCTCGGCGGTGCATAGGTGGTCGCCCCGGGTGGAACGGCGCAAGCGATAGCGCGACAACTGCTCCGGCTTGAAGCTCAGTACCGGCAGGCTGTCGAGGTAGGGGCTCTTGCGGAACATCTTGCGCGCCTCGGTCCAGGTCGCATCGAGCAGCACGAACAGCGGCCGCTTGCCCGACGTCACCTCGACCTCGCCGGTCACCCGCTCCGGTGCGGCATACTCACCGGGGAAGACCAGATAGGGCTGCCAATGCGGCTCGCTCAGCAGAGCCGGCAGGGCCGGATCGACCTCGGTGCGCAACCAGCCGAAGGCCGTGGTATCGGCCACCACATCGGCGATCAGCCAGCCGGTGTTGCTCGGCTTGAGCGCCTCGACATCGTGCATCAGCAGGCACACGGCCGACTGCGCCTCGACTCGTGGCCGCCAGGCGCAGATGCAGTGGCTCGGAATCAGCCGGCAACTCGAGCAGCGCACCGCGCGGGAACCGCGTGCCACGAAGGGTTTGACGCTGCGCGCGATCCGAGCGGCGCGCAAACGGGCAACGGCGTGGCTCATCGCGGCAACGCCTGGGAACATCTAAAGGACGCCATACTTGATCCTGGTCCGACGGGCGCGGCAGTCTAGCAAAGCCACCGCTCATCGGCGTGCATCGCACGACTGAAGGCGCCGTGGCTGAACCTCTGCCAGCCCCTGCCGGTCCAACCCTCGTCCCCTTTCCGGAGCCCCCCGATGCTGCGCCCTACCGCCCTGACCCTCGCCCTGCTCCTGCCCTTCGGCACCCAGGCCGCCTCGCTCAACAACCATGAGCTAACCAAGATGCTGGAACAGGTCGCCCGGCAAAGCAGCCAGGGCACACCGCGCGCCGTCAACGCCGACATCCTCGATCGCGGCTACACGGTCGAAGGCAACGAACTGATCAACCACCTCAGCGTGCGCGCCCGCCATGCCGCGCAGATGCGCGGCAATCCCGACACGGTGCGGGCGCAGCTGGCCGACAGCGTGTGCCGCAATACCGGGTTCCGCCGCCTGCTGGCCCAGGGTGCGGTGCTGCGCTACCAGTTCAGCGAATACCAGAGCAATCGCCCGGTTACCAGCGAGCGCTTTGCCAAGGCCGATTGCGGCCTGCCTTGAAGGCGCCTGGCACCCCGTCCCGGTATGACTGGGGCACACAGGGTGGAGAGCGGCCGAACCGTGCCTAGGCTGATCTGGATCAAGTCCCCCCAGACGAACACGCTGCAAGCTATCGTCATCCTTTCCCGGCAAGTGCAAGGAGTTGGTCATGGCGCTACTCAGCTTTCTCGGTGCCATTCGACAGGTCACCGGCTCCTGCTACCTGATCGAAAGCCGCGACGGCGTGCGGGTCCTGCTCGAGTGCGGCATGCACCAGGGCCGCCGCCAAGAAGAGGACAGCAACCGCGCACCCTTCCCCTTCGAGCCCGCCGGCCTCGACGCCGTGATCATCTCCCATGCCCACCTCGATCACAGCGGCCTGTTGCCGCGCCTGGTCGCGGCAGGCTATCGCGGCCCCATCTTCGCCACCCAGCCCTGCTGCGAACTGATGGAGCTGATGCTGCTGGACTCGGCGCATATTCAGGAAAAGGACGCCGAATGGGAAAGCACGTGGCGGATGCGCCAGGGCAAGCCGCCGGTCAAACCGCTGTACACCACCAAGGACACCGAGAAGGCCCTGGCACTGCGCCACCCACTGCCCTACGGCAAACCCCATGAAGTGGCCAAGGGCGTGCGGGTCACCTATCACGATGCCGGGCACATCCTCGGCTCCGCGATAGTCGAGCTCGAAGTGCAGGACCAGCAGCTGACCCGCCGGCTGGTGTTCTCCGGCGACCTGGGCAACAGCTGTTCGCCCTTGATGTGCGACCCGGCCACGCTGGACCGCGCCGACCTGGTGCTGCTCGAGTCCACCTACGGCGATCGCGATCATCGCAACAACGGCGAAACGCTCGACGAACTGGCGGCGATTCTGCAGCAGGCTCACCAGGATGGCGGCAATGTGCTGATCCCCTCCTTCGCCGTCGGCCGCACCCAGGACCTGCTCTACTACCTCGGACGTTTCTACCAGGAAGGTCGCCTGCCGCAGCAGGTGGTATTCCTCGACAGCCCCATGGCTATCCGCGCCAACGCCATCTACGCCCGCTACCACGCACAGTTCGACCGGGCCCACCAGGCGGAGATCGAGGCCAGGCACGTCAGGCGCGCCGAGGACTGGCTGCCGATCCTGCGTTGCACGCCGACCCCCGACGAGTCCATGGCGATCAACCGGATCAAGAGCGGCGCGATCATCATCGCCGGCAGCGGCATGTGCAACGGCGGACGCATCGTTCACCACTTCAAGCACAACTTCTGGCGCAGCGATTGCCATCTGGTGTTCCCCGGCTTCCAGGCCAGAGGCACCCTGGGCCGCGCCATAGTCGACGGCGCGACCACGGCGAAGGTGCTGCACCAACGCATCGCGGTGAAGGCCCAGGTGCATACCCTCGGTGGCTTCTCTGCCCACGCCGGCCAGTCGCAGCTGCTGGACTGGATCAGCCACTTCTCCCAGCGCCCGGAGCTGTACCTGGTGCACGGCGAACTGGAGAAGATGCAGGCGTTGCAGCAGGCACTGCACGAACGCCTGCAATGGGCCGCCCACATTCCCGAGCCCGGCCAACAGGTCGCCCTGTAAGACCGTACAGGCAGCCCGGCAGGACGCACCGGCTCGCCCCCCCTCCCGCTCGATGCCATCCTGCCAAAGCGCCCCGACCCAGCCATACTCTTGGTCAGGAGCGGGCACATCAGGGAATCGATACGACCCGGTCCGTATTAGAAAAAGGAGACGTTCTATGCCTTACGAATCGGACGACTATCTGTCTCGGCATTTCCAGACCAGTGGCATCGACCTGACCAGCAAGGTGGAGGAGCTCACCACACTGGTCGTGCCCCCGGACAGCCCCAACCTGCCGCTGTACCGGGAAATGCTCATCACGGTGATCCGCATGGCCCAGGCCGACCGCAATCGCTGGGACGCCAAGATCATGCTGCAGACCCTGCGCGAAATGGAGCACGCCTTCAGCACGCTGGAACAATTCAAGCGACGGCGCAAGGTCACGGTGTTCGGCTCGGCGCGCACCCCGCTCGACCACCCTCTGTACGGCCTGGCCCGGGAGCTGGGCGCGACCCTGGCGCGTTACGACCTGATGGTGGTGACCGGGGCCGGCGGCGGCATCATGGCCGCCGCTCACGAAGGCGCCGGCCTGGAAAACAGCCTCGGCTTCAACATCACCCTGCCCTTCGAACAAGGCGCCAATGCCACGGTGGAAGGCAGCGGCAACCTGCTGTCGTTCCACTTCTTCTTCCTGCGCAAGCTGTTCTTCGTCAAGGAAGCCGATGCCCTGGTGCTCTGCCCGGGGGGCTTCGGCACTCTGGACGAGGCCCTGGAAGTGCTGACCCTGATCCAGACCGGCAAGAGCCCGCTGGTACCGGTCGTGCTGCTGGACCAGCCCGGCGGCAGCTATTGGCAGGAACACCTGGCCTTTATCGAGAAGCAGGTGCTGGCTCACGGCTACATCCTGCCCAGTGACCTGAATCTGATGCACCTGGTGCACAGCGCCGACGAAGCGGCCGAGGAGATCGCCCGGTTCTACCGCAACTTCCACTCCAGCCGCTGGCTGAAGGGACACTTCGTCATCCGCCTCAACCATCCGCTCAGTGAGGCAGCCCTGGGGCAGCTGAACCACGACTACGCCGACCTGTGCACGGGCGGCGGCTTCCAGCAACAGCCACCCTCGGTGCTGGAGCAAGACGAGCCGGAGCTGCACCATCTGACGCGCCTGGCCTTTGCCTTCAATGGACGCGACCATGGCCGCCTGCGCGAGCTGCTGAACTTCATCAATCTGCCACAGAGCTGGGCGAAGAACGCCTGACACTGCCTGGCACGCATCGACAGCAGAGGTGGGGAGATTAGGAGCCGCGCCTAGCTCTCCCCGCCACAGGCAAGCTGCCGGGCTAGGCCATTCGTAAGCGCTTGGGCGCAGCCTTGCGCCACGCGAGGAGCTCGACCGGCGCTACGACTAGGCGCTGGCCGGCTTAGTCTTCCACGCCACGCAGCAGGCGCCCGATCGACTCAAGGGAGAAGCCACGGTAGGCGAGAAAGCGCCCCTGCTGGGCCCGTTCGCGGGCGTCGCCCGGTAACTTGCCGGCGAACTTGCGCTGCCAGGTGTCCTGCAGCCGCTCGTTCCAGTCGATGCCGCTGTCGCGTAGCGCTTGTTCGACCTCCGCCCGAGCCAGGCCCCGCTGAGTCAGCTCCTCACGGATCCGCTGCGGGCCGTAACCGGCCCGCGCGCGATGGTCGATGAAACTCTCCAGATAGCGGGCCTCGGATAGCAAGCCCTCCTCGGCCAGGCGATCGAGAGCCGCCTCGATCGCCTCGACCGCGGCGCCGCGCTGGCGCAGCTTGCGCGTCAGCTCGACCCGGCCATGCTCGCGACGCGCCAGCAGGTCCATGGCGGCGCGGCGCACGGCCAGCGGGTTGTCGAGGATCACGGACATGCGCTACGCCCTGCCGCTATGGCCGCCCAGCGGGACGATCAGGCGTCGACTTCGGCCAGATCGTCGGCGGCAGCCTTGGCCGGAGTGCTGGAGACCAGCAACTTCTCGCGGATCAGGCCTTCGATGGTGCGCGCCACGTCTGGATTGTCCTCCAGGTACTTGGCCGAGTTGGCCTTGCCCTGGCCGATCTTGTTGCCTTGGTAGCTGTACCAGGCGCCGGACTTCTCCAGCAGGCCGAGCTGCACGCCGAGGTCGATGATCTCGCCGTTGCGGTAGATGCCCTTGCCGTAGAGGATCTGGAACTCGGCCTGGCGGAAGGGCGGGGCCACCTTGTTCTTGACGATCTTGACCCGGGTCTCGCTGCCGACCACCTCGTCGCCTTCCTTGACCGCGCCGGTACGGCGGATGTCCAGACGCACCGATGAATAGAACTTCAGGGCGTTGCCGCCGGTGGTGGTCTCCGGGCTGCCGAACATCACGCCGATCTTCATGCGAATCTGGTTGATGAAGATTACCAGGCAGTTGGCGTTCTTGATGTTGCCGGTGATCTTGCGCAGCGCCTGGGACATCAGGCGCGCCTGGAGGCCCACGTGCATGTCGCCCATCTCGCCCTCGATCTCCGCCTTGGGCACCAGGGCCGCCACGGAGTCGACGATGATCACGTCGATGGCGTTGGAGCGCACCAGCATGTCGGTGATCTCCAGGGCCTGCTCGCCGGTATCCGGCTGCGACACCAGCAGGTCGTCGACATTCACGCCCAGCTTGCCGGCGTAGTCCGGGTCCAGGGCGTGTTCGGCGTCGACGAAGGCGCAGGTGGCGCCGAGCCTCTGCGCTTCGGCGATCACCGACAGGGTCAGGGTGGTCTTGCCCGAGGACTCCGGACCGTAGATCTCGACGATGCGGCCCTTGGGCAGGCCGCCGATGCCCAGGGCGATATCCAGCCCCAGGGAGCCGGTGGAAATGGCCGGAATCGCCTGGCGCTCGTGATCGCCCATGCGCATCACCGCGCCCTTGCCGAACTGCTTTTCGATCTGGCCCAGGGCAGCCGCCAAGGCGCGCTTCTTATTCTCGTCCATTGAAGTCCTCACGTGATCAAGAGGGCCTGACGGCCAACAACTGTATAAGTAGACAGTATTATTCCATAGGGCAAGTCGCCCGCCTACCCCGCCCCCGGATTTTCTTTCGCCGAAAGCCGCAGCAACCCCTCTAGGGCGGCCTCGACCGTTTGTCGGCGCACCTGGGCCCGGTCGCCGGCGAACTGCCGGCGCCGGCTGAACAGCTGTTCGCCGTCGCCCCAGGCCAGCCAGACGGTGCCCACCGGCTTGTCCGGCGAACCGCCGTCCGGGCCGGCCACGCCGCTGACCGCGACCGCATAACGCGCGCCACTGGCGGCCTGGGCGCCACGCACCATGGCCTCGACCACCTCGCGGCTGACCGCCCCCACCGTGGCGAACAGCCCCTGGGGAACGCCCAGCTGCCGGCTCTTCTGCACATTGGAATAGGTCACATAGCCGGCCTCGAACCAGGCCGAGCTGCCGGGAACCCGGGTAATGGCCTCGGCGATGCCGCCGCCGGTACAGGACTCGGCCGTGCTCACCTGTTCCCTGGCGGCCAGCAGTCGCGCCCCCAGCTCGGCGGCCAGGCGGGTCAGCTCTCGATCATCCACTGTCATCGCTACTCCGGGGTGAAACGGGCAAGGGGGATACCCTACACTAGGCGCTTTTGCGATTCAGCCGGACAGTCCAGAACGATGAGCCAAAGCGATCTCAGCGCCCACACCCCCATGATGCAGCAATACTGGAAGCTGAAGAACCAGCACCCGGACCAGCTGATGTTCTACCGCATGGGCGACTTCTACGAGATCTTCTACGAGGACGCCAAGAAGGCCGCCAAGCTGCTCGACATCACCCTGACCGCCCGCGGCCAGTCCGCCGGCCAGGCCATTCCGATGTGCGGCATCCCCTTCCACTCGGTCGAAGGCTACCTGGCCAAATTGGTCAAACTCGGCGAGTCGGTGGTGATCTGCGAACAGGTCGGCGACCCGGCCACCAGCAAGGGCCCGGTCGAGCGCCAGGTGGTGCGCATCATCACCCCCGGCACGGTGAGCGACGAGGCCCTGCTCGACGAGCGCCGCGACAACCTGCTGGCCGCCGTGCTGGGCGACGAGCGCCTGTTCGGCCTGGCGGTGCTGGACATCACCAGCGGCCGCTTCAGCGTGTTGGAGATCAAGGGCTGGGAAAACCTGCTGGCCGAGCTGGAACGGCTCAACCCGGTGGAGCTGCTGATTCCCGACGACTGGCCCCAGGGCCTGCCGGCCGAGAAGCGCCGCGGCGCCCGGCGCCGCGCGCCCTGGGACTTCGAGCGCGACTCGGCGCACAAGAGCCTGTGTCAGCAGTTCGGCACCCAGGACCTCAAGGGCTTCGGCTGCGAGAGCCTGACCCTGGCCATCGGCGCCGCCGGCTGCCTGCTCGGCTACGCCAAGGAAACCCAGCGCACCGCCCTGCCGCACCTGCGCAGCCTGCGTCACGAACGCCTCGACGACACGGTGATACTCGACGGCGCCAGCCGGCGCAATCTGGAACTGGACATCAACCTCGCCGGCGGCCGCGACAACACCCTGCAGTCGGTGGTCGACCGCTGCCAGACCGCCATGGGCAGCCGCCTGCTCAGCCGTTGGCTGAATCGCCCGCTGCGCGACCGCACGGTGCTGGAGGCACGCCAGGCGTCCATCGCCTGTTTCCTGGAAAACTATCGCTTCGAGACCCTGCAGCCGCAGCTCAAGGAGATCGGCGACCTGGAGCGCATCCTCGCCCGTATCGGCCTGCGCAACGCCCGCCCACGCGACCTGGCCCGCCTGCGCGATGCCCTGGCGGCGCTGCCGCAGCTGCAACAGGCGATGAGTCAGCTGGAGGCCCCGCACCTGTGCGGGCTGGCTGCCACCGTCGCCACCTACCCGGAGCTGGCGGACCTGCTGGCGCGGGCGATCATCGACAACCCGCCGGCGGTGATCCGTGATGGCGGCGTACTGAAGACCGGCTACGACGCCGAGCTGGACGAGCTGCAGGCCCTCAGCGAGAACGCCGGCCAGTACCTGATGGACCTGGAAACCCGGGAGAAGGCCCGCACCGGCCTGGCCAATCTCAAGGTCGGCTACAACCGCGTGCACGGCTATTACATCGAACTGCCGAGCAAGCAGGCCGAATCGGCTCCCGCCGACTACATCCGCCGCCAGACCCTCAAGGGCGCCGAGCGCTTCATCACCCCCGAACTCAAGGAGTTCGAGGACAAGGCACTGTCGGCCAAGAGCCGTGCTCTGGCCCGCGAGAAGATGCTCTACGAGGCCCTGCTGGAGCAGCTGATCGAACACCTGGCGCCGCTGCAGGACAGCGCCGCCGCCCTGGCCGAGCTGGACGTGCTGAGCAACCTGGCCGAGCGCGCGCTGAATCTGGACCTCAACCGCCCGCGCTTCGTCGACGAACCCTGCCTGCGCATCGAGCAGGGCCGCCATCCGGTGGTCGAGCAGGTGCTGACCACACCCTTCGTGGCCAACGACCTGAGCCTGGACGACGCGACGCGCATGCTGATCATCACCGGGCCGAACATGGGCGGTAAGTCCACCTACATGCGCCAGACCGCACTGATCGTGCTGCTGGCCCATATCGGCAGCTTCGTCCCGGCGGCACGCTGCGAGCTGTCGCCGGTCGACCGTATCTTCACCCGCATCGGCTCCAGCGACGACCTGGCCGGCGGCCGCTCGACCTTCATGGTAGAGATGAGCGAGACCGCCAACATCCTGCACAACGCCAGCGAGCACAGCCTGGTGCTGATGGACGAGGTGGGCCGCGGCACCAGCACCTTCGACGGCCTGTCGCTGGCCTGGGCCGCCGCCGAACAGCTGGCCAAACTGCGCGCCTACACCCTGTTCGCCACCCATTACTTCGAGCTGACCGTGCTGCCGGAGAGCCAGCCGATCGTGGCCAACGTGCACCTCAATGCCACCGAGCACAACGAGCGCATAGTGTTCCTGCATCATGTGCTGCCCGGCCCGGCCAGCCAGAGCTACGGCTTGGCCGTGGCGCAGCTGGCCGGCGTGCCCGGCGAGGTGATCGGCCGCGCCCGCGAGCACCTGGCGCGCCTGGAAACCACCAGCCTGCCCCACGAATTGCCGGCACAAGCGCCGGGACAAGCCGCCGCGCCTCTGCAAAGCGATATGTTCGCCAGCCTGCCCCACCCCCTGCTGGAGGAATTGTCGAGGATCAATCCGGATGATCTAACGCCGCGCCAGGCGCTTGAACTGTTATATACATGGAAGACACGCGTCTAACGCAGGCCCGTACAAACTGTTAGAATCGCGCGCATTTTTATGACTGCCCGGTTTAAAGCCTGAGCCGCGGCCAATAACGAACGCCTGCAAGCCCGGCACAGACCGGGCCAGGCTGCCGCCCGAGGAGAGAATCGAACCATGACCTTCGTCGTTACCGACAACTGCATCAAGTGCAAATACACCGACTGCGTGGAAGTCTGCCCCGTCGACTGCTTTTACGAAGGCCCGAACTTCCTGGTGATCCACCCGGACGAGTGCATCGACTGTGCCCTCTGCGAGCCGGAGTGCCCGGCCCAGGCGATCTTCTCCGAGGACGAGGTGCCGGAGGACATGCAAGAGTTCATCGAGCTGAACGCCGACCTGGCCGAGGTCTGGCCGAACATTACCGAGAAGAAGGACGCCCTGGCCGATGCCGAGGAGTGGGACGGCGTGAAGGACAAGCTGCAGCACCTGGAGCGCTGAAACCTTTCCAGCGCCCATAAAAAGACCCGCCATGTGCGGGTCTTTTGCTTTCCTACGGACAAAAAAAGGGGCGGGATAACCCGCCCACTCTTTTGTCCCTATTCCCTTTATTTCCCAGCTCATCGTCCTGATGAAATCGCATCCGGCGATTGTCCTGGCCACCTTCCTTGGCGACCCGTGCCTGTCCCTCGACACAGGTGTGATATTAGCGCCTTGCGGGACGGCTACAAGCCAGTGGAAACGTGCCAGGCCCCACGACGCATGGCTTCACATAAATACAAAACACTTACAAATCAATAACTTAAACAACAAAGCCAGGCTTCAAGAGCTACTAGCACGCGACACTTTCCCGCAATCGCTTACACAAGCTGTAAGCAATGGCTTACATGAGCGCACACAAAAAACCCGGCCTAGGCCGGGTTCCTTGATAAGCGCCTGCTTATTGGAACAATGCATCACTCGACAAGCCATTGCTCTCCAGGATTTCCCGCAGGCGCTTGAGTGCCTCGACCTGGATCTGCCGTACCCGCTCGCGGGTCAGGCCGATCTCCTGGCCAACCTCCTCTAGGGTGCAGCTCTCATGGCCACGCAGGCCGAACCGACGCACCACCACCTCGCGCTGCTTGTCGGTCAGCTCCGACAGCCACTGATCGATGCTTTGCGACAGATCATCGTCCTGCAGCAGCTCACAGGGGTCGGTCGGGCGGTCGTCGGTCAGGGTATCGAGCAGGGTCTTGTCCGAGTCCGGGCCGAGGGATACATCCACCGAGGAGACCCGCTCGTTCAGGCCCAGCATGCGCTTGACCTCGCCCACCGGCTTCTCCAGCAGGTTGGCGATCTCCTCTGCCGATGGCTCGTGATCGAGCTTCTGGGTCAGCTCGCGAGCGGCCCGCAGGTAGACGTTGAGCTCCTTGACCACATGAATCGGCAGGCGAATGGTGCGGGTCTGGTTCATGATCGCCCGCTCGATGGTCTGGCGAATCCACCAGGTGGCATAGGTCGAGAAACGGAAGCCACGCTCGGGATCGAACTTTTCCACGGCCCGAATCAAGCCGAGGTTACCCTCCTCGATCAGATCCAAGAGCGACAGGCCGCGATTGACGTAGCGCCGGGCGATCTTCACCACCAGCCGCAGGTTGCTCTCGATCATGCGCTTGCGCCCGGCGGGGTCGCCCTTCTGCGCCAAGCGCGCGAAGAACACCTCCTCCTCGGGAGTCAGCAGGGGGGAGAAGCCGATTTCGTTGAGGTACAGCTGAGTGGCGTCGAGCGCCCGGGTGTAGTCGATGTACTTGTGCTGCTTGCTGCTGGTAGAACTTTTGGCCTTAGCGCGAGAGGCCGGCGCTGGCGTCTCCCTGCTCGGCCCGCCGTCCAGAACAATGCCGGGCTCCATCAGGAGAACTTCATCGTCGACGTCAAACTCCGGCGTTTCTTTTTTTTTGAGAGCCATTGTGGTTGCTCCTTGCTGAGTTCGACAGCAAGCCCGAGCGTCGCCTGAATCCTTGGCTACACTTGAGCCCGTTGAGCCCACGAAAAGGAACGGGCTGGCGACCGATCAGCGGCGTGGCAGGTATTGCAATGGATCTACAGGCTTACCTTGGCGGCGAATTTCAAAATGAAGCTTCACCCGATCGGTCCCCGTGGATCCCATCTCGGCAATCGTCTGTCCCGCCTTGACCCGTTGCCCCTCCCGTACCAACAGCCTGCGGTTGTGTCCGTAGGCACTGACGTAGGTATCGCTGTGCTTGATGATCAGCAACTCGCCGTAGCCCCGCAAACCACTCCCGGCGTACACCACTGAGCCATCAGACGCAGCTAAAACAGGCTGGCCCAATTCCCCGGCGATATCAATGCCTTTATTCAAACTACCGTTTGAGGAGAAACGTCCGATTACCGCACCATTCGACGGCCAGGCCCAGCCCGTGGCCGAACGCTGTACCGGCTGCACCGGCGTGCTGGCCGAGACGTCCCGAGGTGGCGTCGAAGGCGCGCTACGCACCTGCGGGGCCGGAGCTGGAACAGCGACCGTCGGCGGCTTGAGCGCCGGCGCCGGGATAGGTGCCGGCGCCGTCCTCGCCACTGTCGGGGGCGGCGTGGCGCGCTGGCCGTCGAAGCGAATCACCTGCCCTACCCGGATCAGGTAAGGCGCCGTGATGCCGTTGCGGGCGGCCAGGGCCTTCCAGTCCCAACCGAAGCGAAACGCGATCGAGTAGAGGGTATCGCCACGACGCACGACATACTGGCCGCTGGTCACGGTCGGCCGCTGCTGGGCCGCGGCCGCACCACGCTGATTACGGTCGACCACCTGCACCCCGCCCGGAGGCGGGCTGACGCAACCACTCAACAGCGCCCCCAGAACCAGGCCACCCAAGAGGCAGCGCACACTGCTGCGGACAATTCGCGATGGCATGGCCGTGGAACTCACCCGGGTCTTCCTCATCTGGCTACTGGCTGGGGCTGTTGGCGCGTATTGTGCCGTAATTAATTGGCGCAGCCAGGGTTTTGCTGAGGCCGACCGGCCAACCACTCCAGACCGAGCACCAGCAACACGCCGGCCAGCGCCAGGAGGATGGCCAGCAGCAGCTGTGGGTCCTGACCGCTGACTTCGGCGAAGCGTGCGGGCGACAGGTTGGCCTGCAGCAGCGGCACCTGCTCGCCGTGACGGTTGGTCTGCCAGCTGAGCGTTTCCTTCCAAGGCCAGATCTTGTTCAGCGAGCCCAGCATCAAACCGGTCAGAAACGCCAGCGCGAGATCGCGCCAGCGCACCAGCAGCCAGCGCAGCAGGCTGGCGAAACTGACCAGGCCGACCAGGCAGCCGCTGGCGAAGAGTGCCAGCACGCCGATGTCCAGACTCTTGACCGCGCCGAGCACGAAGGGATAGAGCCCCAGCAGCACCAGGATGAAGCTGCCGGACACCCCCGGCAGGATCATCGCGCAGATGGCGATGGCGCCGGCCAGGACCACACTCAGGGGGTCGGTGTCCCACTGCATCGGCGCGGCCACGGTGATCCAGTAAGCGAAGGCCGCGCCGAGGACGAAGCTGAGTCCGCGGCTCCAGTTCCAGCGCTGAATTTCCCGCGCCACTATATGGGAGGAGACGAGGATCAAGCCGAAAAAGAACGACCAGACCGGAATCGGCTGCTCCACCAACAGGTAGCTGATCACCCGCGCCAGGCTGACGACGCTGGTCAGGATGCCGGCCAACAGCACCAGCAGGAAGGTCCCGTTGGCGGCCTGCCAGGCGGCAGCGATGCGCCCGCGCAGCAGCAGCCCGACGGCAGCTGGCACGCTGGCGATCGAGCGCAGCAACTCGTCATAGATGCCGCTGATGAAGGCCACGGTGCCGCCGGACACGCCGGGTACCACATCGGCAGCGCCCATGGCGATGCCCTTGGCATAGAGCAGGAAATACTTGTTCATGGGTCCATCCGGTTACGCGAAAGGTCAGGCCAGCGGCCCGTTGAGCAGGGGCACGAAGCGCACGGCATCCAGCACATGCCGGGAGAAGCCATGCTCCTCGCGAACGATCAGCAGCAGTTGCTGCACATCGCCGGCACCGACCGGAATCACCAGACGCCCGCCCGGGGCCAGTTGATCGAGCAGCGCCTGCGGCACCTCGGAAGCCGCCGCGGTGACGATGATGCCGTTGTAGGGGGCCAGCGCCGACCAGCCCTCCCAGCCATCGCCCCAGCGGAACACCACGTTGCGCAGGTTCAGCTCGCTCAGGCGCTCCTTGGCGCGCTCCTGCAGCCCCTGGATACGTTCGACGGTGAACACCCGCTCGACCAGTTGGGCGAGGATGGCGGTCTGGTAGCCGGAGCCGGTGCCGATCTCCAGCACCTTGTCCAGGGGGCCGGCGGCCAGCAGCAGCTCGCTCATCCGCGCCACCATATAAGGCTGGGAGATGGTCTGATTGCTGCCGATCGGCAGGGCAGTGTCTTCATAGGCCCGGTGCGCCAGGGCCTCGTCGACGAACAGGTGACGCGGCGTGCGGCGGATGGCCTCGAGCACGTGGGCATTGGACAGCCCCTCTTCATAGAGGCGCTGGATCAGCCGCTCGCGGGTGCGCTGCGAGGTCATGCCGATGCCGTGGCGGTGCAGTTCGTCCTGTTCGCGATTCATCAGAGTAAGCTCTCCAGCCAGGGTTGCAGGCCGTTCAAGCCTTCCTTGAAGGTGCGATCGAGCTGCAGCGGGGTCACCGACACATAGCCCTGCGACACCGCGTGAAAGTCCGTACCCGGCCCGCCGTCCTCGGCCGCGCCGGCCGCGGAAATCCAGTAGCCCTCCTTGCCGCGCGGGTTGGTCACCTTGACCGGGGCGGCCGCGCGGGCGCGGTGGCCCAGGCGCGTCAACTGGATGCCGCGAATCTGCTCCAGGGGCAGGTTGGGCACGTTGACATTGAGCACGGTGCGCGGCGGCAGATCGAGGCGCTCGTGGGCGGCCACCAGCTTGCGCGCGAAATAGGCGGCGGTCGGCAGGTTGTCCGGCGCCCGCGACAGCAGCGAGAAGGCGAACGCCGGCCGCAGCAGGAAACGGCCCTCCAGCGCCGCGGCCACGGTGCCCGAATAGAGCACGTCGTCGCCCAGGTTGGCGCCGAGGTTGATGCCCGACACCACCAGATCCGCCAGCTCGGGCAACAGCCCGTTCAACCCCAGGTGCACGCAATCGGTGGGCGTGCCATTGACGCTGATGAAGCCGTTGGCCAGGGTGTGCGGGTGCAGCGGGCGGTCCAGGGTCAGGGAACTGCTGGCGCCACTGCGGTCCTGATCGGGGGCGATCACCGTGCAGTCGGCGTAGTCGTGCAGCGCGGCGTGCAGCGCGGCAAGGCCGGGCGCCGCCACGCCGTCGTCGTTAGAAATCAGAATACGCATGGGTTATCCGTCTGCCCTGCCGGCAGCAGATCGACGAGCTCGCGCACCAGTGCGGTGGCGAAGCATCCAGCCGGCAGGACGAATTCCAGTTGCAGAATGTCAGGCTCCGGATAATGCCACGTCAAACCGCCGATGGGGAGGCGCAGGATGCGCCGTTCGTGCTGCAGGCCCGCTTCTGCCAACCATTCGAGCAGATCGCCCTCGTCGCCGACCAGCTCCTGCTCCAGCTGCTGGACGGCGCCAACCGCCGGCGAGGCGCCGACGCCCCACAACGGCCCGGTCGGGTGCAGATCGAGCCGGGCCAGGCGCGGGTCGGCGCACTCCGCCGCGCCGGCCACGAAGAAGCTGCGGCTGTCGGTGAAGGCCAGCAGATCGCCGGGCTGCGCCCTGTTCCAGCTGCCGGCGGTCACCCGCGCGGCGAGGGTGCGATTGAACAGGTAGCTGCGCACCGCCGAAAGCAGCCGCGAGCGCACATTGCGCTTCTCGGGCAGGCTCCTGGCCGCGGCGAGATGCCGGGCATGGGCCAGGTTGCCGCCCTCGTGGCCGAAGCGCTGCAGGCCGTAGTAGTTGGGAATGCCCTGGGCGGCGATCTGCTGCAGGCGCCGCTCCAGCGCCTCGGTGTCGGCGCTGAGCTGGGTCAGGCGCAGGATGAAGCCGTTGGCCGCATGCGCGCCGCGTTGCAGCTTGCGGCTATGCCGCACCTGCTTGAGGACACTCAGGCTGGCGTCTTGTGCCGCGCTCAGATCAGGGTCGAGCTTGCCCGGCAGGTGCAGGCTGAACCATTGCCGGGTCAGGGCCTGGCGATCCTTGAGGCCGGCATAGCTGATCAGCCGCAGCGGCACCCCGGCGGCGCGAGCGATGCGCTTGGCGGCCTCCTCGGTATTCAGGCCGCGCTTCTCCACCCACAGCCAGAGGTGCTCGCCCTCCCCCGCCAAGGGGATATCCAGCACCTCGTCGACCTGGAAGTCCTCGGCGCTGGCCTTGAGCACGGCGCTGCCGCAGGCCGGACCATGGGCACGGGGGCCGAGCAGTTCGAACTCGGTCATGGCGCGACCAACAGCGCCACGGCATGTACCGCGATGCCTTCCTCGCGCCCGGTAAAGCCAAGCCTCTCGGTGGTGGTGGCCTTGACGTTGACCTGCTCCGGCGCTACCTGCAGGTCCTCGGCGATCAGCGCGCGCATGGCCGGGATATGCGGGGCCATCTTCGGCGCCTGGGCGACTATGGTGGCGTCGACGTTGCCGACTGCCCAGCCCTTGGCGCGGATCAGGCCGAGCACGTGGCGCAGCAGCACGCGGCTGTCGGCGCCCTTGAAGCGCGGGTCGGTGTCGGGGAAGTGCTGGCCGATATCGCCCAGCGCCGCCGCGCCGAGCAGCGCATCGCACAGCGCGTGCAGCAGCACGTCGCCGTCGGAGTGGGCGAGCAGCCCGAAGCTGTGGGGAATCCGCACGCCGCCGAGGGTGACGAACTCGCCCTCGGTGAAACGGTGTACGTCGTAACCGTGACCAATACGCATAAAGAACAACGCCCTGAAAAGTCAGGGCGTGATTCTACAGGACTCGCGGCGGTCAGGCTGGCCTCAACCGCGCAGGGCCTCGGCATGATGACGCAGATGGTCATCGATGAAGCTGGCGATGAAGTAGTAGCTGTGGTCGTAGCCCGGCTGCAGACGCAGAGTCAGCGGGTGCCCGGCGGCCTGGGCGGCGCTCTGCAGCGCCTCGGGCTTGAGCTGGCCCTCGAGGAAGTCGTCGCGGTCACCCTGGTCCACCAGGATCGGCAGCTTCTCCCTGGCCTCGGCGAGCAAGGCGCAGGCATCCCACTCGCGCCAGCGCGAACGTTCCTCGCCGAGGAAGCGGGAGAAGGCCTTCTCGCCCCAGGGGCAGCTCATCGGGTTGCTGATCGGCGAGAAGGCCGACAGCGATTGGTAGCGCCCCGGGTTGCGCAGCGCACAGACCAGCGCGCCATGGCCGCCCATGGAGTGGCCGCTGATGCCGCGCTTGTCCGAGACCGGGAAGTTGGCCTCGATCAGCGCCGGCAGCTCCTGCACCACGTAGTCGTGCATGCGGTAGTGGCGGGCCCAGGGCTCCTGGGTGGCATTGAGGTAGAAGCCGGCGCCCTTGCCGAAGTCCCAGGCGCCGTCTGGGTCACCGGGCACATCGTCGCCACGCGGACTGGTGTCCGGCGCCACTATGATCAGCCCCAGCTCGGCCGCCAGGCGCTGGGCGCCGGCCTTCTGCATGAAGTTCTCGTCGGTGCAGGTCAGGCCGCTCAACCAGTACAGCACCGGCAGCTTGGCGCCCTGCTCGGCCTGCGGCGGCAGGTAGACGGCGAAGACCATGTCACAGCTCAGGGTGCTGGAATGGTGACGATAACGTTTATGCCAGCCGCCGAAGCTCTTCTGGCAGGAGATATTTTCCAGGGTCATGGGATTCTCCGTGGGGCGGAAAAGCACGCAGCATTTTCCGCCACTGGGCGGTGGAGGCCGCAAGCGACATCCACCCTAGGCCAATCAGAAGTGGATGACGGTACGGATGCTCTTGCCTTCATGCATCAGGTCGAAGGCCTGGTTGATCTCGTCCAGCGGCATGTTGTGGGTAATGAAGGTGTCCAGCGGGATCTCGCCCTTCTGCGACTTCTCGACATAACCCGGCAGCTCGGTGCGGCCCTTGACCCCACCGAAGGCGCTACCACGCCAGACCCGTCCGGTGACCAGCTGGAACGGACGGGTGCTGATCTCGGCACCCGCCGGCGCCACGCCGATGATGGTCGACTCACCCCAGCCCTTGTGGCAGCACTCCAGTGCCGCACGCATCAGCTGCACGTTGCCGATGCATTCGAAGCTGTAGTCGACACCACCGTCGGTCATTTCGACTATGACCTCCTGGATCGGCTTGGCATGGTCCTTGGGATTGACGAAGTCGGTCATACCCAGCTCACGGGCCACGGCTTCCTTGGCCGGGTTGATGTCGATACCGATGATGCGCGACGCCTTGGCCATCTTGGCGCCGATGATCGCCGCCAGGCCGATGCCGCCCAGACCGAAGATCGCCACGGTGGCGCCCTCTTCGACCTTGGCGGTGTTGAGCACCGCACCGATGCCGGTGGTGACGCCGCAACCGAGCAGGCAGACCTTGTCCAGCGGTGCTTCCTTCGGGATCACGGCAACGGAGACTTCCGGCAGCACGGTGTACTCGGAGAAGGTCGAGCAGCCCATGTAGTGGTAGACCGGCTGACCCTGGTAGCTGAAGCGCGTGGTGCCGTCCGGCATCAGGCCCTTGCCCTGGGTGGCACGCACCGAGCTGCACAGGTTGGTCTTCTGGGATTTGCAGAATTTGCACTGGCCGCACTCGGCGGTGTACAGCGGGATCACGTGATCGCCGACCTTGACCGAGGTCACGCCCTCGCCGACGGCCTCGACGATGCCGCCACCCTCGTGACCCAGGATGCAGGGGAACACGCCTTCGGAATCCTGACCGGACAGGGTGTAGGCATCGGTATGGCAAACGCCGGTGGCGACGATGCGCACCAGCACTTCGCCGGCCTGCGGCGGCGCCACGTCCACTTCGATGACTTGCAGCGGTTGGTTGGGGGCAAAGGCTACGGCGGCACGGGACTTGATCATGATCGCTCTCCAGCGGATTACAACGAAGGCGGAAAGTATAGATCAGTCACTTTTGGTGAATAATCGGATAAACAGCAAAAGATTATTGCCAACCAGGGACAATAAACCCCGTCAACACCTAGAATCGCGCCATTGTCACCCCGTTAGGAGCCTCTCGATGAACCGCTGGGAAGGCCTGGATGAATTCGTCGCGGTCGCCGAATGCGGCCAGTTCACCGCCGCCGCCGAACGCCTGGGCCTGTCCTCGTCTCAGGTCAGCCGGCAGATCGCCCGCCTGGAGGAGCGCCTGCAGACCCGCCTGTTCTACCGCAGCACCCGGCGGGTGGCGCTGACCGAGGCGGGGCAGACCTTTCTGCAGCATTGCCAGCGCCTGCAGGATGCCCGCGAGGAGGCGCTGCGCGCGGTCGGCGACCTGGGCAGTGAGCCCAAGGGCCTGCTGCGCATGACCTGCGCGGTGGCCTATGGCGAGCGCTTCATCGTGCCCCTGGTGACCGACTTCATGAGTCGCCACCCGCAGCTACGGGTCGAGATCGAGCTGAGCAACCGTACCCTGGACATGGTCCAGGAGGGCCTGGACCTGGCCATCCGCCTGGGTCGTTTGCAGGACTCGCGCCTGGTGGCCACGCGCCTGGCGCCGCGGCAGATGTACCTGTGCGCGGCGCCGGCCTACCTGCAACGCTACGGTCGCCCGCACAGCCTGTCGGAACTCGGCCGGCACAATTGCCTGATCGGCAGCTCGGATATCTGGACCTTCCAGCTCGACGGTCGCGAGTCGAGCCAACGGGTGCAGGGCAACTGGCGCTGCAACAGTGGCCAGGCGGTGCTGGACGCGGCGCTGCGCGGCCTCGGCCTGTGCCAGCTGCCGGACTACTACGTGCTGGAGCACCTGCACAGTGGCGCCCTGGTCTCGCTGCTGGCCAATCAGCAGCCGCCGAACACCGCGGTCTGGGCACTCTATCCCCAGCAACGCCACCTGTCGCCCAAGGTGCGCCAGCTGGTGGACTTCCTCAAGGCCGGCATGGCGCAACGTGCGGAGTATCGGGTGAGTCCGCTCTAGGGTTAGACCCGAGGCCGTAGCCCACCGAGCCATAGCTGGCACCAGCGACCCGACGGGTTACCCCGCTGTCGCGATCCATCCAGCCGAGGCAGACCGTTCAGTCCTTGCGTGCCCAATGCCGGCGCACCCAGTCGAGGTCTTCCGGACGGGTGACCTTGAGGTTGTCGGCACGCCCCTCGATCAGGCGCGGCGCCAGGCCCGCCCACTCGATGGCCGAGGCCTCGTCGGTGACCGCCACGCCAGCCACCAGGGCATCGGACAGGGCGCGATAGAGTTGGCCGAGGCGGAACATTTGCGGCGTGTAGGCCTGCCAGATCGGCGCCCGGTCGACGGTCTCCCGCACCCGGCCATCGGCTCCGGCGCGCTTGAGGGTATCGCGTGCCGGCACGGCGAGCAGCCCGCCGACCGGATCGCCGGCCAACTCGGCGAGCAACCTGTCCAGGTCGTCCCGCGCCAGATTGGGTCGCGCCGCATCGTGCACCAATACCCAGTCCCGCTCCTCGGCACCCAGCTCGGTCAGGCGCTGCAGACCGCCCAGCACCGAGTCGGCACGCTCACGGCCACCCGCAGCTCGTTCAATCCGCGGGTCCCCGGCGCAGGCCAGGGTCGGCCAGTAGGGGTCGTCGCCGGCCAGGCTGACGACCAGGCCACGCAGCTGCGGGTGCTCGAGGAAGCAGGCCAGGCTGTGTTCGAGAATGGTCTTGCCGGCCAGTTCGAGGTACTGCTTGGGTCGATCGGCGCGCATGCGGCTGCCGACGCCGGCGGCCGGAATCAGGACCCAGAACGGGGGCAACATGGCGGCGCTCATTCGACCAACTGGTAGAGGGTCTCGCCCTCTTTGACCATGCCCAGTTCGTGACGGGCGCGCTCCTCGACGGTCTCCATGCCCTTCTTCAGCTCCAGCACCTCGGCCTCGAGGATACGGTTGCGCTCCAGCAGGCGCCGATTCTCCCCCTGCTGCTCGGCGATCTGCCGCTTCAGCTCGGTGGCCTGGGCCAGGCTGCCCTCGCCCACCCAGAGGCGGTACTGCAGACCCGCCAGCAGCATTACCAAGACCAACCACAACCAATAGGGGCTACGCATAGGGAGAAGAGTATCCGAACGAAAAAGGGGCGACTCGCGCCGCCCCTCTTTTACCACGACTGAGTTCAACCACGGAACTCGGCGCGGCCACGGTACGCCGCCTGGCCGGCCAGCTGCTCCTCGATGCGCAGCAGCTGGTTGTACTTGGACACGCGGTCGGAACGGCACAGCGAGCCGGTCTTGATCTGGCCGGCGGCGGTGCCCACGGCGAGATCCGCAATGGTGCTGTCCTCGGTTTCGCCGGAGCGGTGCGAGATCACCGCGGTGTAGCCGGCGGCCTTGGCCATCTGGATGGCTTCTAGGGTCTCGGTCAGCGAGCCGATCTGATTGAACTTGATCAGGATCGAGTTGCCGATGGCCTCGTCGATGCCACGCTTGAGGATCTTGGTGTTGGTGACGAACAGGTCGTCGCCGACCAGCTGCACCTTCTGGCCGATCTTGTCGGTCAGCACCTTCCAGCCGGCCCAGTCGGACTCGTCCATGCCGTCCTCGATGGAGATGATGGGGTAGCGCTGGGTCAGGCCGGCCAGGTAGTCGGCGAAGCCGGCGGCGTCGAACACCTTGCCTTCACCGGCCAGGTCGTACTGGCCGTTCTTGTAGAACTCGCTGGAGGCGCAGTCCAGGGCCAGGGTGACATCCTCGCCCAGCTTGTAGCCGGCATTGGCCACGGCCTCGGCGATAGCCGCCAGGGCATCTTCGTTGGACGCCAGGTTCGGCGCGAAGCCGCCCTCGTCGCCCACCGAGGTGCTCAGGCCACGGGCCTTGAGCACGGCCTTGAGGTGATGGAAGATCTCGGTACCCATGCGCAGGGCGTCGGAGAAGGTCTTGGCGCCGACCGGCTGAACCATGAACTCCTGGATGTCGACGTTGTTGTCGGCGTGCTCGCCGCCGTTGATGATGTTCATCATCGGCACCGGCATGGAGTACTGGCCCGGGGTGCCGTTGAGGTCGGCGATGTGCGCATACAGCGGCACGCCCTTGGCCTGAGCGGCGGCCTTGGCGGCGGCCAGGGACACGGCGAGGATGGCGTTGGCGCCCAGGCTGGCCTTGTTCTCGGTGCCGTCCAGCTCGATCATGGCGCGATCCAGGGCGGCCTGGTCGATCGCATCTTTACCCAGCAGCAGGTCGCGGATCGGCCCGTTGATGTTGGCCACGGCCTTGAGCACGCCCTTGCCCAGGTAACGACTCTTGTCGCCATCACGCAGCTCCAGCGCCTCGCGCGAACCGGTGGAAGCACCGGACGGCGCACAGGCGCTGCCGATGATGCCGCCCTCGAGGATCACATCGGCTTCCACGGTCGGGTTGCCACGGGAGTCGAGAACCTCACGGCCTTTGATGTCGACGATCTTTGCCATTGCGTTGAGCACTCCAAAAGTTGACGAACAGGTTAGCGCCGGACTGAACAGCTGGTGCGCACGGGCCGAGGCACGAGCGCGCAAATGTACCGACAAGCAAACAAAATTGTATACAAAAATTCCGCCAGCGGAAAACCGCCGCGTCAGGCGGTCTCGACCGGCGCAAAGCTCTTGATCAGCTCGTCCAGCTGCTTGAGCTGGCCGAGGAAGGGCTCCAGCTTGTCCAGGCGCAGGGCGCAGGGGCCGTCGCACTTGGCCTGGTCCGGGTCCGGATGGGCCTCGAGGAACAGTCCGGCCAGGCCCTGGCTCATGCCGGCCTTGGCCAAGTCGGTGACCTGGGCGCGGCGGCCGCCGGCGGAATCGGCGCGTCCGCCCGGCATCTGCAGGGCATGGGTCACGTCGAAGAATACCGGGTACTGGAACTGTTTCATGATGCCGAAGCCGAGCATGTCCACCACCAGGTTGTTGTAACCGAAGGAGGAGCCGCGCTCGCAGAGGATCAGCTGGTCGTTGCCGGCCTCCTCGCACTTGGCCAGGATGTGCTTCATCTCCTGGGGGGCGAGAAACTGGGCCTTCTTGATATTGATTACCGCGCCGGTCTTGGCCATGGCCACCACCAGATCGGTCTGCCGCGAAAGAAACGCCGGCAGCTGAATGATGTCGCACACCTCGGCCACCGGCTGCGCCTGATAGGGTTCGTGCACATCGGTGATGACCGGCACGCCGAAGGTCTTCTTCACTTCCTCGAAGATCTTCAGCCCTTCGTCCAGACCCGGGCCGCGGAAGGAAGCGACCGAGGAACGGTTGGCCTTGTCGAAGCTGGCCTTGAACACGTAGGGGATGCCGAGCTTGTCGGTGACCCGCACGTACTCCTCGCAGGCGCGCAGGGCCAGCTCGCGGGACTCGAGGACGTTGATGCCGCCGAACAGCACCATGGGCTTGTCGTTGGCGATCTCGATTCCGCCGACGCGGATGGTCTTCTGGGTCATGCCTCAGGCCTTCTTCGCGCGCTGCGCCAGCGCGGCGTTGACGAAGCCGCTGAACAGCGGATGGCCGTCGCGCGGCGTCGAGGTGAACTCGGGGTGGAACTGGCAGGCGACGAACCAGGGATGATCCGGCGCCTCCACCACTTCCACCAGGGCGCCGTCGCCGGAGCGTCCGGTGACCTTGAGGCCGGCCTCGATCAGCTGCGGCAGCAGGTTGTTGTTGACCTCGTAACGATGGCGATGGCGCTCGACTATGACGTCCTGGCCGTAGCACTCACGCACCTGGGAGCCGCTTTCCAGCTGGCAGTCCTGGGCGCCCAGACGCATGGTGCCGCCGAGGTCGGAGCTTTCGCTGCGCTGCTCGACTTCGCCAGTGGCGTCCTGCCACTCGGTGATCAGGCCGACCACCGGGTGGCTGCCGCTGCTGTCGAATTCGGTGGAGTTGGCATCCGACCAGCCCAGCACGTTGCGGGCGAACTCGATCACCGCGACCTGCATGCCGAGGCAGATGCCCAGGTAGGGGATCTTGTTCTCGCGGGCGTACTGCACGGTCTTGATCTTGCCTTCCACGCCGCGCAGGCCGAAGCCGCCCGGCACCAGGATGGCATCGACGCCTTCGAGCAGGCCGGTGCCCTGGTTCTCGATGTCTTCGGAATCGATGTAGCGCAGGTTGACCTTGGTGCGGTTCTGGATACCGGCGTGGCTCATCGCCTCGATCAGCGACTTGTAGGCATCCAGCAGCTCCATGTACTTGCCGACCATGGCGATGTTGACTTCGTGCTCGGGGTTCAGCTTGGCGTCGACCACGCGGTCCCACTCGGACAGGTCGGCGCCGCCGCAGTCCAGGCCGAAACGCTCGACGACGAAGTCATCCAGGCCCTGGGCATGCAGCACCGAGGGGATCTTGTAGATGGTGTCGACGTCCTGCAGGCTGATCACCGCACGCTCTTCGACGTTGGTGAACAGGGCGATCTTGCGCCGCGAGGAGACATCCACCGGGTGGTCGGAGCGGCAGATCAGCACGTCCGGCTGCAGGCCGATGGAACGCAGTTCCTTCACCGAATGCTGGGTCGGCTTGGTCTTGGTCTCGCCGGCGGTGGCGATGTACGGCACCAGGGTCAGGTGCATGAGCATGGCGCGCTTGGCGCCCACTTCCACGCGCAGCTGGCGGATCGCCTCGAGGAACGGCTGCGACTCGATGTCGCCCACCGTGCCGCCGATCTCGACCATGGCCACGTCGGCATCGCCGGCGCCCTTGATGATGCGGCGCTTGATCTCGTCGGTGATATGCGGAATGACCTGGATGGTGGCGCCCAGGTAATCGCCACGGCGCTCCTTGCGCAGCACGTCTTCGTAGACGCGGCCGGTGGTGAAGTTGTTGTTCTGGGTCATGGTCGTACGGATGAACCGCTCGTAATGACCCAGATCCAGGTCGGTCTCGGCGCCGTCGTGGGTGACGAACACCTCGCCGTGCTGGAACGGGCTCATAGTGCCCGGATCGACGTTGATATAGGGGTCCAGCTTGAGCATCGTGACCTTCAGGCCCCGCGCCTCCAGGATGGCCGCCAATGAAGCCGAGGCGATGCCTTTCCCCAAAGAAGAAACAACACCACCCGTGACGAAGATGTAGCGCGTCATGAAAAACCCTAGAAGTCTGCGTTTAAGCGGTCAGCGCCGCCGGGGAAAGCGAAGGAAGGCCGAAGCCCCCAATTACGGATACGCCGCAATTGGCAAGCCGTCACCGACTCCGGTTCTCGCGAGGAAAGGGAGTCAGCAAAAGCTCGGATAAGACGGGAGCGTAGTCTACCGGAAAGGCCCTATCAGCTCAAACCTGGATCGCACACCGGCGGCTGCCAGCCGAGCCGCCAACTACCGTCGCCGGCACCATCCAAACCTGGCAGATTGGCCACCGCCCGCACCTCGCCGTCACACAGCAGCAACGGCAGGCGACCACGCACGAAGGCCGGCACCCGGCGCTCGTTGAGCAGGCGCTTGAGGTCGCGGTGGCCGCGCCCCGGCAGCGCCATGCGCTCGCCGCCCTGGCGATAGGCCAGGCGCCACTCGCCCTGGGCGGGCAAGCAGCCCTCGATACGTACAGAGCCATTGCCCGGCAATGCCAGCGCCTTATCGGCCTCGAGCGTCAGCAGCGGGCACACCGGCGCCAGCAGCCAGTCGCCGGCCAGCCACCACAACCGCTGGTCGGCCCGGTGCAGCTCGCCGGTCGCCAGACGCCACACCGGCGCGGCATCGCCAGCCGCCTCTCGCAGGCCCTGCCAGCCGGCCCAGTGTTCGGCATCCGGCATAGGCGTCAACGCGCGCAACCAGTGACGCAGGGCATTGCGCTGGCGCGCCGAGCTCAGGGCACACAGGGGCGGCAGGGCCAGGCTCGGCAGCGGCAACCAGGCCAACGGGCCGGGCGCCTCGGCCGCCTGCAGGTCCAGCTGCGCCAGCTCGTCGAGCAACTGCGCCGCCTCGCCGAGCTGCCGCGCCGAGCGCGCCAGGCTGCGCTCGGCTTGCGGCCAGCGCGTGCGCAGCAGCGGCATGACCCGCTGACGCAGATAGTTGCGGGCGAAGCGGCCATCGGCATTGCTCGGGTCCTCGACCCAGGACAGGCGGTGCTCGGCGGCATAGGCCTCCAGCTCGGCCCGCGGACAGTCCAGCAGCGGGCGCAGCAGATGCCCCCGTCCCAAGGCGCGGCTCGCCGGCATGCCCGCCAGACCGCGCACCCCGCCGCCGCGCAGCAGGCGAAACAGCAGGGTCTCGGCCTGGTCGTCGCGGTGCTGGGCAGCCAGCAGCAACTCGCCGGGCGCCAGGGCCGCGACGAACGCCGCGTAGCGCGCCTCGCGTGCGGCACGCTCGAGGCTGGCGCCGGGCGGCACCACGACCGCCTCGACCCGCAAGGGCACACCGAGCGCGTCGCACACCCGCCGACAATGCTCCGGCCAGGCGTCGGCCGCGGCCTGCAGGCCGTGATGCACATGGATGGCGGAAATCGGCGGCAGCGCCTCGCGTTGCGCGAGGCCGGCCAGCAGGTGCAGCAGCACGGTGGAGTCCAGGCCGCCGGAGAAGGCGATGCGCCAGGCCGGCGCATCGCGCCAAGGCGCCAGACGCTCCAGCACCCTGGAGTGCAGGCTCATTTAGGCGATGCCGTAGCTCATCAGGCGCTCGTAGCGGCGCGCCAGCAGCTCCGTGGCATCGAGCTTCTTCAGGATGGCCAGCTGGGCCGTCAGCTCCTGACGGATCGACTCGGCCGCCGCGGCCGGGTCGCTGTGGGCGCCCCCCAGGGGCTCGGCGATCACCTTGTCGACGATGCCCAGGCCCTTCAGACGCTCGGCGGTGATGCCCATGGCCTCGGCCGCATCCGGGGCCTTCTCGGCGGTCTTCCACAGGATCGAGGCGCAACCTTCCGGCGAGATCACCGAGTAGGTCGAATACTGCAGCATGTTCAGACGATCGCAGACGCCAATCGCCAGGGCGCCGCCGGAGCCGCCCTCGCCGATCACGGTGGCGATGATCGGGGTCTTCAGCCGCGCCATCACCCGCAGGTTCCAGGCGATCGCCTCGCTCTGCCCGCGCTCCTCGGCGTCGATGCCCGGATAGGCGCCGGGGGTGTCGATGAAGGTGAGGATCGGCATCTTGAAGCGTTCGGCCATTTCCATCAGGCGGCAGGCCTTGCGGTAGCCCTCCGGACGCGGCATGCCGAAGTTGCGACGGACCTTCTCGCGCACGTCGCGGCCCTTCTGATGGCCGATGACCATCACCGGCTCGCCGTCCAGGCGCGCCACGCCGCCGACGATCGCGGCGTCGTCGGAGAAGTGACGGTCGCCGTGCAGCTCGTCGAACTCGGTGAAGATGTGCTGCAGGTAATCGAGGGTATAGGGGCGGCGCGGATGACGGGCCAGCTGGGCGATCTGCCAGCTGGTCAGGTTGCCGAAAATGCTTTCGGTCAGGGCGCTGCTCTTGTCCTGCAGGCGGGCGATCTCTTCGTTGATGTTCAACGCGTTGTCGTTACCCACCAAGCGAAGCTCTTCGATCTTGGCTTGCAGGTCGGCGATCGGCTGTTCGAAATCGAGAAAGTTCGGGTTCATAGTCATCCGTCTTGCGTCGACGGCCAAGCGGCCGGGGAGCTGTATCCGTTTCGCGCCCTACCTTAAGGGATCGGGCGCATCGAGGTCGACACCCAATAATGTGTCGGGCCAACTGGCGAGGCTCGGCCTCGCCTATCAGCGGTAGTGCAAAAAGACGTTGTCTCGGCCGAACTGGTCACGCAATGCCTGAATCAAGCTGTCGGCCGGGTCGATGCGCCAGTTTTCGCCGAACTGCAGCAGGGCCTTGGCCGCGTCCCCGGTGTAATCCAGGGTGATCGGGCAGGCACCGCGATGGCGGCTGCACAGCTCGGCCAGCCAGCGCAGGCGGTCGCCCTTCAAGGCCGCGCCGGCGACCTTCAGGCGCAGGCTCTCGGCCAGGCCGGTGCGGGCCTCTTCCAGGCTCATCACCCGCTTGGCGCGCAGGCGCAGGCCACCGGAGAAATCGTCGTTGCTCACCTCGCCCTCGACCACCACCAGGGCGTCGGTCTGCAGCAGCGCCTGGGCGCCGGCGAAGGCATCGGCGAACAGCGAGGCCTCGATCCGCCCCGAACGGTCGTCGAGGGTGATGAAGCCCATCTTGTCGCCCTTCTTGTTCTTCATCACCCGCAGGGCGACGATCAGCCCGGCCACCGTCTGGCTGTCGCGCGCCGGCTTGAGGTCGACGATGCGCTGGCGGGCGAAGCGCCGCACCTCGCCTTCGTACTCGTCGATCGGGTGGCCGGTGAGGTACAGGCCGAGGGTGTCCTTCTCGCCCTTCAGGCGCTCCTTGAGCGTCAGCTCGCGGGCCTTGAGGTGATTGACGTAGACGTCGGTCTCGGCGTCGGCGAACACCCCGCCGAACAGGTCCATGTGGCCGCTGTCGTGGCTGCGGGCAGTCTGCTCCGCCGCCTGCACCGCTTCCTCCATGGCCGCCAGCAGCACCGCGCGGTTGCGGTCGATATTGGCCTGGTAGGCCTTGATCTCGTCGTGGAAGTACGGTCCCAGGCGATCCAGCGCACCACTGCGGATCAGCGCCTCCAGGGTGCGCTTGTTGATGCGCTTGAGGTCGACCCGCGAGCAGAAGTCGAACAGGTCCTTGAACGGCCCGTCGCGCCGCGACTCGACGATGGCCTCCACCGGCCCCTCGCCGACGCCCTTGACCGCCCCCAGGCCGTAGACGATGCGCCCCTCGTCGTTGACGGTGAACTTGAATTCCGAGGTGTTCACGTCCGGCGCATCGAGGCGCAGCTTCATGCTGCGGCACTCCTCGATCAGGGTCACCACCTTGTCGGTGTTGTGCATATCGGCCGAGAGCACCGCCGCCATGAACGGCGCGGGGTGATGGGCCTTGAGCCAGGCGGTCTGATAGGACACCAGGCCGTAGGCGGCCGAGTGGGACTTGTTGAAGCCGTAGCCGGCGAATTTTTCCACCAGGTCGAAGATGTTGCCCGCCAGGTCCGCGTCGATGTTGTTACTGGCGCAGCCCTCGATGAAACCGCCACGCTGCTTGGCCATCTCCTCGGGTTTCTTCTTGCCCATGGCACGACGCAGCATGTCCGCCTCGCCGAGGGTGTAGCCGGCCATGACCTGGGCGATCTGCATCACCTGTTCCTGGTACAGGATGATGCCGTAGGTGGGCTTGAGCACAGGTTCCAGACCGGCGTACTGGTAGTCAGGGTGCGGGTAGGACAGCTCGGCGCGGCCGTGCTTGCGGTTGATGAAGTCGTCCACCATGCCCGACTGCAGCGGCCCCGGGCGGAACAGCGCCACCAGAGCGATCATGTCCTCCAGGCAGTCCGGCTTGAGCTTCTTGATCAACTCCTTCATGCCCCGCGACTCGAGCTGGAACACCGCCGTGGTCTCGGCCTTCTGCAGCATGTCGTAGGTTTTCTTGTCGTCCAGCGGGATGAAGTCGATGTTGACCAACTCCTCATCCGCAGCGCCTTCGCGCTTCTGGATGCGATGGATGGTTTCCATCGCCCACTTGATGATGGTCAGGGTGCGCAGGCCGAGGAAGTCGAACTTGACCAGGCCGGCCGCTTCCACGTCGTCCTTGTCGAACTGGGTCACCAGGCCGCCGCCCTCTTCATCGCAGGCGATCGGCGCGAAGTCGGTGAGCTTGGTCGGCGCGATCACCACGCCGCCGGCGTGCTTGCCGGTGCCGCGGGTGATGCCCTCGAGCTTGAGAGACATCTCCCAGATTTCCGCCGCCTCCTCGTCGACCTTGAGGAAGTCGCGCAGCGCCTCTTCCTGTTCGTAGGCCTTCTCCAGGGTCATGCCGACCTCGAAGGGGATCATCTTCGACAGGCGATCGGCCAGGCCGTAGGACTTGCCCTGAGCCCGCGCCACGTCGCGCACCACCGCCTTGGCCGCCATCGAACCGAAGGTGATGATCTGACTGACCGCGTTGCGTCCGTACTTCTCGGCCACGTAGTCGATCACCCGGTCGCGGCCGTCCATGCAGAAGTCGACGTCGAAGTCGGGCATGGAGACCCGCTCGGGATTGAGGAAGCGCTCGAACAGCAGGTCGTAGGCCAACGGGTCGAGGTCGGTGATCTTCTGCACATAGGCCACCAGGGAGCCGGCGCCCGAGCCCCGGCCCGGCCCGACCGGCACACCGTTGTTCTTCGCCCACTGGATGAAGTCCATGACGATGAGGAAGTAACCGGGAAAGCCCATCTGGATGATGATGTCCAGCTCGAAATTCAGGCGATCGATATAGACCTGCTTCTTCGCCTGATAGTCCGGGGTGTCCGGCGGCAGCAGCACGGCCAGACGCTCCTCGAGTCCCTCGAAGGAGACCTTGCGGAAGTACTCGTCCATGGTCATGCCGTCGGGAATCGGGAAGTTCGGCAGGAAGTAGGTGCCGAGCTGGACCTCGATATTGCAGCGTTTCGCGATCTCCACGGAGTTCTCCAGCGCCTCGGGCAGGTCGCTGAACAGCTCCCACATCTCTTGCGGGGTCTTCAGGTACTGCTGGTCCGAGTAAGCACGGGAGCGCCGCGGGTCGTCCAGGGAGCGGCCTTCGCCGATGCACACGCGGGTCTCGTGGGCCTCGAAATCCCCCTGCTTGATGAAGCGCACGTCGTTGGTCGCCACCAGCGGCACGCCGAGCTTCTCGGCCAGGGCCACGGCACCATGCAGGTGTTCCTCGTCGCCCACCCGGTTGGTGCGCTGCACCTCCAGATAGAAGCGTTCGGGGAATGCCGCCTGCCATTCGCGCAACAGCGCCTCGGCACCGGCCTGGTCGTCCTCGAGCAGGGCATGGCCGACCTCCCCCTCCTTGGACCCGGACAGGGCGATCAGGCCTTCGGCGGCGGCCTTGACCCAGTCGCGCTGGATGATCACCAGGTCGTTGCTCTGCCCCTCCATCCAGCCGCGGGAGATCAGCTCGGTGAGGTTGCGATAGCCCTTGGCATTCATCGCCAGCAGGGTCATGCGGCTCAGCGGACCGTCTTCCTCGGGGCTGGCCAGCCAGATATCGGCGCCGCAGATCGGCTTGATCCCGGCGCCCATGGCCGCCTTGTAGAACTTCACCAGGGCGCACATGTTGCTCATGTCGGTGATCGCCACCGCCGGCATGCCGGCGCCCGCGGTCGCCTTGATCAGCGGCTTGACCCGCACCAGACCGTCGACCAGGGAGTACTCGGAGTGCAGACGCAGATGGACGAAGGAAGGGGTCATGGCAAGCCTATGCAGAACACGAAAACGACAAGGCCCGGATTGTACCGGGCTCGGGGATAAAGGCCAGAGACGCGAGCCGCAGGCTGCCCCTAAGGCTCCAGCAGGGCCCGCACCGGCGCGAAGGAGCGCCGGTGAATGGGCGTCGGCCCCAGGCGACGCAGGGCCTCCAGATGGACCGGCGTGGGGTAGCCCTTGTGCCCGGCGATACCGTAGCCGGGATACTGCAGGTCGAGCTGCTGCATCTCGCGATCGCGGCTGACCTTTGCCAGGATCGAGGCCGCAGCGATCGCCGGCACCTGGCTGTCGCCCTTGACCACCGCCGCACTGGGCACCGACAGGCGCGGGCAGCGATTGCCGTCGATCAGCGCCAGCTTGGGTGTCACGCTCAGGCCCTCGACCGCACGCTGCATGGCCAGCAGGGTGGCCTGGAGGATGTTCAGACGGTCGATCTCCTCCACCTCGGCGCGGGCGATGCACCAGGCCAGGGCCTTCTCACGGATCTCCTCGAACAGCTGCTCGCGGCGGGCCTCGCTGAGCTTCTTCGAATCGTTCAGGCCGTGGATCGGCCGGGCCGGATCGAGGATCACCGCCGCGGTGACCACGGCGCCGCACAGCGGACCACGACCGACCTCGTCGACCCCGGCCACCAGCTCCTGCACCTGGGTGAAATCCAGCCCCAGCTGCATCAGGCGCGCCCGGCCAGTTCGAGCACGGCCTGAGCCGCCTGGACCGAAGCGTCACGGCGCAACGCGCGATGAATCACATCGAAGCCCTCGGTCTGCACCTCGCCATCCTCCAGCAGCGGCGCCAAATGCTGCGCCAGGCTCTCCGGCGTCGCCGCGTCCTGGATCAGCTCGGGCACCAGCAGGCGCTCGGCCAACAGATTGGGCAAGGAGATGTAGGGGCTCTTCACCAGGCGCTTGAGGA
Source organism: Pseudomonas benzenivorans (assembly GCF_033547155.1). GTDB lineage: Bacteria > Pseudomonadota > Gammaproteobacteria > Pseudomonadales > Pseudomonadaceae > Aquipseudomonas > Aquipseudomonas benzenivorans_B. The sequence continues at coordinate 3,213,180 of NZ_CP137892.1, forward strand.
TCCGGTAGGTCAAGGGCGCGACCCGGTAGGCCACCACCATCGGCCGCTTGTACAGCAGCGCCTCCAGGGTGGCGGTGCCGGAGGCGATCAACACCGCGTCGCAGGCGGCCAGCACCTCGTGGGAGCGGCCGTCCACCAGGGTCAGGGGCAGATCGCGGTCGACCAGCAGCTGCTCGAGCTGGGCGCGGCGCTCCGGACTGGCGCTCGGCAGCACGAAGCGAATGCCGGGGCGCAAGGCCCGCAGGCGCGTCGCTGCATCGAGGAACAAAGCGCCCAAGCGTGCCACCTCGCCGCCACGGCTGCCCGGCAGCAGGGCTACCACCGGAGCCTCCTGCGGCAGGTCCAGGGCCGCCCGCGCGGCATGCCGCTCGGCCTGCAGGGGAATGGTATCGGCCAGCGGATGGCCGACGAAACGCACCGGCACCTGCTGGGCGTCGTAGAACTTCGCCTCGAAGGGGAACAGGCAGAGCATCAGGTCGCAGGCCTGACGAATCTTCAGCACGCGCTTCTGCCGCCAGGCCCAGACCGAGGGGCTGACGTAATGCACGGTCTTGATCCCGGCACGACGCAACTTGAGTTCGAGATCGAGATTGAAGTCCGGCGCATCGATGCCGATGAACACGTCCGGCTTGGCCTGGATCAGGTCGCGCAGCAGGCGCCGACGCCGGCCCAGCAACTCCGGCAGGCGGCCGAGCACCTCGACCAGGCCCATCACCGCCAGACGCTCCATGGGGAAATAGGACTCCAGGCCTTCGGCCTGCATCAGGGGTCCGCCGACACCAACGAACTCGATCCGGGCATGCTGCGCCTTGAGCGCACGCATCAGGCCGGCGCCAAGAATATCCCCGGAGGCCTCGCCGGCCACCAGGGCGATGCGCAATGGCTGACCCATGGTTTAGCGGGTGATGCCGCGGCTGGAAGCCTGGATCGAGTCGCGGAACACCGCAACCTCGGGAAACTGCGCCGACGGCTCGGCCAACTCGGCCAGGGCCTGTTCCACGGTCAAGCCCTGACGGTACACCGTCTTGTACGCCCGGCGCAGGGCGGCGATGGCCTCGTTGCTGAAGCCACGGCGGCGCATGCCCTCGAAGTTCATGCTGCGCGCCTCGGCGGGGTTGCCGAAGACGGTGACATAGGCCGGCACATCCTTGCCGATGGCCGTGCCCATTCCGGAGAAACTGTGGGCACCGATGCGACAGAACTGATGCACCAGGGTGTAGCCGGAGAGGATCGCCCAGTCGTCGACGTGGACGTGACCGGCCAGCGCGGTGTTGTTCACCAGGATGCAATGGTTGGCGATCACGCTGTCGTGGCCGATATGGGCATAGGCCATGATCAGGTTGTGGTCGCCGATGGTGGTTTCGCTGCGATCCTGCACGGTGCCACGGTGGATGGTGACCCCTTCGCGAATCACGTTATGGTCGCCGATCACCAGACGCGTGGGCTCGCCCTTGTACTTGAGATCCGGAGTGTCCTCGCCGATCGAGGAAAACTGATAGATGCGGTTGTGCTTACCGATCCGGGTCGGCCCCTTGAGTATCACATGGGGCCC